>NZ_PTPY01000035.1:0-705731 GCF_022696215.1 Pandoraea sp. LA3 | reverse complement strand
TTATAGGTCAACTCGCCTTTTTCTACTTGCTCGACCACTGACAGCTTAAAAGCCAGGCTGTAGTCTCGCTGTGTCCGCTTAATCCCTTGCTCCATTTGCCACCTCCTCGTTTCAACGAAAAAGTGTCAACCTATTTCAGGACGGGACAATCCCAATTAAAAAGCCCGCTCGTTTGAGCGGGCTTTTTACGTCTTGCTTTCGCCGCGTCGCGATACGCCGCGTCAGATCTCGATCTTCGTCCCCAGCTCAACCACGCGGTTCGCGGGAATGCTGAAGAAGTCGGTCGGTTTGGCAGCGTTCTGATGCATCCACGCAAACAAGCGTTCACGCCAGATGGACATGCCTGGCAGCTTGGTCGGCACGACCGTCTCGCGCGCGAGGAAGAACGACGTATCCATCAGCTCGAAGTGCATGTCTGTCTTCTCTTCGAGCAGATGCAGCACTTCCTTCACGTCCGGCGTCTCGTTGAAACCGAACGTCGCAACCACGCTGTACAGCCCGCCCGTGTGGTCCTTGACCTCGATGCGGCTGGCATCTTCGGCATAAGGCACATCCAGCGTGCGGAACGTCAGGAAGATCGTGCGCTCATGCAGGATACGGTTGTGCTTGAGGTTGTGCAGCAGGCTCACCGGCACCAGCGTATTGCCACCCGTCAGGTAGATGGCCGTGCCCGCCACGCGATGCGGCGGGTGCGCCAGCAGACCTTGCAGGAACGGCCCGAGCGGAATGCCGTCGGCGGCGGTGCGCTCGCGCAGCAACTGCCGGCCCTTGTGCCACGTCATCAGCATGAAGAACAGGAACGCGCCCAAGGCGAGCGGCAACCAGCCGCCCTCTTCCACCTTGATCAGGTTCGCGCCGAAGAACGCGAAGTCGACCACGAGAAAGCCCGTGATGATGAGCGCGACGAGGAACTTGTTCCAGTTCCAGACCTTGACCATGACCACACACGCGAGAATGGTCGTAATGACCATCGTCGTCGTCACGGCAATGCCGTAAGCGGCCGCCAGATTGCTCGATGACTTGAACGCCAGCACGATCCAGATGATGACCAGCAGCAGCGACCAGTTTATGACCGGCATGTAGATCTGACCGATCTCACGATCCGACGTATGCAGAATCTTCATGCGTGGCACATAGCCGAGCTGAATCGCCTGACTGGTCAGCGAGAACGCCCCGGAAATCACCGCTTGCGATGCGATCACGGTGGCCGCCGTCGCCACGATCACCAGCGGCAACAGCGCCCAGTCCGGCGCGAGCAGGAAGAACGGGTTTTCGATGGCCTTCGGGTTCGACAGCAGCAACGCCCCCTGACCGAAGTAGTTCAGCGCCAGCGCCGGAAACACCAGCACCGACCAGGCGAAGCGAATCGGACGGATACCGAAGTGCCCCATGTCCGCGTACAGCGCTTCTGCGCCGGTCAGCACGAGGAACACCGAGCCGAGCACGATGTAGGCCTGCAACGCGTGAGTGCGGATGAAATGGATGCCGTAGTACGGGTTAATGGCCTTCACGATCTCCGGCGCGAGCACCATGTTGTACACGCCCAGCACGCCGAGAATCACGAACCAGAGCACCATGACCGGGCCGAACAGACGCCCGACCTTGGCGGTCCCCGACTTCTGCATCGAGAAGAGCACGATCAGAATGACGATCGTGATCGGCAGCACGAAACGTGACAGCGACGGCGCGGCGATCTCCAGCCCCTCGACCGCCGACATCACGGAGATGGCCGGGGTAATCACGGCGTCGCCATAGAACATGCAGGCGCCGAACATCCCCAGCATCATCAGGACGGAGGCCCATCGGCTGCCCGACCTCACACTGCGCAGGCTGAGCGCCATGAGTGCGAGCACCCCGCCTTCGCCGCGGTTGTCCGCTCGCATCACGAACAAGACGTACTTCAGGGAAACCACGATCACCAGCGCCCAGAACAGCAGCGAGATGATGCCGAACACCGCCTGTTGATTAAACGGAATGCCGTGCTGCGGATCGAAACATTCCTTGAGCGCATAGAGCGGGCTGGTGCCGATATCGCCGAAGACCACGCCGATGGCCGCCACCATGAGCGCGGGCATGGCCTGAGGGCGCTGCCCGTGTCGAATGTTTTGCGTCATAAGGTTTGGGTAATCGCTTTATTGCGCTGCACAAAATGGGCGCTATTCTAACTGGGCGCCGGTTCCCTCGCCAGCCCGGGCAGTTCCTGATCGCCGGGCTTGTTACATGACATGCCTCGCTAGGATATGACGAGCCGGACGCCGTGACCAGTCCCGCGCCACAAGGGTTTTGCCCATCCCCTGCCGCCGTTGGGCCACGCACGCGGCGCCGCTATTCGAGTTGCAAATGCGCGACATATGCCGGACATGCGCGATTCGTGAGTCGACAGTCCCCGCAATTGGGTGTACCGACATGCACGCCATCCAATGAAAAAAGCCGCCCGAAGGCGGCTTTCTCACATGCTGGGACGTCTGAAGCGCGGCTTAACGGCGACGCGTCGTCTTCTTCGACGAACCCTTGACTGAACGCACGAGATCCGAATCCACACTGTTCTGCTGGGCTTCCAGCGAGCGGATCTGGCCCTGCACGTCGCTCAGGCGGATGCGCGCAGCACTACGCTCGGTCTCGAGGGCAGCGGCCTGCTCACGCACGGCTTGCTGGTTCTGCGCCAGCGCCTGTTCCTGCTGACGCTGGATAGTGAGGTCGTTCTGCACGGCATTGAGGCGCGTTTCGCTCTCGGCCAACTGACGCTCGATCATGGCCTTCTGGGCTTCGAGCTTGATGCGGTTGATCTCGACGTCGGCGAGCACCTGCGTCTGATGGACGAAGTCCGCATACAGCGCTTCGGCCTTCTTCTCGTTGTTCACCTTGACCACGCGCCAGAACTGGCCTTCGTGGAACAGCGCCACGTAGTAGCCCAGCGTCTGCGGATAGAACAGCAGGCTTGCGCCGTAACGACCGTTGTAGGTCGTGCGCAATTCGGTGACTTCCTTGTTCTGAATGCGATCGCGCAGTTCCTGGATCGTGCCCGATGCGGCCACCGGCGCGTTGGCCGATTGTGCAGGCACTGCCGGAGCTGCAAGTTGCGCGGGCGTCGCACCAGTCACATCACGGACCGGGTCGGCAGCCATTGCTGACGTCCCCCAGGCGGCCAGGCATGCCACCCCCACGCCCAACCACAACCGCCCCCGGCAATCACTGATTTTCATCTGATCTGTTTTCCTGTTATCGACCGGATCGTTTCACGATCCTTATTCGTCGCATTCATTCGCCACCCCGGACTCCGTCCCGAGGATCTGATACCTGCGTATTTGTGGAATGATAACCGCATGCCCGCAATAGCCGACAATTCTATCCATTGAGGCCCGGTCTTCCAAGCAGGGAATGCGTTATTCTGCCGCCGCAATTTCATCTGTTGATACGGCGCAACTGAGGGTCGTCGGGACTTCCGGCAGACGGAAGTTGTTTGTCAGAAAAATCCCGTCATAAAACGCCACGCCGAGACCTCACCAACGCAGAGCGCGTTGTCCTCGGCGTTGGACGGCGCCAGGCTCAGCCCTCAAACTCGCTCGCCAGCTCCGAGTCATTGCCGAGAATCTGGTATTTGCGCATCTTTTCCCACAGCACCTTGCGGCTGATGCCCAGCGCGTTGGCGGTGTCCTGACGTCGCCAGCCATTGGCGTCGAGCGCCGCGACGATACGGGCCCGCTCGGTGGCGTCCCAGCGCGCACGTTCGCGCTCGCCCACCGCTGCGCCGCCGCGCGACGCGTCGTCCGCGCGCGCCACCGTGCCCATCGACAGCGCGTCGAAGATCGGTCGAATGCGCCGTTCGTCCCAGCCGCCCAGTTGCCGGTAGATGATGCCGACGCGCTCGGCGATATTGCGCATCTCGCGCACGTTGCCCGGAAACAGACCGCCCTCGACCAGTTCGCGCAACCACGCCGGCACCTGCGCCCCGATCTCGCTATCGCCCACGACCTTGCCGAGATAGGCGGTGAAGACGGCCAGCTTGTCGACCGGCCCGCGCTCCTCCAGGCTCGGGATGTGCAGTTCAATCACGGCAAGACGGTAGAACAGGTCGGCGCGGAACAACTCGTCGCGCACCATCGACTTCAGATGCTTGTTGGTCGCTGCGACCAGCCGGAAGTCGAGCTTCACGGGCTGCGCCGAGCCAAGGCGCGTCACGGCGCTATCTTCCAGCACCCGTAGCAACTTGACCTGCTGATACAGCGGCAGGTCGCCGATTTCGTCGAGAAAGAGCGTGCCGTCGTTGGCCTGCTCGAAATACCCCTTGTGCGAGTACAGCGCGCCGGTGAACGCGCCTTTGGCGTGACCGAAGAAGTGCGATTCGAAGAGACCGTCGGGAATCGCACCGCAGTTCACGGCAACGAACGGCCCCCGTCCGTAATGACTCTGCTTGTCGTGGAGCAGGCGGGCGATACGCTCCTTGCCCACGCCGGTCTCGCCGTGGATCAGCACGTTCGAATCGCAATCGGCGAAAGCATCGACTTCGGCGAGCAGGCCGAGCATGGCGCTCGACTGCGCGACGAGCGGGTCGGTGGGCACCGGCGCCTGATCGGCCTCTGCGATCGCCCCGGACAGCTTGAAGATCAGTGTGCGCAGCTCTGCACCGGAGAAGTCGAGGGTGAGGATGTTGCTGTACTCCGGCGGGAACACCCGTCCGTCGTTCTCGCGCGGCGTCGTCGCGACCCAGATCACCGGCATGCCGTGGCCGAGCTGCCATTCGTTCGCATTGGTCGACGCGCCCTCGATCACCGACACGCTCACCACCGCGATGGACGGACGCACGCGCGTGCGCTCGCGCGACAGATCGACGCCGTCCGCCCGAATGACTTCCATGTCGAAGCTCGCGAGACAGTGGGACACCCGGTCTGCGATATCCGACTTGCCCTCCCACACATACACATCGAGATCTTCACGTACTGGCTTGCTTTTCATGCTTGTCCGCTCGTTGGCGAACGCCCCCCGGCGTTCGTCATGGTGAAGTTCAGTGCGCCGGCCCGGCTCCATTTCGGGCATCACTGATCGTTTTGTTCGTGATTCGCTGCGTCATCTTCGCCTTGCACCGCGCCATCTACTGCGCCTTGAATCCTGCCACGCACACAACGCCCGACATCCTGTCGGGCACCGTTGTTCCAGCGATCTCACCCGCGTTCGATCGCCGCTAATACACTAGCTGCACCAGCCCGTTCTGGCAGTTGATGCTGTCCACCGTGACCGTCGTCATGCCCAGCGTGATGCCCAGCGACGACAGCAGCGTATTGAGCACGTTGCTCAGCGGCGTGAGCAGCGGATTGAGCAAGGTGTAGAGCACGCTGCCGAGCACCGGCGAGATATCCGACGTGCCGATCGATCCCGATACGGCATTGATACGGCATTGATTGGCGTTACCCGACAGATTGCAGAGCAGGTCAGTGACACCGCCCAGCAACCCGGAGACGATGCCGCCCAGCGTGTTGACCAATCCCGTCACCAGCCCGCCCACGCCGCCCAGCACCTGCGGCAGATTGAGCGTCAGCACACCGCCGAGCGTCGTGCCAAGCGCATTGGTCGTCTGCTTCAATCCGGCGGCGGCCGTGCTCAGGAAACTGTTCACGGTCGAGATCGACGACCCCGCGAGTGCCGACGGCACATTGTTCACCAGCCCCGTGCCGATGGTCCCGGACGTCGATGTCCCGCCAGCACTCACGTCGAGCGAGAGCCCGGTCAGCAACGCCTTGACGATCTGACTCAGATCCACGCTCGACCCGATAGGCCCGACCTTCTGCGGGAACGGCCCGGTAAACGTGATCGGCGCGGGCGAATTCGTCACAAGCGACAAGTTCACGTTAGCCCCCACGTTGATCAGGCCGAGCAACGTCGCAATGTTCGTGCGTTGCGTCATGAGCGTTGTGCAACTGCGCGGATCGGTCTGCACATTCACCCCGGATGCCGCAGCGCCCACGCACACGTTCACCAGTCCCGAGTTGACCTGCAAGGTGGTCGAGGGCGTCGCGCCACACTGCAATGCCGTGACCGTCGCCGTCGACTGTGCCACTTCAAGCACCAGCGGCAGATTCAGTTGCGTGCCCACGGCGCTCAGAATCCCGGCAAGCGGACCGGCGGACGACGCCGCCGAGTTGACCGTCAGGAACAGCCGCACCTGCGCGTTCGTCGCTGTGGCGCCCACGCCTCCGACGCCGATTTGCGGTGGCGAGATCACTCGCGCCACGACCGACACCGTCCCGCCGAGAATCGAGAGCGACGGCACGGCCACGGCGTTGTTGCCGTTCGCGCCGATGATGGCGGCCGTAATCAGATCGGAGATGCCGACGTTCGCACTCAGCGCGTTCGCGGCGCTCACCCCGGCGGCATCGATGTTCGCGATGATGCCGGGCGACGTCGCGGTGCCCAGCAGGTTGATCGGCAAATTCAGGACCGGACTGTTCGCGAACACGTTGATGAGGTTGTTCATTGCCGTGACCGAGGCTGACAACGCCCCGTTCTGCGTGGCAAGCGCCGTGTTCGTCGCGCTCAGCAGCGTGCCCACGGTGAGGTTCTTCACAGCCGCCACCCCCGAGAGCGACGCCACGCTCACGTCCCCCGTCACCGGCACACCGAGCGCCTGCAACAGTCCTTTGGGCGTGATGTTCACACCCACGAGTTGCTGCGCAGCGCCGACATACAGCGACGGCGTGATCCCGACCGCGTTGAGCAGCGGCGCGAGCACCGAGTTGTTGGCATTGAGCGCCAGCAAGCCCGAATCGACGGTGAACGTCACGACTGCCGGGGCCTTGCGCGCGATGGCATTGGCGGCAATCGTGCGCGTGCCCGCCAGTTGGAAGAACGACGGCACGCCCAGCGTCAGCGAGACAGACACCGCGTTGCCATTTGCCGCATTCGCCGACGTCGCCGCCACGAACGTGCCGGGCGTGCTGGACGACGCCGCAGGCGAAGTCCAGATACCGCAGGACGTCGCGACGGTCAGCCCGGTCACGTTGCTACCGAGGTTCGAGGTGACATTCGCACGTGCGACCGTGTCGTACGACGTGGCGTTGGCGCACCCTGGCAGCGTCTGCGCCCCCGCGAGCGCCGCCATGTCCGCCGTACGTTGCAGGTCGCGTCGCTTCATGAACGCGTAACCCGCATCGATCGCAAACGCCAGAATCAGCACCACGATCAGGAAGATGAAGGCGAGGATCGGCACCGAGCCGCGTTGACGCGCCGGCAGCCACCCTGAGCGCCGGTCACATCCGGTCGACGGCGCTACCGTCGTGGTCGTCGAGGGCTTCGTGGGGCGCACACGCGCACGCGCTTTCATGACGCATCACTGGCTCGCGCCAGCCCCCGCCGAGCTTCCGCTGGTGCCGACGTTGCCGCCCCCACCGCCGCCGCCTCCACCACCACCTCCGCTATCGCTTTGCACCATCGTCGTAAAGAACGCCGGGATCGCGTAGTTGAAGCTTTCCAGATAGCGACGATAAGCACGCGACGCGGTTGCGCCGAGCATCGGCAACCCGGGTCCGGCGGCAAGATTGTTGCCCTGCACGGCGAGCAACGCTTCCGTCTCGTCGCCCAGCATGCCATCGCGGGCGTGCTCGCCGACGCGTGGCGGCGTAGTACGGCGCACGACATTGGTCGGCGTGCGGGCCGCCTGAACAGGCGCTGGTGCTGCCGCTTGCGCGGCGGGCGCCTGCTGCGTCGTATCGGCTGCGGGCGACGCCTGTGCGACCTGTACGGTCTGAGCCGTGGAAGGCGATGCCACGGCGCGTGCGTCCGCGCCACCCATCGATCCGGTGAGCGGCGTGTTGCCCTGCGCGGTGGCGGCCCCGGCCCACAGCGTGAACACGGCCAATCCGACCTGCATGGCCGTCACCGTGCGCATACCCGGATGTCGCTGAAGTTTCTGGACTGCCATGATTACCTCTCCCTAAGGTTGCCTGATTCGCAACACATGGACTGCTCTTGTCACCGCTGTCGCCCGGTCAACCCGGTCCGAGCGCCTTACTGCGAGTGCGCAAAACGATCCAGCATCGACGTCGGCATGTCGCTGCGCGCGGACTCGCCTGCGCGCGCGAGCTTCGCGTCGGACGTCGCCGCCTTCGCCGACGCCTGCTGCGGCGTGGTCGTGCTCTGCACCGCATCGGCCGGCCCCGGTGTCAGACGCACCACCACGGGCCCACCGGCATCGGCACGCGAGGCCGTCGCCCCAGCCGACGCAACCGGCGCCGCCTGTGGCACGAGCGACGCCGCCGCCTGCGCTGCCGCACGCGCGGCTGCGGCGTCCGCTGCCTGCTTGCGCGCCCGGGTGTTCGCGCGGATGTCGGACGCGAGCTTGTTGATCGCGTCGCGCGTGGTCTGCGGCATCTTGGCGTTCGTCATCATGTCGTCGGCGCGCGAGCGGTCACCCATCACGACGAGATACACCGCGAGATTGCTAAGCACCTTGCGGCTGTCGGGCCTGAGTTCGGCCGCCTGCGCGAGCGGCACGCGTGCACCCGCCGTGTCGCCGTTGTTCAGCAGCGCAAAGCCAAGATCGCTCAGATAGAACGCCTCGGTCGGCGCGCGGCTCACGGCCTCCCGCAGCGCCTGAGCGGCACCTGCGTAATCCTTTCGCTGCGCCGCCACGAGTCCGATGCCGTGCCATGCGGCAGCAGCCTCGCTGCTCGCCAACAACGCACGATAGGCCTGCTCGGCCTGCTCCGGTTGTCCGGTCTCGCGCAGCGCATCGGCCCGCAGAATGTCGACGTCAGGTGCAGAACCGTACTGAATCCGGAACTGCTCGATGTGCGCGAGCGAGGCGAAGTACGACCCCTGCTCCTGCGACTGACGAATCATCGACAAGTACAACTCGCGCGTATCGGGTTTCGCGGCCTTGGCCCGCTCCTCGTCGTTCTGTTGCGCCTGCATGAGCGCGGCGGCCGACGGCGCGCCGTAACCGCCCAGCGTCGGCCCGCTACTGCACCCGGCGAGCAGCGCCGCGCTCAGTCCGAGGAACAGCGCAGCGCGCAGCGACGAAGCCTTCCGACTCACGCGGCCCGACGGCTCGCGCGTGAGGTGTTGCGTCTGGATCGGCATGGTCAATTCATGGCCTCCATGGATTTGGTCAGCGACAGAATCGCCGGCCCCGCCACCACGAGCATCAACGCCGGCAGCAGCGTGAGCATCATGGCCAGCGTCATCTTTACGGTCAGCTTGCCGATGCGCTCCTTCATCGTCTGACGACGTTGCTCGCGCAAGCGGTCGCTGAACTGTTGCAACGGTTCCTGCACCGCGCCGCCGTGCTGCTCGACCTGCACGATGAGCCGCACCAGCGCGCGCAGATCGTCGTTGTCATAGACCTCGCGCAAGCGCCCCATCGACGCCTCGCGGCCGCGTCCCGATGCGTACTGACGATTGGCGGCTTCGAACTCCTTCGACAGGATCGGCAGCACTTCGCGGAAGTCGGAGACCACCACGTACAGACTCTGATCCATCGACAACCCCACGCCCTGCAACAGACGCAGCAAGTCGATAAGCAGCGGTAATTCGTCGACCAGATCGCGACGACGTTGTGCCGCCTTGCGCTGGATGTAGAACTTCGGCGCGAGCAATCCCGCGCCGGCCGCGCCAATCAGACGCAGTATCGTGCCGATGCCGCCGCCCCCCGGGAACCACAACCAGACGAGCAACGGCAGCACCACCGCCAACGCCACCCGCGAGAAGATGAACAACGACTTGGCGCGCACGCTGTCGTAGCCGCATTGCGCAAGCAGCAGACGGTCTTCCGCCGCGATCAGATTCTGGCCGAGGCGCGTTTCCGACCATTGCTTGCCGAGCGCTGCCGCCCGGTCCAGCAGCGAGCGCCAGCCACGCTGCCTGCTCCCGAGCGACTCGTCCGTCTCATCATCCGATCGCGCACGCGCGCCCGCCGGTGCCGACGCCGCACGAAGTGCCGCGAGCGCCTGCTGTTGACGATTCGCGAGCACCTGATCGATCACCCGTTCGTTGCGTCCCTGGCGCACCGCGCGCAGCAAAATGGCCGACGCCGCCAGCAGCAGACCTGCCGCGACCATCAGCAGGCCGAGCATCATCCACGTTTGCGAATCGGCCGACAGGGACGACAGGTTCATATGCGAGATCCTTGCGCTTGGCGAGGGTTAGCGGCGCAGCGCGCCGCTCACAACGATTTGGCCAGCCGGTACAACACGAATCCACCGAGGACTTCCAGCCCGAGACCGATGGCCAGCAGCTTCTGCCCGGCGCCTTCCTGAAACATCGGCTCGAAGAACTTCGGGTTGAGCAACATCAGCAACGCACTGACGACAATCGGCAACGCCGCGAGCACCCATGCCGACATGCGTGTCTCCGACGACAGCGCGAACAGCTCTGCCTGCGCCTGCTCGCGGTCGCGCATGAAGCCCGACATGCGCGCGAGAATCTGGTCGGCACGGCCGCCGAAGCGCGTCGAGAGATCGACCACCGATGCGAACAGATAGATTTCGTCCACCTGATACACGCGGGCGATCTGCTTGAGCGCCACGTCCAGCTCCACCCCGGCTTGCACCTGACGCACCGCACGCTCCAGCAATTCTCGCAACGGCAAATCGGCATTGGTCGCGGCTGACTGGAACGCGGCCGGCAGGCTGTTACCCACCGTGAGCATGCGGACCATGCCGTCGAGGAACACCGGCAACTGACGCACGATGTCGCGATGCCGCCGCGCCGCCTTGAGCCAATAGCGCAGCACCACGCCCACGGCATAGACGATCAGGATCACGATGGCCGAGAGCGGCCCCTGCCAGATCCAGAACCCGAGGGTGAGCAACACGCCGGGCACGATCAGCATGACGTAGAACGTCGAATCGGTCTGCACGCCCGCCCGCTCGAAGAAGAACTCCCACGGCAGGGACTTGCGACGCGGCGCACGCACCTCGCCGGCGGTATCGCCGCCGGCAAACCTCGGCGCGTTCTGCGCGAGTTGACGCTCAAGGAACGCGCTCGTCGCCTGCTCGCGCACGCGCTGATGTGTGCGACGCCACAGCTCCAGCCCTGCCGCGACCAGCAGCAGGGCAATACAGGCGGCCCACAGCACGAAGGGATTCATCGACGGCGTCCGAAGAAACCACCGCCGCCGCCCGAATCCGGCGGCACGTTGCCTTGCTGCGCCTGCGCGGCGGCCGCAGCATTGCGCGTCTGCTCCTTGAAGCGTTGCAGCTTGGGCGAATGCGGCTGAAGCCCCAGCGACACCCACTTGTCCTTCTCTTCGCCGTCCGGGCCGATGACCGATTCGTGGCGGAACAATTCCTGCGTGGAGATCACCGTATCGGACACGCCGGTGACTTCGGTAATGGACAGAATGCGTCGACGCCCGTTGGACAAACGGCCGATCTGCACGATGAAATCGAGCGCGCTCGTGATCTGACGGCGCAGGCTGCTCTCGCTGCCCTGGAAGCCGGCGAAGCCCGCCAGCATCTCCAGACGATAGAGACATTCGCGCGGCGAGTTGGCGTGAATCGTCGCCATCGAGCCTTCGTGCCCGGTGTTCATCGCCTGCATCATTTCCAGCACTTCCGAGCCGCGCACTTCGCCCACGATGATCCGGTCGGGACGCATCCGCAAGCTATTGCGGATCAGATCGCGAATCGTCACCTCACCGGAACCGTCGAAGCCACCCTGACGCGACTCCAGCCGCACCACGTGCGGGTGATTGAGCGAGAGTTCGGCCGTATCCTCGACCGTCACCACACGCTCGGTCGCCGGGATGAAACTCGCCAGCGCGTTGAGCAGCGACGTCTTGCCCGAGCTCGTACCGCCGGACACCAGAATGTTGCAGCGCGAGCGCACCGCCGCCTCAAGCAGCGTGTAGATCTCCTCGTTGAAGCTGCCGAGCGCCAACAGATCGGACGGCTTGAGCGGATCCTTGCGGAACTTACGGATGGAGACGACCGGCCCGTCGACCGCCAGCGGCTCGATCACGACGTTCAGACGCCCGCCGTCGGGCAAGCGCGCGTCGACCATCGGGTTCGATTCATCCAGCCGCCGCCCGATCGGCGCGAGAATGCGCCGCACGATACGCAGCAGATGCTGGTTGTCCGAGAAGCGCAGCGCTTCGCGCGCGAGCACCCCGCGACGTGAGACGTACACGTCGTTGTAGCCGTTGATCAGAATATCTTCGACGGCCGCATCGGCCAGCAAGTCCTCGATAGGACCGAAGCCGGCCAGTTCCTTCGTCAGCGCATCGGAAATCTGACGAAGCTCCGCCTCGTTGATCGGAATGCGACGCAAGCGTACGAAGCCGTCCATTTCCAGATCGACGAACTGCTGAATCGCGCTGCGGCTCCAGCGTCCGAATTCTGCGCCGAGCTCTTCGATGCGCGCGAGCAGATGTTCATGCGCCGCGGTCTTGATGTCCTGGAACTGCTGTGAATTGGCAAACGCGCGCTTGTCGTCGGCGAATTCGATGGAGTCGGTCATATCAGTGCTTTCCCATGAATCGGCCCAGCCAGCCCGACGACTGGCGTTGTGCTGCAGCGCCCGCATGTTGTGCGGAAAGCAGGCGCTCCACTAACGGTTGCAGCGCGCGGACATAGGGGTCGCCGCGCGCCGTGTCGATAATCAGCTTGCCCTGGTTGGTGGCGGAGAGCATGGCGAGCGGACGATCCGGCAGCGTGGCGAGCAACGGCACGTCGAACCGCTTGGCGATCTGGTCAGCGGCCATGCCGTAACGCGGGTCATAGCGGTTGAGCACGAGATGCAGATGACTGCGCTCGACGCCCTTTTCCTCCAGATCACGCAGCATCGACGCGAGCGAGACGATGGCCCCGACGCTCTGATCCACCACGAGCCACACCTCGTCGGCTGCTCGCACGAGGCTCGCGACGAACGCCGGATTCGAGAAGCCGCCCAGATCGGCCACGATCAGATCGAAGAACGCGCGCAGACGGTCGGTGAGCGCCAGCGCATCGGCCGCCGCAACGCTGCGCATATCGCCCAGATCGAGCGGCAGCGGCAGCACGGCAAGCCCGCTCGGCGCATGCGAGACGGCGGTGTGCACGAGGGTTTCGTCGAAGCGTCGCAGGTTCTGCACGGCTTCGGCGAAGCTGAACTGGCTTTGCGTGTTGAGATAGAGCAGCCCGTCGCCGGACGGCAGGCCGAGATCGAGCAGTGCGACGTGACCGAGCAGCGAGCCGTCGAACTTGTCGTCCTTGTTTCCCGCAGCCTTCGCAGCCTTGGCGGCGCGTTCCGCACGCTCAGGATTCGACCCTACCGAGGCCTCCTGCCCGAGCTGCGACAGATGGGCGGCGAGCGTGCTGCATCCCACCCCGATGCGCGCGCCGAGCAGCACGATGAAGCGGCCATGCCGTTGCGGTGCTGCGGCATTCGTCACGGTCGGGGTGTGATCGATCACGCGACGCACGACTTCGAGGGCTTCCTCGTGCGTCGAATGCATGTCGATGAAGTCGTGCACACCGGCACGTATGGCAGCTTTCATGCCATCGGCCCGCACCATCGAGCCGACGGCCACCAGCGGCAGCTTGGGCGCCACGCGTTTGAGCATCTGGGCAAGCTCCGAGGCCTGTGCGATGCCCCCATCGGGCGGTTCGTCGGCATGACCGGTCGGCTCACCCGAGAAGTCGAGCAACACGACTTGCGGATCGAGATCGCCGATGCGCTGCTGCAATTGCGCCGGGCGTCCGGCCTCTTGCAGCACGACGCCCTCTTCGCGCAAAGCGGCCGAGAGCCACTGTCCGTGGCCGGCATGTGCGCTGCAAAAAAGAAAGCGATGCAACTCAGTCATGGTGTCCAGTATTCGCGTCGGTGCGTTCATTTGTGCACTCCTTACTACCCCATCCCGGCTCTCGCCAGTGCCTCGTCCGATGTTGCCGTTGCGTCGTCCAACTGCATCGCGTGCGCCCTGTGCAGTCGATGCGACGTCAGCATCACTTTGAGAAACCCGGCAGTTCGCTGTCGCTTGCTACGCCCATCAGATACGCGCCCCACACTTGCCCCGGCCGCTTCTCGCGCGTGTCGCCCGGCAGCGGCAAGGCGACGTCGCGGGCCACCGGTTTGACGAGGCGCGGCGTCACGATGATGACCAGTTCCTTTTCAGTGCTGTTGTACTTCAGATTCCGGAAAAACGCGCCGATGAGCGGCAGATCGCCGAGCAGCGGCACTTTGTCGACGGCGGCGGTCGTGGTGCGCGAGATCAGCCCGCCGATGATGAAGCTTTCGCCGTCGCCGAGTTCGACCGTCGTATCGGCACGGCGGGTGGTAATCGCCGGAATCTGCGTCGACGCGATGACCACGGCGTTCGTGTAGTCGAGGTCCGACGCTTCCGGCGCGACCTTCAGTGCAATGCGATTCGGCGACAGGATCGTCGGCGTGACCGTCAGCCCGACACCAAACGACTTGTAGACGATCGTCGTCGTCCCCAGCCCGCCGGACTGCGGCACGGGCAACTCGCCGCCGGCGAGGAAGCTCGCGCTCTGTCCCGAGAGCGCCACCAGCGTCGGCGCAGCGAGCACGCGGCCCAGGCCGTTCGTCTGCAACAGATCGATCTCCGCCGAGAGGTTGAATGCGCCCCGCGTAATCGAGCCGAAGAACGAACCGAAGTTCGAGACCGACGTGCCGCCGCTGCCGAAGGCCGACGCCAACTGCGAGTTCACCCCGAAGCTGCCCGAGCCCGATTTCCTCGACGCGCTGAAGCTCGCCCCCAGTTGATTCAGAATGTTGCGATTCACTTCCACGATCTTGACATCGACCTGCACGACGCCGGTGTCGCCGACGGTAGAGCGGTCGACGACGACACCGCCTTTGCCCGTGGCATCGACGGCCGCCGCTTGCAGGCCGCTGTGTTCCATCAGCGAGCCGGCGTGGCCCTTGATGATCGCGGCGCTACCGCGCGGGTCCACGCTGGCGCCACCTGAATCGCCGAGCGCACTTTGCAGGCTGCCCTGCACATGGATTTCCCAGCGTGTCGGTTCGCCACCGCGCGGCCACGTCGACACCTGCGTCGTGCCCGCTTTCTTGCCGACGACCAGCACTGAGCCGCGCCGCCCGCCCGAGCCCTTGAGCACCACGATGTCCGCGATATCCGGGTCCGCGACGGCCACGCGCTCCAGCGCGCCGCTCACCTGCAATTCACGTTGCTCATGCACCCCCAGCGTAAGCGACCTCGCCCCGGCGCCGGACGCGCTATCGGCCGCATCGGCCATGCGCACTGCGACGGTCCCGCCACAGGCGAGCAACGCCGTAAAACACAACAACATTCCCATGACACGTCTGGCATCTCGTCTGGCAGTGCGAACCTGGCTTCTGATCATGGCGTGGCTGTATCGGTCACTGTGTCGGTGGAGCGACGTGGCCCGGATCGGCGTCGTGCCATGCCGGGGCGTCACTGGATCTGCGTGTCGATGCTTTCCGTTCGTTCGGTAAGAATTCGGTAAAACTCGGCTCAATCACTCGGTCCAATTCGTCAGTTCAGGTCAGTTCAGGTCAGTTCAGGTCAGTTCAGGTCAGTTCAGGTCAGTTCAGGTCAGTAAGCCGCCGTGGAGCGTTCCGCGCCGCGCACGACCTCGATCGTGCCGCCGCTGCTGCTGCCGCCGCCACCGGGTGCTCGCGGCGCTGCGGGGCGGCGCGTCGGCTCGCCTGCCAGGCCCGTTGTGGCGATCCCGGCGTAAGCGCGGTTTTCAGGGGTATCAAGCGCTGCCTTGGTGTCCGCCGTCAGGCCTGACTTGCTCGCGAGCACGGGCGGCGGCGGCGGGAACAGCGAAGTATCGGGACGGGTGTCGTCGGCCGGATTGCGCAACGCCAGTGTGATCTTGCCCTGCTGCGCGCCGAGCACGAGACGGTTGACGTCTTCGACCGGCACGGCCACGACGGCCGAGGTGGCGGGCATCGGCGGTTGTGCGGCTGGCGCAGGTTGCTGAGGCTGCGGCGCGCTGGCGGTCGCGGCGGCAACCGTCGAGGCGACACTCGGCGCGGCCGGCTGCGGCGTCACGTCGTCAAGCGACGCATTGCCGTAGGTCAGCACGCGCACCCGCGACGCGAGCAGGCGGGCCTGCGTGTCGTCGACGATGCCGATGGTCGGACTACCCGCCGGCTGGTTCGTCTTCATCGTGAAGAAGACGTCGACGAAATCGCCCGGACGAATGCGGTTGCTCACGCCGACGGTTTCCGTCACGGGAAGCGCCACGGCGCGCTCGCCCGGCGCGAGTTGCATGGCGAGTCCTCGGGCAAGCACGTTCTGCGTGACGGGAACACCCGCGGCGAGGGCCACGAGCGGCACACGTCCCACGACGTCGGCCGGGATGTTGAAACCCGCCGGCGTGGGGCTATCGAATTGCGCGATCTTGACGTCGTCCGCCGTAATGGGCTTGCCGGGCGAAAGCGCCCTGGCCGCCACCACGGCCGGGAAACGCTGGGTGAGCGTCTGGGTCACTGCCGAAGGCGTGGTTTGCGGCGCGGGGGCATTCGTCGTCCCCAAGCGCAATGCGAAAAGCGCCAGCACCACTCCGGCAACAACCAGCACAGCAGCGAGAATCTTGGTGGCTTTGTTCATGGCTTGGGGCCTGTCGGCCGTTCAGTCACAACTTGCGGGACGCCGGCAAACCGGCGGCATGTCAACCTTCTTGCTATGTCGCTACTTCTGCACTTCGCTACATCGAGACTTCACACGCCGTCGCACTCGCCGTCATTCACTCGCATTGCGCGGCAGCCATCTGTCAGCTACCGCCCAGCGTCGAGGTGTCGAGCGTCACGGCTGCCGTGCCCGTCACGGTCGTCGGCACCAGCGCGCCCAGCCCCGGCCAGTTCACCGTCATCGGCTGATTGAGCGTGAGCGTGACATGGACGATGCATTGCGATACGGCGCCTGCACCCGACGCCGGGCATGGATACGTGGCATCGGCCGGAAACGTCGCCGTTACCGCTGAGGCCGACGGCCACGTCAGCGTTGTGTTGATCGCGGTCGTGGCGTAGGCCTGACGCTGCGTCATCGTGCCGGCGCGCAACATCGCACGGCCTGCTTCGGAGGCGGCCTGCGTGAGCATCTGTCGGGCAAGAATATTGAGAGAGAAGGCGACGGCGACGTAGAAAGCAGGCAGCAGGATCATGAGAATGAGCATGAATTCCAGTGCCGCGACGCCGCGCATGTTCGCGCATCGCAACCCTGTCCTTGCCTGTGCCCCAGACCGCTTCATGACGATACCCCCCGTCGCGCACGGCACTCTTCGTCCGTGTCTGGCGACGCATGAACCTGCAATTTGCGCGGCGTCGCCCGCGCGTCCCATTATTACGGCGCTGCCTCCGGCAGCACTCGTTACTCCTGTCGCGTGTGAAACCTGAAACGACTTGCGAGGCTTCCGACACCGGCGAAGGGCGCCCTCACGCCCACGTCGCACCTACCTCACTACGAGCGCCGCCACAGCCAGATATGCCCCGTAAGGCAACCCGACGCGTCCCGCCCGCCACTGCAAAATTCGTCGCCATGCTTGCGAGGCAGTCACACGGTCGCGCCAACGCGCCAACGCTTTCGACCGCTTCGAGCGTCCCGCCAACAGCAGGAGCGCATGAACCCCCGCTGCCACGCTGGCCAGACACCAGACCGGCAACAGCGCCGGATAGCCAGCGACCAGTCCGATCACCGCAAACAACTTGACGTCGCCGGCGGCCATGACACCGCGCCACCAGAAAGGCAGCAGTACGATCAATCCAAGCACCGCGCCAAGCCCGTGAACCCAGACCACGTGCGCGCCGGAATGCCACGCCTGCCAGCCGATCCCCCCCAGCGCCGGTACACCGACACACAGCAGCCAGAGGTTCGGAATACGTCGCGCGATCAGATCAGTCAATACGATCGGCACGCACAACAGCCACAGCAATGTCAGCACAGCGTGTCAATGCGACGACGCCGACGTTGCTGCCGAAGTCACCGTACTGAAGGCGCTCGAAAGCACACTACTCATATTCGTGTACACCGTACCGCCGATGATCACCGCCACGATTGCGGCGAGGATGCCGTACTCCAGTGCGGTGACACCCTTTTGCCGGGACAGTCGAAGCTGCCGTCCGGTCTTGCTTGCGCGATTTGCCTGCATGATTCGCTTCCTCGCGAATACAGCATCCCACTACCCCGAATGGCATTCTGTACGACAGATGCCCTTCCCCAATCCGTCAGCACGATCCCTCGCTACAGCACGCAGACGCGAGGAACACATGCCGACTTGTTTCGGCGCGCTTCGGCGCCTTCCCGCCATGCCAATGCGTTAATGCATTAAGCGTGCATTAAGCGCCAGCCGCCGTGACCGCCGACTGAATCTTCGAGAACACCGACGAGAACGCCGTGCCCAGGTTGGTATAAACGGTGCCGCCGATGATCACCGCCACGATAGCGGCGAGGATGCCGTACTCCAGTGCCGTCACACCACGCTCGTCGCGCGCAAACAGTCGAAAACGATTACCGAGCTTCATATCACCCTCCCTCAAAAAGACGCATCAGCGCCTGTTGGCACACAGCGGGACATCACAGCGGCCCGATGGGCTGACGTGCAGTCCTGCCATATCGCTTATCAACTCTTGACTTCGGCCTCGGGCTCGTTGCGCTATAAGGCTCGCGAACCTCTTTTACGTTGTACGCCAATATTTGCCGGTCTGTTGGTACAGCCTTTGCTGCGGCGTACTATTTTTTTTCGATGCTAATTTAAACTAAATCACAAAAACTAGAGTCTTGCTTCCAATCACTCCGGCGATTGTAAAAATACGTTACACCGGTTGATCAAACAATACTCCAAAACTAAGCAAATCAGCGCTCGCGAGGGAAAACCATGATTGGTGCGGCGCCACACACCGCATCGAAATCGCCGCGGCCAACTCCAGTGCGTATTTAAATAACTATTCATCCATCTGGCACGCAGCACCCTGCGCTGCCAGCCCCAGTGTGCAAGTACACACCAGCGCTATCGCTACTTAGTTATCCCTTGGATAACCGATTCGCAAAGACGTTTCACGCCTTTACATAAAAGTACGGCTTCCTCAGCATCGCCTTCGATCCGGCATTACCCGAATGTCGTGCGCTCCTTCTATTAGTTGCGCAATGCCGACCCGCATTTACCGGCTTGTTTTTCATTTGCCTTTCGTTCCGTTACATCCCGATCACATCCCAATCGTTACGTAACGTTACCCGTAACGCCCCCCGTAACGGGAACGCCAATTCCTCTGTTTTTCGCCATTTCCCGATGGCGTTAACCCTGACTCTCCTCATCCCCTTTGCCATCCCGATCTCTCGATTCGAAAGATTCTTGTTTTCCGAAACGCAAATAAATACAGGCTTTTCAGCCGATTCGAGAAAAAACTAGAAGAGTTATTCAAACCGTGAATCTTCGGTTGGCACACCTCTTGCAGATATCCCTGCATCGCAACGCTAAAGATCACGAGGGACACCATGATCGTTGGCAATACCAAACAAACGATGCACGGCGCCGCGGCCATCTCGGCAGAGCGTCAACGCATCTCGGCAAAACAGCAAAGCGCTGCGGCCGACACCGATCGTAGAGGCGCAAGCCCAGGGAGGGGCGGTGAAGAAGGCGGTGGCGTACGCGCCACCGCCACACCGACCGAAGTGGCAAACGCTCGCAGCAGCAACACGCATTCGGCCCATGCGATGACGGGCCCCGATAGCGCAGTCGTCAACGCGCTCCTGTTCGCACTCATCGCACAACGCATGAACAACCGATTGGCTGCACAAGACGTGCTCGCCTGATTACGACAAAGACCAGAGGACTCCATCATGAAAAACATCCAACGCACCCTTCTCGCTTCCGCCGTTATCCTCGCCGTCGTCACGATGACCGGCTGCGCAAGCTCCGGCTCCGGCGGCACCAGTGGCTCGCTCGGCGATGGTGGCGGCAGCGGCACCACGGCTGGCACCGGTAGCGGCGGCGGTTCGGGCGCAGGCACCGTGCCCGACGGCTCGGGCAGCGGTAATGGCAACGGTAGCGGCAATGGCAACGGCAACGGAAATGGAAACGGCAACGGCAACGGGAATGGCAATGGCAATGGAAACGGTAACGGTGGCACTGGCGCCTCGGCCAACCCCATCGGCACCGTGGCAGCCACGGCCAGCACGGGTGTCGTAACGCAGGTCGGCAAGACGGTCAGCGATCTGGGCACGGTCGTCGGCAGCACGAACCTGCCGCTGGTCAGCTCGCAAACGCAAAGCGGCCTGGCGGGCGCCACGACCAAGACTGGCGACGCCGTGCAATCGATCGGCAACGGCCTGACGAACGGCCTGGGCAAGCTGGGTTCCGGCAACGACGTGCTCAACCCGACGCTCACCGGTGTGACAGGCGCCGTGACCAACCTCGGTCAGGCCGGTCAGCAACTCGGGAACGCCGTGGCGGGTCTCGGCCAGACCACGGGCCTCGACAAGATCGCGCCGGTAGGCAGCGTGACCACGCTGCTCGGCGGTGTCGTGAGCGCGGTCGGTGGCGCAGGCGCCGCCCTCGGCACGGGGCTGACGGACACCGTCAACAGCGCGCCGGTGCAGCAACTGACCTCGGGTCTGTCGAAGACCATCACGCCGATCACCACGGTCGTGACCAACACCACGCAAACCGTGGGCAACGCAACGGGCCTCGGCACGCCGGTGGCCGGTCTGCTGGCACAAGTCGGTGGCGGTCTGGCCGGCGTGGGCACCAAGATCGGTGGTCAGATCAACAACCCGATCGCGAAGGATCTCGGTGGCGTCGTCACCGGTGTCGGCAACACGGTGGCCAGCCTTGGCGGTCTCGTGCACGGCACGCCGACCAGCACCAACCCGCTCGCACCGCTCACCTCGGCCCTCGGCGGCCTGTCGGGTGTCGTGGGTGGCGGCACGGGCACGGGTAGCGGCCCGCTCGCCCCGGTCACGAATCTCGTCTCCGGTCTGACGGGCGCCCTCGGCGGTGCCGCAGGCGGCGCCTCGGGCAACAACCCGCTCGCCCCGGTCACGAACCTCGTCTCCGGTCTGACGGGTGCCCTCGGCGGCGCCACGGGCGGTGCCTCGGGCAGCAACCCGCTCGCCCCGGTCACGAACCTCGTCTCCGGTCTGACGGGTGCCCTCGGCGGCGCCACGGGCGGTGCCTCGGGCAGCAACCCGCTTGCCCCGGTCACGAACCTCGTCTCCGGTCTGACGGGCGCCCTCGGCGGCGTTACGGGCGGCGCAGGCGCCTCGGCAGGCTCGGGCGGCGCGTCGGCCGGCGGCAGCGCCTCGGCGTCGGGCAACGTCCTCGCCCCGGTGACCACGCTGCTCGGTTCGGTGACGGGTGCAGTCGGCGGCGCAACGTCGGGCAGCGGCAGCAACAGCGGCGGCCCGCTCGCACCGGTGACCGGCTTGCTCGGCGGCCTGCTCGGCGGCGGCAAGAAGTAATCCGGCGCGCTGAATCCACCACGCCATCACAGACGAACAGGCCACCGATCATGACCCGCGCGATTCCACCGCCAGCCTGCGACCGCCGCGATCCGGCCCTCGCTCCGATGCCCACGCATCGGACCGGGCTGGCCCGGATCCGGCTCACCCGACACGCCGCACGTACCCAACGGCATCACAGCGAGCGGCCCCGGTTTCTCAAATGGAAATAGCGGTACCTGACGGTAAGCCTCACAACGAAACGGCATCAATGCGCGGTCCCCCGCCAGCCAACATTCAGAACGACCAAGGGAGATAGACATCATGAGCAACGCACTTCAACGCACCCTCCTGGCTTCGGCCGCCATCGCAGCCATCGCCCTGACCGGCTGCTCCAGCGGCGGCGGCGGCAGCGGCGCCACCTCGGCCGGCACGACCGGCACCCCGAACGCCGTGGGCACGACCGCCGCCGGCGCCGGTGGTGTCGTGAGCTCCGCCGGCAACGTCGTGAGCGCACTCGGCGATCAGGTCGCCAGCACGCAACTGCCGCTGGTCTCGCAGCAAACGTCGCAAGGTATGGGCGGCGCGCTCAAGAGCACCGGCAACGCTGTCACCGACCTGGGCAACGGCGTGAGCGCCGGCCTGGGCCAGACAGGTACGTCGGCGGATACGGTCGGCATCACGCTCGCCAGCACGGGTCCCGCGTTGACGGATCTGGGCAAGGCCGGCGTGTCGCTCGGCAGCGGCGTCGCAGGCATCACCAAGGGCAACCCGCTCGAAGGCACGCCGGTCGACACGCTGGTCGGTGCGGTCGGCAACGTCGTAAGCACCGTGGGGCAGGCCGGTATCGCCGGCGGCGCCATCGCCAGCCAGGCCTTCACAGGCGGGCCGGTGACGCAGGTCACGAAGACGCTTTCGTCTGCGGTCAACCCGATCACCAACGTGGTCTCCGACACGACCCGCACGGTGGGTAACGCGACCGGTCTCGGCTCGCCGTTGAATGGCCTGCTGGGCACGGTCGGCGGCACGGTGGCATCGCTCGGCACGCAGATCGGCGGCACCTCGTCGAATGGCGTCGTGAAATCGCTCGGCAATACCGTCACCGCGACCGGCAACACCGTGTCGACGCTCGGCGGATTCGTCAACGGCTCGACGTCGACCGGTTCCTCGAACCCGTTCGGCTCGCTGCTCGGCGGTCTGGGTAACACCGCAGCCGGTGGCGGCAGCAGCAGCGCCAACCCGCTCGGCTCGCTGACCGGCCTGCTCGGCGGATTGGGCGGCTCCAGCGGCGGCCCGCTCGCCCCGGTCACGGGTCTGCTCGGCAGCCTCGGCGGCGCCACGGGCGGCAGCAACCCGCTCGCGCCGGTGACCGGCCTGCTCGGCGCCACGTCTGGCGGCAGCGGCAGCAGCAGCCCCCTCGCCCCCGTCACGAGCCTGCTCTCGGGCGTGACGAACAGCGCGGGCGGCAGCACCGGTGGCGCCAACGGCCTGCTCGTCATCATCCAACCGGTGACGAACCTGCTCGGCAGCGTGGCGAGCGTCGGCAAGTAACTGATGCAGTACGTGGCCCGGCGCGCCTTCGCGCCGGCCACACAACCAACAACAATCGATAAGGAGATGCCATGGCCCGCTTCATATCCGACACCGGCGTTCTGATGCGCGGTCATGGCGACGCCGCCCCGCAAGTCTCCGAACCCTCGGCAATGCGCGACACCAGCAATGGTTACGCCGGCAGCCACAGCCATAACACGTACGGTGCCGACACCGGCACCGCTTCCGGCGCCACCCTGGCATCTGCCCCCACGCATTCGGCAAATGGCGCGAACGGGATGCATGGGACGAATGGCACGAATGGAACGCACGGCACCATGAGCGACCGACACACGAACCGTAACGATCTCGTCGCCGGTATCGTCCGCTCACTCGGACGCCGGCTCGCCGTGTACACCGCGCTCTATCACGCGGCGCTGGCCGAACAGCTCGGTCTGAACGTCACCGATCTGAACGCGCTCGACCTGATTCTCGAACTCGAATCGATTACCGCCGGACAACTCGCCGAACTCATGGGTGTGAGCTCCGGCGGCATCACCACCGTCATCGACCGGCTGGAGCGTGCCGGCTTCGTCGAGCGCGAGAAAAACCCGCACGACCGCCGCATGGTGATGATTCACCCGATTCAGGAGCGCTGCGCGCAGATCGAGCAATTCCTGTCGTCGGTGTCGCGCGAACTCACGGCGGTGAGCGCTGCGTACGATCAAAGCGAACTCGCCGCCATTCACGATTTTCTGGTGCAGAGCATTCGCACACTCAAGAGCGAGACGTTCCGCCTGCGCTTCGAAGCGGATCAGGACATTGCCGGTCTGGTCTCGAACGCACGCAACACGTCGCCCAAGACCTGAGCCGGATCGACGCGCGCCGGACATCGGTCCGGCAAACGCGCGCTGCACGAGCGATAACCGCTATGACCGCTGTGACCGCATGACGGCCCGCCGTCTGCCCCACCGAGGAGAGATGTCATGACGAACTTTCTGCGTCCCACGTTGCTCACTGCGTTGATTGTCGGCGTGATGGGCGTCACCGGTTGCTCCAGCTCGGGCGGCGGCAGCGGCGCAACCGGCGACACGCCGACGAATCCGAACAACCCCAACAATCCCAATACGCCGACGAACCCGACCAATCCGACGAACCCATCCACGAGCAGCAACGGTGTGGTCAGCTCGGTGGGCTCGGTCGTGAGCGCCGTCGGCAATCAGGTCTCCGGCACGACGATTCCGGGGGTATCGCCGCAAGTCACCCAAGGCGTCGGCGGCGCGGTTGTGCAGACCGGTAACGCCGTCACTGATCTCGGCAAGGGCATCGGCGACGGCCTCGGTCAGCTCGGCAAGACCGGCGCAAACCCCGTCGGCACCACGCTTGCCAGCACCGGCGGTGTCGTCTCGGATCTCGGTAACGCGGCGAAGTCGCTCGGTAGCGGCGTCGCAGGTATCGGCAACAGCGGCCCGCTCGCGAATACACCGGTGAGCACGCTCACGAATGCGCTCGGTCAGGTTGTCGTCACCGTCGGTCAGGGCGGCGTGACGGGCGGTCAGGCGCTCACGCAGGCATTGACCAGCCCACAGGTCGTGCAAGCCACCGCAGCGCTATCGTCGGCCATCACGCCGATCACGAGCACGCTGGTCACGACAACGCAGACGGTCGGCAACACCACCGGCCTCGGCGCGCCGGTCGCCGGTCTGCTCGGCACCCTCGGCGGCGCATTGAACGCCACCGGCGCGCAAGTAAAGGCGAGCGCCCCGAACGCCGTCGTCGCCAGTCTCGCCAATCCGTTGACGGCACTCGGCAATACCGTGACCAGCGCCGGCGGACTGCTCACGGGCAGCACCGGCACGACGTCACCCAATGCGCTGGGCAACATTCTGGCGAACGTCGGCAACACCACCGCGACGCCCACGACGGCCACCGGCAACAATCCGCTTGGCGCCCTCACCGGACTGCTTGGCGGCCTGGGTGGATCGACCGGAGCATCGGGCAATCCGCTGGGGACTGTGACGGGATTGCTCGGCGGCGTGACGAATGGCTCGGGATCATCCGGCAGCAATCCGTTGGGGGCCGTCACCGGTCTGCTCGGCGGTGTGACGAGCGCCGCGGGCGGTGCAGGAGGTACGGGAGGTACGGGCACGAGTAACCCGCTCGCACCTGTCACCAGCTTGTTGAGCACTGTCACGACACCGCTGACGTCGATTGCGAGCACGGGCTCAGGCGGGACCAGCGGCGCGGGGGGATTGCTTGCCCCGGTGACCGGATTGCTCGGAGGATTGGGCAAGTAATATCGATCGCGCACCGATCACGCAAGTCGAAGGATCGCGAGGGGGAACCGCTATCGGCGTGCAGGCGTCGAGTGCGGCGTAAGACGGCAACGCCCGGACAGTGAAGCGACACTGTCCGGGCGTTGCCGTTTTCGATCGTTTTTTTACGTCGCATTCGATCCGTTTTCGTACCGTCTTCGCGCCATGAGCACTCACTTCCCGCGCGCGTGCAAACCGTGGCGAATGAGCCATATTTGATTTCCGCCGGCAAACACGTCGATCAGAATCGATCGCCCTCTCCACCACGATGCTTCGCGCTCCGGCCACAAGCCGGGAGCGTGACACGTGGTGGTTTTTCACCATCGCATCGATGACTTCCATGCAGATTTCGACTGGCGCCCTCAGACCGACGATTTACGCTTCCCTGCTCACTGCCCGCGCCGCAAACGAACCGCACGCGCCGGCAGCCCCCACTTTCAACACACCACGAAAAGCGTCTGAAACGCTCGCCCACACGACCGACAGCACCGAACCATGGGCCGGTCATACTCGCCAGATTAGCGAGCGTCGCCTCGCAGACGATCAATGGCGACGCACGCTACAGAACATGGGCGCGCTCCCGGACAGCGCCCCGTTGTCGGATCGCCCTCACCCGCTGAACGATCGCCTGCACAAGCTGACGCAAGTGTGGCTGGATGTGCTGAAAAATTCGTCGTTCAGATCCGGCGACAGAGTTCGCACTGAATTCGATTCGTTATCCGAATCAATTCGCCGACAACAGGCGGACGTCTACAGGAACGTCGTCGCACAGATGACGCCGCTCGTAGGCCCGGACGCCGCACATGACTCGGCGCAAGAGACGTCGAAACTCGTTGCCATCGCACGCCGAGTCGATGAAATCGACGCGTGGATCGCGTCGCGAGAGGGACGGCGGACACCGTCGGATTTGCTCGAACAACGTAACGTAATGGCAGCGGCTCTGGTGAATCATGATGTCTATTTCGACGAAGCCGTGCCCCACATCCTTCCTGCACGGGTGCAGCGTCTGCGCAGTTACGACAGGAACGGGCCAGGGCAATCGGGCTATTTCGGTGCCGTCTATACCGATTCACTCGGCGACAAAATCATCGTGGCGAATCGCGGCACGGAAATGGGGATTTCGGGACGTTCCGGCATCGACTGGCAGCAGAACATCCGCCAGGCATTCGGATTCTCCTCAGCACAGTACGACGAAGCCATGAACATGGCGAAATCTCTGGCTCGGGAACACTCGCCGTCGAAATTGATATTCACAGGGCATTCGTTAGGGGGAGGTCTTGCCTCGGCACAAACATCGGTCGTTCCCGGCGCTAATGGCCTGACATTCGACACCGCAGGCCTTCACAACCGCACGGTGGCCCGGCATTCAGCCATGCCCGCATCGACACGAGTCAAGGCTTACCACGTCAATGGCGAAGCCTTGTCGGTGGTGCAGGAAGCGATCCAAGGCGCCGAGTCTCTGGCCCGACGCACGCCACTCCTCGGCAGGGCCATGACGTGGGCCGGGCGCATGGCCCTGCCCCGCCCCGTGGGTGAGCGTATCGGCGTCCCCCCCGCCTCACGACAACCGTCCAATGCCGGACCTGCCGCAGAACCTTATTCGGGAGACAACGTTGCGCCGCCGGCCGGCGTCCGCGGCGCCATTCAGAAGCACTCGATGGCGCAGATGATTCACTCGCTGTTCGATCAGCTGCCGAAAAAGCGCTTATCCCGCGAGGACCTGGCCTTGCCCGGTTTCACAACGTAACCCGGCACCTGAGACGTCAAAGCCCCGGACGACGACGCCGTCCGGGGCTTTGCTGTGACGACCGGAAAAGTCTTATTGCTCGCGAATCCAGGTCTGCGTGCGACCGATCAGCGAGATGCCGATGAAGCCGCGCACATCGAGCTTCTTGCCGCCATCGATCACGGTCAGCTTGCACTTGTAATCCTTGCCGTTCTCGGGATCGAGAATGTAGCCGCCGGAATACTCGTCGCCGTCTTTCTTGATGCCGCGAATGATCTGCATGCCGAGCATCTTCTGCCCCTTGCGGGCATCCGTGCATTTATCGCAAATCCGCTCGGGATCATCGTTAGCGCCGAGGCCCTTCGTGATCACGCCGACGTACTCGCCGTCTTTCTCCGAGATCGTGACGAGGGCTTTCGGCTTGCCCGTACTGTCGTCGATGGTCTTCCACACGCCGACCGGCGAGTTCTCGTCGGCCGCCAGCGCAGCCTTCGCCACACCACCCAGCAACGCCACCGCGACGAGCGCGTGAGCGCCCAGACGTCGCCACGACGTCGCGTTCGAAATCTGCATCATGATTGTCATCCTCCCAGATACGGAATTGATTGTCGTAGGACTCACCCTGCGCACAGCATCGGCGTCACAACGGCTGAAACGCCGGGTTTTCGCGCGTGAGTCGCTTTGAAGATTACGCCAAAGGCGTGACGCCGTGCTGAGGAAGTCCTCTAGCTTGTGCGGGCCGGTTCGGGTGCCCGTACCGGTTTCGGCGTCACACGATCCGTGGGGAGAAGAGATTACTGCTCGCGAATCCAGGTCTGGGTGCGACCTAGCAGGGAGATGCCGAAATAGCCTCGAACTTCGAGCTTCTTGCCACCGTCGACGACCCGCATCTTGCAGCCGTATTCGCTACCGCTGTCCGGATCAAGAATTTTCCCACCGACGTATTCGTCGCTGTCGGCGTCCCTGTGCAATCCGCGAATGATTTGCAGCCCCTGAAGCTTCTTGCCGCGGCGCCAGTCGGTGCATTCGGTGCAACGGCGCTCCAGTCCGTCGGGCCGTCCAAGACTCCTGGTCAGCGCACCGACGATTTCGCCGTCTTTCTCGGAGATAGTGATGAGCGCCTTCGGATCGCCGGTCTCATCGACGATCCGCCAGACGCCCACTGGCGACGGCATGTCCGTGGACGCCATGGCGACGAGCGCATGGCCCGTCAGCATGGCTGCTACACACAGGCGTCGCCAGGACACCACATTCAGAATCGCATTCAAGATTGCTACCGGATACGAGGGATGACGCAAAGGCCGACAGAGACGGAAATTACAGCGGTGGCAATGCAATCGCCGTGAGACGCCACTGCACGAGGTTACGGCGTGTGAGCGTGAACGTCACCACCCGCTCGGGACGATCGCTGCGCGAGACATGCACGAGGAAGTGGTTGAAGTCCTGGAACTCGGTACGCGTTGTCGTGCGCGCGGTATTGGGCGCCGACTGGCGCTCGGGCGATGTCGCCGCGCCGCTGTTCGTCTGCGGTGCCGGCGCGGCCGGCGGTGCGCTCGCCTCGGCCTGTGGCGGTATCACGTCGCGCGGCTCGGGGGCGCCCGGTGCGGGTGGCAACCCCGTGCTGTCGCCGCGTAGCATGGCAGCGACCGCCTCCGGCGTGAGCAGCGCCTCCACCACACGATCCGACACCCAGCCGCCGAGGGCCAGTGCCAGCGCGCCGAAAGCGTTACCGCGTTGTTTGTCCATCTGACGCGAAAGCTCGTCGTGCAAGCTCGTTTTCAGGCTTTCACGCACGGCCGGGTAATCGACATACGAAGAAAGCGCGGTCGCGTCACGCGCATTGGCCGCGTCGCGGGCTCGCCACAAGGTGTAATACGGCGTACCGAAGAGCAGGCCGAGTACCACGACCAGTGCCAGCACAACCACAGAAAGCTTACGCATTGCAAGACTCCGACAATCGAAACAGCGCATGGTAGGCGACGTACGACAACACGCCCCCATCGGCTTACATTGCTTTACAAATCTTTACAGCACACAAGCTGACGCCCTTTTAATCTCGAAGCGTAGCCGCAATCGTGCGTGATTGTCATGACAGACCCAAGTCCCTCGCCTACCCGGCAGATGCGACTTGCGCGCGACGGGCGGCAATTCAGGGCAGTTCTACCGACAAGGAGGTGGCACCATGCGTCACACCCGACTTGTCCGGATGCTATGTGTCGTCATGCTGGCCGGTGCGTCTCTGGGCGCCACGGCCCAATCGTCGTCGAACAGCCGTTTTTTCCAGGGCTGGTTCGCGCAAGGTGCCGAACGTCCGAACGGGCGCGGCGATAACCATGGCGGCGCACGGTCTGGACCGTCTCGGCCGCAACCCCAGGAAGTGCGGCCTCAAGGCGATCTGCGCGGCGATATTTACAACCACATCCGCGAACAGCGGCAGCCGCCCCCGCCTCCGCCCCCTTCGGACTCGCGTCAGCGAGGACGAGGGGACCGTGGGGACCGCGGGCGCTAACGGTCGCTGGAGAGGTTGCAGGCCGCCCCAAGGGTCGAACGAGAATCACCCGAGGGCCAACCCGAGGTGTCCGGGTTGCCCTCAGCGCCAATCACCTCATCAGGTCAGCGACGTATCCACTACACGCCGGGGCGCTTCGAGATATTCCAGCGACTGCATCTCGACGAGACGCGATACCGTCCGCGTGAATTCGTTGGCCAGCGTGCCTTCCGTGTACAACTCCTCGGCGGGCACTTCGGCCGACATCAGCAACTTGACCTTGTGGTCGTAGAAGACGTCGACGAGCCACGTGAAACGACGCGCTTCCGACGCCATGCGCGGCGTCATCTTCGGTACGTCGGAGAGCACTACCGTGTGGAAGCGGTTCGCCAGTTCCAGATAATCGTTCTGCGAGCGCGGCCCACCGCACAGCGTGTGGAAGTCGAACCACACGACACCACCCGCACGGCGCAGCGCCTTCAATTCGCGTTGCTCGATATGCAGCAACGGGCTCTCGTCCGGCACACCGGCAATCTCGCTGAACGCTGCACGCAACGCACGGTTCGCCTCATTGCCCAGCGGGTAGTGATAGACCTGCACCTGCGCCAGCGTACGACGCCGGTAGTCGATACCCGCGTCGACGTTGAGCACGTCGAGCTTCTCTTCGAGCAAACGGATGGCAGGCAACACGCGGTCGCGGTGCAGGCCATCGGGGTACAGCGTGTCGGGACGGTAATTCGACGTCATCACGAACTGCACACCGTTCTTGAACAGCTCGGCGAGCAAGCGGTGCAGGATCATGGCATCGGCCACGTCGGACACGTGAAATTCGTCGAAACAGATCAGGCGATAGCGTTTCGCGATGCGCTTGGCCAGCTCGTCCAGCGGATCGGGCAATCCCTTGAGCGCCTGCAACTGATGGTGCACTTCGCGCATGAACTCGTGGAAGTGCAGACGTGTCTTGCGCTGCAACGGCACCACCGAGTAGAAGCTGTCCATCAGGAAGCTCTTGCCGCGCCCCACCCCGCCCCACAGATACACGCCCTTGGGCAGATCGGGGTGAACGAGCCACTTCTTGAGCGCGTTCGAGCGCCTCGACTTGTAAGCTGCCCACTCGTCGTAGCATTGCTGCAAACGCTCGACGGCGCGCTCCTGTGCCTCATCGGGCTTGTAGCCGCGCGCGGCCAATTCTTGTTGGTAGTATTCGCGAACGTTCATGCAGTGCGGCGACGAACCCGCGCCGGGGGGCATAGGAAATCAGGAAAAAACAAAGGCGAGTTGCCTCGCCTTTGTTCGTACAGGTAAGCGAAAAGCGGCTTACTTGTTCAGTGCACGCTTCTCGACATCGAGGGCGGCTTCACGCATCACTTCCGACAGCGACGGGTGCGGATGGCAGATACGGCCGATGTCTTCCGACGCCGCCTTGAACTCCATCGCCACGACAGCTTCGGCGATCAGGTCCGACGCGTTCAGGCCGATCACGTGCACGCCGAGGATTTCGTCGGTCTTGGCGTCTGCCAGTACCTTCACGAAACCATCCGACGAGCCCATGCCCAGCGCACGGCCGTTGGCCGCGAACGGGAACTGACCCGGCTTGAACTCACGGCCTTCGGCCTTCAGTTGCTGCTCGGTCTTGCCGACCCATGCGATTTCCGGCGAGGTGTAGATCACCCACGGAATGCAGTTGTAGTCGATGTGCGGCTTCTGACCGGCGATGACTTCGGCCACCAGCACGCCTTCGTCTTCGGCCTTGTGCGCGAGCATCGGGCCACGCACCACGTCACCGATCGCGTACACGTTCGGCAGCTTGGTACGGCAGTGGTCGTCCACGGGGATGAAGCCGCGCTCGTCGGTCGCGAGACCGATGTTGCCCAGACCCAGATTGTCCGTGTTCGGCACGCGACCGACCGACACGATCAGGCGATCGACTTCGAGCGTGTGCTCCTTGCCGTCCTTGTCCGTGTAGTTGATCGTGACGTTGTTCTTGCTGGCCTTCACTTCGCCGACCTTCACGCCGACGTTGATGTCCAGACCTTGCTTCTTGAATTGCTTCTGCGCTTCCTTGGCGACGCCCGCATCGGCGGCAGCCAGGAATTCCGGCATGGCTTCGAGCACCGTGACTTCGGCACCCAGACGACGCCACACCGAACCCAGTTCCAGACCGATCACGCCAGCGCCGATCACGCCCAGCTTCTTCGGCACGGTGTCAAACGAGAGCGCACCTTCGTTATCCGAGATGAGCTTGTTGTCGACCGGCATGCCCGGCAGGTGACGGGCCTTCGAACCCGTGGCGATGATCACGTTCTTGGCAGTGACCACTTCCTTCGGATCTTCCGGCTTCGGCGGCGTCACTTCGATCTGGTAGCCACCGTCGCTCTTGGCCTTGAGTTCACCATGGCCCTTGAGCCACGTGATCTTGTTCTTCTTGAACAGGAACTCGATACCGCCTGTCATCTTGTCGACGATGCCTTGCTTGCGCGTGAGCATCTTTGCGATGTCGATCTTGACATCCGACGTGGTGATACCGTGATCGGCCAGGTGATGACCGACCTTTTCGAACTCTTCCGACGACGCGAGCAATGCCTTCGACGGAATGCAACCGACGTTCAGGCACGTACCGCCCAGCACCATCTTGCCGGCCGGATTGGTCCACTTTTCGACGCAAGCGACGCTGAAACCGAGTTGCGCAGCGCGGATAGCGGCGATATAACCGCCGGGGCCTGCGCCGATAACGACGACATCAAATTCTTTATTTGCCATTTTGAGACTCAGTGAGGGTTGACGGCAGGGGGAGGCGCGGCACGCCGGTCACATCGAGCATGACCGGCCAACACCGCGCAGTGCGCGCTAACGCTTACAGGTCGAGCAGCAGGCGGGCCGGATCTTCCAGCGCTTCCTTCATCGCGACGAGGCTCAGCACGGCTTCGCGACCGTCGATGATACGGTGGTCGTAGCTCATGGCGAGGTAGTTCATCGGACGGATGACGATCTCGCCGTTTTCCACGACGGCACGGTCCTTCGTGGCGTGCACGCCCAGAATGGCCGACTGCGGCGGGTTGATGATCGGGGTCGACAGCATCGAACCGAACACACCGCCGTTCGAGATCGAGAACGTACCGCCGGTCATTTCTTCGATCGACAGCTTGCCGTCGGCAGCCTTCTTGCCATACTCGGCGATCTTCTTCTCGATGTCGGCCAGGCTCATCTGGTCGGCATTGCGCAGGATCGGCACCACCAGACCACGCGGCGAGCCGACAGCGATACCGATGTCGAAGTAGCCGTGGTAGACGATGTCGTTACCGTCGATCGAGGCGTTCACGGCCGGGTACTTCTTGAGTGCGTGCACAGCGGCCTTGACGAAGAACGACATGAAACCCAGCTTCACGCCGTGTTCCTTCTCGAACTTGTCCTTGTACTTGTTGCGCAGATCCATCACCGGCTTCATGTTGACCTCGTTGAACGTGGTCAGAATGGCGTTGGTCTGTTGCGATTGCAGCAGGCGCTCAGCGATACGGGCGCGCAGACGCGACATCGGCACGCGCTGTTCCGGACGGCCTTCCAGCGACTGATCACGGCCAGCCGGCGCAGAAACCGACGGCAGTGCGGCACGTTGTGCCGGGGCCGGGATCGACGAAGCAGCAGCGGCGGGCTTGGCGCCAGCGGCCAGGGCGTCGCCCTTGGTCACGCGGCCGTCACGGCCCGAACCGGCGACATCACCGGCCGACAGGTTCTTCTCGGCCAGCACCTTGGCAGCGGCCGGGCTGGCGATGTTGCCCGAAGCGCCACCGGCTGCGGGGGCAGCGGCCGGGGCAGCAGCGGCGGCCGGCGCAGCGGCTTCAGCCGGCTTGGCGGCGACCGGTGCAGCAGCGCCTGCCTTGGCTTCGGTGTCGATCTTGGCGATGATCTGTTCAGACGTCACGGTGTCGCCGGCATTGGCCGACACTTCGACGAGCACGCCAGCCGCCGGGGCCGGCACTTCGAGCACGACCTTGTCGGTCTCGACTTCAATGATGGTTTCGTCCTGAGCGAATGCTTCGCCGACTTTCTTCTTCCAGTCGAGCAGCGTGCCTTCGGAAACCGACTCGGAAAACTGGGGGACTTTAACTTCTACGATGGCCATTTCTGGATCCTGGATTCGATAAACGTTCAATTCGGAAATACGACAGCGGCCGTCCCTGGGGGAGGACGACCGCTGTAAGACCTAACCGGTTACTGCACCACGGTCGCGCCCTTCACGCTGCGACCGAAAGCAGTATCGAGCAGCGACTTGAGCTGTTCGTAGTGCTTGGCGTAGTAGCCCACCGCAGGCGAGGCCGATGCCGGGCGACCGGCGTATGCCAGCTTCTGACCGGCGCTCATGGCTTCGAGCAGGTGGTGTTCGATGTAGAACCACGGACCTTGGTTTTGCGGTTCGTCCTGGGCCCACACCACTTCGGTGAGGTTGTCGTACTTCTTCAGCTCGGCCTGGAACGCCTTGTGCGGGAACGGATAGATTTGTTCCACACGGACGATTGCGACGTCGTTCGACTTCTCTTCACGACGGCGAGCAATCAGGTCGTAGTACAGGCGGCCCGAGCAAGCGATGACACGCTTGACCTTGTTGGCATCGATCGTAGCGTCGGTTTCGCCGATGACGGTCTGGAAACCGCCCTTGACGAGTTCCGACAGCTCGCTCACAGCTTCCTTGTGACGCAGCAGCGACTTCGGCGTGAACACGATCAGCGGCTTGCGCTGCTGACGGATCATCTGACGACGCAGCACGTGGAAAATCTGTGCCGGCGTGGTCGGTTGAACCACTTCCATGTTCGTATCGGCGCACAGTTGCAGGTAGCGTTCCATGCGTGCCGACGAGTGCTCCGGACCCTGGCCTTCATAGCCGTGCGGCAGCAGCATCGTCAGGCCCGAGACGCGGCCCCACTTCACTTCACCGCTCGAGATGAACTGGTCGATCACGACCTGTGCACCGTTGGCGAAGTCGCCGAACTGGCCTTCCCACAGCACCATCGTGTTCGGCTCGGCGGTCGAGTAACCGTATTCGAAGCCCAGCACAGCCTCTTCGGACAGCACCGAGTCGATGACCGTGAAGTTGGCCTGACCGTCTGCCACGTGTTGCAGCGGGGTGTACGTACCGTCGTTCCAGCGCTCACGATTCTGATCGTGCAGCACGGCGTGGCGGTGCGTGAACGTGCCACGGCCGGCATCCTGACCGGTCAGGCGCACGGCGAAGCCCGAAGCCACCAGCGAAGCGTAGGCGAGGTGTTCGCCCATACCCCAGTCGAGCGGCTGCTCGCCCTTGCCCATCTTGCGACGGTCGTTGATGACCTTCTCGACGAGCGGGTGAACCTTGAAGTTTTCCGGGATCGTCGTAATACGATCGGCCAGTCGCTGGATTTCGTTGAGCGGCACGGCCGTATCGGCCTTGTCGACGTACTTCTTGTTCAGGAACGGCACCCAGTCCACGGCGTACTTGCTCTTGTAGTTCGAGAGCACCGGGTCGATCGTGTGGTGACCGTCGTCCATGGCCGAACGGTAGGCCTTCACGAAGCCGTCGCCTTCTTCGGCGGTGATCACGCCTTGCGTGACCAGCTTCTCGACGTACAGTGCGCGCGTGCCCGGGTGTTGGGCGATCTTCTTGTACATCAGCGGCTGCGTGACCGCCGGGGTGTCCTGCTCGTTGTGACCCAGCTTGCGGAAGCAAACGATGTCGACGACGGCATCCTTCTTGAATTCCTGACGGAATTCGAGGGCCAGTTGCATGGCCAGCACCACGGCTTCCGGATCGTCGCCGTTCACGTGCAGCACCGGCGCTTCGATCATCTTGACCACGTCCGAGCAGTACGTCGTCGAACGGGCGTCACGCGGATCCGACGTGGTGAAGCCGATCTGGTTGTTGATGACGATGTGCACCGTGCCGTGCGTGCCGTAACCACGCGTTTGCGCGAGGTTCAGCGTTTCCATCACGACGCCCTGACCTGCGAAGGCGGCATCGCCGTGCACTTGCACAGCCAGCACGCTGGCCGCGTCGGCTTCGCCGCGACGGTCCATACGGGCCTTGGCCGAACCTTCGACCACCGGGTTCACGATTTCCAGGTGCGACGGGTTGAACGCCAGCGACAGGTGGACCGGACCGCCGGTCGTCGAGACGTCGCTCGAGAAGCCCTTGTGGTACTTCACGTCACCGGCCGGCAGGTCGTCGACGTGCTTGCCTTCGAATTCGGCAAACAGGTCCGACGGCATCTTGCCGAGGGTGTTGACCAGCACGTTCAGACGGCCGCGGTGGGCCATGCCGATCACGATTTCCTGCACGCCCTTGCCACCGGCGTGGTGGACGAGCTCGTCCATCGCCACGATGAACGATTCGCCGCCTTCGAGCGAGAAGCGCTTCTGGCCGACGAACTTGGTGTGCAGATAACGCTCGAGGCCTTCAGCAGCCGTCAGGCGTTCGAGGATGTGCTTCTTCTTTTCAGCGGTGAAGTTGGGCGTGGCACGCACCTTCTCCAGACGCTCTTGCCACCAGCGCTTTTGCACCGGATCGCTGATGTACATGTACTCTGCGCCGATCGAGCCGCAGTACGTGTCGCGCAGCGCCTTGAGCAGATCGCGCAGGCTGGCTTGTTCGAAACCGAAGTACGTGTTCTCGGCCGAGTACACGCTGTCCATGTCGGCTTCGGTCAGGTCGTAGAACGCGGGTTCCAGTTCCGGAATGGCCGGGCGTTCCTGACGCTTGAGCGGGTCCAGATTGGCCCAGCGTGCGCCGAGGAAGCGGTAGGCAGCGACGAGCGACTGCACGTGCACCTGCTTGCGGGCAACGGCCAGGTCGGACGCGCCGGCATGCGACACGAAGGCATTGGCCTTGGCGCGCTGGGCGAACGACTCCACGATCGGGGCGTGAGCCACGTCGTTGGCGTTGGAACCATCAACAGCGGGAACGTTTTGCAGCGCGTCGAAATACTGGCGCCAGTTGTCCGGCACGGAAGCCGGATTATCAAGATACGATTCGTACAGTTCTTCGACGTAGGGGGCATTGCCGCCGAAGAGGTACGAGTTCGCTTGGAATTGTTCCATCAAACTCATTTTGCGCTCACCTTTTCTACGAGTGTCTCGAGAAATAGCGGGTTACGAAACCTTCCGCGACACGGCCTGACCGATTAGCGGATTGCGAGAATCAAGTGGTGCTTGGAAGGACCTGATCAATCACGGCGAGGAGCATAGCACGTTTTCCCAGCAGTCACCGACCCGGAAAGCCGTCACACGGGGACTTGCGGGGTGTCCGCCGCATGGGTCGCATTCCTGCGCCATCAACCTTCAAAAACGCCGCACGCCTCGCCGCGATCATGCGCGCATCCGACCCCGATTTCACCTCACCTGCCCCCGATTGGCCCGCGAACACGCCGTCATCGCGCGAGCTTCCCGCGTATTTCTGTTACGCCTCAGAGCGCACTTTTTCCTGGATCAGTCATGCTCATATGGAAAATCAATATATGAATCCCGAATATCATTATTTTAATTTCTAAAGACGAATCACGATGCGGCGAGCCGGTCTTCGAGGACGGTGAAGGCATGCCGCAGAAACGACGAAGCCCCGGCACAACCATGCCGGGGCTTCTCATTCATTCAGACGGCGAACGTTCGCCAGGGACTGCTGGAACGACGATCAGTCGTTACTTCCTGCGTAAGGCACGAGGCAGCGCTTGACCGTCTTCTCATAGTCTCGCGAGAGGTTGCTCCCGGGCGTTTCGAAATACTGGATACGTGCACCGAAGCCGCCCTGCGCGATATCGACGTACGGGTTGTACGTGGCCTGCCCGGCTTTATCGGGACCGGCATATACGCGCACGCGATCCCAGCCGTCACGCGCATACGACGTCGAGTCGACGTTCGGCGACAACTCGCTCCAGCCGTGATAGATGCAGTTGAGCACCATGAAACGGTCTGCGCTGGTGCCTTGGTCGAGCAGTCGCCCCGTTGCCGGGTCGGGCCGGCTCATCTGATTGATCGGGCCGCAACCGGCCAAACCAGCCATTACGCCGGTCAGCACTGCCATCGTCGCCATCAGCGCCACTCGCTTCATACTTCGACATCCTCAACTGAGCAAAAGATGGGCAATGTTACCCGGTTCGGCGCGCCACCGCCATGAACACGCCCATCCGATGCCTTCCCGGGGATACCATCGCAACGCGCTTTGCCAACAACGCAGGCCATCCCGAAGGTGCCCCTCCGCCTCCTACTGCTAGACGACTCAGGCAGCCAGCGACAATGTCGTGCCACCCACCGAGTGCAAGGACGGACGGCGCGCGCTGCCCGCCACCGCGCCCTCGTCTCCCAGCCGGAAACGCGCCATTTCCTCGCGAAGGGCATTCGTCTGATCCTCCAGCGACGCCGCAGCCGCCGCGGCCTGCTCCACCAGTGCCGCGTTCTGCTGCGTGACGGTGTCCATCTGCGTGACGGCCTGATTCACCTGCTCGATCCCGCCGCTCTGCTCGTCGGACGCCGCCGAAATCTCGCCCATGATGTCGGTCACGCGCTGCACCGCCTGAAGAATCTCGTCCATCGTGCGGCCCGCTTCCGTGACCAGCGACGAGCCGTCGGCCACCTTCTGCGCCGACGCCTCGATCAGCCCCTTGATTTCCCGCGCTGCCGTCGCGCTGCGCTGCGCCAGCGTGCGCACCTCGCCTGCCACCACGGCGAAGCCTCGTCCCTGCTCGCCGGCGCGAGCCGCTTCCACGGCCGCGTTGAGCGCCAGGATGTTGGTCTGGAACGCAATGCCGTCGATGACCGCAATGATGTCCACCACCTGCGACGAGCTCGTCGAAATGCCCTGCATCGTGTCGACCACGCGCGCCACGACCTGACCGCCGCGCGCGGCGATGTCCGACGCGTTCACGGCCAACTGGCTGGCCTGCCGCGCGTTGTCCGCGTTCTGCTTGACGGTGGCCGTCAACTGCTCCATCGACGACGCCGTCTCCTCCAGCGACGCTGCCTGCTGTTCGGTACGCGCCGACAAGTCGGTATTGCCCGCCGAAATTTCTGCGGTGGCCGTCGCCATCGCGTCGCAGCTATGGCGCACGCCGCGAATCGTGCCGGCCAACCGGGATTGCATCGTCTCCAGCCCGCGCATGAGCATCGACATCTCATCCTTGCCGCGCACTTGCACCGGGTTGTCGAGCTGGCCGGCGGAGATGTGCTCGAAATGCGCCAGCGCTTCGTTCAGCGGACGCATGATCGCGCCGCGCAACGAGAAATAGCAGGCGATGGCCATGAGCACGCCCAATACCGTTGCCCCGATGCTCAGCCAGCGAAACGCCATGAGCTCGGTCATCGACGCCTCATAGGTGTCGTGCCCCAGCTTCATCTTGTACGCGGCCAGCGCGTCGCTCGCGCTCGTGAGCGTGGCGTACTGTTTCGGCAGGACGTTCATGGTGAGCTCGTCCATCGCGGTGCGGTCGCGGGCGTCGATGGCAGCGAGCATCGGATCCATGCCCTGATCGAAGAACGCGGCGCGGCGCGTGGCAACCTCGTCTGCCAGACGCTGTTCCTCGGCATCATGCGGCAGGGCCTGATAGGCCACCCATGCCGCATTCGCCTCCTTGATCATGCTGCGCGCACGCGCGGCGACCTTGTCGGCATCCGGCGATTCGGGATGGAGGACCACCCGATCAAGAATGGCGCGAGTGCGTGCAAGCGTGGCGTTGTCTTTGCCGAGCGCCACCGTGGCGGCCAGATGATTGGCGTACGTCTCGCGCAGCGCATCGCCGGTGCGTGTCATGCCGGCAATGCCCAATGCGCCCAGCAGAATCAATAAAACAGCCAACAGCGCCATGGTGATGCCAAGGCGCGCCTTGATCGAAAAGCTTCGAAACATGCTGTCGTCTCCGTCTTACGTAATGGGTATCTCACCCCTGTCCGGCCTCTGGCGGGCCGGTCATACTTGTCACATCGGCGTTTCGCACGCCAGACTTGAGCATCCTGCGGGTTTACGTGCCTTCAGGCCAAGATGTCGGTGCGCTCTGGATTGATTGATATCAACAGATTCGCCTCCGGGATGTACGGATGGCGACGTGTTGCGGACCGAAACGAAAGTCCCGGGGTGCGCCGGATATTCGGCACTGAAGGACCGCGCAATGCTGCGGGTGACTTGGGGGGAGCCTGCGAGATCTTATTACGTTTTTTATATATACATTCAATATATTCAAATCATGATCGAAGGACTTGAGAAACTGTTGGCCGCCGGCAAAGACAATGCGCTGCTGCGTTTCGGTCTCGGCAAGGCGTATCTCGACGCGCAAAACTATGCGATCGCCGCTGAGCATCTGACGCAGTGCGTGGCGTTCGATCCCACCTATACCGCGGCGTGGAAGCTGCTCGGCAAGGCGCGTCAGGGTGCCGGCGATATCGAAGGCGCGCGCGACGCGTGGACCCACGGCATTACCGCAGCACAGGCCCACGGCGACCGGCAAGCCGAGAAGGAGATGACGGTTTTTCTCAAACGACTAGGCTGAATTCGCATGCTGTGACAGCTCGGTCTCACTGAACCGGCGAGTCCGCAGTCAGCGTGGTATCTTGCAGCCTGCCCTTAACAAGAGACTCGAACGCATCGAGCGTTCGGGACGCCACTCCAATGCCTGAGATCTCCACCTGGCTGGCCTTCGCCCTGGTCGCCATCGGCATGGCCCTGACGCCGGGACCGAACATGATGTATCTCATCTCGCGCTCGCTATGCCAGGGCCCCGCGGCCGGTCTGGTTTCGCTGGGTGGCGTAGCGCTCGGTTTCGTCTTCTACATGTTGTGCGCGGCGTTCGGCATCACGGCCCTGCTCTTTGCCATACCGTTTGCTTATGACGCACTGCGTATCGGCGGTGCGCTCTATCTGCTCTGGCTGTCGTGGCAGGCGCTCAAGCCGGGCGGCCGCTCGCCGTTCGAGGTCCGTACGCTGCCCAAAGACAGCAATCGCCGCCTTTTCACGATGGGCCTGCTGACGTCTGTGCTCAATCCGAAAATTGCGATGCTCTATCTCGCGCTGCTGCCCCAGTTCGTGCACCCCGAGCACGGCAGTGTGCTTACGCAATCGCTGGCGCTTGGCGTCACGCAGATCGTGGCGAGCGTGGCGGTGAACGCTTCGATCGCGCTGTCTGCCGGCGCCATCTCCCGATTCCTCGGTCAACGCCCCGCGTGGCTGCGCATCCAGCGCTATCTCATGGGTGGCGTGCTCGGCGCACTGGCGCTGCGCATGGCGACCGAAGCCCGTCGCTGAACCTTCGCGACACCGTTACGCTGTCATCGATGGGTATTGCGTACGCGATCACCGGGGGTTCTGCGAACGCCGGACGCTCGCGTCGCTCTAACCCGTCGCGGTTAGCCGCCCTCGTTGCGACCTCGCCCCTCCCATTTTTTTGGAGGGTGATGCCCCGGGCGTGGCATACTGCACCGATTTCGCCGCGCGGCGGGGATCCACGCAGCGCTAGGCCGGCCGGCCTGTTCCCATCCTGCATTTTTCGTTGGGTATGTCCTTGAAGCATTGTTTGCCGCCTCGTGCGCCGCATCACGCGCACCGTAAGTCCCCCGTCATCACGCAGCAGGCGCCGTCGCCGCACGCCGCCACGCCTTCCCTCCACGGTCTGCGACGCCAGCGCGGATTCGGCACGATTGCCGTTATCCTCGCCACGCTGGCCGGACTGGCCGTCGTCGCGGCCCTGATCGTCGGCTATGCGCTGATCGTCATGCGACCGAATCTGCCGCCGCTCGACGTGATCACCGACTATCGCCCCAAGGTGCCATTGCGCGTCTACACCGCTGACAACGTGTTGATCGGCGAATTCGGTGAAGAACGCCGCAGTCTGGTGACCATCGACCAGATTCCCGACGTGATGAAAAAGGCGGTCCTCGCCATCGAGGATTACCGTTTCTACGATCACGGCGGTGTGGATTTCATCGGTATTCTGCGTGCCGGCGTGTCCGACGTATTGCACGGCGGCGCCGCGCAGGGCGCCAGTACGATCACGATGCAGGTCGCGCGCAACTTCTTCCTCTCGCGTGAGAAGACGGCCACCCGCAAGATTTACGAAATGCTGCTCGCGTACAAGATCGAGTCCGCGCTGTCGAAGGACAAGATTCTCGAGCTGTACATGAACCAGATCTATCTGGGGCAACGTGCCTACGGTTTTGCCAGCGCAGCGCGCATCTATTTCGGCAAGGACCTCAAGGACATCTCGCTGGGCGAAGCTGCGATGCTCGCGGGTCTGCCCAAGGCGCCGTCCGCCTACAACCCGATCGTCAACCCCAAGCGCGCGAAGATTCGTCAGGAATACATTCTCAAGCGCATGCTCGATCTGGGCTACATCTCCCGCAATCAGTACGAAGACGCCCTGCATGAGCCGATTCGCACGCGCACGTCCGGCAACGAGTACAACGTGCATGCGGAGTACGTGGCCGAGATGGTGCGTCAGGCGGTGTATGACGAATACAAGGACGACGCCTACACGCGCGGTCTGACCGTCATCACGACGCTCGACTCGAAGAAGCAGCAGGCGGCCTATGAAGCGGTACGCGCGGGCGTGCTCGATTACGAGCGCCGCCATGCCTATCGAGGCCCGGAGGGTTTCGTCGAACTGCCGGCAGCGATGCCCGATCGTCAGCAACTGATCGAAGACACGCTGCTCGAACACCCCGACAACGGCGATCTGGTCGCGGCGGTGGTCGTGGCGGCGAGCACGTCGCAAGTCACCGCCGTGCCGCTGTCGGGCGACGCCGCCGTGATCAACGGCGATGGCATCGGTTTCGCGGCCCCGGCACTGTCGCCCAAGGCCAGCGAGAAGGTTCGCATCCGTCCGGGCTCGATCATTCGCGTGATGAAGGATGCGCGCGGCAAGTGGCGTATCTCGCAGTTGCCGGAAGTGCAAGGCTCGCTCGTCTCGCTGGCACCGGACGACGGCGCGATCCGCGCGCTGATCGGCGGCTTCGACTTCAACCAGAGCAAGTTCAACCGGGCGACGCAGGCATGGCGTCAGCCGGGGTCGACCTTCAAGCCGGTGGTCTACTCGGCGGCGATCGAAAAGGGTGTGAGCCCGGCCACGATGGTGATGGACGGCCCGCTAAACCTGCCCCCGGCACAAACGGGCGGTCAGGCGTGGGATCCGCATGACGACGATGCTTTCAGCGGCCCCATGACCGTGCGCGAAGGTCTGCAACGCTCGAAGAACCTGGTGGCGATTCGTTTGCTGCAATTCGCGGGCACGCAGTACACCCAGGACTACGCCACGCGTTTCGGCTTCGACGCCGACAAGGTGCCGCCGTACCTGCCGATGGCGCTGGGCGCGGGCCAGACCACGCCGCTGCAACTGGCGGGCGCGTATGCCGTGTTCGCGAACGGCGGCTACCGCGTAGCGCCGTACCTCATCAGCGAGATTCGCGATGCACGCGGCAACGTGCTGAACAAGGCGACGCCGGTCGTCGCCGGCGTCAACGCCGCCCGCGCGATCTCCGCGCCGAACGCTTACATCATGAACAGCCTGCTGCAAACGGTGGCGCAACGCGGCACCGGCTCGGGCACGAACGTGCTCAAGCGCACCGACATCGGCGGCAAGACAGGGACGACCAACGACGCCGTGGACGGCTGGTTCGCCGGCTATCAGCGATCGCTCGTCGCTGTCGCATGGCTTGGCTTCGATCAGCCGAAGACGCTGGGCAGCCGCGAGTTCGGTGCGCAACTGGCGCTGCCGGTGTGGATCAAGTACATGGGCGTGGCACTCAACGGCGTGCCGCAGCAGCAAATGCCGATGCCCGAGGGCGTCAGCGTAGTGAACGGCGAGCTGTACGAGTCGGACAAGCTGCCCGGCAACGGTTTCGTCGCCAGCATCGGCATCGACGACAACAGTGGCGGCTTCTCGTTGCCGTTCTTCGGCAGCAACTCGCCGTCGCCGGCCGCCCCGCCGCCCGCAGCGGCGCAACCGCCTTCACCCGGCGGTACCGATGCCAGCGAAAAGGCGCGCATCCTCGATATGTTCAAGCATCCCTGAACCACTGACGAGACGACCGTCTATAGCGACGCAGCGCCTCGTCAACATCGGGATTTTCGTAAAGCGGCCACCTGTGAGGTGGCCGTTTTGCATTCCCCCTCCCTCATACCGCGCCGAGCGCAAGAACGTACAAGCCTGTTCCGGACGTTATCGCTATGCTCGGGGTGCGACGTGCAATTCGCCAGGATTTTGCTCAGATTCGCGCCAATCCACTCAAGCCCAAACCCAGGAACGTCTCACCATGCCGGTTCTGTCCCGCACGGCAAGCTTTGCCGCAGGCGCCCGCGACACCTTGCCGATGATCGTCGGCGCGGCCCCGTTCGGCCTGATCTTCGGGGCGCTCGTCGCCACCACACCGCTCGCGCTGTGGCATGGCCAACTGATGTCGCTTTCCGTATTCGCCGGCTCCAGCCAGTTCATCGCTGCCGGTCTCTTTGCGACGGGCGTCGGCTACGCCGTGCTCTGGGCAACGACGCTGATCGTCAATCTGCGTCACATGCTGTACGCCGCCAATCTGCTGCCTCACGTCAAGCATCTGAGTCTGCGCTGGCGTGCACTGATGGGCTTCTTGCTGACGGACGAGACCTTTGCCGTCACCAGTAGCCACTTCCATCGCCACCCCGATGACCCGATGGGACACTGGTACTTCCTCGGTTCCGGCCTTTCGATGTACGTGAACTGGCAGTTGTGGACGCTCGCCGGCCTGCTGTTTGGCGCCGCCTTCCCTCGCCTGCAAACGCTGGGACTGGATTTCGCGATGGTGGCCACGTTCATTGCAATCATCGTGCCGCAGATGGCGCGCATGCCGTGGGCCGTCGCCACCGTCGTCGCGGGCACGGCCGCGTATGTGTGTCAGGGGCTGCCCTACAAGCTGGGCCTGCTGGTCGCGGTCGCGCTGGGCATCGCCGCGGGCATGCTGGCGCTGCATGCCAGACGTCGTGACGGTGCACGCCCGACGTCCGGCCCGAAGGCGGGCGAACCGGTTGAGCGCAACGCGTCAGACGACCATTCCGGCATACGCGCAGAGGAAGTTTCCGCAGGAGCCACGCAATGAACTACGTGCTGGCAATTCTCGGGATGGCAGCCGTGACGTTCGCGGTCAAAGCCAGCATCTTCGTGCTTGGCGATCGCGTGCGATTTCCGGAATGGCTGCGTGAGGCGTTGTCGTTCGTCCCCGTCACCGTACTGACCGCGATCATCGTGCCGATGACGCTCGCGCCGCATGGCAACGGTCTCGAACTGACGTGGCGCAATCCACAACTCGTGGCGGCACTCGTGGCGATTGCCGTGTGCGCGGCCACGCGGCATCAACTGCTCACCATCGGCGCGGGACTGGCCGTGTTTTTCGGCTGGCAGTTGGGCGTTCTCGGATAAGAAAAAAGCGCCTCTCAAGGCGCTTTTCTCGGGTCTCGCCGGGCGCATCCGCCCGGCGTAACCGTCAGACAGTTCAGACAGTCACCGTGCCCAGCGTGCCTGCCCGGTAGGCCGCCACGAAGGCATCGAAGTCACCGACCTGCGTGCGTTCGAGTTCGGCCTGCGCGTCGAGCGACTTGCGCGCGAGCGTCTCGAAGTGATCGACCACGGCCGGATCGAGGGGCATGTCCCGCAGCGTTTGTGCATGACGCTTGCTCTGCGCCAGCGAGAACGCCTGGAACGCACCGCCCTGCGTCCCTCGCAGCGGTTCGAGCGCCGCCATCACACGGGCAGACGGCGTGAGCGATACATCCTGCACCTTGGCACGTTGCAGCGCCATCGAGTGTGCGTAGTGCGCGCCGCCACGTTGCGCGTCGAACGCTGCTGCCGTGCGATCGATACGATCGAGCAGTTCCTCGGCCCAGTCGAACAGCGTGATCGCTTCGCCGCCGCGATGCAGCACCAGCCCCGGCTTGCGACCTTCTTTCACGACATGCGCGAAGTTGTCGCGGTTTTCCATGTTCTCGGCGTTCGAGCACGACGGGCTGTTTTCCAGCGCGCAGAACAGCAGGAAGGCGTCGATGAATCGCGCCGTGTCGACGTCGATACCCACCGGCTGGAACGGATCGATGTCGATGCAACGCACTTCGACGTACTGAACACCGCGACGCGCCAGCGCCTGCACCGGACGCTCGCCGCTGTACGTCACGCGCTTCGGGCGGATCGTCGCATAGAACTCGTTTTCGATTTGCAGCAGGTTCGTCGAGAGTTGAATCCACTCGCCGTCGCGCTTCGTCCCGAGTGCCTCGTAAGCCGGATGCGGCTGGCTGACCGCTTGCGTGAGTGCATCGATATAGCTCGGCAGGCAGTCATAGCACGGCGAGACTTCCGATTGCGCGCTGTTCTGGTAGCCCAGATCGCTCATGCGCAGACTCGTAGCGTAAGGCAGGCCGAGCGTGCCCTCGTCATAGGCATCGAGGCCATGATTGCGTCCGCGCAGGAACTCGGCGTGCAGCACCGGCGATGCCCCGAACAGATACATCAGCAGCCAGCTATAACGGCGGAAATTGCGGATGAGCGCCACATAACGCGCCGACTGATAGTCGCGTGTGGACTCCTTCGCCCCTTCCGCTTCGCGCAGCAACTCCCACACCGGCTCGGCAAGCGAGAAGTTGTAGTGAATGCCGGCGATGCATTGCATCGGTTTGCCATAACGCAGCGCCAGTCCGCGTCGATAGACATGCTTGAGCATGCCGATATGCGACGTGCCGTAATCGGCAATGGGAATGACCGCTTCGGGCGGCAGCGCGGGTGGCATCGAATCGCTCCACAGCAGTTCTGCGCCGAGTTTGCGATAGGCGAACTGATGGATTTCGTCGAGACGGGCGATGACATCGGCGGCGTCGCGTTGCGGCGGCGTAATGAATTCGAGCAGCGCTTCCGAGTAATCGGTCGTGATTTCTTCGTTGGTCAGGGCGGAGCCCAGCGCACGCGGATGCGGCGTCAGAGCGAGTGCGCCGTTGTCTTCGACGCGCAGCGTTTCCCGTTCGATGCCCGACAGGCCCTGACCGAGCAGGTCGCGATGCGCCGGTTGCATGAGAAGCGCGAGGCGCTGATCGAGCAACGCGTGAGCGTCAGATTGGCCGGCGTGAGCGGTGTGTTCGTTTTGACGATTCTGGTTTTCCAACTTCCATCCCTCTGGACAAGCGCAGTGCTTTGGCATGGCTGTCGCCGGCGAGACCATCGTGACGAGTGATGAGAGTCACGATCGGTGTGGGCGTCGGCGACGAGCGGCATACGGAGGTCTACGGGGTGCCGACGGCAGCGGCACGACCCCCGGAACGTGGACTCCGGAGGACGCGCACGATGCGCGGCACGGCGCGAATTTGGCCTGAGCATAACTGAAAACGCCAAACCGCGTCGGACGCCACCTCGGGTCCGCTTTTCGGGACGTCCGGACCATGCCGACATCGGTGACGGGTTGACGATCCGTCCCGATATTGGCTTCAACCTCGGCCTCAACAAAGCGCAACGTCGAGTCCCCGGAAGGCCCTTGAGGGCTGACGTCGAGCCTCAGTATCTGCCTGAGTCCGCCTGCGTGAATGCCGCATTGGCGGCGCACCGGCGCGCCTCGATACTGGCGTCATGATGAATACTCAATACCTCACCGATCTTCTGCCCCTGCTCGCGCTGGGCCTCGTAACCTTCCTGCTGGCCGGATTCGTCAAAGGTGTCATCGGGCTGGGCTTGCCGACGGTGGCCGTCGGTCTGCTCGGTCTCGCGATGCCGACCGCCGAGGCGGCTGCCCTGCTCATCGTGCCGTCGCTGGTCACCAACGTCTGGCAACTCCTGGCAGGCCCCCGCTTTGCTGCGTTGGCGAAACGCCTGTGGCCGATGCTCGCGGGCATCTGCGTCGGCACGTGGGCGGGCGGTGGCTGGCTCGCCAACGGCGGCAATCTGGCGGGCATGGCGTTGGGTGTCGCGCTGCTGGCTTACGCAGCGCTCGGGCTGGCGGCGGTGCGTCTGCAAGTCCCGAAAGCGTGGTCCGGTTCGCGCGTGAGTGCGCTCGGCGGCGGTATTGGCGTGGTCACCGGATTGGTGACGGCGGCGACCGGCGTGTTCGTGATCCCGGCCGTGCCGTTCCTTCAGGCGCTCGATCTCGACAAGGACGATCTCGTGCAGGCGCTGGGGCTGTCATTCACCGTCTCGACGATCGCACTGGCGGCCGGGCTGGCGCGCGACGGCATCTTCCATGGCCATGCCATCGGCGTATCGCTACTGGCGCTCGCTCCCGCACTTGGCGGCATGTTTTTCGGGCAGTGGGTGCGAAACCGCGTAAGCGCACCGGTGTTCCGCCGATGCTTCTTCGTCGGCCTCGCCATGCTGGGCGCTGAACTGGTGATTCAGCACATGCGTTGAGCAACTTCGGGAACCTCGCTGACGGGGGCAGCAATCCGAAGCGATGTGTGATGCGCCCATGCGGATGCCTCCATGTGGCCGCGTTCATGCACTTTCGCCCGTACGACCATATGCCCTTTCGCGCCGCAAGGTCTTACGGCGAGCCCAATCCCTGAACAGGCGAATCGCGTCGCCGCAGCTCACTTCAAGTCGGCGAAATCGACGTCCCAGAACTCCATATCGCGGCGCAGTTCGAGACTGCGCCCCTCCTCCGTGCGACGCAACTCCACGCGCCGGATCTTGCCGGAGATCGTCTTCGGCAAATCGCAGAATTCGATGCGGCGAATGCGCTTGTACGGAGCGAGTTGATCGCGGCAGAAACGGAGAATGTCGAGCGCGAGTTTGTCGTCCGCCTGAAACCCGGAGCGCAGTGTCACGAAGGCCTTCGGCACGGCTAGCCGGACGGGGTCCGGGCTTGGTACCACACCGGCTTCGGCCACAGCCGGATGCTTGATGATTTCGCTCTCCAGCTCGAACGGGCTGATGCGGTAGTCGGACGCTTTGAAGACATCGTCCGCGCGACCGACGTAAGTGAAATACCCCCGGTCATCGCGCATGGCGACGTCGCCGGTGTGGTAATAGCCGTCTCGCATGGCGTCGGCGGTCTTCTCGGGGTCATCTTCGTAGCCTTGCATCAAGCCGGTCGGACGCGGCGAGAGCACCAGCGCGACCTCGCCTTCGTCGGCCTCGTTGCCATCCGGATCGAGCAGCACTACGCGATACCCGGGCATGGGTCGTCCCATCGCACCCGCCTTGACGACCTGCCCCGGCGAGTTGCCGATCTGGCAGCACGTTTCCGTTTGCCCGTAGCCGTCACGAATGGTGATGTTCCACGCGCGCCTGACCTGATCGATCACTTCGGGATTGAGCGGTTCGCCCGCGCCGATCAACTCGCGGAATTTCACCGGGTGACGGGTCAGCTCTTCCTGAATCATCATGCGCCAGACGGTGGGCGGCGCACACAGCGTGGTCACGCCGCAGCGGGCAGCGGTCTCGAGGGCGGCACGCGCGTCGAAGCGGGAAAAGTTGTAGATGAAGATCGTGGCGCCGGCATTCCATGGCGCAAAGAAGCAGCTCCATGCGTGTTTCGCCCAGCCAGGCGAGCTGATGTTCCAGTGGACGTCGCCCGGCTGGAGGCCGATCCAGTACATGGTGGCGAGGTGACCGACGGGATAGCTCTGATGCGTATGGAGCACGAGCTTGGGGCGCGAGGTCGTGCCGGACGTGAAGTACAGCAGCAGCGGATCGGTCGCGAGCGTGATGCCTTCGGGCGAAAAGTGTTCGGGGGCGTCGTAGGCGGGGGCGAGCGATGTCCAGCCGTCGGGCGGGTGATCGCCGACGGCGATACGTTGATAGTTGCCGGGCAGATTCGCGAACTTGATGGCATCTCGCGACGTGGTGACGACATGGCGCACGCGGCCCCGTTCGAGCCGGTCCGTGAGGTCGTTGGCGGCGAGCAGGGTTGTCGCGGGAATCATGACGGCGCCGAGCTTCATGCAGGCGAGCATGAGGTCCCACAGTTCGACCTGATTGGGCAGCATGAGCAGCACGCGATCGCCGCGGGCAACTCCGTGATCGCGCAGGAAGTTGGCGACGCGATTGGAGCGAGCCGACATGTCGGAGTAGGAGAGACGCGTTTCGCGTCCGTCTTCCTCGACGACCCAGAGTGCCGGGGTGTCGTTGCCTTCTGCCTGGGGATCGAAGAAATCGAGTGCCCAGTTGAAGTGAGTGAGGACTGGCCAGCGAAAATCACGGTACGCCACATCGTAATGGGCGCGCTGCGCGAGCAGCAGGTCACGTGCGTCGCCGAATCCCTGGGTGTGCGGCATCGCTTGTCTCCGAGCCTCATGGGCAATGGATATAGGCAGATTTCCATTATCGTGAGGCCTTCCGAATCCGACATTCGGGATAACCATCATGGGGAAGTCGAGCAGTCGAACGGCGGCCAGCGGAAGAAACACAGGGCGTTACGAAACGCGAAAAATGGAAGCGATTCAATGAGTTGATGCGTGCGAGCGAAGCGCAGGCAAAAAAAGATGCGTCCAACGCGCACGTCCCCTATCTTTCCCGCAAAAAGCTCTGCTATAATCGCGTTCTTTCGAGCGATGCATCTCAACGACGCATCTCTCACGGGGCGTAGCGCAGCCTGGTAGCGTACCTGCATGGGGTGCAGGTGGTCGGAGGTTCAAATCCTCTCGCCCCGACCAGAATTGAAAAACCCGCACAGTCAATGGCTGTGCGGGTTTTTTCATGGGGCAAAGCTAAATGACGCCCCGTGCTACGTCCCCGAACGCAGAAGCGCTTCGATCTGTGCCGCTTGACTAACCGGCATTGAACAGATGGAGTATTGCGGCCGGGAGCAGCGAAGGCCAATGCACGCCTCCGCATAACTGACCCGTTTGACCGACCGCGGTCCCTCGATAACGAAGTGACCTTTTTCGGTCCATTTACCTTCGCGTGAAGCATCTACGCCCCACAGCGTGCAAACGGCGTCTCCGGCAGGTCCACTGCATCGCCAGGTGGCGACGATCGCCGTCATGCCGGCACATATCGCCGTTTCATCCACGGGTTGCGCAAAGGCCACCCCGCTCATGTAGGCCGATGCCAGAAAGAATACAAGCTTACGCGCTGCAATCATTTGTGTTTGATTACTCAGCACCCCGACTCATCAATTATTTTTTCCGAATATACCGGATGAATCCCCTGCATTTCAACTCGGGGAGTGTGCGTTCCAGTGATGCGTCAGATCGACCGACAAACCCGCACACAAGCTTCCCCCTGCTCCGCTTGCCATGCCCGCGCCCAATCCTCCAGTTCAGCCTCGGGCAGCGGCTTGCTCAGGAAATAGCCCTGCGCGAAATCGCATCCCAGCGCGCGTAGTTTCTCCAGCGTCACGGCATCCTCGATACCTTCCGCCACGATGCGAATGCCCATACTGTGGCCCAACGCGATCGTCGAGCGCACGATCAACGCATCGTTCTGCTCGTGAGCCATGCCCTTCACGAACGACCGATCAATCTTGATCTCCTCGACCGGCATGCGCTTCAGATACGACAGCGACGAATACCCCGTACCAAAGTCGTCGATGGCAATACGAATGCCCATGCGATGCAGTCGCTCCATCGTAATCAGCGCCTGCTCGGGATCGTCCATCAAGGCACTTTCCGTAATCTCCACGCACAGCCAGTGCGGCGGCAGCGCGTGCTCCCGCAAGACCCGCCTCAGATAGTCCGGCAAGTCCGTATCCACGAGATCGCGTGCCGACAGGTTGATCGACATGCCGACCTCTACGCCCCGGGCATGCCACGCCGCGCACGTCGCGATCGCCTCGGCCGCCACCCATCGTGAAATCACCCGGATGAAACCCGTCTGTTCGGCGAACGGAATGAACTCTGCCGGCGCCACGATGCCGCGCTTCGGATGCCGCCAGCGCACCAACGCCTCCACCCGCACCGCCCGCCCATCCGCCAGATCCACCTGCGGCTGGTAGTACAGGTACAAGCCACCATGCTCGATGGCATGACGCAGATCACTCATCAACGACAGACGGTCCCGGTCACGACTCTCCGTATCCGGCTCGTAGATGGCTACGCCCAGGTTCGAGCGCTTCGCCGCATACATCGCCAGATCGGCACGCCGCAGCAACGTATGCATATCCGACCCATGCTCCGGATACACCGCAATGCCGAAGCTCGCACCGACGTCGACCGTCTGACCATCCACGACGATCGGCACATCCAGCGCGCCCGCCAGACGCGTCGCACATTGGTGGGCCGCCGCCTGATCGCCGCCACGCACGAGAATCGCGAACTCGTCCCCGCCCAGCCGCGCGACCATGTATCCGGCGTCCTTCAATTCGGTGCTCAGCCGGTGGCCCGCTTCCCACAACAGATGGTCGCCCACGTGGTGCCCCAACGTGTCGTTCACATCCTTGAAACGGTCCATGTCCATCAGAATGACGGCGAACGGTGCGCCGCCACGGTAAGCCTCCTCGATATCCGATTGCATCCGCTCACTGAACGCCGCGCGGTTCGGCAACCCGGTCAGCGTGTCGACGTAAGCGAGTTCCGTGATCCGCTCCTCGCGCTGTGCAATCGCATTGCGCATTGAATCGAAAGCGCGCGCCAGGTCGCCGGTCTCGTCCCGGCGTCGCAAGTCGATGGCCACCGTATCGTCACCGTAATCGCCCTTGCCGATACGCCTCGCCAGATCGACGAACGACGCCAGCGGACGTGTCACGCTGCGCGCGATCAGCGCCGCCCCCAGGATCGAAATCACAATGCCGCCGAGCGTCAGCCACAGCAGCGTGGAGCGCAATTGACGGAAAGGTCCGGCCGCTTCGGTCACCGAGCGCTGCAACACCGCGACGACCGGGGCATCCGTGCCGGAGAGATTGACGACCTTGAGCGCATACCCGCTCACGCGCGACATTCCCGCCGCCTCCGTCACCGACACGGTATGGCTCGCCAGCGCCGCCTGCAACTCGGTGCGATCCGCCGCACGCAGCGAACTCGCCACCACCTCCCATTGCCCCGATGCCGCCCGATGCACCAGCGACACTTCAAGCCCCGACAACTCGTGCATGTCGCGCGCGAACGCATCGTCCAGCGAGAAGCCCATCGTCACCCAGCCGATGACCAGCGGCGCTTTGACCGGCACGCTCACCAACTCGTAAGCCCGTCCGTCGAGCATGCCGATCGACGAGACGGAAGTCCCCGCCTTGGCTCGTAATCGCCCGCGCGACGGCCCCGGCAGTGCCGGTGCCGCACCGTCGCCACGCACGCCCGAGATGCGCGAGTCGGCAATCACCGCGCCGTTCAGGTCGATGAGCAGGGCGACGTCGGCATGCACGCGCTCCCGTACGTTCTCCAGCGCCGAATGCATCGTCACCGGATCGTGCAGCGCCACCGCCTCCCGGAAACCGAAGTCGGCCGTGACGACCTGCGCCACCTGTGTCAGCTCGTCCGCCTTGGTTTGCAACGCCCGGCAGAACACACGCTGCCCAACGGCAAGCTGCTCGTTGACCTGCGCCGTGGACGCGTCGTTAAGAGCGCGACTGGCCGTCATTTGCATCACGGCGAGCACGACCAGAATCAGCGCGACGAACACGAGCGTGATCTTCGTGCGCAGTCGATACCACCCGAGGCTCACGCCAAGGCGAACCATCCGGCTACGGAAGCGGAGAAATGCGGGAAAAAACGGCACGCCTCAGTCCCCACGCAGCGGGAGCACGAGGGAAAGCGGCGCGACGGTGACGCCCGGGGCAGCGGGCGCCGCTCCCGGCAACTGAAAAGTGCCCACGACCGTTGCCGGCGCACTCCCGAGTCGTGGATGCCACACGGCGACCCGATACCGGCCGGCCGGTACCGTCGGCAACTCGCCGCGACCGCCGCCACCGGTCTTCGCGAAATACGGCGTGTCCACCACAACGACGTACGCAATCATCATGTCGTGGATGTTGCAACCGATGGTCACGACGCCGGGCTTGTCGAACACCACTTGCCTGGAGCCGCCACGATAGAGCTTGAGCTCGAAGCGCTTCGCATCGGAGAGGGAATAGACGTCGTGCGCGATGTCGTCACGATTCGGAAAATCGACGGCGGCGCCCTTCTGCACGACGGTGACCATGGGCATGAACATCTTCTGCTTCTGCACGATGGACGCCGGTGCAGGGCGCCCTGCGGGCACCTTTCCGTCTTCCGGGGTGAGATAGACGACGGCGTCGTCGAGGGCCGCCCCAGTGTTGTCTCGCACCTGAAAATCCTGTGCCCAGGCACTCGCACCGGACAAGGCCAGCGCCAATAACGCCAGACAGCCCCGCGACAGGACCGCGCGCAGCGGCAGACGTTTTCTTGCGTTCATGATCTTATTGCTGTGTAAAACGCGCCTTCCCCTGCGGTGCCGACGCGGCGCGCACGGCTTCGGCTTTCCCTTCCATAACGACGCATACCTCCGAACTATTCCTACACGTCGTTAAGAAATTTGCCGTCGCCGCAGTATCCGTCAGGCGACCTGTCGTTGCCCTTCAACGCCCCGTCAACCCGAATGCATGGTCAACCCTTCGGAAATGCCCGAGAACGCCGTGGAACGCCCGTAAACCCTCAAGAACGTCTGAAGCCCCTTCACCGACCGCCATCCAACAAAAAAGGCACAAACCCGTCAAAACGCGTTTGTGCCCTTCCGTTTGTGTCTTCCTGCCCGTGCGGCTTTACCGGATGATCTCCGGAGAACGCTCCTGTCAGGCCGTCAGGCGCGCCAGCAGCGTGCGCGGCCGTCCGGCGCGAACCTGCGCGGCAAGCGCCGCCTCGCGCCAGCGTGCCGTCGGCACCTCCGAGGGCGACAGCAGGCTATCGAAGCCGCAAGCCCACAACATCGCCAGTTGATCCGGCAGCAACGGCCCCGCAGCGCGGATCGCGCCCTGGAAATTCCACTTGTCGCGCAGGAACTTCGCCAGCGTGAAGCCACGCCCATCGCGCGTCTTCGGGAACTCGATCACCACGAGTTCAAGCTGCGGCAACAGCGCGGCGATGCGCTCCGGATCGTCATGCCCCTGCACGCGGATACCGGCAGGCGCCACGCCCTGCTCGTTCGCGGCAAGCCACGCGTCGAGCGGCAGCACGCTTTCGCTGCGGGTTTCGTCCGAAGCGTCCGGCGCGAATTGCGCGTCGGCGCCAAGATAAGTCCAGACGTCCTCGGCCGGCAGTCCGTTACGATCAATCAACATTCAGAGCTCCCTTGAATTCTTCCGCGCCGACACGTCCGAGCGTATCGATGAAGCGCTCACCCTCGTGACGCAGATCGAGATAGCGTCCGAGAATGTTTTCGATCACCCGCGGAACGGCCTCGTACGACACGCCCGGGCCGAGAATCTTGCCGACGGCCGCGTTATCGTCCGCCGAGCCACCCAGCGTGATCTGATAGTTTTCCTTGCCCGCCTTGTCCACACCGAGAATGCCGATGTGAGCGACGTGATGGTGCGCGCAGGCATTGATGCAACCGGACACATTGAGCGTCACCGGCCCGATGTCGCGCTGCTGTTCCTCAGTAAAGCGCAACGCAATGCGCTGCGCCACCGGCACCGAACGCGCATTGGCGAGCGCGCAGTAATCCAGCCCCGGGCATGCGATCGCATCCGAGATCAGACCGATGTTCGGCGTCGCGAGCCCGGCCGCCTTCAATTGCTTCCACAAGGCATGCAGATCGTCGAGCTTCACATGCGGCAGCACGAGGTTCTGCTCGTGCGTCACGCGCAGTTCGCTGAACGAATACTTGTCGGCCAGATCGGCCAGCACCAGCATCTCCTGCGCGCTGGCGTCGCCCGGAATCCCGGCGGCCGGCTTGAGCGACACGACGGCACTGATGTAGCCCGGCACCTTATGCTCGTGCGTGCAGGTGTCGACCCAGTGCTTGAATGCCACGTCAGTCTTGTACGACTGTTCGTACGCGCTGGACTGCGCCGGCAGCGTGGCGAACTCGGGCAGGATGAAGCGCTCGCCGATGGCCTTGATCACGCTGTCCGCCAGCGGACGATGCGTCTGGGCGATGCGAGCGAATTCTTCCTCGATCATCTCGATGAACTTCGCCGGCTGCATTTCCTTGATGAGGATCTTGATGCGCGCCTTGTAGATGTTGTCGCGACGGCCCAGCGCGTTGTACACGCGCAGAATCGCTTCGACGAAGCGCAGCAGGTCAGCCTCGGGCAACCAGTCGCGCACCAGCGTACCGACGATAGGCGTGCGGCCCAGACCGCCACCGGCGTAAATCTGGAAGCCGACTTCGCCCTGCTCGTTCGTGCGCGCCAGAATGCCGATGTCGTGAAAACGCACCGCCGCCCGGTCCGTCTGACCGCCAGTGATGGCGATCTTGAACTTGCGCGGCAGATAGGTGAATTCGGGGTGGTCCGTCGACCATTGACGCAGAATTTCGGCATACACGCGCGGATCGATGACTTCATCCTTCGCGGCGCCGGCGAACTGGTCGGTCGTCACGTTACGGATGCAGTTGCCGCTCGTCTGGATGGCGTGCAGATCGACGTCTGCCAGCGCCGACAGAATGTCCGGCGAATCGGTCAGCGTCGGCCAGTTGAATTGCAGGTTCTGACGCGTGGTGAAGTGCCCGTAGCCCTTGTCGTAACGATTCGCCACGAACGCGAGCTGGCGCAACTGCACCGCGCTCAACGTGCCGTAGGGAATCGCAACGCGCAGCATGTAACCGTGCAGTTGCAGGTACAGGCCGTTCATCAGACGGTAGACCTTGAAGTCGTCTTCGCTCAGCTCGCCGCTCAGACGGCGCGCCACTTGCTGACCGAACTCCTTCGCGCGGTCCTTGAGGTATTCGCGTTCCGACGGATCGTAGCGATAGATGCCCGCGTGCTCGGGGGCCACGGTCAAGGCCGGTGCGTCCGCCAGCGCGGCCTGCACGCCGGCGTCTGCCGCCTGCTTGCCGAGGTCTTCACGGACCGACGGGCCACGCGAACGCAGTTGTTCACGGAAGTCCACCGGCACAGGACCGGCGTCGCCGAGTTCGGCCGGACGCGGCACGGGATCCACGATCAGGTTGGCAGCCGCAGCGGCCTTGGCGGCCGCCTGCGCCTGCTCAAGACCGTCCGCATCGAACACGTGCGCCTGTGTCAGATCGTCTACCCAGTGGTATTGCTGGTCCAGCCAGACGACCAGACCGTCTTGGAGGCGGTTCGCCGAAATCAGATTGCCTGCATTCATTCGATGCTCTCAATGCTTGTCGTTTTGGTCGCGACTTAGTGGGAAACAATTCGCGATTAGAACCACAGGCTATCAAGCGGCGAAGGAATATACGAATATTGACTAGTTATGTCGTCATTACGAGATGTTGTTTGGCGAAAAATCATGATGGATCACTGTATTTTTATACAGTAGTCATGCTACATTTCCCATCATTCAACTTCATCGTGAGGGACCCCATGAGCGACGCCAAATCCATCAAGTTCATCGTCGTGCCATATCGCAAGAACAAAGACGGCGTGCTGCAACCCGGCGAGCTGCGTCAGGCGAGCACCGAATTCGGCGCAGTGCGTATCGCGCAGTCGATGGCGTCCGGGTTCGCGGGCATCGCCGCCTACGAAGTGCTGGTCGACGAAGAGGACGGCACGATGGATGCCCCGCGCGTTCTCTTCCAGGAAGGCGCCATTCCGGCGATGGCTGACTGAGCGGCGAGTGCCGGGCCTCACTCCGGGCGCGACGGACGGGCGATGCTGTCGAACGTTTTGGTCTGACGCGGATGCTGCATGTCCCGCGTATCGAGCGCCCGGCGCTGCGCGAGCACTTCCTGCGTGCTTGGCCCCGTGGCCGGACCATTGCGCTCGCTTGCCGTGCGATTGATGCTGGCGCTGGCGGCATGCGCGTCGGTCACGGGCGCGCTCTGGCCGCCGAGTGCCGCTACCGCCGGGCTCACGGCCGGTGTCTGATTCGATTGACGGATGCTGCCCAGATCGCCTGCGCCGAGATAGGACTGCGCGTTGGCGTGACCGAAGATCAGCGCGCCGCTCAGGCACAGACAAGCGGCGAAGAAGTGAGTGCGGTTCATATAGCCCCCCGTTGGGCGAATCAAGGCGTGTTTGTCGATGGCTGAATTGTCTCAGCCTCTGCGCACGGTGTCGCCTTGCATTAATCACAGTAGACGCCCCTGCTCAGCCCATTGGCCGACAAGCGGATTGCATCGCCCGCCCCCCTGAATCGCGCGATCGCAACTCCTCGGAACGTTCTGTGAATGGGGCGGCCGCCCGGTATCCGCTAACTCGACGGTGAATCCGGGGGCTCGCCGGGTGAGGGTGTCTTGCCCAGCATGATCGTGCTGATGCGATTGCGACCGGACTGTTTCGCAATGAAGAGTTGCTCATCGGCCGCCTTCAGGATGGCCTCGGCGCTGTCGCACTCGCCGGCGACACCGGTCGCCGCTCCAACGCTGATCGTCACCATGCCTGCGGCACTCCCTGCGTGATCGATATGCAGGCGCTCGATGTCGCGCCGGACCTGCTCGGCCATCGTCGCCGCGCTTTGTGCATCCGTATCGGGTAACACCACAGCAAACTCTTCGCCGCCGTAGCGGGCCGCCATGTCGCTGTCGCGCCGCACATGGCCGCCGATATTCTTGGCGACGGCACGCAGCACGTCGTCGCCGACCGAATGGCCGTAAGCGTCGTTGAAATGCTTGAAATGGTCGATGTCCGCGAACAGGATCGACAAAGGACTGCCGGACCGCTTCGCGCGCCGCCATTCGGCCGCGAGTTTGGTGTCGAGCGCACGACGGTTCGCCAGCCCGGTAAGGCCGTCGGTCACACTCAGGCTCACGAGCCTTGCCGCAGCGCTCGAGCGCGTGCGTATGGCCGCCGTCAGCAACCACGAACCGGCGATCAGTGTGGCCGCGCATGCGATCGCGATGGCACTGAATATCCACACCTGTCGTAACCACTCGCGCATGAGCAAATGCGTCGAGGGCGTCACCACCACGTACATCGACGCCCCGGGCACTCGCACCGACCGGTAGTCCAACGCTCTCATGCCCTTCGGAAACGCGAGCGCCGCCGACAGATCGCCATTGCGCGCCGCCCCCCCTGGCAACGTGACCAGCGCCCCCGGCCGCGCGCCTGAGCAGGGATCGCAGGCCAGCACCGTCCCCTTCTCTTCCACGATTTCGATCGAGCGCAGGTCGGCCGAATCCACATCACTGACCAACGTGCCCAGATGGTCGAGCCGCAGGGCCAGCACCGCCACACCGGCAAAGGTGTGATCGGGCGCCGCAATGCGGCGCGTGAGCGCCACCGACAACACGCCGCCATGGGTGCGCGACGCGTAAGGCTGCGAGATGTACAAACCGAGTGACGGACTGAGCGCGTGCGACCTGAAGTAATCGCGGTCTGCGACGTTCACGACCACATTCGGTTGCCCGTCCAGCGGCGCGGAGATACGGCCGGTCTTGTCGACGACGTAGGCATCGTCCAGAAAATCGCGACTTAGCGTCTGCCCGAAGCGCACCCGGTCACGCACGCGCTCCGGGAACAACGGTGTCGTGGGATCCTCTGCCTCACGGACCATCTCCTTGAGCAAGGTGTCGTAGACAGCAATGTTGCCGCCCAGACTCGTCGCCACGACCGACGCCACGCTCTGGGCACGTTCGAGGGCAAACAGGTAGCGCGCCTGACGGTCCGCGCGCAGCAACAGCGAAACCCCGACCAGAATGGCAATGGCGATGGCCGTGCCGATCACGCCGACCATCGCCGGATAGTCGTCGAACTTGTCGAACAGCGCGCGCAGTCGCTGCCCAAACCAACTCCGGAACCCACTCTGCTTGCGAGAAACGTCCGAGCGTGTAGTCATGACGAATGGCCCGACACGGTTACCGACTGGTGAACTAGCGAGGAAGCCTGCCCGTTAGCGCGAATGCCTGGCGTTGCGCGAGAAATCGTCGAGCAGCGGCACGATGGCCAGCATGATCAATACGACAGCGAGCGGAATTGTGGAGACGAACCCCAGATGCTTGAAGCCCAGCGCCCCCACGAGCCCGCCCATGAAGAAACTGCCCAACAAGGCACACAGCAGACGTAGCTTCTGCCGGTCGCCGGCCACGCGCGGCAGGTCCTGCGCCACGCCCGGCCGGTTCCAGTAGCCCATCTTGCCCAGCTCGATACCGATGTCGGTGACCAGCCCGGTGACGTGCGTGGTACGAATTTCGGCCCGGGAAATCTTGGTGATGATGGCATTTTGCAGGCCCATCACGTAGCACAGCAGCCCCACGGTCGCCGGCACGTAAAGCAACCGGTGATCCTCCAGATTGGCGCCCATCATGCCGAACGTCAGCAACAGCATCGCCTCGAGCATGAGCGGCGCGGCATATTCGCTATGCGTGTGGTGACGTCGTCCCCAATGAATCAGCACGGAGGAGGTGGCCGCGCCCAGCAGGAACGCCACCAGCGCGCTCAATCCGGCGAGCACCAGCAGCAACTGGCCGAGCACGAGATTGTCGGAGAGCGAAGCGACGATACCCGACATGTGCGACGTGTACTGACCGACGGCCAGAAAGCCCCCGGCGTTGGCCGCCCCGGCCACGAAGGCGAGCGAGCACCCCAGACGCCGGTTCGCCGCGTCCGTGCGCACCGGCTGGGTGAAACCGCGTAGATAGTTGATCGGCATGGCGAGTGAGCGTCCCGGGCATCGCACTTGGGGTATTCTAATGCGCGTCGACGCAAAGTTGATGCAAAGGCGACGCCATTATCGTGCCATCGACGCGACACGACGGGGCGATGCGCCGACTTGTACGGGGGGAGACATAACAATGACCGAGTGCTACGCGTACATCAGCCATGCGCTGCCGGATCTCGATCCGGTGGCGCTGTCCAAAATCATCGTCCACTCACGCGGGTTCAACGATACCCACGGCGTGACCGGTCTGCTGCTCTACGACGGCATGACGTTCTATCAGTACATCGAAGGACCGGCGCAGGCGCTGGCCGACGCGCGTCAGCGCATCGAAGCGTCGCGCCACCACTCCGCCATCCAGGTGCTGCTCGACGGCACGCCACGCCAGCCCGGCGCCTTCTCGTCCTGGAGCCTGGGCTATCTGGTGCTCGACGAACCCGCCCACGCGCTGCATGCCTTCGTCATGCCGGCAGATCACGCGCAACTGATCGGGGCGTTCAACGTGCTCGCCGCGCAGGCGGACGTGATGTAACCCGCAGCATCGGCACAGCGCCGAACCACGCCAGCCAAGCCGCACAAACGACGACGCCGGGCCACCTGAGGTGCCCGGCGTCGTTGTTTCGAGGCCTGCGCAGCGCATGCGCGAACGATCGCGTCATGCGCAGCGATTCATCCCATTGCGATCACTGCTCGATCTGACGGTTCCAGCGCTGATCCCACTGCGCGCGACGCTGGTTGATGGCGTCCCAATCGACCGTCTTGATGTTCTTGGTCAGATCGTCGAGCTTGCCCAGACGCTTTTGCATCGACGGCGGAATCGTCGCTTGCGGATTGGTCGGGATGTAGGCGCCGGCCGCCGCAGCCAGCGACTGGCCCTTGGCCGACAGCAGGTACTGCGCAAGCTTCTGCGCCATGGCATTGTCCGGGCTGTTCTTCACGACGCACAGGTCGACGAGCAACTGCACCGCGCCCTCCTTCGGGGCCACGTAGCCGACCTGAATGCCCTTGTCCTGAAGGTCGCTCACGGCCGTCGGGGTCAGCGGGAAAATCGCGGCTTCGCCCGTCTGGATCATTTCCGAGAGCTTCGCCGAGTTCGGGATGTACTCGACGACGTTCGGACCGACGGTCGACGCCCACTTCGTGAAGCCCGGTTCGACGTTCGTCTCGCTACCGCCCCAGATACGGTTCAGCGCGAGGAAACCGTGCAGACCGAACGTGCTGCTCGATGCCGACTGGAACACGACCTTGCCCTTGTACTTCGGATCGGCGAAGTCCGTCCACGACGTCGGCGCCGCCCAGCCCTTTTCCTTGAAGAGCTTCGTGTTGTAACCGATGCCGGTCATGCCGAGCTGCACGCCGGCGCCCATGTCGTCCTTCACGCGAGCCGAGGGCAGCAGTTCCTTGAGCACCGGCGCATCGTCGAGCTTCTGGCATACCCCCATGCTGATGGCGCGTGCCATCACGCCGTCGTCGAGAAACACGACGTGCATCTGCGGGCTGTTACGGTTGGCGAGCAGCTTGGCGAGTACGTCCGACGACGTACCCGGCACCACCACGACCTTCACGTTGTTGGCCTTCTCGAATTCCGGGAAGACCTGACTCGTGTAAGCCTTTTCCATCGGGCCGCCATTCATGCCGATGTACAGCGTTTTCGACTGCGACCAGGCCGCGCTGCTCGCGCCCAATGCCAGCGCCGCAGCGCACATGACGACCTTACGGGATAGCTTCATCGTGGTTCTCCTTGCGTTTTCCAGGGTGTTAGGAATGTAGGTTGTGGACGGACTCAGAACGTGTGGCATGTCTCGGGTTCCCTCGTGTGCATCTCATGTACATCAAGCGGCCGCGCCGACTTTCGCGAACCGGTCGACCGCAAAGGCATCGATCGGCGTAGCCGTCTGCCCTTGCGTGACCAGATCGGCCAGCACTTCGCCGACGCCGGGGGCCAGCAGAAATCCGCCGCCGCAAAAGCCGAAGGCATGCACCAGTTGCGGGGTGGTACGGCTCATGCCGATGATCGGGTTGTCGTCGGGCGTCTCGCCTTCCACGCCGCTCCACGTGCGGATCAGCAAGGCGTTGCGCAGCGCCGGCAACAACGCACACGCCTCGCGCATCACCGCGCGCGTGGTGTCGGCCGACGGCTGGGCGTACTCGCCGTCGCCGGTGCCGCGCCCGCCGCCGATCACGCAGTTACCGCGCTCGACCTGACGTGCGTAGACACCCCCGCCGTAGACGCCGAGGCTGTGTCCGACGAAGCGGGGCAACGGCTCCGTCACCCACATGTTCGGATAGATGGCATGCATCGGCACACGCTCGCCGAACGTCCCGGCGATGTGATTCGCCCACGCGCCGGACGTATTGAGCAGCCAGTTGCTGCTCACGTGCAAGGCGTCGCCCGCCTCGGGCTGAGCCGTGAGCTGAAAGTGCTTGCCGTCATGCGCGATCGATGTGATCGGGGTGCGTTCTCGAACGTCTGCACCGAGGGCACGCGCCGCACGCGCGAAGGCCGGCGAGACAAGACGCGGATTCGCATGGCCGTCGCTCATGCACAGCGAGCCGCCGACAGCCCCGTCGCCCAGCCACGGAAAGCGCTGGCGGAACTCGGTCCCGCGAAACACCGTGGAGGACAAGCCGTAATTGGCGGCCATGGCGGACCACTGGTCGAGCGGTTCGAGATCGCTCTCGCGACGGGCAAGACGCAGGTGACCCGAGCGGACGAACTCGCCGTCGATACCGATGAGTTCCGGCAGACGATCCCAGACCCGCCGCGCACGCATCGCGAGCGGCAATTGCTCCTCGGGACGCCCCTGACAACGCACGCCGCCGTAATTGACGCCGCTGGCTTGCGCGCCGCAATAGCGTCGCTCGAACAGCGCGACCTTCAGGCCGCGCTCGGCCAACGCCCGGGCGGCCGATGCGCCGACCAACCCGCCACCGGCGACCACGACGTCGTAATGCAAGGTCTCACTCATCGCGCGCCTCTTCGGGAATGGCGGCGACGTTCTCGTCGAAAAGCATGGGGGCAATCGGAATCGGTTTGATCGGCGCCTGCGCACGCAGACGACCCACTTGCGCGAATGTCTGCCCGCTCGCCTCGGCGAGCACATGGCATGCCGCTTCGCCGCACATGCGGCCCTGGCAACGCCCCATGCCCACGCGGGTGAGCGCCTTGAGGCGGTTGATTTCGGTCACGCCGTCAAGACGCGCGCAATCGCGCAAAGTGCGGGCGGTGACTTCTTCGCAACGGCACACGAGCATGTCGTCGGGCCACTGCGAAGCTGGATCTTCCGGCAATGCGAATGCCTGCTCGATGCCTTCGCGAAAACGGCGGATGCTCGCGAGCTTGCGTTCGATGGTGGCGGCGTCAGGCGCATCAGCCATGGCGGGCGCCGCGATGCCGAGGTCTTCGAGCAACGCCAGTGCCGCTCGGCGGCCGGCGAGTTCTGCGGCGTCGGCGCCGGCAATGCCCGCACCGTCGCCCGCCAGATAGATGCCCGGCTGCGAGCTGCGGCCTGCGGCGTCGCGCTCAGGCAGCCAGCAACGGTTGAGCTCGTCGAAGACGAAACGGCAACCGGCCAGATCAGCGAGTTGCGTTTCCGGACGCAGGCCATAGCCCAGCCCCACCGCGCTGCATTCGAGCGATTGTTCGCGGCCATCGCGCTGCCAGCGAATCGCGCGGACCCCGGCAGTACCGTCGATACCGTCGAGCGTCACGCCGGTTTCGATGCGCACGCCACGGGCGCGCAACCAGCCCACGTAGTAGACGCCCTTGGCAAACGTCGACGGCTGACTGAGCAGTCGCGGCGCAGCCTTCGCCTGCGTGACGAACGCGCTGGTGTCGAGCACCGCGACGACGTTCGCCCCGGCTTTCGCGTACTGGTAAGCCACGAGGTACAGCAAAGGCCCGGTGCCCGCGAACACCACGCGTTCACCGATGGCGCAGCCCTGCGCCTTGAGCGCGACCTGCGCGCCGCCCAGCGTGTACACGCCCGGCAATGTCCAGCCCGGCAACGGAAGCACGCGATCCGTCGCCCCGCTAGCAATGATGAGATGACTGAACGGCACGGCCGTTTCGCGTCCGCCATGCATCGTGTGGAGCCGCTTCGGATCGCACGCCCACACCAGCGTTTCGGGACGATAGTCGACCTGCGGCAGCAACGCGGCCATGGCGTTGTGGACGGCGTCGGCCTTGGCGGCTTCGAAGCCGTACAACGTCTGCTTGCTGCGCGCGAATCCTGCGTCGGCGGGCGGCTGACGGTAGATCTGACCGCCCCAGCGCATGTTTTCGTCGAGCACGATCGGGCGCACGCCGGCCGCAACGAGTGTCTGCGCTGCGCGAATCCCTGCCGGCCCGGCGCCGACGATTACCACGTCAGCGCCATTCACGAGATTCCGGTTTCCGGCGCGCTCATTCATGCGAGCCTCCGTGAATTTCGTTGACGTCGGCCGCACGCGTGACGATACGCATGCCGGCCTGCACCGTGGTGGAGCACGCACGCAAACGCGTGAGTTGCATATCGCCGCCACCGGCCGTCGTCGTCTCGCAACGCACCCAGCAGTCCTGACAGGCGCCGATCAGGCAGAAGCCCGCACGCGGCGTGCCGCTGAACTCGCTGATGCGCACGTGGCGCTGATGCGTGAGGATGGCCGTGAGCAGCGTGTCGCCCGCGAGCGCCTGCACCGGCTCGCCGTCGATGAAGAACGTGACCGGCGAGCGCGAGGTCTCGGCCAGCCGCTTCATTTGCGGATGGCAGGTCGTTTGCCCCGTCGCGCGCGACGATTGAGGGAATTGGGAAGAACTGGACATAGGAGTCGTCGTTGAGCGCGCGTTCAGTGCTGGCCGATCAGAATGCGATTCAGGCCGTAGATGCGGTCGAGCAGCAGCATCGCGCCGAGCGTCACTGCAATGACGAGCGCCGAGACGGACGCCATCATCGGGTCGATCGACTCGGTGGCATACATATACATGCGCACCGGCAGCGTGACGGTTTGCGGCGCCGTAAGGAAGACCGACATCGTCAGTTCGTCGAAGCTGTTGATGAACGCCAGCAGCCAGCCGCCGGTAATGCCCGGCAGGATCATCGGCATGGTCACGCGGCGGAACGTCGTCCACGAACCGGCGCCGAGCGAGGCGGCCGCATTCTCGACGCTGCGATCCAGACCGCTGATCGACGCGAGCACGAGACGCATGATGAACGGCGTCACGATGATCATGTGCGCGAAGATGAGCGCGCCGAACGAGCCGGTCACGCCGAGCATCGCGAAGAAGCGCAGCAGTGCGATGCCGAGCACGAGGCCCGGAATCACCAGCGGCGAGAGCAGCAGACCGTTGAGGAAGTTGCGTCCCGGAAAGCGCGAACGGCCGATGGCCAGCGCGGCCGGCAGCGCAATCGCGAGCGAGAGCGTGGCCGAGATGAACGCGAGCTTCAGACTGGTGAAGAACGACGCGATGAAGTCGGGGTAGTCGAGAATCGCGCGGAACCAGCGCAGCGAAATACCGCGCGTGGGCAGCGAGAGCGTTTGCTCCGGCGTGAACGCGACCAGCACCACGATGATCATCGGGGCGAGCACGAAGAGAACGACGAGCGCGTGGAACGCGAGCGCCAGGGGACTGTTTTTGCGCATGATGGCGAGTGAGTTCTGTTCTGCGAAAGACCCGAGGGCGTTAGCCCATGCTTCGCGAATAGCGACGATCGAGCAGACGGTAGTACGTCAGCATCACGATCAGGTTCGCCACGAGCAGCAGCACGGCAATAGTCGCGCCCAGCGGCCAGTTCAGCGAACTGAGGAACTGGTCGTACACGGCGGTGGCGGCCACTTTGAGACGGCGTCCGCCCAGCAGGCTCGGAATCGCGAAAGCGCTGGCTGACAGACCGAACACCATCAGACTGCCCGAGAGAATGCCGGGCACCAGTTGCGGCAGCACGATGCGGCGCAGCGTGGTCGCGGGCGACGCCATGAGCGAGAGCGCCGCGTTCTCCGTCTGCGGATCGAGACGTTGCAGCGACGTCCACACCGGAATCACCATGAACGGCAGCATCACGTGCGAGAGCGCCACGACGACGGCGAAGTTGGTGTACTCCATCTTGAACGGCCCCATGCCGATCAGCCCGAACGCCTGATTGATCAGGCCGCCGGAACTCAGCAGCATGCTCCAGCCGAACGCCCGCACCACGATGGACACGAGCAGCGGCGAGAGAATCACCAGCAGGAACAGCGAGCGCCACGGGTCACCCATGCGCGAAAGCACATAGGCTTCGAACGTGCCGACCACGGCGCAGATCGCCGTGACCGTCAGCGAAATGCCGAAGGTGCGCAGGAAGATCGTATGGAAATACGAGTCGAACAGCACTTCCTTGTAGTTCTCGAACTGGAACGCCGCAATCGGACCGCTCGCCGGGTCGAACTGATAGAACGTGAGCGCGAGCGTCATGAGCAACGGAATGAGCACCAGCGCCACGAACAGCAGCATGGCCGGCGCACTCATCACCCACATCGGCAGGTAGGCATGCCACGGCGCACGCGTGGGGCGCGCGGTGTCCGTGTGCGGGACTTGCAGGGTTTCAGCCATTGGCGCACGCTCCCGCAGCGACGAAGCGCACCGATTCCGGATGCCAGTCGAGGCCGACCGGCGAACCTTCGTTCAACGGTTCGCCGCCTTCGTTCTGGCAGCACACGAGCACTTCGCCCAGTGCGCTGTCCACGCGATACAGCCACTGGCTGCCGAGGAAGAAGCGGCTCGTCACCGTTGCCGACAAGCGGCCGGCCGACGGCGCGCACAGGCGCACTTTCTCGGGACGCAGACACATCGTGATGGCATCGCCCACCGCCATGCTGCGGTCGCGCGGCGCCAGGTCCGAGAGTGCTGCGCGCTGCGTGAGTTGCGCGCCCAGTTCGATGTGCAGATGCTCGCCGTCGCGCGCGGCCACACGGCCGGCCAGCATGTTGGCCTTGCCGATGAACTGCGAGACGAACGGCGTTTCCGGACGCTCGTACGCCCGGTACGGCGTGTCGACCTGCGTGATACGCCCAGCTTCCATGACCACGACGCGATCGCTGATCGACAGCGCTTCGGACTGGTCGTGCGTCACCATGATCGTGGTCGTACCGATCTTGCGCTGGATCGAGCGCAGCTCGAACTGCATGTCTTCTCGCAGCTTGGCGTCGAGGTTGGACATCGGTTCGTCGAGCAGCAGCACGGGCGGCGCAATCACGACCGCACGCGCGATCGCCACACGCTGACGCTGGCCGCCCGACAGTTCACGCGGGAAACGGTGACCGAGGGCGTCGAGCCGCACCAGCGCGAGCGCCTCGCGAATGCGGTCCTTGCGTTCTGCCTTGTCGACGCCCCGCATCTCGAGGCCGAAGCCGACGTTGTCCGCCACCGTCATGTGCGGGAACAGGGCGTAGCTCTGGAAGACGATGCCCAGGCCGCGCTTGTTCGGGCGCATGTTGGTGATGTCGCGCCCGTCGAGCGTGATGCGCCCGGTGGTGGCTTCGACGAAGCCCGCGATCATCTGCAACGTGGTGGTCTTACCGCAGCCCGAAGGCCCGAGCAGCGAGACGAACTCGCCTTTCTCCACCGAGAGATTGACGTTCGAGACGGCATTGAGCTCGCCAAACGTCTTGGAAACATCCGTCAAAGTCAGAAAAGACATGGTCACTACCTTTGGGGCACACAGGCGCCACATGAAATGCAATTGCATCGAACAGTAGCGAGCCAAATTGCATGCCGCAAGATAACGATTCCATGAAATGAGATAAATCTTCAGATTATTTCGTTTGACGGAATATTTGACGAACGAACACGCCCTTTCGTTTCGTGTCAGCGTCTCGGGATAATCCCTAACTTATGATGATTATTGGTAGTTTTTGCGGGTTTGGCGGCGTCACGCCAGTTTTCAAGCCATATCGGCTTGCGCTAGTATTCCGTTTGACGGAATATTCGAGACCCTGATGAGCACCTCCGATTCACCCCGCATGACCGACGTGAAGGAAGCGTCGCCCGCAGAATCCGCCGGCGCAGGCATTCTGCAACGCACGTTCGCCGTCATTCGCGCCCTCGGCGTCGCCAAACCCGAAGGCGAGCGCGTCACCCATATCGCCAAGGCCGTCGGCCTGAGTCAGGCCACGGTGCACCGGATTCTTCACGCCCTCATAGCCGAACAGGTCGTTGAGCAGGACGAGACGTCCAAGCTCTACCGGCTGAGCATCGATTTCTTCGCCATGGCCGCACAAGCGGGCAACCCGAGCGGCATGCGCACGCTGTGCCGCCCCTCACTGCTGCGTCTGTGCGCAAGCCTCGGCGACACGATCTTCCTGCTCGTGCGCAGCAGTTTCGACGCGGTCTGTCTCGACATGTGCGAAGGCCCCTTCCCGATCCGCTCGTTCACCGGTGACATCGGTGGACGCGTCGCGCTGGGCGTCGGTCAGGGCAGTCTCGCGATTCTGGCGTTCCTGCCGGAAGCCGAGCGTGAGGAGATCATTCGCTTCAACGTGCCTCGGTTGCGCGGCTACGGCGTGCTCGACGAGGTCTACCTGCGCACCGAGATCGAACGGGTGCGCCAGTTGGGATATGCCGGAAGCAACAGCGGCGTGCTCGATGGCATGGCGGGGGTCGCGGTACCGGTCTTCGACCGTACGGGGCACGCTGTCGCCGCGCTGAGCGTCGGCACGCTGGCCGCGCGTCTGTCGCAGGATCGTTTGCCGATGGTGGTGGAATTGCTGCGACGTCAGGCCGAGCTGATCGGCCCGCAGACCAATCCGTTCGATGTCGCGATGCGCCGCCCGATGCACGGCCTCACGCGTGCGCTCACGACGGAGCCGCTGGCCTGAGCCTACGTTAAGCCGACTCAGTTTCCGACGCCCCCCCCGCCCTTTCGACCGGCGATGATCGCTACGGCGCCGCCTTCGGGCCAGGTCCGACGAGATCCGGCCTTTTGATGACCGAAAATGACCGGCGCAATGCGCGCCCACCTGCGAGAATCGCGAACGGGCACGGCGGCATCCGCCAGTCGGCCCTCAGTAGAGACAACGCTGGCAACAGCGACAACGGTGACAGGAACGGAGGCAAGTCATGGCATCAGGCGAACACGAGTACCGCGTCGAGGTGGAATGGATCGGCAATGAAGGCAGCGGGACCTCGGGCTATCGCGCATACGGGCGCAATCACGAGATTCGCGCAGACGGCAAACCGACGATTCCCGGCTCGGCCGACCCTGCCTTTCGTGGCGATGCAGCCCGCTGGAATCCGGAAGATCTGCTCGTCGCGTCCGCAAGCGCCTGCCACAAGCTGTGGTATCTGCATCTGTGCGCCGAAGCGGGCATCGTCGTCGAACGGTATCGCGACAACGCCCTGGGCACCATGATCGACACCGCGACCGAAGGACGCTTCACCCGGATTGTGCTGCGCCCGCACGTTACGATTCGCACCGGCGGTGACGTCGCGCTCGCCGAACATCTGCATCACACCGCGCACGAGAAGTGCTACGTGGCCAATTCGGTCAATTTCCCCATCGACTGCGAACCAGTGATTGAGACGATCGAGGTGTGAGTGACGAAGGTCGAGTGAGAGAGATCAGCGGCAGGCGAGCGAGCACCCTGCCGCACCGATCACGGCAGCAGCGCCGACGGCGGTCCCCAGCAGGAACGTTTGTGCCGAGCTTGCGCACCCCTGCAATCCTGTCGCCCCGACCAACAAGGCAGTGACGATCAGCCGGCGCATACGGTCTCCCATTTTGATGTTGGCGCATGGTAATGCCATGGGGTCGCGAGTGGCGTGATTCGTAAGGTCGGGAAATGCAAAGCAGCAAGGCTATTGACTCTCGTCTGGCCGCTTGATACGATCGGTTCACTTTCAAAACGCCCTCCCGGTCTGCCGGGAGGGCGTTTCGTTTTGGTTCCACTCAACTACATGGAACCTTGAAATGAAAGCAGCCTTCGACATCCACGCCAGCGCCGGCAACCTCCTCGGCTACGTCCGTTACGGCGACGGCCCCACGCACGTGCTAGTCATGCACGACTGGCTCGGTGACCACACCAGCTTTGACACCACCCTGCCCTGGCTGGACGCTCGCGCCTTCACCTATGTCTTCGTCGACTTGCGCGGCTACGGGCATTCCATCGACATGACCGGCGAATTCACCGTGCCGGAAATTGCGGCAGATTGCCTCCGGCTCGCCGATCATCTCGGCTGGCAGCGCTTTCACGTCGTCGGTCACTCGATGACGGGCATGGTGACGCAACGGCTGGCGGCGGACGCCCCTTCGCGCATCGCGAGCGCCATCGCCGTATGTCCGGTGTCCGCAGCCGGCAACCCTCTGAGTCCGGAAGCGCTCGCGTTCTTCGCAAGCACGACGCAGGACGATGACGCCCTTCGACGACTGTTCAAGTTCGTCGGCGGTGGACTCTCGGATACGTGGGCCGATCGCAAGGTCCGGCAAAACCGTGATTCGGTCGCTCCCACGTGCCGGATGAAGTACCTCGACATGCTGGTCACAGCGGACTTCGCCGATGACGTCCGAGGTCTGGAGACGCCGTTTCTGATCGTGGTCGGTGACAAGGACCCCGGACTCGATGCGCAAGCGATGGAGCGAACGTTTCTCGCATGGCATCCCAACGCGACATTGCAGGTGATGCCGAATTGTGGGCATTACCCGATGCAGGAATGCCCGCCGTATTTCGCGAGCGTCGTCGAGACATTTCTGAAGCGTCACGCCGCCTGAGACGCTTGCCGCTCTCAACAGACGCCGCACGGGGACCGGACTGGGACGAACGCATGAAATACTCCATGCAGATCTGATCCGGCACGCGCTCCCCGCACCGTGCCGTTTGTACGGCCCGCAGCTAACCCTGCGGGCCGCCTTTTTCCATTTCTTCGGACGTCAGTTCGCACGCCAGCCGTCGTTATGCACGCGGTCGGCCACTCTGCCACCGCGCTATCATGGGCCGCCCGATCAACACGATGCATCGAGATTGCACGGATTGCCCATCATGACCGAACGCCTGCCCGTCGAACTTCCGAAAGCCTACCGCCTGCTCAATCACGGCCCGACCGTGCTCGTCGGCAGCGCCCACGCCGAACGCCGCAATGTGATGGCGGCCGCCTGGTCGATGCCGCTGGATTTCTCGCCGCCGAAGGTCGCTGTCGTCATCGACCGCAACACGCTCACGCGAGAGCTGGTCGAAGCGTCGGGAGAGTTTTCGCTGAACGTGCCCGCGCGCCTCATCGCCCGCGAAACGCTCCACGTAGGGTCAGTCTCCGGTCGCGACACCGACAAGTTTGCCGACGGCTCCGGCGTGACGGCCTTCGCAGGCTCACACATCGGCGCTCCGCTGATCGACGGCTGCCTCGCATGGCTCGAATGCCGTGTGATCCCCGAGCCGCACAATCAGGATCGCTACGACCTGTTTCTCGGCGAAGTCGTGGCGGCGTGGGCCGATCCGCGCGCGTTTCGCGACGGGCACTGGCAGTTCGCACCGGGCGTCTCGCGCAGTCTCCACTACATTGCCGGCGGCAACTTTTTCGAGACCGGCGAAGCGTTCGACATCCCACCCGACAGCCCTTCCACCGCCAACTCATGAGCCACACTCTGCCCACGCCGCGCTCCCCGGACCGCGCCGACGACGTTGCACAAGCCGTGCAAGCCGCTCAAGCCGTGCAAGCTGCCCAGACGGCACAGCACGCCCTGGCGCGCTGGCGGGCGGGCACTTCCGTCGGCGAAACGGATGAAGTGAGCGCCGCAGTGAACCCCGCAGTGAGCCTGATGAGCAGCGTCGGCGAAATGCGCGGCATGGGTGATATGGGCGCTGCAACGGGCGTCGCATCGTCGCAATTGCCAAGCGACTTCGGGCGGGGCAGAATTGACAGCGTCACGGATGCCTTCGATCGGGAGTCCACCTGGCTACGCGCCCGGTCGCAAGTCTCTCCCGCGACATCCGAGTCATCTGCGAGGCCGGCGTTTGCACGCCAGCGCCTTGAGCATCACCAGCATCACCAGCAACGCGAGAATTTCGGAACTTTCGAGTCTTTCGAACCTTTCGTGCAGTTGCCGGATCCGCGGCAGGAATTTCCGTCGCCGGCACTGCTGTCGTCTAACCGCTGGGCCCTGCCCACCCGTCGCGACATGACTGCATCCGGTGCCGATTCATCTGATTTCGACGACGCCCGCCAAGGCCTGCAACGGCCGGCGTCCCCTTCGTCTGGCCGCATGAGCGGTCTCGGTGGTGCCGGCAGCGTCGGCCTCGACGAAGCCGAACGCCTCGCTGCGCTACGCCGCTATGAGATCCTCGACACGCCGCCCGAACCCGCGTTCGACCGTATCGTGCGACTGGCGTCTCACGTGCTCGGCACGCCGATCTCGCTCATCTCGCTGCTCGACGAGTCGCGTCAGTGGTTCAAGGCGCGTCGCGGCATCGACGCCACCCACACACCGCGCTCGATGGCCTTCTGTTCGCATGCGATTCTCAGCGACGACGTGCTCGTCGTGCCCGATGCCCGTGCCGACCGGCGCTTTGCCGACAACCCGCTGGTCACGGGCGATCCGAACATCCGCTTCTACGCCGGCGCCCCGCTGCGCACGCCCGAAGGGCATCGGCTCGGCACGTTGTGCGTGATCGACCGCCGTCCTCGCGATCTCGACGACGAGAAGCGCGCCCTGCTCGCCGACCTCTCCTCGCTCGTGGTCGACGAACTCGAACTGCGCCGCGTGAACCGGGTGCTGGGCGACATGGCGATGCGCGACGGCCTCACGGGTCTGCTCAACCGCCGGGCGTTCCTGATGCAGGCCGAGCGCCAGTTCGCCACCGCGCGCGCCCAGCAGCGCCGCCTGTCGGTGCTGATGCTCGACATCGACCATTTCAAGATCGTCAACGATACGTGGGGGCATGCTATCGGCGATCGCGTCATCGTCGAACTGACGCTGGTCTTGCGGGCGGCACTGCGCAAGAGTACTGTGATCGGCCGTCTGGGCGGCGAGGAATTCGCCGTGCTGTTGCCCGAGACCGATGCGCACCGTGCGACCCAGGCGGCCGAGCGCATGCTGAGCGCGATCAACGGCGCGAGCGTGCCGGGTCCGACCAGTGCGGCCGGCCCCGTGCGGTTTTCCGCGAGCATCGGCGTGAGCAGCCTCACCCCGGACGACGCCGACTTCGGCACGCTGCTGCAACGCGCTGACCGCGCGCTGTATGCGGCCAAGCAAGCCGGCCGCAACCGCGTGGCCGTGCTGTGACACCCCTACCGTACTGACGAATCGACGAAAGCATGGGCAAAAGCCGACTGGAAGCCTTCAGCGATGGCGTAATCGCCATCATCATCACGATCATGGTGCTGGAAATGAAAGCACCGCACGGCAGCGAACTGGCCGACCTCCTGCCGGTCGCGCCCACGTTCCTGACCTACATCCTCAGCTATGTCTATGTGGGCCTTTACTGGAACAACCACCACCATCTTTTCCAGGTGGTGCAAAAGGTCTCCGGCGGCGTACTCTGGGCCAATCTGCATCTGCTCTTCTGGCTGTCACTGATTCCGTTCGTCACGCACTGGCTGGGCGAAAACCACTTCACCGCCTGGCCGACGGCGCTCTACGGCGTGGTGCTCTGCATGGCGGCCATTGCTCACTTCATTCTGTCGCGCGCCCTGCTGGCCGTGCACGACGGCGGCAACAAGCGACTCGCCGCCGCCCTCGGGCGCGATTACAAGGGCAAGCTCTCGGTCGTAGTGTATGCCGTGGCCATCGGGCTGGCGTTCGTGGTGCCCGCGGTTTCACTCGCGCTGTATGCGCTGATGGCCGCCGTGTGGCTGATTCCCGACCGCCGTCTCGAACACGTGATCGACGCCTGAGCGTCTGAACCGATGCGCGACACCTGTCGACGCGCATCGGGTTTTTACGTAGTATCCGCTCCACTATGCAAAACGTAACTTTTGAATTGACGGGCGAATTCGTCGCCCTGAACGACCTGCTCAAACTCACCGGGGTCGTCGACTCCGGCGGCGCGGGCAAGGTCCTCGTGGCCAACGGCGAAGTCACGGTCGACGGCCAACTGGAAACGCGCAAGACCTGCAAGATCCGCGCGGGTCAGACCGTCGCCGTGGGCGGGATCCGCATTCGCGTCAAGGCGGCCTGAGCGCGGGCTCAGCCCAACCGGCGGGAAAGTCTCGCGAAGGCCGCTCAATACCGTCCACCGACCGCTTTTCTTCCGTCTGTCGTATTGCCCGGGACGCCATCGTCACGTGTCGTCTCCCGGTTTCTCCCACGTGAGCCTGCCCCCGCAGGTCGCTATACTTGAAAGCGATTTTGGCGTGTCAGCCCCAGTCACACCCGACAATGTCCTCAGGACGTCCGAGGAGGTCCGCTCGATGGTCGCGCCCGGTTCACCGTCCGCCGTCGGCGCCACACCGGCGCCAGGGCGCGAAGCGTTGCTCGAAGCACTCGACCGCTCGCTGGGCATGCTCACGCTCACGCCGGATGGCACCGTCGTCGATGTCAACGACAAACTCCTCGGTGTCTTCGGGTACACACGCGACGCGCTGATCGGCAAACGCCACGCCATGCTGTGCGATCCGCTCGACGACACCTGCGGCGACGCACTCGCGCAAGTCGTCAGCACCCGACGCTCACACACCGATCAGGTACGGCGTCTTCGCCGCGACGGCAGCGCGCTCTGGCTCGAAGCCACCTACAACCCCGTATTCGACGACGACGGCAATCTCACTTACGTGATCAAGTTCGCCGTGGACGTGACCGAGCGCGTGGCGCGCCAGGCCGCCGACGACGCCCGCCTGCACTTGCTCTCGCTCGGCGTCGACGAGACGGACAACGCCGTGCTCATCACCGACGCAAAAGGCAGCGTCTGTTACGTGAATGCAGGCTTCACGCGCATGCTCGGCTATGCCGCGAGCGAGGTGCTCGGCAAATTGGCCCATGCCCCGTTCGCCGATGCCCCGTTGGGCGAGTTCGCCGACGACACGTCGGCGCTCGACATCCGGCAGGCGCTCTCAGGGTGTCTGGTGGCCGCCCGCGACGGCCGCAGTTGCCATTGCGAAGTGCTCGTACGGACCGCGCAGCGTCAGCCGCTGTGGGTCTCCGTTGTCACGAACCCGATTCTGGATGCCCACGGCAAGCTCGTGAATGCCGTGGTGCTGTTCACCGACATCACGCAATCGAAGATTCAGGAAGTGTTGCAGCACAAGGCGCTGGCCGCGATGGTGCGCGATGCACCGCTCGTGGAAGTGCTCACGCTCGTGTGCCGCGAACTGGAGCAGATCGCCCCCGAGGTCATGGCCTCGGTCGTGCGGGTCGACGCCGAGGGCCGGTTGCGCCCGCAAGCCGGGCCAAGTCTGCCCGCGCAATACCATAAGACGATCGACGGCGTCGCCATCGGGCCGAACGTGGGCACCTGCGGCACGGCCGCCTTTCTGGCGCGCCCCGTCATCGTGACCGACATTGCGAACGACCCGCGCTGGGCCGATTTCCGGGAGATGGCCGCCGAGTTCGGTCTGGCGGCGTCATGGGCCATGCCGATCATTGCGAACGACGGGCGGGTGCTCGGCGTGCTGGCGTTCTATTACCGCACCGTGCGCGGCCCGAATGCGCTGCACGAGCGTCTGGTCGACGTGTGTGTGCATCTCTGCAAGCTCGCTTTCGAGCGCGACGAATCGCGCACGCGTATTCGTCAACTGGCGTTCTCCGACAGCCTGACCGGCCTGCCCAACCGCAGCATGCTCGGCGTGCTCGCCGCGCAGGCCATCGCCAGCGCGACGGAATTGAACACGCGCATGGCCGTCATCTTCATCGATCTGGACCGCTTCAAGCAGGTCAACGACTCGCTCGGGCATCAGGCGGGAGACGTGCTGCTGCGCACGATCGCGCAGCGTCTGCGCCGGGCGCTACGCGGTGCGGACATCGTCGCGCGACTCTCGGGCGACGAGTTCGTGGCCGTGCTCACGGAGTGCGACCCGGAGCGGCTCGACATCGCCATCGAACGCATGCGCAGCGCCCTCACGGCGCCGTGCCAGATCGACGGCGTAACGCTGGTCCCGTCGGGCAGCTTCGGCATCAGCCTGTTTCCGAATCACGGTCGCGAATTCGACATCCTGCTGCAACATGCCGACATGGCGATGTATCAGGCGAAGATGACGAGCCCGGGCAGCGTGCGCTTCTACAGCGAAGACATGAATATCCACGCGCAGGAGCGCCTCGAACTCGAGACCGCCATGCGCGACGCCCTGCGTCTGGGCAAGCTCGAACTCTTCTATCAGCCGCAGATCAATCTGCTCGACGACTCGGTGTACGGGGCGGAAGCGCTCACGCGCTGGAAACATCCGCAACACGGTGACGTGCCGCCGTCGCGCTTCATCGCGCTTGCGGAAGAATGCGGACTGATCGGCGAACTGGGGATATGGACGCTGCGCGAGTCGTGCCGTCAACTGGCGGACTGGCGGCGGCGCGGCATCGGTATCAGCAATGTGTCGGTCAACCTGTCGCCGACCAATTTCCACGACCACGATCTGCCGCGCACGATTGCCGAGGCGCTGGCCGATCACGAGTTGCCGCCGTCGTGCCTGGCCATCGAAATCACGGAAAGCGTGCTGATGGACCACAACCCGAGCACGTTGCGCATCATCGAGGAAGTCCACAACCTGGGCGTGCGTCTCTCGATGGACGATTTCGGCACCGGCTATTCGAGTCTGGGGTATCTGCGGCGTCTGCCGGTTTCGGAACTGAAGCTCGATCGCAGCTTCGTCCATGACATCACGCGTGATGAAACGGTGCGCGCGCTGACCAATGCCATCATCAGCATCGGCCGCAATCTGCATCTCACCGTGGTCGCGGAAGGCGTGGAAGATGAAGCCCAGCGCGATCTGCTGGTCGCACAGGGCTATCGTGTCGCACAGGGGTATCTGTTCTCGCCTGCGCTATCGGCCGACGGTATCGAGCATTGGCTTGAGCAATGGTCTGCGCGTCGGCATACGGTTCACCCGGCCTGATTTCGATGGCTCACGATGGATTTCGGCGCGCCGCGCTCCGGATTCATCCGCTGAACGCCAACCGCCAATTCAAGGCGCGAGGCCCAACTCCATTTGATGCAAGGCCGTCTCGATCGCCTGACTTTGCTCGCCATTGAGGGCGTCGGCGGCAACGCTCGTCTCTCGACGATAGATCATCTCGCCATAAACGTTCGCCAACGCGCGTGCCGACGGGCAGAGCGACAGGTTGCTGTCGGCGGCCTGATGGCTTGTCCAGTAATTGATCGCCTGTTCGATGTCGGCGATGGAGTAGTTGGCTTTCATGGGATATCGTGTCTCGCCGTGGAGTGAATACTGTAATTATATACAGTATTCAGGGAGTCTGAGAATGCCTGCGTATTTGCATGGCGCATGAAGCGCCTCGACGTTGATTCTCCGGTGCACGTTTCGGAACTGCAACACTTGATGCAGGAGAAGTCGCTCCAGCTTGTGCCACATCACGAATAACACCATATAAATCAGCAAGTTATTGGATCCGGCACGATATTGGCTTCTGGTTGCGGGAAACGTTGCACGATGCGCCATGCGCTTCGATGCAATGCCCCTCTCAACGATTGCCCCGACGGAGCCCATCATGCCGCCGAGACACGTCACACCGCCTCGCCACGACCTTCGACGCACCCGGTCGACGGCCGTTGACCCAACCGCCGTTGCCGAATGGCGGCGCGTCGACCTGATGGGCGTCCTCGCCATCCTCATACTCGGTCTTCTGGCACTGAGCGCATCGCCACTTGCCCGAGCGCAGTCGATGCCGCCTGCCTCCGCCACACCCGTCGACGCATTTCATCAACCGTGTGTGGCCGTTCGGGCGATGCCGAACGCGCCGATCCCGGACAAGCGCCCCGCCACCACAACCGCCATGTCCGCCATGCCCGCCACGTTCACGGGCCAACCGGTGCAAAAGTGGCACGTCGACCTCGACAACCGGTGTGCCACGCCGCCCGCCTTCGCGCCGACGCGCGACGTCGACTCGACATCCATCTGGTATGTCGATGCACCGGAGCGAAACCCCGGCATGTCGCAGCGACACCCGGGCGCGCTCACCTTGCATGGCGTGACGTCCTGAGCGATTGACCATCACGTTTGCTATGCTGCGGCTTTCGCGTGTCGTCCCCATCGATTTCCGACACGCCTACCGCCTCTCATGAATCGCAATGTCCGCCAATACCCCTGAGCCTCGAGACACCGCCAACAAAGCCCGTCAAACCAAACCGGCCGCCGTCGACGTCACACCGCCGCCGCCGGGCGCCACGCCGCTCGCGTGGATCGGGCTGCTCGCTGCGGCCGCCTGGGTCCTCAAGAGTCCGAACCCCACCTGGGGTGTCGGGGTACTGTGCCTTTGTGCGGGATTGATCTCGTCGTTCGGTGCACGCCGCCGCGCACGCGCCCCGTGGCCCGCCTTCTTCACGGGACTGTTGCCTGTCGGTGTTGCGCTGTTCTTCGCCCTGCTGATGCTGCGTCCCCTGTTTCGGTGACACGTCACACAGGGGTCACGCCGCTGACATCGCGGCGAATCCCTGTCGTCCCCTTAAAGTTACCCACAGCTTCTGTGGATAACCCACTGGATAACCTCACACCACCCTCGCAGAACGCCCGCCGTTACACGCTGTCAAGAGGATTGCCCGTTTCAGCGTCAGCATTGGACAAATTTATTGGGCTTGACGTTTGCCCCCGCTTCTGGCTCGTTTCCGGGTCACGTCGACCCTGCTTCCAGACAGCCTTGTCACAGCTTTGACACGCCGCGAATCGGCGCGAAACAGCACGAGATGCTGCCAACCGCTCCCTGCCGGTTCACGGCTCAGGTGCCCGGCATCGCGTGCACGGGAGGGTTCGCAGCACAAGGGAAACGGCCTATGATGGAGACATGCGACACCTCGCGAGGAGAACGTCTCGTATGACCCAATCCGACAAGCCGTCCGTCAACGCCACGCCAGCAGACGCCCGAACCGATACGCACGACACATCGGTAACGGAAGCCGAACGCGTCCATCTGGACGAATTGCTCGCGCGACACTCGGTCACCGAAACCGTCGACCGGGCCTCCGTCATCGATCTGATCAAGCGGCTGCGCGAACCCGATGTGCAGACCTCGGAAGATCGCGATCGTGTCGTGAAGGAAAGCCGGTTGTGGAAGGAAGTCTCGCACCGCGATACCGCCATGTCCCTGCTGAACTCGCTGGCCCAGATGGCCCCGATCTTCCTCAACCAGATTCACTGGTGACGGTTGCCGCGCCGGTGTCTGCCGGCGCATCCCCTGCCGTTGCGTCGCGGCGCGCCACTGGCATTTCCCCTTCGATCCATTGATCTGGATTAACTTTGCGCACCGGCGCCGGTTCGCAAACAGGACGATGTCGCGCGCGTGCCTTACAATGCGGGTCGCCCAAGTTTTCCCTGATGAATCGACATCATGACCACCACGCTGGACACCCCCACTGAATTCAAGAGCTGGATTTGCCTGATTTGCGGCTGGATCTATAACGAAGCCGAAGGCGCGCCGGACGACGGCCTCGCCCCCGGCACGCGCTGGGCCGACGTGCCCGCCGACTGGCGCTGCCCGGAGTGCGACGTGTCGAAGGAAGATTTCGCGCTGTCGGAGTTCTGACACGAGACGGCGTTGCCCGGCCCGGGCGCGTCGGCTATGCCCTCCCCCCCGGGTAATGCTGCGATATCGGTCAAGCATCTGCGCTCAAGTGTCTGCGACGCCGAAGGTTCGGCTCGCAGATGCGGCATCAGTGATGCCAGCCCCACCCACGGCCACGGCCCCATCCGCGGTGATAGCCGCCTCCGTAGTACCCCCCGCCCGACACGCCGAACGTGACGACCGGCGCCGGCGCCACGGCATAGCCCGGCGCGTAGTCGTATCCGCTGTAATATCCGCCGCCGTATGCGGGCGCCCCGTAAGGCACCGCCACACAACCGCCCAACAATAAGGCGACGGCAGCGCCGCCGGCCAGCATGAGTGTGCGTTTCACGATGATGTCTCCTGCACGAACTATTCGGATCCTGCGTGACGAAGCATTCGCCACGCCTGCTTGATCCGTTAGACATGCGGGTTCCCGTGAAATGCGGGGAAAGGACTCGCTCTTTGGTTACCAAACGTGACATTGGTAACCGCAGCGAAACTGGATTGGCGGCCTCAGAACACCCAGCAGCGGTCGCGCCCGGCGCGCTTGGCGCGATACAGCGCCATGTCGGCACGCTCGACCATGTTCATCGGTGAATCTGTCTCCTGCCATTCAGTGATGCCGAAACTGGCCGAGAAGCGCAGCGGCGGTTCGCTGCCTTCCAGCGATTCACGTTTGCAGCGCTCACGAATCCGGTCAGCCACACGCAGGGCATCGCGCTCGCTCGCGCCCGGCAGCAAAATCGCAAACTCCTCGCCACCGATGCGTCCGATCAGATCGTCACCGCGCAGTGTCGACGAGCAGACAAGCACAAACCGGCACAGCACCTGATCGCCGATGGCGTGCCCGTAGGTGTCGTTGATCGTCTTGAAATGATCCAGATCGGCCACGATGAGGCTCATCGGTTCGTTCTTGCGTTGCGCGGCCTCCAGCAACTGCTCGAAACGATGGAAGAAGTAGCGGCGCGTGAGGCTACCCGTCAGTTCGTCGTAGCTGGCTTCGAACGCCAACTGGTTGTTCGCCGCGCGGAGCTCTTCGTTCGACTGACGCGTCTCGCGATGCTGCACACGCTCGCGCCAGTAAGTCCAGCCGGCCAGCGCCACGATGACGACACCGCCCAGATACAGTAACAAGCACAGCGCCAGGTCCTTGGCGTGCTGGCGCGTCAATGCCTCCCAGGCTTCGACGTTCTCGACCGCATAGACCACCAGATCGTTACTCGAACTCGGACGCGACGAGATCACGAACGGCTTGTGCTGGTCGTTGAATTCGGACATCCGGTCCAGCAATTCCTGCGGCACCCAGGCATTGGAGCGCCCCGGCGCCCGCTTGAACTGCGAAATCGGCATGCGCGCGAAATCGTCACGCTGATACAACGCCAGACGCTCGACGTCAGACAGCGAACCAAGCTTGCCGTCGAGCATGAAGCGATTCTCGAAGCGCGGATCGTTGGCCATGATTACGACACCGTTGCCGTCGGTGATGAACGACTCCCCGCTGCCAACCCAATGGCGCAGACGCGTGAGTCCAATCTTGGTCATGACCACGCCGATCAGCGAGCCGTCGCGATAAATGGGGGCGCTGAAGTAAAGACCAGGCGCCTGCTGCTCCCAGCCGGAGGCATAGCCCTCGAAGCGATCGCCGAGCAAGGCATGTGTGACATACGGAACACCGGCCACGGATTGCCCGACGGGAGACGGCGCATCACGATAGTTGCTTGCCGCCACACAGACGCCATTGGGGTCGAGCACCCACACGCGGTCTACACCGAAGTAGCCCTGTGCCCCGCGCAGAAATTCGTTGGCGCGCGCCACGATGTCCGCGCTTGCAGGGCGGGCGCCCGCTGCGGGCAGAACGTCACGCAGCAAATCCACCTCGGCCAGTGTCGACGGGATGGCTCTGACCATCGACAAATCCGTGTTGATGGCGTGCACCATGCCGTCGGCAACGCGATCAGCGACCGTTTGCCCCGCATCGACACTCTGCGAAAGCTTGTCACCGACCAGAGACGTCGCCGTGCGGTCAGCGGCAACCCAGCAGGCGACCAGCACGCCGACCGAGACACAGGCGGCATAAAGCCAATGCCTTATCCTCATCCGAAAATCAAACGCTCGTTCTAATATTTTTCACTTATTACGTTGGCAAAGTATTCGCTTCCATCTAGTCGCGTTTCTGTCACTTCCCCGGACAGCGCATCTGGTCACGACCGGCATTCGTTGTGCCTGCGAATTCCTGCCAATTCTGGTCTGCGCGTCAAACACTTTCCCTCGTTTCCGATCCCCGGCTTGTCGCGCCCCGCGCCTTCGGATCCCTGCTACCTGCCATTGTCCACCCCGACAATTGCAGGCTGTTGACAGCCCGTCACCCCTGCCCGATCTACTGCCGGTTGGGGCCGACGGCCATCCGTTCACGCCGTTTCAAACCATTGCGAGAACGAAGTGATTCTATAGTACTCCGACGATGATGCCGTATGAAAAACCGTCGAACATTCGAAATATTACCAATATCTATTTAACGTATTAACTAGCTCGGTTTTACGTTTATCATTTACTGCTTCTTTATCGGCAAATGCCAAATCGGGCAATTAGCGAATCCAGCTGCTCAATTTCCACCGGACGGGAAAATAAATAGCCTTGAGCGCTGAGTGGAACGAAGTGGCGCAGCCAATCGAGTTGCCGTTCGTTCTCTACCCCCTCGACGATCAAATCGATGCCGAGCGAGCGGGCAATATTGACGATATTCGAAATCATCAGGCATGAACGCGATGAATCGGGAATCGATTCGACGAACGAGCGATCGACTTTCAATGTGTCGACGGGAAAACGCGTCAGATAGGACAACGACGAGTAACCGGTGCCGAAATCATCGAGCGCGATGCGCAAACCGGCACGCTTGAACTGCTCGATCTTCATCTCCACAAGCGCCGGATTCTTCACCATCACCGATTCGGTGATTTCCAGTTCGAGCCGCTGCGGCTCAATGGCGTATTCCTTGACCAGACGCTCGACCAGTTCCCCGATGTCCCCCCGCCAGAACTGCACGGACGAGACATTGACGGCCAGGCGCAGCGAGCCCATCGGCGTATCGCGCCAGGCCACGAGTTGACGGCAGGCCTGAGTGAGCGCGAACTCGCCGATGGCCACGATCTGCCCGGTCGTCTCCGCCAGCGGGATGAACTCGCCTGCGCTGAGCACCCCACGCTCCGGGTGACGCCAGCGAATCAGCGCTTCCATGCCGCAGATGCAATCGCTGCCGAGCGAAATGATCGGCTGATACGCCAGGAAGAACTCCCCGTTGGCCAGCGCCTGCTCCATCTGACGCTCCCAGACGACCAATTGATGGGCCTGATACGTCATTTGCTGCGTATAGACGCGCACCACGCTCTTGCCGGCCTCCTTGGCCGAGTACATCGCGAGATCCGCCTTCTTGATGAGATCCGCCTCGGTCTCTTCCGGCTTGGTCCAGAACGTCACCCCGATGCTGGCATGCAACGCAAACGACGTGCCGTCCGCCACCATGGGCGCCTTGAGTGCCGCCAGCAGCGTTTCGCCCAGGGGCTCGGCTTGCTCGGGTGCTCCATCGCCTTCGAGCAGCACCATGAACTCGTCGCCGGCGAAACGCGCGAGCATCGCCCCGGCGGGCATACGGGGAATGAAACGCTCCGAGACCTGCCGGATGATCTCGTCGCCCTGCGAATGGCCAAGCGTGTCGTTCACGCTCTTGAAGTTGTCGAGATCGATGTGCAGCAGGGCGACCTTGCCCAGTTGATCGGGACTCGACAGCGACTGGCGCAACGACTCCATCAACGCATAGCGGTTCGGCAGACCGGTGAGCGCGTCGTAGGAAATGAGCCTTGTGAGTTGCTGATCCCGGCCGATCAGGCGTTGCATCAGGTAGGCGATGAGTGCGAAGAACACCACGAGCGCCACCGAAATGAACGTCGCCATCGTGAGATAGACACGCTCGACGTGACGGTACTCGGACAACTCCTCATCAAGCGACAACCCCACCTGTACCGCGAGCGGGTAATCGCGTAAATGGCGATAGGCGACAATGCGCTCGACACCATCGATCGGATCACGCTGCACGCCGGAACTGCGTTGCTCGGCGGTGAACGGCGGCAACTCGCCGGTCCCGGTAATGGCGACGCTCGCGCCGGTGCTACGCGCGAGCAATGCACCATCGTCCGCAATCACGGCGATCTGGCCGTACTGCCCGAGCACGGCATTCGTGTAGAAATCAGACGTGAAGTAACTCGGCTCCTGCGACACCACGACCACCCCCGCGAAGGTGCCGTCGGGATTGTTCAGGCGTCGGCTGAACTGGAGCACCCACTTGCGCGAGACGCGCCCGAAGACCGGGTGACTGATGAACAAACCGTCGCTCTCGTCGTCGAGATGCACCCGAAAGTGCTCGCGATCGGCAATGTTCACGCCCGCAGTGCCGGGCATCGTGGCGGTGACAATGTTGCCTTTGGCATCTGCCACGCTCACGAGCACCATGTAGCGCTCGGCCACGATGCCGTCGGAAAGCGTCTGCTTCAGATTGAAATCGCTGCGGCGACGTTCGTACTCATACTTCACGAAGCGCGTGATCTGATCGACCTGGCGGATGGCGCGCAGGGTCTGTTGCTCCAGCGCGGTGGAGACTGTCGATGCCGACGCCGCCGTGTCACGCAGAATGGCTTTGTGCTCGATGGAGATGCGCCAGAGCACCGCCGTCCAGAGAAGGACAAGAATCAGGAGACCGAAAATCAGGATCGCGACGATCGAGCGATAGGAAGTCGCCCAACGTCCGCGTCGCGCTCCCATCATGCTCGGTTCCGCCATAGGTCGAGATCCTTTCAGCCCTTCGCGCCCCCGCGCGATAAGGTCGGTATTGGCCCGTTCGTTAAGAGGATCCAGGCGACGCCACTGACGGGCGTCATGTTTCCGGCAAGTGTAAGGCAATCGCCCCGCCCCCGGAAGTCGTTCTGTATCGTCTCAATCGGGGGATGTATGGCGTTCATCGTGCCGGACGAGCGTCGCCCCGCCGTGAAGCGTGCCTTATCTCGGATTACGGAAGTTTCGGCCACCGCCGCATTAGGAGAATCCCGGATCCGGCGAGCACCAGGACGTGGCGCCGGATAGACCGGATAGACCGGATAGACCGGATAGACCGAATAGGCCGGATAGGCCAGATAAGCCGGACGGCCCCGGCTCAGGACTTCAGCAGGTCGATGACGGATTCGAGACGGCGGCGCAGGTCGCCTACGTCGAGCGCCCCTTCGTCCATTGCCGCTGTATCGGCAGTCGCCTGACCAGACGCCTGGGCGCCGGCGGCAGTGGATGCGCGGGCACCGCGGGGCGTGTCCGCCTCCAGACGATTGCGTGCGCCGTTGATGGTGAAGCCCTGCTCATAGAGCAGTTCCCGGATTCGCCGGATCAGCAGGACTTCGTGATGTTGGTAGTACCGTCGGTTGCCGCGTCGCTTGACCGGACGCAGTTGCGTGAACTCTTGCTCCCAATAGCGCAGCACATGCGGCTTGACACCACATAGCTCGCTCACCTCACCGATGGTGAAGTAACGCTTGGCGGGAATCGGCGGCAAGGCAACGTGATCCATCGCGGCGTTAGCGGAATGGGACGACGGTTAAATTGCGGACGAAAAACCAGCGGCCGCCACAAAATGCGGCGGCCGGGGAATTACTTGCTCAGTACACCAGACTCGACCATCGACTTGAGCTTCTGGCTGGCGTGGAAGGTGACGACACGACGCGCAGCAATCGGAATCTCCTCGCCCGTCTTCGGATTCCGGCCCGGCCGTTTTGGCTTGTCGCGTAGCTGGAAGTTACCGAAGCCCGACAGCTTGACGCTGTCACCGGACTCAAGCGCATCGCGAATCGATTCGAAGAAGGCTTCGACCATATCTTTCGCTTCGCGCTTGTTCAGACCGACGTGCTCGAACAGCAGCTCAGCCAGTTCGGCCTTCGTCAGCGTCGGCGCCTCGGTCGAGACCTCGTTCACTTCGCTGCGGCCCAGCGCGATCCGCTGCGCCGCAAGCATGGCTTCAAATTCACCAGGATTCATTTCGTTCATACGTCCCACGCGATGGCGATGACAGTGCGATAACCCACTCGCACCCGGATTTTTTACTGAGCTTTAGGCGCGCAAACGTGCGCCAAACCCTTCTACCCGTTGTACCAGTGCGTTAATGGCGCCCTGGACCGTCTCGTCCTGCAACGTACCCGAGGGGTCTTGCAGAGTAACACGAAACGCCAAGCTTTTGTCCTGCGCTCCCAGCGAGCCCGACGCCGCGCCGGCCTTGGGCCGGAACTCGTCGAACAAGCGCACCGATTGCACGACGTTGCACGCCGGATCGTCCTGACGTGCGGCGAGCATGGCATCGAGCAACACCTGCACCGGCTGCGATTGATCAACCACCAGGGCAATGTCACGGGTGACAGGCGGGAACTTCGAGATGTCCTCGTAGCTTGCCACGTCACGACCGAACAACGCCTCGGCTTCGATTTCGAACAGCACCGGCGCGTGCGGCAGATCGTACTTTTGCTGCCAGCGCGGGTGAAGCTCACCGATGAAGCCCACGCGCTTGCCGTCCACTTCGATCGCAGCACTGCGTCCCGGATGCAGCGCCGGATGCTCAGCCTTCACGAAACGTGCCGTGCGCGGCGCCAGCAACGCTTCGAGATCGCCTTTCACGTCGAAGAAATCGACCTGACGTGCTGCCGCACCCCACTGCTCGTCGAGCACCGGACCATAAGCCAGTGCGGCAACCGTCAGCGGCTGACGATAACCGCCAACGCTCAACTCGCCCGATGCCACCGTGTTGTCACGGTGATAGGTGCGACCGATTTCGAACACGCGAACGCGCGATGCCTTGCGATTCAGGTTGTAGCGCGCCGTCGCAATCAGGCTGCCGATGAGCGTCGAGCGCATCACGGCAAGGTGACTCGCGATCGGATTGAGCAACTTTATCGGATTGTCATTGCCCGCAAAGTCGGCTTCCCATTCCACGTCGACAAAGCTGAAACCAACCGTCTCGTGATAGTCACGCGCGGCGACGGCATGACGAACGGCATGCTGCGAACGGCGGCCTTCCTGGGTGGGACGCATTTCGCTCGCCGCCACCGGCGGATTGGCCGGAATGCGATCGAAACCGTAAATACGTGCAATCTCTTCGATCAGATCTTCTTCGATCTCGATGTCGAAGCGGTACGACGGCGGCGTCACTTCGAACACGCCATCCTGCAACGTGAACGGCAGGCCGAGACGCGTGAAGATCTCGCTCATCTCCTGCTCGGAGACCGGCACGCCCAGGATCTTGACGGCACGCGCCACGCGCATCTTGACCGGCTGACGCTCAGGCAGCTTCGCCACCTGGTCTTCCAGCGGACCCGCCTGACCACCGCAAATCTCGAGCACCAGTTGCGTTGCGCGCTCAAGCGCACGCACATTGCCCGCGAAGTCGACACCGCGCTCAAAGCGATGCGATGCATCGCTCGTGAAGTTGTACTTGCGTGCACGTCCCTGAATGGCCTGCGGGAAGAAGAACGCGCCTTCCAGGAAGATGTTCTGCGTCTCCAGACCGGCCTTCGTCGAATCACCGCCCATGATGCCGGCCAGGCCGATCGGGCCGCTGGCGTCGGTGATCGCGAGCGTGCTCTCATCGAGCGTCACGGTCTGTTCGTTGAGCAGCTTGAGCGTTTCACCCGCACGACCGAAGCGCACGTCGATCCCGCCTTGCAGACGGTTCAGATCGTAGACGTGCAACGGCTGGCCCAGTTCGAGCATCACGTAGTTGGTGATGTCGACCAGCGCCGAGATGCTGCGCTGGCCAGCGCGCTCGAGGCGTTCGACCATCCAGCGCGGCGACGGTGCGGCGGCATTGACATTACGGATGATGCGACCACCGAAGCGGCCACAGCCCTCCGGCGAGCTGATGCGCACGGGCAACGTGTCGGCGATGGTCGCCGCTTGCGTGCCCTGCCCCGGCAGATCCTTGAGCGGGGCACCGGTGATGGCAGCGACTTCACGCGCCACGCCGAGCAGCGACAGGCAATCCGCCTTGTTAGGGGTGAGCTTGACGACGAACACCGTGTCATCGAGATCGAGATACTCGCGGATGTTCATGCCGACCGGCGCATCTTCCGGCAGGATCATCAGGCCGGCGTGATCTTCCGAGAGCTTCAACTCGCGTGCCGAGCACAACATGCCGAAGCTTTGCACGCCGCGCAGCTTGCCGATCTTGATCTGGAACGGCGCACCGCCGGCTTCTGCCGGCGGCAATGCCGCGCCCACGGTCGCGCAAGGCACCTTGATGCCCGGCGCAACGTTCGGCGCTCCGCACACGATGGTGAGCGTCTCGCCGGTGCCAGCATCCACCTGGCAGACATTCAGACGGTCGGCATCCGGATGACGGGCGACTTCGAGCACCTTGGCCACGACCACGCCGTGAAACGGCGGGGCGACCGGATCGGTTTCTTCGACTTCCAGCCCGGACATCGTCAGGGCGTGCGCCAACGCGTCCGTCGACAAATCCGGGTCGACCAGGGTACGCAGCCACGATTCAGAGAATTGCATGGATCAGTTCGCTCGCAGTTAAGTCTTCACTTCCGGCAGCCCGGCGGCAGCGACGTTGCGCGCCAGCCAGGGGCGGCCGGTATCGATTACATGAATTGGCGCAGGAAGCGCAGGTCGTTCTCGTAGAACAGGCGCAAGTCCTGCACGCCGTAACGCAACATCGTGAGTCGCTCCAGACCCGAACCGAACGCGAAACCGATGTAGCGCTCGGGATCGAGCCCCATGTTGCGGATCACCGTCGGATGCACCTGCCCCGAACCCGAGATCTCGAGCCACTTGCCGGCGTTCTTGCCGGTCTCGAACTGCATGTCGATCTCGGCGGACGGCTCGGTGAACGGGAAGTACGACGGACGGAAACGCACCTGAATGTCGTCGCGCTCGAAGAACTTGCGCAGGAAGTCGGTGTACACACCCTTCAGGTCGGCAAAGCTGATGTCTTCGGCGATCCACAGCCCCTCGACCTGGTGGAACATCGGCGAGTGGGTGGCATCGGAGTCAACGCGATACGTACGGCCCGGCGCGATCACCTTGATCGGCGGCTTGTTCATGCGCGCGTAGCGCACCTGCATAGGGCTCGTGTGCGTGCGCAGCAGCAACGGCTTGCCGGCGTCGTCATTGCCTTCGACATAGAAGGTGTCCTGCATCGAACGTGCCGGGTGATTTTCCGGGCTGTTCAGCGCAGTGAAGTTAAACCAGTCGGATTCGATCTCGGGGCCGTCGGCCACGTCGAAACCAATGGAACGGAAAATCTGTTCAACGCGCTCCCAGGTGGTGAGCACGGGGTGCAGGCTGCCAGCGCCCAGGCCTCGGCCGGGCAGCGTGACGTCGATAGCCTCGGCGGACAGGCGCGCATCGAGCAGCGCGTCGGCCATGGCCTGACGGCGCGCCTGCAAGGCGCCTTCGATCTGTTGCTTGGCCGCATTGATCCGTGCGCCTTCGGTCTTGCGCGCTTCGGGATCGAGCTTGCCGAGGCCCTTGAGCAACTCGGTCAGCTGACCGGTCTTGCCAAGAAAGCGGGCTTTCTCGTTTTCCAGTGCGGCGGCGTCGGGAGCGGCGGCGAATGCACGCTGCGCTTCGCTGACGATAAGTTCCAGATCCATATGCTACAGACTCAGGTTAGGCGGTCGGAGTGGCCGCATGTTCAAGCAAAAAAGCGGGCGAAAAACAAAAGGGGGCTCCGATGAGAGCCCCCTCCTGGCGAATGGCGCGCGATAAAACGCGCTATACGCTAACTACAGCTTAGGCTGCGACGGCGGCTTTCACCTGGGCGACAATCGCGGCAAATGCCGGCTTGTCGTTGATGGCCATGTCGGACAGCACCTTGCGGTCGAGTTCGATCGAGGCCTTCTTCAGACCAGCGATGAACACGCTGTAGGTCATACCGTGCTGACGCACACCTGCATTGATACGCGCAATCCACAAAGCGCGGAACACACGCTTCTTGTTACGGCGATCGCGATAGGCGTATTGCCCAGCGCGCATGACCGCTTGCTTGGCGATGCGGAAGACGTTATTGCGGCGGCCGCGGAAACCCTTGGCTGCTGCGATGACTTTCTTATGGCGGGCCCGTGCGGTGACCCCACGTTTGACTCGAGGCATGTTTCTCTCCTATCTAAGTCGGGGTTTAAGCGAAGGGCAGCATTGCGCGTACGGAGTTCAGATCAGACTCATGAACGCCGACGGCACCGCGCAGGTGACGCTTATTCTTGGTGGTCTTCTTCGTCAAAATGTGACGCTTGAAGGCCTGACCACGCTTAACGGTACCGCCAGGACGCACGCGAAAGCGCTTCTTGGCACCGCTCTTGGTTTTCATCTTGGGCATGAAAAACTCCAGGGTTTTTAACATGATCACAGGTGTGACGCCAAAATCGCGCCCCTTTCAGGACCTGGGACCACTTATTTTCAGGGTCTGACTGCACCCTGCATCGCTGCTGCGGTCCTTGCGGACTACAGTGGCAATTCCTTACCGCCTGACGGCGCCACTCGGCACCGCCATGGCCTTATTTCTTCTTCGGCGCGATGACCATGATCATCTGACGGCCTTCCATCTTCGGCATCTGTTCCGGCTGGCCGAACTCTTCGAGATCGGACTTCAGACGTTCCAGCATACGAGCACCGATTTCCTGGTGAGCCATCTCACGACCGCGGAAACGCAGCGTGATCTTGGTCTTGTCGCCGTCTTCGAGGAAACGCTTCAGATTGCGCAGCTTGACGTTGTAGTCACCGTCGTCGGTGCCAGGACGGAATTTGACTTCCTTGATCTGGACAACCTTCTGCTTCAGCTTGTTCTCGTGCGCTTTCTTCTGTTCCGAATACTTGAATTTGCCGTAGTCCATCAGACGGCAAACCGGCGGATTCGCGGTCGGTGCAATTTCCACCAGATCGACATCAGCCTCTTCGGACAGACGGAAAGCTTCTGCCAGTTTCACAATGCCGAGCGGCTCGTTGTCGACGCCATTTAGACGCACTTCGGGCGCAGTGATTTCGCCGTTGATGCGATGCGACTTATCGGTAGCGATGTTGCTTATCCTCGAAAAAAGTCAAAAATTTAGCCGCGCTGTCCGACAGGCGTTATTGGAACGATGCGCAATCCTGCGCAAGACGTTCGATGAGCGCGTCAACGGGCATCACACCCAGATCCACGCCGCCACGGGCACGCACGGCTACCGTATTCCCCTCCTGCTCTTTATCCCCTACCACGATGAGATAGGGAACTTTCTGCAAGGAGTGCTCGCGTATTTTATAGCTAATTTTCTCGTTGCGCAAATCGCTGCGAGCCCTAAGCCCTTGTTCTTTCAACTTTTTCGTCACTTCCTGAGCGTAATCGGCCGTTTTTTCCGAGACATTCATCACGATCACCTGCTCCGGCGCGAGCCAGACCGGCAATGCACCAGCATGGTGCTCGATCAGAATACCGATGAAACGCTCGAGCGATCCCAGGATCGCGCGGTGAAGCATGACGGGGCGCTTGCGGCTGTTGTCCTCGGCGACGTACTCGGCGTCGAGACGCTCAGGCATCGAGAAGTCGACCTGCATCGTGCCACACTGCCACTGACGGCCCAGCGCGTCCTTGAGCGTGTATTCGATCTTCGGACCGTAAAACGCCCCGTCGCCCTCGGCGATCTCGAATTCGCAGCCCGAACGGCGCAGCGATTCCATCAACGCAAATTCGGCCTTATCCCAGTTCTCGTCGGAACCGACACGATGCTCAGGGCGCGTAGCGACCTTGTAGATCATGTCCGTAAAGCCGAAATCCTTGTAGACGGCATGCAACAGCGCCGTGTAGTTCACGCACTCATCAAGGATCTGGTCTTCCGTGCAGAAAATGTGACCGTCGTCCTGCGTGAACCCGCGCACGCGCATCAGTCCGTGCAAACCGCCCGACGGCTCGTTGCGATGGCATTGCCCGAACTCGCCGTAGCGCAGCGGCAGATCGCGGTAGCTATGCAGCGCCGAATTGAAAATCAGAACGTGCCCAGGACAGTTCATCGGCTTCAGCGCGTAAGCGCGATTCTCCGACTCCGTCGTGAACATGTTGTCCTTGTAGTTCTCCCAGTGCCCCGACTTTTCCCAGAGCGAGCGGTCGAGAATCTGCGGCCCCTTCACTTCCTGATAGCCGTTGTTGCGATAGACGCGGCGCATGTACTGCTCGACCTGCTGCCAGAGCGTCCAGCCCTTCGGGTGCCAGAAGATGAGACCGGGCGCCTCTTCCTGCATATGGAAGAAGTCCAGCGCACGGCCGAGTTTGCGGTGATCGCGCTTTTCCGCCTCTTCGAGCATATGCAGATACGCGTCCTGGTCTTCCTTCTTCGTCCAGGCCGTGCCATAGATACGCTGCAACTGCTCGTTCTTCGCATCGCCACGCCAGTAGGCGCCGGCGACCTTCATCAGCTTGAAGACCTTGAGCTTGCCCGTCGACGGCACGTGCGGACCACGGCACAGGTCGACGAACTTGCCTTCGCGATACAGGCCGATCTCATCCGTTGCCGGAATCGATTCGATGATCTCCGCCTTGTACTTCTCGCCCATCGACATGAACAGACGCACGGCGTCGTCGCGCGACATCACTTCGCGCGTGACGGGCTCGTCCTTCTTGGCGAGCTCATGCATCTTCTTCTCGATGGCTTCGAGGTCTTCCGGCGTGAAAGCACGGTGGAACGAGAAGTCGTAGTAGAAGCCGTTGTCGATGACCGGACCGATCGTGACCTGCGCCTCGGGGAACAACTCCTTGACGGCATATGCCAGCAAGTGAGCCGTCGAGTGACGAATGATGTCCAGGCCGTCGGCATCCTTATCCGTGACGATGGCGAGACTCACGTCGCGATCGATCAGATAAGACGTGTCGACCAGCTTGCCGTCGACGCGACCTGCGAGGGCCGCCTTGGCCAGCCCCGTGCCGATCGAGCCGGCCACTTGCGCCACCGTGAGCGGGGCTTCGTACTGGCGTTGCGAACCGTCAGGCAAACGTACCGAAATCATGTCGCACTCCCATGCGCAAAAACGTCACGCGCGGCCCACGCCACGCGGCAAACCACGAAAAAAAACGGCCTCGACTGTCGTCGAGGCCGTCTCTTCATTCCTTGCATCCAGACGAAAAACACCCTCGACTTAACGTCGCACCTTCACCACTGTGAAAGTTCGGGCAGTCTTCAACATGAGTGTTTTCCAGCGCCTGTGTCTGCGGGGTTTCGCGGACTGTAATGCATTAAATTTCGTTGGTAGGCTCGATTGGATTCGAACCAACGACCCCCACCATGTCAAGGTGGTGCTCTAACCAACTGAGCTACGAGCCTACTGCAAGAGAACGAGATTCTAGCAAGGTTTCGTCACATCGCCAAGCGATTATTGTGCCTGCCGATCGAAAACCGCATCAAACAAGGCTTTCACGCGTTGTTGCATCGCAAGGTCAAGCTCTTGAAACGGCTCGATCGGCCGTCAAAACCGCCGACCGAGCCACCCCGCGACGACTTGTCGCTTATCGCTTAACGTCGGCGCGACGACACCACACCCGTCACCCCGGTCAGTTGCGCCAGCGCACGCTGCAACTGACCGCCATCGCGCACTTCCACGGTGAATTGCATGAATGCCTGCGCCCCGCGAGATTGCGTGCTGACGCCTGTCACATTGAGCTTTTCCCGAGAAAACACTTCGGAGATATCCCGCAGCAACCCCTGACGGTCGGTCGCCTCGATCTGAATATCAACCGGATACGCGGCCACACCACGCCCTTCCAGCACATCGGACGACCAGGCCGTCTGAATCACACGCTCCGGCGAACGCGCCTTCATCGCCTGGAAACTATGGCAGTCCTGCCGGTGAATCGACACGCCCTTGCCGCGCGTGACGAACCCGACGATCGGATCGGGCGGCGCGGGGCGGCAGCACTTCGCCAATTGCGTGAGCAACGCGCCCACGCCGACCACCAGCACACCGCTCTTCGCGCCCTGCGCCACGCTCGTGTCGAGACTCTTCTTGGCAACGAGCGTGTCTTCGTCACGCGGCTCCGGCCCCGGCAAGTTGCCGGACAACGCCTGCTCCACGTGACGCAGACTGAACTCGTCCTTCGCGATGGACGCGTAAAGATCGTCCGGCGTACGAAAACCGAGACGCGCTGCCAGTTCCTCGAGATTGACGGACGTCTTGCCTTCGCGCTGCAACGTCTTGTCGACCAGCGTACGGCCCTGCGCGATCGTCTCTTCGAGGTCGATCGCATTGAACCACTGCCGCACCTTCTGACGCGCACGATGGCTCTGCAAATACCCTAGCTGCGAATTGAGCCAATCCCGCGACGGCCCACCCTGCTTGACCGTGACGATCTCGACCGTTTGCCCGTTTTGCAGCGGCGTATTGAGCGGCACCATCGCGCCATCCACTCGAGCGCCACGGCAGCGATGCCCCAGCTCCGAATGCAGGTGATAGGCAAAGTCGACCGGCGTCGCGCCTTGCGGCAACGAAATGACACGCGCCTGCGGCGTCAGCACATAGATGTGGTCGTCGATGGTCGCCCGCTTGAGCTGCTCCCACGGCTGCACCGCGCCTTCGGCACCGACGGTATCGGCAACATCGTCCTTCCATGCGAGCAATTGACGCAGCCACGCGATCTTCTCGTCGTAGGCCTCGTTCGCCGAAAACGCGCCGCCATAACCGCGCTGCCCGGCTTCCTTGTAGCGCCAGTGCGCCGCGATGCCGTACTCGGCAAAGTGGTGCATTTCGTGCGTCCGGATCTGCACCTCGAACGCCCGCCCGTCGTCACCAATCACTACCGTATGCAACGACTTGTAGCCGTTGGGTTTCGGCCGCGAGATGTAATCGTCGAACTCTTTCGGAATCGGCTGCCACAGGTTATGGACGATGCCCAGCACCGTGTAGCAATCCTTGATGTCTTCGACGATCACGCGAAACGCCCGCACATCGTAAAGCTCGGCAAAATCGACCGCCTTGCCGCGCATCTTCTTCCAGATGCTGTAGATGTGCTTGGGCCGCCCCGACACCTCGGCCTTCACTTCGGCGCGCGCCAGTTCATCCTGAAGACGCTGAATCGCTCCTTCGATGAACGTCTGCCGCTCGACGCGCTTTTCCTCCAGCAGCTTGGCGATCTGCTTGTAGGTCACCGGCTCCAGAAAGCGGAACGCGAGATCTTCGAGTTCCCACTTCAGTTGCCAGATACCAAGACGGTTCGCCAGCGGCGCATAGATCTCAAGCACCTCGTGCGGCATGTCCTCCGGCGGCGCCTTCTTTTCGGCGGCATACCAGCGCAGCGATTGCAGACGCGACGCCAGCCGGATCATCACGACACGGATGTCCTGAGCAAATGCCAGCAGCATCTTGCGCAAGCCTTCGACCTGCGACTTGCGCTCCGCCGACGCGTCGCGATCGCGCCCATCGGACGGCATCGCCTGCGCAGCGCGGGCGCCCGCGCCGGACAGACGTTGCAGCTTGCGCACATCGATCACGAGCGCAGCCACTTCCGCGCCAAACTTCTGCGTCAGTGTGGTTTGCGGATCCGGGAGAAATTCGACGGCAGAGAACAGCGCCGCTGCCTGATGCGTCGCCTCGTCGACACGCAGCGTGTCGAGAATCGCGATCATGCCGCGCGCATGCGCCATGATCGGCTCGCCGGACGAAAGCACGTTCTCGCCGCACAGCGTCGCGGCGAACGCGAGGGCGTCGTCGAGCGTGGCGGGCAAAGGTGCATCACCCACACCCGGCGTCGAGGGCGACCCTGTAGATGTCGGTGCTTGGTGTTGGTTCATGTCGGAACGCGGGGCGACCAGCGCCCCGGATATTGCGGGTCGCGCACTCAGCTTTCGCGCTGGGCGGCCACGACCACGATTTCAACAAGCATGGCAGGATCGGCGAGCAATGCCTGCACCGTGGCGCGCGGGGGAGCGTTACCGGCCGGCACCCACTCGTCCCACACCTGGTTCATTTCACCGAAGTACTTCATGTCCGAGATGAAAATCTGGCAGGACAGAATCAGCGACTTGTCGCTGTTGGCCTCGCCGAGCAGACGGTCGATATGCGCGAGGACCTGACGCGTCTGACCGGCCATGTCCTGCGAGCGGTCATCGGGGGTCTGACCGGCCAGATAAACGGTGCCATTGTGCACGGCCATGTCCGACCAGCGCTTTTCGACGTAAAAACGTTGTACTGCCATGATGTAAAACTCCTCGTGTTCTTCTGACTTCGGATAAGCCACCGCACGTCGCCGCCAAGGCGAGCATCAGTCGGCATACCCCTCAAAAAACCGGCGCGCGATCTCGATTTGATCCGCATGCACGAATGTCGGCGCGTGACCCACGCCGGGGATTTCCACGGCGCGCGCGTGTTGCGCGTGCGCCAGCATCTGTTCTTGCGTCGTACGTGAGAGCAGATCCGACTGCTCACCCCGCACGACCAGCGTGCGGCCCGGGAACGCCGCCAGCGACGCCCAGAGCATGGCCTCGCCAGCCGCAATGGCTTCGGGCGGAATTGCCGCGAATGCCGCGCCGATGGACGGATCGTAACGCAGCACATAACCGTCGCCATCGGCCTTGAGCAGCGGTTCGCTAAGACCAAGCCACTCCTCTCGCGTATGCGGCCCGAACGCCGACGAAATCGACCAGAGATAATCGGCGCCTTCGTCCAAGCTAGCAAAACGCTTCGGAATGCCGACATATTGACCGATGCGTGCGAGTGCCGCCGCATCGATATGAGGCCCCACGTCATTGAGCAACAAGTTGCGAATCGGCGTGTCCGGCAGTCCCGCGAGCCCCATGGCGATGAGCCCGCCCATCGATGTACCGAACCAGTCCACCGTCGCCACACCGAGACGCGCAATCAGCGTCACCATGTCCGACACGTATTGCGGCACGACGTAGCCTGCGGGATTCGCCAGCCAGGACGACTGCCCGCGCCCCACGACATCGGGACACACCACACGGTAGTCGTTCGCAAACACCTTCGCCAGCGCGTCAAAATCGCGGCCACATCGCGTGAGGCCGTGGACGCAGACCAATACCCGGGGATTGTCAGGGTCGCCCCATTCCGCGTAGGCCATGCGATGCAACCCGGAAGGACTCAGACACTGAACGTTCGATAGACGCGGCACGTGGCTCGGCATGACAGGCTCATCGGATCGGTTTCCAGACCCGAATTCTACCGCGCTTGCCGCGAACCGTAAGCTAGAATGAGGTCACTCATGAGTCGCACTGCGCCGCACCCTGCGGCCGCACTCATTGAACGCACTCATCGAATGCAGCTTCTTCCCCCCCTACTCCCGCACGGAGACCATGCAATGCTGAAAGGAAAAATCGCCCTCGTGACCGGCTCGACCAGCGGCATCGGTCTGGGCATGGCACAAGCGCTTGCCGCACAGGGCGCCACGCTCATCACGAACGGCTTCGGCGATGCCGACGCGGCGCGCGCCGCCATCACCGCCGCAGCGGCCAAGGCCGGCCACACGGGCACGCAGGTCGGCTATCACGGTGCGGACATGAGCCGCGCCAGCGAGATCGAGGCGATGATGCAATACGCCGAATCCGAGTTCGGCGGCGTGGACATTCTGGTGAACAACGCGGGCATTCAGCACGTCGCCGAAATTCAGGATTTTCCGACGGACAAATGGGACGCGATCATTGCCATCAACCTGACGTCCGCCTTTCACACCACGCGACTTGCATTGCCCGGCATGCGTACCCGCAACTGGGGACGCATCATCAACATTGCGTCGGTGCACGGTCTTGTCGGATCGGCTGGCAAATCAGCGTATGTGGCAGCCAAGCACGGCATTGTCGGCCTGACCAAGGTCACGGCGCTGGAAAACGCACAGACCGGCGTGACGGCAAACGCCATTTGCCCGGGATTTGTCCTCACCCCGCTCGTGCAGAAGCAGGTGGACGATCGCGCGGCACGGGACAAGCTCTCCGGCGACGAAGCGAAGCGCTCGCTGCTTGGCGAGAAACAGCCGTCGGGTGAGTTTGTTACCCCCGAACAACTTGGCGCCCTTGCGGTCTTCCTGTGCAGCGAAGCCGCGGCGCAGGTGCGTGGCGCCGCGTGGAACATGGACGGCGGCTGGGTCTCGCAATGAGTCTGCGATACTGTCGGCGCTATAAGTCGACGCTATAGATTGGCGACATCTGAAAAACAAAACGGGCGGGGATATCCCCGCCCGTTTTGCATTTGACGAACCAACTTCCTACTCGCACAGGCCGCCGGGTTCAACGGCCGCGGCAACCCACCCGTCGTCAATCGCGCGCTGCGACCTGCTCAACGGCCAACTCCCGCCGAGCGTGCGCAGTGCTTCGTCCAACGTCAGACAGCGCTCGTGTCGAGCGGCGCGCCGGTCTTCTGCGAGATTTCTTCCTTCGTCACGCCCGGTGCCAGCTCGGCCACCTTCAGACCCTCCGGCGTCACATCGATCACGCCCAGATCGGTAATGATGCGGTTGACCACACCCACACCCGTCAACGGCAGATCGCAAGCCTTGAGAATCTTGTGGGCATCGCCCTTGGCAACGTGCTCCATGAGCACGACCACGCGGCCAACGCCAGCGACGAGATCCATCGCGCCGCCCATCCCCTTGATCATCTTGCCCGGGATCATCCAGTTGGCGAGATCACCCTTTTCGCTGACCTGCATCGCCCCGAGAATTGCCAGATTGATGTGACCGCCGCGAATCATCGCAAACGAGTCGGCCGACGAGAAGATCGACGAACCGGCCAGCGTCGTCACCGTCTGCTTGCCCGCGTTGATCATGTCGGCGTCGACCTCGTCTTCCGTCGGGAACGGGCCGATACCGAGCAGACCGTTTTCCGATTGCAGCCAGACTTCCATACCATCCGGCACATGGTTCGCCACCAGTGTGGGCAAGCCGATACCGAGGTTCACGTAGAAGCCATCTTCAAGCTCACGCGCCGCGCGAGCCGCCATTTCATCACGATTCCATGCCATGGTTATCTCCTTGATCTCGGCGCTTACTTGGCACGTACCGTGCGCTGTTCGATGCGTTTTTCCGGATGCGCGTTCAGCACGATGCGTTGAACGAAGATCCCCGGCAGGTGCACGTCGTCCGGATCGATCGAACCGGTTTCCACCAGTTCCTCGACTTCGACGATCGTGATCTTGCCGGCCATGGCAGCCATCGGGTTGAAGTTACGGGCAGTGCGATTGAACACCAGGTTGCCGGCGCGATCGGCCTTGGCCGCTTTCACCAGCGCGACGTCGGCGCGCAGCGAGCGCTCCATGATGTACGTCTCGCCGTCGAACTCGCGCGTGTCCTTCCCTTCGGCCACGACAGTACCCACACCGGTCTTCGTAAAGAACGCCGGAATGCCCGCACCACCGGCGCGCAGCTTCTCGGCCAGCGTGCCTTGCGGCGTGAATTCAAGCTCGAGTTCGCCCGCCAGATACTGGCGCTCGAATTCCTTGTTCTCGCCCACGTACGACGAAATCATCTTCTTGATCTGACGCGTCTCGAGAAGCAGACCGAGGCCAAAACCATCGACGCCGGCATTGTTGCTGATGCAGGTGAGCCCCTTGACGCCCGAGTCGCGCAGCGCGGCGATCAGGGCCTCCGGAATGCCACACAGGCCGAAGCCACCGACGGCGAGCGTTTGCCCGTCTGCGACGACACCGGCGAGCGCCTCCTTGGCGCTGGCGTATACCTTGTTCATCGTTTGTCCCTTTCCCTCGGTTGAGAATTGAAATTATGCCGCGCTCTCACGCGTTGCGAGACTCGCGCGAACCCTCGAAATGCCACCGTCCACGCGCCTCATGCAACCACAGAGCTTACGGTGCCGCGCAAATGGGGCACAATACGTGAAATTACATATCTTCCCGCGCGCCGCGCCGCAACACGCGGCGAAGCCGCACGTGTGACCGACCGGATCGTACTTCCCCCATGCCGACGTTCGACTACCAGACAGCCTTTCACATCGCACCAGTGGGTCTGGTCATCTCACGCCAGCGCATCATCGAAGACTGCAACCGCCAGCTCGGCAAGATTTTCGGTTACGACCACGAAACACTGATCGGCCAATCCTTTCAGGTGTTGTATCCGTCGCCCAAAGAGTTCGAGCGCATCGGCGAGCGCATTCCTCCCATCATGAGCACACAGGGCGTCTATTCGGACGAGCGCATCATGCGTCGCGCTAACGGCGAGCTGTTCTGGTGCCATGTCACCGGCCGCTCACTCGACGTGAACGATCCGCACGCCGCCGGTTTGTGGACTTTCGAGGACATTTCGGCCACGCGACGCGTCGCCGTCGCCCTGACCGCCCGTGAGCGCGAAATCGCCGCGCAACTCGTGCAAGGCAAGACGAGCAAACAGATCGGCAAGATCCTCGAGATCAGCCCGCGCACCGTCGACATTTACCGGGCGCGCCTGATGCAAAAATACGGCGCCGGCACGGCGACCGAACTTGTCCAGCGCCTGCTCGGCAACTAACCCCAATCTCCCCCGTGCATCACGGGGGTGGAGAGGGCGGGAACATTACTCCCCGGCAAACAACGTCCGTACGGCCTGCGGCAGCGGCACCGACTTCTCGGCCTGATAGTTCACCCATACGATCTTGGCGCCGCCCTCGGCGACGAGGACGTCGGGCAGATCGGCGCGGCGCAGTTCGAAGCGCGTATCGACACTGCTGCGCCCGGGTTCACCGATGAACATGCGGCAATCGATATCGCCCGGGTAACGCAACTGACGCAGAAACGTCATATTCGCGTTGACGATGACCGGCCCCTCTCCCGTCTCACGCTCTTCCGACGCGATATCCAGCGTCTCCAGCCACGAAATACGCACCTGCTCCATGTAGCGGAAGTACACGGTGTTGTTGACATGCCCGAAAGCATCCATATCGCCCCAGCGAATGGGCATGCTCATTCGGAAGACTTCCTTGAACTCTGACGACACTGCAAATTCCTCATGATCGAAAACAGCGCCTTGCCGAGAAATGACAAGGCGTCATGAGAATGAAGTGTAGCGCCTCGGCCCGGGCGGCGCGCATCACGCCATGGGGATTGGCTTTGAGAAGGCGTCTTTTCAGAATTGCTGGAGAGCGCCGCCTCGGAAGATTCCGAAGCGGCAGCGCGGGATTGGCCCGAAGCCGTGAGTGCTACTTGCGAACGCCGCCAGTCTGGGCCGGGGTCTGCGGCTTGCTGGCCATCGAATCGTCCTTGACCGCTGCTTCCGCCTTTTCGACCAGATCCCGCCCGACGAGCGCCTTCCACTTGGCATAGACCGGACGCGTTGCATCGACAAAGCGCTGACGCTGCTCGGGCGTCAATCGGGTGACCTTCACGCCGCGCGCCTCCAGTTCATCCCACATGCCCTGCCCGGTGCTCAGCAGATCCTCGCGAGCGAGCGTCACTTCGAAGCGTGCCGCCTCCATGGCTGCGTCGCGTACGATGTCGCGATCCTGCGGTGACCAGCTATCCCAGACCTGCCGGTTGACCACGAAGACGATCGGGTCGGCCACGTAATCCCACATCGTGATGTAGCGTTGCCCGGCCGTATCGAGCTTGGCGTTGTTGAAAATCGTGATCGGATTTTCCTGACCATCGATCTTGCGCGCGCGCAGCGCGCGAATCGCCTCGCCCCACGTCATCTGGGTCGGTGCCGCGCCCAATGCCGTGAAAATGTCGTTGAACAGCAGGGACCCCACCACACGGAAACGCAGCCCGCGCATATCGTCAGGCGATCGGATCGCACGCCGCGAATTACTCAGTTGGCGAAAGCCGTTTTCCCCCCACGCAAGCGGCACGACGCCCTGCTCTTCCACGCGACGAAACAGCTCGCGCCCGACGTCGCCCTGCGTCAGCGCGTCGACGGAACGATAGCCGCGCAGCAGGAACGGTAGCGAGAAAACATTGAACTCCGGAATGGCCGACGACCAGTTGATCGTCGACCCCACGGCCATGTCGATGACCCCCTGACGCAACGCCGTGAACTCGCGCGTCTGGTCGCCGCCCATGAGCGTGGCGTTGGGATGCAGTCGAATGTTGATGCGCCCGTGAGTCCGTTCGCGCACCATGTCCGCCCAGAGTTGGGTGCCTTTGCCCCAGGGCGTGCCCGTATCGGGCACGATCGACAGCGTGTATTCGGCCTTGTAAGGTTGCGCGGCCACCGGCAGCGCGATTGCGGCGAGGGCAAGCGCGACTCCGACGAGCCCCCGCCAGCCTTGATTACGCATGTTGTCCTCGAGATGATTCGGGATCCGACGTCAACACGACGCCATTCGCGATTCCCGTAAACGTCCCGAAATTATGCGCTCGTCGTCATGAAGCTGACTGCCTCGGACAATCCCCGATTGCCGCATGGCGACTGGCCTGCGCAATCGGGAAAATCGTTTCGCCATCGGCGCGGATCGGGCGCCGCCATCGGCCCGCCCGGCCTGTCTTCACCCTCTCAGCCGATGGCCAGACCGTCGTCGATGGTCATGATGGAGCCGTTGATAAATCGGGAATCGTCTGAAGCCAGAAGCAGAATCAGCCCATCGAGATCGCCCGGCTCACCCACTCGCTGACGCGGCAACATCTGAATCAGTTTGCGCCCGGCTTCCGTCTGCCAATGATCGTGATTGATTTCGGTATCGATATAGCCCGGGCACAGCGCATTCACATTGATGTTGAAGCGCCCCCATTCGAGCGCCATCGAGCGCGTCATGTGAATGACCGCCGCTTTGCTCATGCAGTAGACGCCTAGCATGGATATCGCCCGCTGCCCGGCCACCGACGCCACATTGATAATTCGATGCTGTCGCTGCGGATCCCCCTTGCTGCGGCGGATCATGCGCTTGGCGACTTCCTGTGCGACGAAGAACGCACCGCGAGTGTTCGTGTCGACGACGTAGTCATAGTCCTGCGGCGTGACATCGACCAGCTTCTGCTGTGTCGACACCCCGGAATTATTGATCAGGATATCGATGGCCCCGGCTTCGGTCTCCGCGTGAGCGACGCCCGCGCGAATGCTGTCGTAATCGGTCACATCGAGCGGCACGACATGGGCAGCGCCGCCCTGCGCCTCGATTTCCGCCCGCAACTCCTTGAGCCGCTCCACGCGGCGGCTGGCCAGCACGACTTTGGCCCCCGCCTGCGCCAGCACCTTGGCGAACTGCATGCCAAGCCCGCTCGACGCCCCCGTGACCATGGCGACTTTGCCCTCCAGATTCAGCGAACGACCCATCTTGTTCTCCCTCATGCCTGGACCCGCATTGAACTACGGCGTTGCCGCAAGGCCCGCCGCTAGAGCTTCCTACCTACCAAACCGAACGATCGTGCTATTAATATGCGGTTGCGAGGTGAACCCCATTCCCGGAAAATGGCCGCACCCACGAATTCTAACGTTTATAACAGGAGCATCAATGGATCCCAAGCTGCTTGAGCAGTACGGCCCGAGGGAGTCGATGGAATATGACGTCGTCGTTGTTGGCGGCGGTCCGGCCGGCCTGTCCACGGCTATCCGATTGAAGCAACGTGCTCAGGAAGCGGGCAAGGAGATTTCCGTTTGCGTGCTGGAAAAAGGCTCGGAAATCGGCGCCCATATTCTCTCCGGCGCCGTGATGGATCCGCGAGCGCTCACCGAACTCATCCCCAACTGGAAGGAACTCGGCGCCCCCCTCGACACCCCCGTGGTCGAAGACCGTTTCCTGTTCCTGAACGAAACCGGTGCGACGGCCACCCCGTCCTGGCTGCTGCCCGCCTGCTTCCAGAACCATGGGAACTACGTCATCAGCCTGGGCAATGTCGTGCGCTGGCTGGGCCAGCAAGCCGAAGCGCTGGGCGTCGAAATCTTCCCGGGCTTCCCCGCTGCCGAAATCCTGTACGACGAGAACGGCGCGGTGATGGGCGTGGCGACCGGCAACATGGGCGTGGGCAAGGACGGCGAACCGACCGAAAACTTCCAGCTCGGCATGGAGTTGCACGCCAAGTACACGATCTTCTCGGAAGGGGCACGTGGCAGCCTCGGCCGTCAGTTGATGCGCAAGTTCAACCTCGACGATGGCCGCGATCCGCAGGCCTACGGTCTTGGGATCAAGGAATTGTGGGAAATCGATCCGTCCAAGCATAAGGAAGGCCTCGTCATCCACACCGCCGGCTGGCCGCTTAACGCGCAGACTTATGGCGGCTCGTTCCTTTATCACCTGCCAAATAATCAAGTCGCCGTCGGCTTCATCGTCGGTCTGGACTACAGCAATCCGTATCTGTCGCCGTTCGAAGAATTCCAGCGTTACAAGACACACCCGTCGATCCGTCACTTCCTCGAAGGTGGCAAGCGGATCTCGTATGGCGCGCGCGCCATTACGGCCGGTGGCCTGCTGGCCTTGCCGAAGCTGGTCTTCAAGGGTGGCGCGCTGGTCGGCTGCGAAGCCGGTTTCCTGAACGTGAGCCGCATCAAGGGCAGCCACGCCGCGATCAAGAGCGGCATGATGGCCGCCGATGCGGCATTCGATGCGTTGGCGGCGGACCGTCAGCGTGACGAGTTGAGCGCCTACCCGGTCGCGTTCGAACAATCCTGGCTGCATGAAGAGCTGAACAAGGCCCGCAACTTCAAGCAGTGGTTCAAGAAGGGACTGACGGTCGCCACACTGATGACCGGCATCGAGCAAAAGCTGCTGGGCGGCAAGATGCCCTGGACGATTCACCGCAAGAAGGCCGATCACGAATCGCTTCTGCCGGCCGCGCAATGCCAGCCGATCGTCTATCCGAAGCCGGACGGCAAGCTCACGTTCGATCGTCTCTCTTCGGTGTTCATCTCGAACACCAATCATGAAGAGAATCAGCCGGCCCACCTGACGCTCAAGGATCCGAGCGTGCCCGTCGGCATCAACCTGAGCGAGTATGCCGGTCCGGAGCAACGCTATTGCCCGGCAGGCGTGTATGAATTCGTGAAGAACGACGACGATTCGGAGCGCTTGCAGATCAACGCGCAGAACTGCGTGCACTGCAAGACCTGCGACATCAAGGACCCGACGCAGAATATCGTGTGGGTCACGCCGGAAGGTGGCGGCGGGCCGAACTACCCGAATATGTGATGTTGTGATGCCGCCGGTTCGTCCGGCGGTTTTTGTTTGGACGTCGACGTTGACGTCGCCCGGGCAACTCGCCCGAACGGCAAGTGTCGAATTGACTTCGAATCAACGCCAATGGCAAGGGGGCATGATGTCGAGCATTTCCTCAAGACTTTCGGGTGTGGCACTGGCCGGCGCGCTCGCGCTTGCGGCAGGTGCCGCGCAGGCCAAGACGGTGAGCTACTTGTGCGATAACTCGCGTGTCGCGGTGGTCGTCTATGACGATCACAATCTCGGCGGCAACGTGACACTCTATTGGATGGGGCAGCGCGAAGTGCTCAAACCCGCACGCGCGGCAAGCGGCGAAAAGCACGTGGGACGCACGCTCATCTGGTGGAGCAAAGGTCCGGAAGGCACGCTATATACCGCAAAGGACGAGCGCCCCATCACGCAATGCCGTGAGTGACTCAACCGCGCAGCGCATGCAGCCGTAAAAAAAACGCCAGACAGTCTGTTGTCTGGCGTTCTTGTTTGGCGCTCGATAACGCGACGAAGGCATCAAGAGCCCTGTCCGTTCTCCGCCTCGATTAATCCGGTTTAGTCCGGTGCGCGCGCAGGAATGACCGGCGTTTCGATGTGCACGTCCCCGCACTGCGCACGGTGACGCAGCGCATGATCGATCAGCACGAGCGCCAGCAGTGCCTCGGCAATCGGCGTCGCACGAATGCCGACACACGGATCGTGACGGCCGAACGTCTCCACCGTCGACGGTTGCCCTGCCACATCGATCGATCGACGCGGCGTGCGAATACTGGACGTCGGCTTGATGGCGATCGAGACGTCGATATCCTGGCCGGTCGAAATACCGCCGAGAATGCCACCGGCATTGTTGCCGACGAAGCCTTCCGGCGTCAGTTCGTCACCATGCTCGGAGCCCTTTTGCGTCACGCTGCGAAAGCCTGCGCCGATCTCCACCCCCTTGACGGCATTCAGGCCCATCATGGCGTGCGCGATGTCAGCGTCGAGACGATCGAACAGCGGCTCGCCCAGGCCGACCGGCACCCCGGTCGCCACGACGCGCAGCTTCGCGCCCACGGAATCGCCCGCTTTGCGCAAGTCGTCCATATACGTTTCCAACTGCGGGACAACGTCGGCATTGGCCGCAAAGAACGGGTTCTGCGACACCTGCGCCCAATCGGTCTGCGGAATCTCCACCTCACCGAGTTGCGTCATGCAACCGCGCACCTGCACGCCATAACGCTCGGCAAGCCACTTCTTCGCCACAGCGCCAGCGGCCACCACAGGTGCCGTGAGGCGTGCAGACGAACGGCCGCCGCCGCGATAATCGCGCACGCCGTACTTCTGCAAATAGGTGTAATCGGCATGTCCGGGACGGAAAGTCTGGACGATGTTGCCGTAGTCCTTGCTGCGTTGATCCGTGTTGCGGATAAGCAAGGCGATGGGGGTGCCCGTCGTCACGCCCTCGAACACGCCCGAGAGAATCTCGACGGCATCCGGCTCGTTACGTTGCGTGACGTGCCGGGACGTCCCCGGGCGTCGGCGATCCAGTTCGATCTGAATGTCGGCTTCTGTCAACGCCATTCCCGGCGGGCAGCCATCGATGACACAGCCGATGGCCGGGCCATGCGATTCGCCGAAAGTGGTCACGGTAAACAGGGTTCCAAGCGTATTGCCAGACATACGGGGATCAGGTTGGGGTGGGACGGAAAGACTCTATTATACCGGCCAGGGGCCGCGCAGCTTGAGCACCTTGTCGCGCAACGACTCCGGCGTGGCCTGGGCCGGCGCGACCGGTTCACCGATCACCAGCTCCAGTCGATTCAGAATGCCGCGTTTGAACGGACGCGTCATCGCCGCCCCGCCGTGCCGCGAGAAGAAACTGCCCCAGAGCCCGCGCAATGCCATCGGCACGACCGGCACCGGCGAGCGCTCGATAATGCGTTGCACGCCTTGCCGGAAAACCTGCAGATCCCCCGACGCAGTCAGCTTGCCCTCGGGGAAGATGCAAACGACCTCGCCCGCCTCAAGCGCCTTGGCAATGTGTTCATAGGCCCGCTCGAGTCCGGCCGCATCTTCATGGGCTGGCGCAATCGGAATTGCGCCAACGGTCCGGAAGAACCACGAGAGCACAGGGATGCGAAAAATCCGTTGATCCATCACGAAACGCACGGGACGCCGGATCGACGCGCCAATGACGACCGCGTCGGCGAAGCTCACGTGATTGCACACGAGCACGCAGGGCCCCTCATCGGGAATCTGGTCGGCCCCTTTGACATCGATGCGGTAGATCGTGTGAAGCATCAGCCACATGACAAACCGAATCAGGAATTCCGGCAACAGCGTGTACAGATAGACGGCGACCAATGCGTTGAGGATCCCCGTCACCAGATACAACTGATCGATCGTGAACCCGGCCTTGGTGAGCGCCATCGCCATGAGCGCGGACACGACCATGAACAGTGCGTTGAGAATATTGTTGGCCGCGATGATGCGCGCCCGATGCGACGGTTTGCTGCGACTCTGGATCAGCGCATACAACGGCACGCTGTAAAAGCCACCGAACATCGCCAGCAAGAACAGATCCGCCAGCACACGCCAGTGAGCAGGCCGCGAAATGAACTCGCCGACCGTCAACAGCGACGTCCCTGCGGCACCGCCACGGCTTGCGAAATACAGATCGACGGCAAAGACCGTCATGCCGATCGAGCCGAACGGCACCAGCCCGATTTCCACCTTCCCGCCGGAGAGGCGTTCGCACAACAGCGAGCCCACGCCAATGCCCAAGGAGAACATGGCAAGGAGCAACGTGACGACGTCGGGACTCGCGCCGAGGACGTCGCGCGCGAAATTGAAGAACGAGGCGAGGAACGTTGCACCGAGAAACCAGAGCCAGGAAATACCGAGCAGGCTCTGAAATACCGCGCGGTCCTCACGCGCAATACGCAGATTCCGCCACGTCTCGGTCAACGGGTTCCAGTTGATGCGCAGATCCGGTTGTGCGGCCGGCGTTTGCGGCACCCACGTCGATACGACGCGCCCCACCACGGCGACACCGATGCACACGCCCGCGATCCAGGGCAGCGCGCCTGCCCCTGCGCCCGCCATCTCTCCCCCGATGATCGTGCCCAGAAGAATCGCCACGAACGTGCCCATTTCGACAAGTCCGTTCCCTCCGACCAGTTCATGGTTGGCGAGATGCTGAGGCAAATAGGCGTATTTCACCGGTCCAAACAGGGTCGAATGCAGCCCCATCAGGAAGGTGCAGGTATAGAGAAGCGGCGCGCTCGTCCAGACGAAACCCGCTGCCCCCACGACCATGATGGCGATTTCCAGCGTCTTGACGAATCGAATCAGACGCGCCTTGTCCCACTTGTCGGCAATCTGTCCGCTGGTCGCCGAAAACAGCAGGAACGGCGCAATGAAGATCGCCGAAATCAGGAACGCCGCCGTCTTGCCGTCGACGTCCTGAAACAGCGATGCGTGGTAGGTGACGAGCGACGTGAACGCGATTTTGAACACGTTGTCGTTCATCGCGCCCAGAAACTGCGTCCAGAAGAACGGCGCGAACCGACGCTCTCTCAGCAGTCGTGATTGGTGGCCGTCGCCGCGAGCCTCGCGCTGACTGGCCTCACTCACTTTGCGTTTTCCGCTTCCTCGGCAGGCCAGTCGCGAATGTAGGCCTTAAGCATGCGGTTCTCGAAGGATTGCTCCTCGACGACCGCACGCGCCACGTCGTAGAACGAAATCACGCCCATGAGCGTGCGGTTCTCCATGACGGGCAAATAACGGGCGTGACGCTCGAGCATCATGCGGCGCACTTCGTTCACGTCGGTCTCGGGGGTGCACGTGAGCGGATGGTCATCCATGATCTTGCGAATCGTGGAGCCACCGACCGTGCCGCCGTTCTTGCTGATCGTGTTGATGATTTCGCGGAACGTGAGCATGCCCACAAGATCGCCGAACTCCATGACGACCAGCGAACCGATGTCGTGCTCCGCCATCGTGTCGACGGCATCGGCCAGCGACGTTTCCGGGGTCACGGTGAAAAGGGTGTTGCCCTTTACTTTCAGAATGTCAGACACACGCATGGCACACACTCCTCATTGTGTTGCTCGGGCAATTCGCGGTACCTCGCGGCAATTCGCGCCGATGTGCGACGAAGCACCCTCGCCGGACTTCGGCTTGCGAGACGGATGACCGACGCGTACGCCCGTTGTCTCCGCGTCAAATAGGGATTGAAACCTGTTCGATGGATGCTATCGGAAAGCGTCCGAAAAGGAAAGGCGAAAGACGCTCGCACGACCGCTCCGCGCGGGTTTTCGGGCGATTCCACCCCCGTGATAAGACAACACCTTACCCCCGACATCGGACAACACCGCAATTTCCCTGATGGGCCAGATAAAGGCTGCCGGAGCGCACGAAGGTGGTGCTAGCATTGCCGTATACGTAAAGCCTGCATCACGAGTCAGCCCGGTCAGCGCTCATCACTCAAGCGCCCACTTCACGCCATCAGCGAGGCCCTCTCCGACATGTCAGTTCCGCACTTCGACACGCTTGCCCTGCACGCCGGGGCCGCTCCCGATCCCGCCACCGGCGCACGCGCCACGCCGATTTACCAGACCACGTCGTTCGTTTTCTCCGATGCCGACCAGGCTGCCGCCCTGTTCAATATGGAGCGCGCCGGACATGTGTACTCGCGCATATCCAACCCGACCAATGCCGTATTCGAAGAGCGTATGGCCGCCCTGGAAAACGGCGTCGGGGCCATCGCGACAGCCAGCGGTCAGGCCGCATTGCATCTGGCCATCGCCACGCTGATGGGGGCGGGCTCGCACATCGTCGCGTCAAGTGCGCTCTATGGCGGCTCACATAATCTGCTGCACTACACGCTGCGCCGTTTCGGCATCGAAACGACCTTCGTTCGCCCCGGCGATCTGGACGCATGGCGCGCCGCGGTCCGGCCGGAAACGCGTCTTTTCTTCGGCGAAACGCTCGGCAACCCGGGGCTCGATGTGCTCAATATCGCGCAAGTCGCCGGGATTGCGCACGACGCCGGTGTGCCGCTGCTTGTCGACAGCACGTTCACTACGCCGTGGCTCATCCAGCCGTTCGCACATGGGGCGGACTTCGTCTATCACTCGGCGACCAAGTTTCTGGGCGGACATGGCACGACCATCGGGGGTGTGCTGATCGACGGCGGAACCTTCGATTTCGAAAAGAGCGGCAAATTTCCCGAGCTGACCGAACCGTACGACGGTTTCCATGGCATGGTCTTCGCTGAGGAAAGCTCCGTTGCCCCCTTCCTGCTGCGCGCCCGTCGTGAAGGATTGCGCGACTTTGGCGCGTGCCTGCATCCGCAAGCGGCATGGCAACTGCTGCAAGGTGTCGAGACGTTGCCGCTGCGCATGGCGCGACATGTCGACAACGCACGCCGTGTGGTGGAATTTCTGGCGGGTCACGAAGCGGTGGCCAGTGTGGCCTACCCCGAGTTGCCATCGCACCCGGACTACGCGCTGGCCAAGCGACTGCTGCCTCGCGGCGCCGGCGCGGTCTTCAGCTTCAACCTGAACGGCGATCGTGAAGCCGGCAAGCGGTTCATCGAGTCGTTGCAACTGTTCTCCCATCTGGCAAATGTGGGAGATGCCCGCTCGCTGGTCATCCACCCGGCGTCCACGACACACTTCCGCATGGACGCTGCCGCTCTCGCCGCCGCGGGGATCGGCGAAGGCACGGTGCGTCTGTCCATTGGACTCGAAGACCCCGACGACCTGATCCAGGACCTCAAGCGCGGCCTGAAAGCAGCCGTCAAATCGTCCACGACGTCCACGAAGGGGCAAGGCCGATGAACTTCGAAATCGCAGGCAACAACCTTTATGCCTATACAGCAGGCAAGGCGATGAACCCCGCGCAGCCCACGGTCGTCTTTCTGCATGGCGCGCAACACGATCACAGTGTCTGGGGCTTGCAAAGCCGGTACCTCGCGCATCACGGCATGAACGTACTCGCCCTCGATCTGCCCGGACATCATCGAAGCACCGGGGCGCCCCTCGAAACCATTGGCGAGATGGCGGACCGCGTGGTCGACGTACTGAATGCCGCCGGCATCGAGCGGGCCGTCTGGGTCGGTCACAGCATGGGATCGCTGATCGCGCTGGATGCAGCGGCGCGACACCCCGAACGCGTCTCGCGCATCGCGCTCGTCGGCACGGCGTATCCAATGAAGGTCTCCGACACGCTACTCACGGCCGCCGCAGAACGCGAGCCCGAGGCCATCGCACTCGTCAACGCGTGGTCCCATAGCACGCTCGCGGCCAAACCCTCGGCGCCGGGCCCGGGATTCTGGACGTGGGGCGGCAATCAGCGATTGATGGAGCGCGTGGCGCAGCGCAATCCGGCGAAGGTGTTCCTGACGGATTTCATCGCCTGTAATTCGTACGATCTGGGTACGGAGGGGATCGCAAACATCCAATGTCCGGTGCTTGCCGTGTTAGGGCAGCGTGACCAGATGACACCGCCGCGCGCGGCACAGGCGTTGCTCGACGCCTTGCGCAACGCGGGCGCACCGGTGACGGTGGAGATCGTCAACGCGGGGCACGCGATCATGACGGAGCAACCGGACGCCTTGCTCGATGCCCTCAAGCGATTCGTGCGAGACTGAGCGCGTCACCTTCGCCATTCAGGACAAGGAGGCTTGCCATGACCGAGGAACAAAAGCCCGCACCGTCGGCGCAAACCTTTGACCGGTTTGCAGACTTTTACCCGTTTTATCTCGGTGAGCACCGCAACGCCACCTGCCGTCGTCTGCACTTCGTCGGCTCGTGGGGTGTTATCGCCTTACTGGTGACATTCGCCGTAACAGGCAATGCCTGGTGGCTGCTCGCGGCGGTGGTATGCGGTTACGCGTTCGCATGGGTCGGTCACTTCTTCTTCGAAAAAAACCGCCCAGCCACCTTCCGCCATCCGATCTACAGCCTGATGGGCGACTGGGTCATGTTTCGCGATATCTGCGTGGGCCGCATCAAACTCTAGCGCGCAGACGGATGGGCCTCGCGTTCGCGATCCGAGCGTGCCTTATCTGCCGCGACCTGCCGCGACGCCTTCGCCGTCATCGATGATGTCGCGATCGTCATCGGCATCGCTGGCCGAGGGATCGCGCGGCAAGGCGTCGGCCAGCGGCACGTCCCACTTGCCTTCGCGCAGGATGTCGGCCACATGGGCGCCATCGAGCGCGTGACGCTCCATCTGCCGCGCCAGTTCGTCGACGTTGAGCGCCAGTTGGGCCACCAGCGGGGAAAGCGTAGTCGTGCGTGGATTGGCTAACAGCAGCCATCGCTCGGCGGGAGGCTGCATGGTGAGACGCCCGACCCACCCCATGCGCTCGAGCCGACAAAGCAGGTCGTTGGCGTGCTCCAGACTCGTGCGCATGGTGCGCGCCAGTTGCTGTGTCGTGAACCCGCCGCCGCCGGTTTCACGGTCCTGATTGAGCAGATGGATGAGCGTGAGGCCATCGAGCAGATCGCTGCCCGGGAAGCGCGGATACTGGAAATGTCCGAGCCGCAACGCCGGTAATACGGACGTGATCGTCGCACCCAGCAGTGCCACCAACCACGACAGGTAAATCCACAGCAGAAAAATCGGCACCGCTGCAAATGCCCCGTAGACCGCGGTGTAGGTCGGGAATTGACGGATGTACATGCCGAAACCGCGCTTGGTCAGATCGAATGCCAGCGCCGCCACCACACCGCCGACCAGCGCATCGCGCCAGTCCACCTTGCAGTTCGGCATGTAGACGTACATCAGCATGAACGCCACGCTCGTGAGCGCCAGCGGAATCAGGCTCAGCATTGACGCCACCGCAGGCGGCAGTGTGCTCACCAGCGACATCGACTGGCTGAAGACGTACGAACTGATCGACAGACTCACGCCGAACAGCAGCGGCCCGAGCGTGAGGAGGCTCCAGTAGATGAGCAGACGTTGCGCCAGCGGACGCGGACGCGGCACACGCCAGATCACGTTGAATGCCGATTCGATCGTCATCAATGTCAACACGGCCGTGACCAGCAAACCGATCAGGCCGAATGCCGTCAGGCTTTTTGCCTTCGACGCGAACTGATTGAGATAGTTGAAGATCTGCGCGTTGACGCTCTCCGGCATCAGATGTTCGAGCAGGAAGCCCTGCAAGGCGTCGCGAAACGAATTGAAAATCGGGAAGGCCGTGAACAGCGCGAACGTCACGGCGAACAGCGGGACGATCGACAGGATCGAAGTAAACGTCAGACTGCCTGCGACTTGCGGAATCCGGTCGTCCTGCGCCCGCGCAAGCGCGTACGTCAACAGTTGGCGAGCGTTATTCCAGTTGATGCGGGACAGTTTGAGCAAATCGGGCTCCGTAGTGAATGCCGGCGCGTGTCGCCACGCTCAAGGGAACGTGGGAACGCGGGAACGCGGGAGAGTCATGCGTCGAATGCACGTCAACGATGCGCTTACGCACGCCGCCATACCGTAACGCCATGAGGAACGCCCTATAATACCCGCACTTTTCGCGGGCTTTTCAGTCCGAACCCAATGTTTTGGCCGGTTCACCACCGACTCGACCGCTTCGATTTCATGACCGAAATTCTCGTCCTGTACTACAGCCGTCATGGCACGACCGCACAACTCGCACAATGCATTGCGGCGGGTATCGACAGCGTGCCCGGCGCGCAGGCACGGGTGCGCACCGTTCCCGCCGTGTCGACGGTATGCGAAGCCAGCGCACCGGACATTCCCGATAGCGGCCCGCCTTATGTGGAACTGCGCGATCTCGAAGAGTGCGCCGGTCTGGCGCTGGGCTCGCCGACACGCTTCGGCAACATGGCCGCCGCGCTGAAATATTTCCTCGACGGCACCACACCGCAGTGGCTCTCGGGTGCGCTCGCCGGCAAGCCTGCGTGCGTCTTCACGTCGAGCGCCAGCCTGCATGGCGGTCAGGAAAGTACGCTGCTGTCGATGATGATCCCGCTCCTGCACCATGGCATGTTGCTCATGGGCCTCCCCTACACGGAGCCTGCGCTGTCCAGCACGCGCACCGGCGGCTCGCCTTACGGCGCGACACACTTCGCGCACGACGGCAATCCGCTCTCGGCCGACGAACGTCAATTGGCGTCGGCCCTCGGCGCGCGACTCGCACGTGCGGCCAGCAAGCTGGCAGAATAAACGTTTGCTACGCGTGAACGGCGGCGGCGCCGATTTGCCGATGTCCCCCCCCTGTCGGGCGACGGATCGAAGATTGGCGTTAGCGGCCGGCGTTATAGGGTGGCGGTAAAGGACGGCGAGCGAACAAGCGTCGCCCACGACACCCGGCCGGCCCGGTCACCCCGCGTCATCACGCCTCACTCCGCAGTATTCAAGGCCCACGAGACAAGCCCATGACTGCTACACCGCCCGATCTGCCGCACGACGTTACCCGTCAGGACGTGCCCCCACACGCCTCGGCGAACCGCGCGCACTGGCTGCGACGCGTGAGCATCGCGAGTTTGCTGGCATTGATTGCGTTGTCGGTGGCGTGGGAGTTATGGCTCGCGCCGCTGCGTCCTGGCGGCTCGTGGCTGGTGCTCAAGGCATTGCTTCTGTTGTTGCCGCTACGCGGTGTGCTGCGCGGCAATCTGTACACGCTTCAATGGTCGAGCATGTTCATCCTGCTGTTTCTTGCGGAAGGCGTAGTACGCGGGATGTCCGATACCGGCGCATCCGCCTCACTGGCCTGGATCGAGACGGCGCTCTCGCTCGTCTTCTTTTTCGCCACGGTCTTTTACCTGCGCCCCTACAAGCGCGCGGCGAAAGCACGTGCGGCAGCCGCCCGTTAGCCGTCGCCCGCTATCGTTTCAGACCGCACTCACCGATCAGCCGTCACGCCTCTCACGTCTCCCACGTCTCTCACGCTGCTCATGTCCGCGCCGTCAGCTTCGCCCGCCTCGCCTGAATCAACAGCGGGCTGCGCGATCTCAGGCCAGGCAAGGTCCCCACTGCCATGAACCACGCCGAATTCCTCACCGCCTGCCGCGACCTGCTGGGACGTGACCATGTCCTGGAAGCGGCCACCGACACCAGCGCCTACCTCACGGATCAACGCAAGCGCTATGTCGGCAATGCCCTCGCCGTGCTGCGCCCGGCTGACGCAGCACAGACCGCCGCACTGGTGCGTCTATGCGTTGCGCACGGTGTACCGATGGTGCCCCAAGGCGGCAATACAGGCCTTGCGGGAGGCGCGACACCCGACGCGAGCGGACGCCAGGTCGTCATCAACCTGCGTCGCCTGGATCGCATCCGGCAAGTCGACGCCGATAACATGACCCTGACCGCCGAGGCCGGCTGCCTGCTCGCCAACGTGCAGGCAGCAGCAGCCGCCGTCGAACGACTCTTTCCGCTGAGCCTCGCGGCGGAAGGCAGTTGTACCATCGGCGGCAATCTCGCCACGAATGCGGGCGGCACCGCCGTGCTGCGTTACGGCAATGCGCGCGACTTGTGTCTCGGGCTCGAGGTCGTGACGCCACAAGGCGAACTTTGGGACGGACTGCGCGGTCTGCGCAAGGACAATACCGGTTACGACCTGCGCGATCTCTTCATCGGCGCGGAAGGCACGCTCGGCCTCATTACCGCCGCGACGCTCAAGCTCTTCGCGCAACCGGCGGCCCGCATGACTGCGCTCGCCGCACTCGACAGCCCCGCTGACGCCCTCGCGCTACTCAACCTCGCCCAACGCATGGCAGGGCCGTTGCTCACGGGCTTCGAGCTGATGTCGGACTTTTGCCTGAAGCTCGTCGCGACGGTGTTCGAACAGCAGCGATATCCGTTCTCGCAACCGTATGCCCAAGCTGTCCTGCTGGAGCTTTCCGACAACGAGAGCGAAACGCACGCCCGCGACCTGCTCGAGCGAGTGCTGAACGACGCCATCGAACAAGGGATCGTGCGCGACGCCGTCGTCGCGAGCAGCCTCGCCCAGTCCAGCGCGCTCTGGCATTTGCGCGAGAGCATTCCGCTCGCGCAATCGGCCACCGGCCTCAACATCAAGCACGATATCGCGGTGCCTGTCTCGCAAGTGCCAGCGTTCATCGCGGCCACCGACCCTATCGTACAGCGCATCGCGCCCGGCGCTCGCATGGTGACGTTCGGTCATCTCGGCGACGGCAATCTGCATTACAACGTCATGGCGCCCGAAGGCGTCGATCCTGCCGCGTTTCTCAAGCGGTATCAGGCACCCGTGACCTCCGCCGTGCACGACAGCGCGCATGCGCATCGCGGCACCATCAGCGCGGAACATGGACTCGGTCAGTTCAAGCGCGAGGCGGCGGCCGCTTACAAATCGCCGGTAGAGCTTTCGCTGATGCGCGCGATCAAGACCGCCCTCGATCCGCTCGGCCTGATGAATCCTGGCAAGGTGCTGCCCGACTGAGTGGGCAAGCGGACACGCGTATTCGGGCCAATCAGGCTCGACCCCAGCCTCGACGCATCGCACCAGGTGATTCGCATTAAGAAATCGCCAAAATTTGAAGAAATGTCGTCAATTTCGCGACAAAAAGCCGCGAAATGCCGCCACTTTCTTTACATGGGTGCACCGAACCCCTAGAATGGCATCTTTCCAATGACGACGGAGTTTTCCGTGGGCAGTTGCTCTAGTAGCACGCAAGCGTCGGCAATGACCGGCGACGCGTTGGCCCGGTAACCCGCAGTCGTCCTCGACTGCCGCTGCCGGTCCCAATGCCGCAGCGGTAGTGCATCGATCGCACCGAGTTCCGATGACGCCAGCGTCATCCGCGTCTTTCGGCAGCGATCTCTCGATCTCGCAATCACGCGACTCGTTTTCCCGCATCTACCCCGCAGTTCAGCGTTTGTTTGACGGATGGGGACACCTCGTCCGGCACAAGGCACGCTCCAGGCGCTATTGCGCGTCCGACATCTCACCGTCGCTCGCATTCAGCACCGAAAGCCTGCCGACGCTTGCGTCGAATTCATGTATTGCATGGCGTCTCGTACGCTCCCGTCCCGGTTGACACCGGACGAGGCCATCACGAGTCCGATGCGACACATCGCCAAGCCCCGGCATCCGCCGTCTCAGGCCCTTGATTCAGGAGGACACCATGACGCTGCAAATGCTTATCCCCTCGCTGCTCGACCGCGCTCGCGCCCGGCTGGCGCCCAACGCCGCAGCCTCGACGCCAACCGTAGCCCAGGCCAGCGACGCACACCTGCCTCATTCGCCGCAGTACCGGCTGGTCGTCCTGACGCTGACATCGAAGGCCGACGCCATCGACGCGACCGTCCGCGACGCACTGCGCACTCAGCGCATTGCGCCGGAAATGGCGACCCGCACGGACCGCTCGGGCGGTTACCTGCTCGAACTCGATTACGTGCTGCGGTGCGAGCGCAACCGTCGCGCAGCGCTCGTACACCTCGTCTCGACGCTCGGCGACACCGCTGGCGTGCGCGCGATCCGCTGGGAAACGGCGCCAAATCTCTCGGCACGCTGACCCAGTCCTTCCCTCGATCCGTCGGCCCGCCACATTTCGACGCTCCCGCGTCGTGGTGTGGCGGGCCGATTGTCCTTCAAGATCACCGACATACCCAAACCTGTACGTTTACGTACAGGTTGTGCTAATATTCGTGCCATCATTCGATCGGAGGCACGTTCATGCCCGCAGATACCTCATCCCCAGCCGCCTCGCTCGACGTCGACACCTCGTTCGATGACACGTCAATGCTGAGCGTCGGTCAGGCGGCCGCTGCGCTCGGCGTCACGGCCCGCACGCTGAAGTACTACGAAGAGCTGAATCTCGTCGTTCCGGCCCGCAGCGGCGGACGTTACCGGATGTACACGCAAGCCGATCTGGCCACGTTCGACCGCATTTTGCGCATGCGCTCGCTAGGCTTCTCGATTGCCGCCATCACGGAAATGCTCAAGCGCCCGCGCCGGATGGTCGAAGCCGGCAAGTCGCGCATGAACGAGGAAGACCTCCAGGTGGTGCGCGAGGCGTTGACGTCCCAACTCGACACCCTCCGGGAACGCACTGCGCAGGTTCGACGCGAGTTGCGCGAAGCGGAAAAACTCGAAGCCCAGATCGAGCACGACCTCCAGTACATCGAGCAGCGGCTTCGCGGCGTGCCTGCCGACGAGTTGCTGGCCGAACGCGCCGCGAAAGCGCGCCAGCCGTCGTCTCGCTGATCCTTCGCTTCCGCGCCAACCTTCGCCCGCCATGACACGCACCGCAGCGCCCTCCGATACCGCACCATCGCCGCCGACGACGCCTCCGCGCCCGCCGGCGTCCGGGGGTGTAGGCGGCGCCGGCCCCTTGCGGCCGATGCGGGTGGAGGCCTATCGCTATGCCCTTGGCCTGATTCCCGGTCTCGAGTTCTTCGAAAACGCACTGCTCGTCTACTTCGCCGTCTATGTGTCGGGCGGCGTGGACGCCTCGCCGAAAGAGTTCGTCTGGATGACGACGGCCTACGGCATCGCCTCGGTGCTCGCCATCCTCAAACAACAATGGTTCGTCGAGCGCATCGGTTACCGTCGCTATCTGACGGCATCGCTACTGCTCTATGCCTGCGGCGCCATCCTCGCGGGCACCAGCGAGAGCGTGACGCAGCTCGTGATTGCCCGGGCGTTTCAGGGCTTTTGCGCAGGTAGCTGGATGAGTTCGTGCCGCATTCTGGCGCAGGTTAGCGTGCCGGCGGAGCGCCGCGGCAAGACGGTGCAGACGTTCGCATTGCTGCTGTTCACCGGGTCGGCCGCCGCACCACTCATCGGTGGCTTGCTGGTGTCCGAATACACCTGGCGCACCCTCTTCCTGTGCACGGCGCCGCCCGCGGTGCTGCTCGCCGGGCTCGCCTGGTTCGCCGTGCCGGACGTCGGCCGTCTGCGCGATCGCCTCTCGGGCGGCAGCTACCCGTTCGCGCCATTCATGGCATTCGCCCTTGCAATGGGCGCGTTTCAGGTCGTGCTTCAGGAAATGCGTTACACGCTCTGGCTGCAAACGCCGGCGCTGCCCTTGCTGACCGTCGTCGGTGTCGGTGCGCTGGTCTGGTTCGGCTACCACCAATGGCAGCACCCCGCGCCGTTCATCCGCCTGCAATCGCTGCGTCGACGCGAGTTTCAAGTCGGCCTGGTCCTGTACGCGGCTTACTACTATCTGGCAAACACCCAGAGCTATCTGATGCCTCGCCTGCTGGAGCAGGGCCTTGGCTTCACCGTCGAGCGCACCGGACAACTGCTGGGTTATTCGGCATTGCTCACGGTGATCCTGCTGATCGCCTACTTCCGTGTCGCGAAGTTCATTACGAACAAGAAGCTGCTGATCGTGAGCGGCTTCCTGATGACGATCGGCACCAGCGTCTGGCTTGGCGCCATGCCGCCCGACGCCGGCCAGTCGCAGCTCTACGGCGTGCTCGCCCTCAAGGCTGTTTTCGGCATTTTCACCGTGCTGCCGGTGGCAAACCTGACGTTTCGCACGTTCGATCACGAAAGCTTCGTACACGGCTACCGGCTGAAGAACATTCTTCGCCAGTTGTCCGGCTCGTTCGCCGTCTCGACGATCGTGGCCTTCGAGCAGCATCGCGAAGCGCTGCATCGCACCCGGCTCACGGAGGTCGCCAATCCATACAACCCGATCTTCACGCAGACGCTGGACACCCTCGCCAATGCGCTCACTCACGCAGGCGTTGCCGCATCGCAGGCGCACGGCGCCGCGCTTGCGCAAATCGCCCAGATGATCCAGCGGCAAGCCGCGTTTCTCTCGTTCATCGACGGCTTTCACTTCATCGCCATCGTGGCGCTGTGTGGCGCAATTTTTGCGGCAATCCAGAAGCAGCTAAATTAGAATCGTCAGCGTCATTTGCCTTTGCGCCGCAGGCGCATTGGTACCGCACGAACCCTCGCCGCAGCGCCACGCCGGCCACGCACGCCATGCTCAAGACTCTGTTCGCCAGCCTCGGACTCTCCCGCAAAGCCACAGCGATCGACGACAACGTCTGGCACGAAGTTGTCGGCGCATTGCCATTCCTTTCCCGACGCACCTCGGCAGACCTCGAAAAGCTCCGCACACTGGCCACCGACTTTCTGGCCAGCAAGCACTTCTCCACCGCGCACGACCTGCCGCTGACCGACGCCATGTGCGTCTCCGTCGCCGCACAGGCGTGCCTGCCGATTCTCCATCTGCCCCCGGCGTTGTATCGCGGATGGACCGGCATCGTGCTCTACCCGGGCGAGTTTCTGATCCGCAAGACGGTGCAGGATGAGGCCGGCGTCGTGCATGACGTCGAACAGGAGGCCAGCGGCGAAGCGTGGGAGGGCGGACCTGTCGTGCTGTCGTGGCAAGACGTTCAGGCGAGCGACGTGCTCGCCTACAACGTCGTGATCCATGAGTTCGTCCACAAGATCGACATGGAGGGTGGCGAGGCCGACGGCGTGCCGCCGATGCTGCGCCGCCTTCACGGCGACCTGACGCCGGAAGTGTGGTGCAACGTCTTCGACCCGGCCTACGAGGAGTTCTGTCACCACGTGGCGAATGTCCCGGACGCCGACTGGGATGCCTTCGCGTCGACCTCACTGCTCGATCCCTATGCGACGGAACACGAGTCGGAATTCTTCGCGGTATGCGCCGAAGCGTTCTTCGTGGCCCCGGAGGCCTTCCGGCACGAATATCCGGCCCTGTACGCGCTGTTTTCGCGCTATTTCCGGCAAGATCCCGCCGCGCCAGTCGGCGCGCTGCCGGACGCCACGCCGCCCGTGACGCCCGGGTCTGCCGCAACCCCATGAAAACTTTGCGAAAATTGTGGTTTTCGTGGCATAATGCGCGTTTTCCAAATCCGGAAAGTGGTCGACGCGTATTCCGTCACAAGACGGCAATTGCGTTAGCGAGTCAGGTGACTCGCGCAGGCTGGCTACCGACTTAACTCAAGGCCCATCATGAAAGAAGGCATTCACCCGAATTACCGCGAAGTCGTGTTCAAGGACATGACCCCGGGCATCGACTTCCAGTTCATCTGCCGCTCGACGGTTCAGTCGAAGGAAAGCATCGAAATCGACGGCAAGACCTACCCGCTCGTGAAGCTGGATACGTCGTCGGCATCGCACAACTTCTACACCGGCGAAACCCGCATCATGGACGCGGAAGGTCGTGTGGACAAGTTCCGCAAGAAGTTCGGCAACCGCGCCGGCGGCAAGGCTGCCTAAGTTTTACAGGCAGATCGCCGCACAACGCGATGCGGGGCCCGGCAGACGATGGCGGGCCAGTGCATCAGGGGCAATACCCCGGCGTTGCGGAAAGTGTTGGAAAGGGGCAGCTCAGGCTGCCCTTTTTTCTTGGTTCTGTTCTGCGCCATTTCATCGGTTACTGTCATACTGTCGGCTTTTCCGGGCGCCCCGGGCCTTCCTCCAGGTTGGCACCACGCGTTGCCGCAGGTTTGACCCCCGGGTCATTTCCGGCCATCCCCTCCGCTTTCCCGATCCGGCCGCTCTGCCGGTCCTGCCGTATTGCCTATGAAACGAGTTCGCATCACTGCCTCCGCCACCAGCGCGCTGCCGCGTTCGCTGCTGATCGCCATTTGCGTCATCTATGTGCTGGCGGGGTTGTTTGGTCGCGACCCGTGGAAAAACGAAGACGCTGCCGGCTTCGGCATCATGTGGACGATGGCCCATGGTCATTTGTCCGACTGGCTGCTGCCGAACATCGCAGGCAAACCCATTTACGATAACGGCCCGCTTGTCTCGTGGCTCGGTGCGCTCGCCATTCGCGCTTTCTCATGGCTCGACGCGCCCGACGCCGCCCGCATCGTCACAGGCCTCTGCTTCTACATCACCTGCACGTTCATCTGGTACGGCACCTATCTGCTCGGTCGCCGCCCGGAAGTGCAACCGTTCAAATACGCTTTCGGTGGCGAACCCGAGCCGCGCGACTACGGCCGCACGCTTGCCGACGGCGCGCTGCTGATTCTGCTGGCCTGTTTCGGTCTGGCCGAACGCGGTCATGAAACCACGGCAACGGTCGGACAGCTCACGCTCATCTCGATGGCCATCTACGGTCTGGTGCGCAGTCTGGACAAGCCGCGCCAGGGCGCCGTGTGGTTCGGCTTCGCGCTCGGCGGCATGGCGCTCGCGTCTTCACCGCTGATGACGCTCTCGCTGTGGATCGCCGGCATCGTCGCCGCCGTGGTGTGCCGCGCTCTGCCCCTGCGCATGCTGTTGCTGGTGTCCACCCCCATCACGTTGCTCCTCGCCTGCACCTGGCCGCTCGCCGCGCTCAAGTTCGCAGACGGTGCACGTCGCTGGCTCGGCGAATGGGCCGACATCGGCGTAGACACCTTCAGCGGACCGACACTCAGCTCGCTGAGCTATATCGTCAAGAACCTCGCACTGTTCGCGTGGCCAGCATGGCCGCTGGCGGCGTGGTCACTGTATTCCTGGCGCGGTATGCGACGCGCGCCGCATATCGCCATCTCGCTCGTCTTCGCTATCACGCTGCTTGTGCTGATCGTGCTGCAAGCGCATCAGGGCAACCAGCTCTTCATGCTGGTGCTGCCCGCACTGTCCATCATCGCGGCATTCGGTTTGCCCACGCTCAAGCGCGGCACGGTCAACGCCATCGACTGGTTCGCCGTACTCTCGTTCACCGTGCTGGCGGGCTTCGTATGGATCGTCTGGCTCGCAGGCATTACCGGCTTCCCGGCCTCGACGGCACGTAATCTGCGACGCCTTGTGCCCGGCTTTGCCCCGGAATTCAGCTGGATCACGCTCATCAGCGCCCTGCTCGTCACGGGTGCCTGGGTGACGCTCGTGGCATGGCGCGTGTCGCGCAGCCCGAAGGTGCTGTGGCGCAGCGTGGTGCTGTCGTCCGGCGGCACGACCCTGATGTGGGTGCTGCTCATGACGCTCTGGCTGCCGGTCGTGAACTACGGGCGCACGTATCGCGACGTGGCCGCGCAGATCTCGGCACACCTGCCCGCCGATTACACCTGCATCCGTACCGCAAGAGTGGGCGACGCACAGCTCGCGTCGTTCGCGTACTTCGGCAACATGCGCTTCGGTTCGGCAGACGACGATTGCGACGTGCTGCTGCGTCAGGATTCACAGGATTACAGCGAACCGCTGTCGCTCGCGCCGTACGAATGGCGCCAACTCTGGGAAGGCCGCCGCGCGGCCGACCGCGACGAGCGCTTCCGTCTCTACGTGCTCCAGGAACGTCCGTGGCGGCGCGCCGCGCGCCCGCGCTGATCGCTCGCCACCGTCACCGACCCTCACCATGTGGCACGACATCAAACGCATTGCCACACTCGCGTGGCCGGTTCTGATTGGTCAATTGGCCGTCATCGCCTTCGGGGTGATGGATACCGCCATGGTCGGACGCGCATCCGCGTTCGATCTGGCATCGCTGGCCCTCGGCGGCTCGATCTACATCACGGTCTACGTGGGCCTGATGGGCATTCTCGTCGCGCTCTCCCCCATCGCCGCACAGCTTTACGGCGCGGGTGAGCGCACCGCGATCGGCGAAGAGGTGCGTCAGACGTTCTGGCTCGCGCTATTCCTCGCGATTCCGGGGTTCCTGGTGCTGTCGCATCCACAGTTCATCCTGCGTCTCTCGCAAGCGACACCCGAACTCGAAGCCCGCGCAAGTGCGTATCTACACATCCTCGCGTACGGCCTGCCTGCCGCCATGCTGTTTCGTGTGTATTCGTCGCTGTCGACGGCCGTCGCGCAGCCACGCATCGTCATGGTCATTCAGGTGACAGGGCTGGCCCTCAAGGTGCCGCTGAACCTCGCCCTGATTTACGGCGTCGAGCGGTTCGGCATTCCGGCACTGGGCAGCACCGGCTGCGCCATCGCCACCACCGCCATCAACTGGGTGTCGTGCGGGCTGGGACTTACGCTCATGGCGCGCCACCCGAAGCTGCGCGAGTTCGGCGTCTTCGCGAAGTTCTGCTGGCCGCAATGGCAGGCAATCCGCGCGCTGCTGAAGCTCGGCGTGCCGATGGGGCTGAGCTACCTGATCGAAGTGACGGCGTACTCGTTCATGGCGATCTTCATCGCCCGCCTGGGAGACGTCACCCTCGCCGGCCACCAGATCGCCGCGAACCTCGGCGCACTCATGTACATGCTGCCGATGTCGATCGGCATCGCGACGGCAACACTCACCGCCCAAGCCATCGGCTCGCGTGACTTCAAAGCTGCGCAGTTGGTGGGACGCCGGGGCGTCGAGCTCGCAGGGACTTTGGGGCTGGTGATGGCTGCGCTGATGTGGCTGTGCCGACCATTGGTTCTCGCCGCCTATACCGCCGATCCGCTGGTCGCCGCCGTCACCACGCCGCTGCTCGCCATCGTCGCCGTTTATCACATCTTCGATGCGCTTCAGGTCAACGCTGTCTTCGTGCTTCGCGCATGGAAGGTGGCGGTCGTGCCGACGGTCATCTATGCCGTGTCCTTGTGGGGCGTCGGCCTGGGCGGCGGTTATGTCCTGGGTTTCGACGTCGGCGGTGTCTCCCCCGCCTGGCTGCACGGTGCAACGGGCTTCTGGGCGGCCAACAGTGCCAGCGTTGCGGTCGCCGCCGTCGGGCTGCTGATGTACCTGCGATGGGTCGTTCACGCGAAGGCACGTTGAGTATTGAGCGACGCGCACACGCCGGACGGTACTTGCAACGTAGTATCCGCCCCTCCTCGTCTTCGATTGTTGTACGACAACAATCGCAAAGCGATATGCCAGCCCCCCTCTAGTCCGGCTGGCATCAGACACCTACACGGCCAAATCCCTTAACTCACAACGCCTTCATGACGACGTGGTCATCGCGAAACGGGTATACCCGAAAAGGCAACGCACTGAACTTTTCATAGAATGTTGTCTGACGACATACAACAAAATGTATGTCTGACACTTCGTTCCCTTTGGTCTGATCAACGTTCCCTGCCATGAGCCGAACCCCCATCGTCACCGAATTGCGCGTTGTTCCCGTCGCCGGCCGCGACAGCATGCTGCTGAATCTGAGCGGTGCGCACGGCCCCTTCTTCACGCGCAACCTCGTCATCCTCCAGGACAGCGCCGGACACACCGGCGTTGGCGAAGTGCCCGGCGGAGAATCGATTCGCAAGACGCTGGAAGACGCACGCCCCTACGTCGTCGGACAATCGGTCGCGAACATTCAGGCAATCCTCGGTCAGACCCGTCGCGTGTTCGCCGACCGCGATGCCGGCGGACGCGGCCTGCAAACCTTCGATCTGCGCACCACGATCCACGCCGTGACCGCGCTCGAGGCCGCCTTGCTTGATCTGCTCGGTCAACACCTCGAAGTCCCGGTCGCCGCACTGCTTGGCGAGGGGCAGCAGCGCAGCGAAGTCGCGATGCTTGGCTACCTCTTCTTCATTGGAGACCGACAGGCGACCGATCTCGCTTACGCAGATAACCAAGGCGCCAGTGACGATTGGGAGCGCGTTCGTACCGAAGTCGCCATGACACCCGACGCGGTCGTTCGTCTGGCGGAAGCCGCCCACGCGCGATATGGCTTTCAGGACTTCAAGCTCAAGGGCGGCGTACTCGATGGCGATGCCGAGATCGAGGCCGTCACCGCGCTCGCCAAACGCTTCCCGCAAGCTCGGGTCACACTGGACCCGAACGGCGCATGGTCGCTCGCAGAAGCGGTGCGCCTGTGCCGCGACCAGCATGATGTGCTCGCGTATGCCGAAGATCCCTGCGGCGCAGAAAACGGATACTCGGGACGCGAAGTCATGGCCGAATTCCGTCGCGCGACGGGCCTGCCGACGGCCACCAACATGATCGCGACGGACTGGCGTCAGATGGGTCACGCGATTCAGCTTCAGTCGGTCGACATCCCGCTGGCAGACCCGCATTTCTGGACGATGCAGGGTTCGGTGCGCGTCGCCCAGATGTGCCATGAATGGGGACTGACATGGGGCTCGCACTCGAACAATCATTTCGACGTTTCGCTCGCGATGTTCACTCACGTCGCCGCGGCGGCGCCCGGCAAGATCACTGCGATCGACACACACTGGATCTGGCAGGATGGCCAGTACCTCACGCGCAATCCCCTTCGCATCGTCGACGGCAACGTTCAGGTGCCGACGACGCCGGGGCTGGGTGTCACGCTGGACATGGAGGCCGTTGAAGCGGCTCACGCGCTTTATCTGGAACATGGTCTGGGTGCGCGCGATGACAGCGTCGCCATGCAATACCTGATCCCCGACTGGAAATTCGATCCGAAGCGCCCCTGCCTCGTGCGGTGATCGAGGCACGGCATGTTGAATTCAGGGCGAGTTGGCGCAAAAAACCAGCCGCCCTGTCAGCAGGAAGTCGCAATGCGCGCGATCTACGAATTTTTCATAGATTGCGCGAAAAATCCGCAGGCCACCTTGAGATCGAATCACTGAGGGAAAAATCGATATTGAAGCGCCCGAATAGCCCCGTTGCAGGACATCGATAAAGCGGCGCAACAAACCAACATATCTGCGACAGACATAAAAAAAACCCAGGCGGTTAAGCCTGGGCTTTCTTCGTTTGGCGGAGCGGACGGGGCTCGAACCCGCGACCCCCGGCGTGACAGGCCGGTATTCTAACCAACTGAACTACCGCTCCAAACTTGCTACAGCATCGTGATGTCACTCACTTTGCTTTCCTGCTTGTTGTCCGGCATTGCTGCGTTTTCACGCGCATATCACCGAACTTCGTAGGTTTTGGCGGAGCGGACGGGGCTCGAACCCGCGACCCCCGGCGTGACAGGCCGGTATTCTAACCAACTGAACTACCGCTCCAAAACCGACAAAAAAACCCGCCTAACTTTCAGCGGGCTTTACGCCACTAACTGCTTGGCATTTTCAAACTGATACCGACTCGCTACCGGCACCAATTCTGGCGTCCCCTAGGGGATTCGAACCCCTGTACTCACCGTGAAAGGGTGATGTCCTAGGCCTCTAGACGAAGGGGACAAAATCGTCAAAACTTTGTCTGTTTCGCTAACTGCTTACTGCATTTCGCGAAGAACGCTATTCTAAACAACATTTCTTCGCTTGTGAAGCTTTATTTTCAAGTTTTTTGCATCGTTTTTGCAAGAATCTTGCTGTTTCGACGCAGCCTGAAAATCAAGCTTCTGAATCCGTGGTGGAGGTAAGCGGGATCGAACCGCTGACCTCTTGCATGCCATGCAAGCGCTCTCCCAGCTGAGCTATACCCCCCGAACAGAGAAATGAGATTCTAATGACAAACCCATTTCCTGTAAATACCCTTCCCGCATTTTTTCCGCATTATTTTGCGAATCCGTGCGAAAGATGAAAAAACGGCGACTCGTTCGAGTCGCCGTTTCGCTTTCGGCAGTGGCGGTGCAGCTACGCACCGCCCTGCGTCATGCCGATACCCTGCTTACTGGGCGTCGCCTTCACGCTTGACGAGCAGCGGACCACCTTGCTTCTCTTCATCGGTCAGCGCCTTGTGCGACAGACGCAGACGACCCTTGTCGTCCTGCTGGATCACCTTCACGCGCACGGCCTGACCTTCCTTGACGTACTCGTTGATGTCCTTGATACGCTCGTTGGCGATTTCCGAGATGTGCAGCAGACCGTCCTTACCCGGCAGCACCGAGACGATCGCGCCGAACTCGAGCAGCTTGAGCACGGTGCCGTCGTAGACCTGACCCACTTCGACTTCCACGGTGATCAGTTCGATACGACGCTTGGCTTCGGCAATGCCTTCGGCGCTCGGGCTGGCGATGGTGACCACACCATCGTCCGAAATGTCGATGCTCGTGCCCGTCTCTTCCGTCAGCGCGCGAATCACCGAACCACCCTTGCCGATCACGTCGCGGATCTTTTCCGGATTGATCTTGATGGTGACCATGCGCGGTGCGAATTCCGACAGCTCGGTACGAACGCCCGACTGCGCTTCCGTCATCTTGGCGAGGATGTGCAGGCGGCCTTCCTTGGCTTGCGCCAGCGCGACCTGCATGATTTCCTTCGTGATGCCCTGGATCTTGATGTCCATCTGCAGTGCAGTCACGCCATTCGACGTACCCGCCACCTTGAAGTCCATGTCGCCCAGGTGATCTTCGTCGCCGAGAATATCGGTCAGCACGGCAAACTTGTTGCCGTCGAGGATCAGGCCCATCGCGATACCGGCGACCGGCGAGGTCATCGGCACACCGGCGTCCATCATGGCGAGGCTACCGCCGCAGACCGAAGCCATCGACGACGAACCGTTCGATTCGGTGATTTCCGACACGACACGCACGGTGTAGCCGAAATCGTCGGCGCCCGGCAGGCAAGCCACCAGTGCGCGCTTGGCCAGACGGCCGTGACCGATTTCGCGACGCTTGGGCGAGCCCACGCGACCCGTTTCACCCGTCGAAAACGGCGGGAAGTTGTAGTGCAGCATGAAGCGATCACGGTACTCGCCTTGCAGCGCGTCGATGATCTGCTCGTCGCTCTTGGTACCCAGCGTGGCAACCACGAGGGCCTGCGTCTCACCACGCGTGAACAGGGCCGAACCGTGAGCACGCGGCAGTACGCCGGTGCGGATCGTGATCGGACGCACGGTACGCGTGTCGCGGCCGTCGATACGCGGCTCGCCAGCCAGGATCTGGCTACGCACGATCTTGGCTTCCAGATCGAACAGGATGTTGCCGACTTCGATGTCGTCCGGCGCAGCTTCGCCCTTGGCGGCAGCGGCTTCGCCCAGCTTGGCGATGACGTCCGTGCTCACGGTACGCAGTTGTTGCGTACGCGCTTGCTTTTCACGCGTTTGATAAGCGGTGCGCAGCGAGCCTTCGGCCAGCTCGCTCACTTGTGCGATCAGCGCATCGTTCTTGGCGGCCGGCGCCCAGTCCCACTCCGGCTTGCCGCCGTCACGCACGAGATCGTGAATGGCGTTGATGGCCGTTTGCATTTGCTCATGGCCGAACACCACGGCGCCGAGCATCACGTCTTCCGGCAGCTCTTGCGCTTCCGATTCCACCATCAGCACGGCTTGTTCCGTGCCGGCGACGACCAGGTCGAGCTTCGACTTGGCGATCTGCTCACGCGACGGGTTCAGCACGTACTGGCTGTCGACGTAGGCAACGCGTGCGGCGCCGACCGGACCGTTGAACGGCAGACCCGAGATGGCGAGCGCGGCCGATGCGCCGATCAGGGCCGGAATGTCAGCCGGCACTTCCGGGTTCAGCGAGACGACCTGCACCACGACCTGGACTTCGTTGTAGAAGCCTTCCGGGAACAGCGGGCGAATCGGACGGTCGATCAGGCGCGACGTCAGCGTTTCGTTTTCCGACGGACGGCCTTCACGCTTGAAGAAGCCACCCGGGATCTTGCCGGCGGCGTAAGTCTTTTCCAGATAGTCGACGGTCAGCGGGAAGAAATCCTGGCCAGCCTTGGCCTTCTTCGCGCCCACGACCGTGGCGAGCACGACGGTATCGTCCATGTCGACGAGCACGGCGCCGGATGCCTGGCGAGCAATCTCACCGGTCTCCATACGAACCGTGTTTTGTCCCCATTGGAAAGACTTGACGACTTTATTGAACATTTGCACTCCTATATCGAATCGCGCGAATGCAGCAGCGGCGCGATATCGCTGCCGGGGTGATCCCGACGTCTTACAGGGGGGAGTGTTATGCCATTCCAGCGTAGTCCGGTGCTCAGTGCGACCGCTTGCGCTGAGACGACCCTGGAATGACACAAGCCCTGCTTGCCGACGAGGCCCCATAAACTGGGTAATACCGGACAATCAGACGGGCATTTCGCGAGCGTTTGCGTGACCGTTATCGTCACCGAAGCCCGCGACAATCACCGGATCGATAGCCCCCAAACCTGCGCTCAGGACATCGATCGGGCGCCGCCCAAAAACAAAATGCCTGCATCAGCACGCTGATACAGGCATCTTGTCGTAATCGTAATCGCTTACTTACGCAGGCCCAGCTTCTCGATCAGGGCGCGGTAGCGGTCTGCATCCTTGCCCTTGAGGTAGTCGAGCAGCTTACGGCGACGGCTCACCATGCGCAGCAGACCGCGGCGGCTGTGGTGATCCTTCATGTGTGCCTTGAAGTGCGGGGTCAGTTCGTTGATGCGCGTGGTCAGCAGCGCAACCTGAACTTCGGGGGAGCCGGTGTCATTGGCGGCGCGGGCGAATTGCGCCACGACGTCCGACTTCTTGATATCTGCGTTCGACATTTTCTTTCCTTTGGATACACGCGGTCACGGAAGAATGGCCGTGCCGTGAACTTACAAAAACATGTACGTTGCCGTACATAAACAAAACTGCAAGTGCGCGATTATACGGGAACTGGCTTTACGACGCCACTTTTTTCCACGCTGTGCCGCAGCAGACGGGGCGCAAGGCGCTATCAGGGCCTTGCAATCCGGGAAACCCCAAGAACAATCCTTAAAAAATCCCCCGGATTATCCCGAAATTCACGACAAATCGACGGTTTGCCGCTTAACCGGGAGGCCACGCCCCCGATCAGCGCTGACGCGCCATCCGGCAGGTACTCGGCAGCGCCACCTTGTTCGCGGGCAGTTCCATGACGGTCCGGAAACCATAGCCCGAGCCTTCGTTGTCGAATTTCACCCCCGGTTCGCCCGCACGACGCATCACCGACACGTACAGCGGTTCGATCATCTGGTGGTCGTTCGCTCGCATCCACGCATCGGCCGGCGCCTCGCGGACCCGGCGATTCTCGAGCGCGCGCGCCACCGTCGTCACGTCGGTCGTGCCCGCCTGCTCCAGCGCGGCGGCAATCATGTCGATCATCACGCTCATGCGCAGCAACGGATAGTCGTCGCGCGCATCCGGATAACGTGCCCGGAACGCCTTGTAATACGCGTCAGACGCCTCGCCACCCACATTCGGATGCCATTCGGCGACGGCGTACACCCGCCCTACGCCCGCATCGCCCAGCGCCGCCGGCGCCCCCAGCGCATTGCCGTAGAACGTGTAGAACTTGAGCTCCATCCCCTGCTCGCGCGCCGCCTTCACGAGCAACGTCAGATCGTTGCCCCAGCTTCCGGTGACGACCGTATCGGCCCCTGACGCCCGGATACGCGCCAGATATGGCGTGAAATCCTTCACTCTGCCGACCGGGCTGAACTGCTCGCCCACGATCTGCACATCGGGACGCTTCGACCCGATCATCTGACGCGCCAGCCCGGCGACCTGACGCCCGAAGCTGTAGTCCTGATTGAGCAGATAGATCTTCTGAATGCTGTCGTCGACCTTGATGGCTTCGGTGAGCGCCTGCATGCGCATGGCGGCATTGGCGTCGAACGCGAAATGCCAGAAGCTGCACTGCTCGTTGGTCAGCGCGGTGTCCACGGCCGAGTAGTTGAAGAACAGCATTCGCTGCCCCGGCTCACGCGCGTTGCGTTTGTTAATGGCATCGATCAGCGCCGACGCTACCGCCGAACTGTTGCCCTGGAGCACAAACGGAATGCCAAGGTCACCCGCCGCCTTGAGCTGGACGAGGCTGTCCTCGACCGCCCCTTTGCTGTCGAATACCGTCAGTTCCAGCGGATGGGCGCCGTCGCGCAACTTCACGCCACCCCGCGCATTCACGCGATCGATGGCGAACCGCAGATTACGCTCGACCATCGCCCCGGCGTTACCGAACGGCCCGCTCATCCCTTCGATGAGCGCAAGGCGAATCGGCGGCGCCGCATGCGCCACGCTGGCAGCGGCCAGCAGGCCGAAAGTGCAAACCACGGCACAGATACGCGAAAGCAAGACTTGAGATTTCATCGAGGCCTCTAGGACTGTCCCGGCGCGAATCATAACTGCCACGCCTGCCCCGGGCAAGCCGAGCGCCCCCACGATAAGGAACAGGGGCGTTATCCTAGCCAAATACAGCCAGTGCCCGGTTCCCGCACCACCATCGCACTGCTTTTTGGGCCATTCCCTACGACCACGAGGGCCACCATGACGTATCGTACTCACACCCGCTTTGTTCCTTCGAAAGCGTCGACTATCGACCCTTCCGGCACGGCACGCCCCCACCGGAACCGGCGCACCGGGGCGAGCGCCCCCGTGCGCTGGCTGAGCGCGGGTGCGCTGGCGCTCTCGCTCACCGCGGGCCTGACCGGGTGCTATACACCCGCCTGGCAAACGCTGACGCCGATGGCATCGCAAGCCGATGTGCAGGCGCAGCTCGGCAAGCCGAAGGAGGTCTACGCGCTGGCGCCGGGCATCACGCGCTGGCTGTATCCGACGAAGCCGTTCGGTGAAGAAACGATCGCCGCCGACTTCGACGCACAGGGCCGTCTGCTGGGCACGGCCCAGGTGCTTTCGACGACCGAGTTCAACAAGGTCGAAGTCGGCAAGTGGACGAAAACGGATGTCCTGCATCACTTCGGCGAGCCTGTCGAGACATCGGCATTCCCGCTGATGAAACGCGAAGTCTGGACGTACCGGTTCAAGCAGGACGACGTGTGGTTTTCGATGATGAACTTCTACTTCGATCCGGACGGCATCGTCCAGACCACGCAAATCAGCCCGGATCCGCTGCACGAGAAACGGGAGAACAACATGTTCTGAGCACAGGAGAGCGCCCTATTCCCGCGAATTCCCCTCTCGACCCCGCCTATCTGGCCCACTTGCGCCGCGACCTGCTGCGCTTCGCCCGGCTTCAGTTGCGAGACGATCATCTCGCTGAAGATGTCGTTCAGGACGCCCTGACGGCGGCCTGCCTGTCGTCGGATGCGTTCTCGGGACGCGCTCAGCACAAAACGTGGGTATTCGCGATTTTGCGAAACAAGCTCATCGACATGATGCGGGCGCGACGTCGCACCATCAACGCGTCTGCCCTGGAGGGTGAGGCCGGCGACGACTCCGTCTTCGACCGCGAACTGTTCAACGACAACGGGCACTGGACGGATCACGCACGTCCACGCCCGTGGCCACGCCCGGAGACACTCGTCGCCCGGCAGCATTTCTGGCAATTGTTCGACTGGTGTCTGAACGCGTTGCCCGAATCCACCGGTCGTGTGTTCTCGATGCGCGAGTTGCTCGAAATGGACATCACCGAAATCTGCCAGGAACTCGGACTGGAAGCCAACCATTGCAGCGTGCTGCTTTACCGTGCGCGCACTCGCTTGCGCACCTGCCTGTCAGCCAAAGGTCTGGAGACGAACGATGCTATTGGGTAACTGCGCCACCGCCACTCGTTCGATCTCCGAGCAACTCGACCGGCCGCTCACGCGAGGCCAGCGCGTGCGCCTGCGGGTCCATTTACTCGCTTGCCGTGGATGCCGGGCCTATGCGTCGCAACTCGCGACGCTGCGTCTTGCCACGCGCATCGTGTCGGGTCAAAGCGACGTCGGCGCAACGTCGACAAGCGACGCGGCACCCTTCTAAAATTTTTTTTGCATCTCTCTGTCATATCCGGCATCTCCGTACGACTAATCGGTGCGATCGGTAGCCAACGCGCTGCTTGATCGGAACCTTTTGTCCTATTGCACTTTTGGAGATACCCACCATGAACACGTCCATCCTCGCCACCACGACCGCCATCCTCATCGCCGCTTCGAGCGTCGCCATCGCTGCACCGCAAGCCGGAAAAACGCGTGCGGAAGTCCGCGCCGAACTCAAGGCTCTGCACGATGTGGGGTACACCTCTGCCAGCGACAACACGCGCTATCCGGCAAACATTCAGATGGCAAACGCCGAGCTCGCACGCCAGTCGCGAAATCGCGCCGCAGCGGGCAGCAGTGACGCAAACAACACGAATGCCACGAGCGTCACCGGCGTCGCGACGGGCGACACCGTCTCGGCGTCGGGCGCGATGCAACGTGTTTATCGCGGCATTCAGCACCTCGATAACATCTACCACGGCCAGTAACCCAGCGCCTGTCGGCATGCACGCCGGCCTGCCAGTCAGCAACACCGGCTGGCAGGCCGCTGCGAAACCCATCACGCCACGGCCCAGCGCTGCACAGCGGTTGCAGCCCGCACGTCACGCTCAGCCGAGCTAAACCTGCACGTCATCGGCGCCCCCCCCCTCAGTCCCACCCATTGGAGAAACGTCGCCAATGCATCCCTCTCATACGTCTTGCCCAACTGCGCTTCGTCTTGAGCGCTTCGCGTACCACTTCGCGCTGTATAGCGTCGTCTGCATCTTCCTCGGCTACGGCGCATACAAGTTCACCGCGCGCGAAGCTACCGCCATTTTTCCGCTGGTCAACCATCATCCGCTCGTGAGCTGGCTCTATCTCATTTTCAGCAAGCAAAGCGTGTCGAACCTCATCGGGATCTTCGAGCTGAGCGCGGCACTCGCGATGGCATACACCGGCAACTGGCGAGTCCGTTTTGCGGGCAGTCTGGGCGTTGCGCTGACCCTTGTCGTCACCCTGTCGTTCATTGCGACGACACCCGACCTGGGTAGCGGTACGTTTGGCTTTCTGATCAAGGATCTGGCGTTGCTGGGTATCGCGTTGATCGTCGCAGCCCGCACGCTCGCTCAAGGTCATGACCAGGAGGCGCACGGCCCTCGCCATCCGGCGTTGAAATAGCAAAAGCGCTCGCCCCTGACGAGCAGAGTGCGAGCGCTTGCGGCGGGTTCCATCGATTTCTGGCGGCTGCCCCAGCTTACGTCAACTTCACCAAACTCATCGGCTTGTCGACGAAAGAGGCCTCTGACGGTACAACACAGATGCGTTGTACCGCCCGCATTACGGCGTGAGTTGCGGGTTGAGCTTCTCGGCCTTCGAGTACAGCTTGTTGAGCGCCGAGAGATAAGCCTTGGCCGATGCGGCGACGATGTCCGGATCCGTGCCGACGCCGTTCACGATACGACCCGCCTTCGACAGACGCACCGTCACTTCGCCTTGCGATTGCGTACCCGTCGTGATGGCATTGACCGAATACAGCAGTTGCTCGGCACCGCTCTGGACCTGTGATTCGATGGCGTTGAGCACCGCGTCGACCGGACCGTTGCCGTCCGACTCGCCGACCAGTTCCTTGCCCTGTGCGGTGAACACCACGCGTGCGCTCGGGCGCTCGCCCGTCTCCGAATGCTGGGCCATCGACACGAGGTAGAAGTGCTCGCCGCCTTCGGCCTGCGCTTCGTTCGAGACGATCGCCAGAATGTCTTCGTCGAAAATCTCGGCCTTCTGGTCGGCGAGTTCCTTGAAGCGGGCGAACGCGGCATTCACGTCCTGCTCCGACTCCATCTCGATGCCCAGCTCCTGCAAACGCTGCTTGAATGCGTTACGGCCCGAGAGCTTGCCCAGCACGATCTTGTTCGCGGTCCAGCCCACATCTTCCGCGCGCATGATTTCGTAGGTGTCGCGCGCCTTGAGCACGCCATCCTGGTGGATGCCCGACGCGTGCGCAAAGGCATTCGCGCCCACGACCGCCTTGTTCGGCTGCACGTTGAAACCGGTGATCTGCGAGACGAGTTTCGAGGCCGGCACGATTTGCGTCGTGTCGATGCCCAGATCCAGACCAAAGTAATCCTTGCGGGTCTTGAGCGCCATCACGACTTCTTCGAGCGACGTGTTACCCGCGCGCTCGCCCAGACCGTTGATCGTGCACTCGATCTGACGCGCACCGCCCAGCTGCACGCCGGCCAGCGAGTTCGCTACGGCCATACCGAGGTCGTTGTGGCAGTGCACCGACCAGACCGCCTTGTCCGAGTTGGGCACGCGCTCGCGCAGCGTACGCACGAGTTGACCGTAGAGCTCCGGCACGCCATAGCCGACCGTATCGGCCACGTTGATGGTCGTCGCGCCTTCGTTGATCACGGCTTCGAGCACACGGCACAGGAAATCCAGGTCCGAACGGCTGCCGTCTTCCGGCGAGAACTCGATGTTGTCAGTGAACTGACGCGCATAGCGCACCGCGAGCTTCGCCTGCTCGAACACCTGATCCGGCGTCATGCGCAGCTTCTTTTCCATGTGCAGCGGCGACGTGGCGATGAACGTGTGGATACGCGACGAATTCGCCCCCTTGAGCGCTTCGGCGGCGCGGGCAATATCGCGGTCGTTGGCACGGGCCAGCGAGCACACGGTGCTGTCCTTGACGATGCCGGCGATGGCCCGGATCGATTCGAAGTCGCCGTTCGAGCTGGCGGCGAAGCCGGCTTCGATGACGTCCACGCGCAGACGCTCCAGTTGGCGGGCGATGCGGATCTTCTCGTCGCGCGTCATCGACGCGCCCGGCGACTGCTCACCGTCGCGCAGGGTCGTGTCGAAAATGATCAGCTTGTCGGCCATGATTTGCTCCTGTGGGGATCTCGTAGGGATTGTTCTTGATGTCTGACGGCAGCGCCTGCGCGCAAACACGCACACGGCCGCTGAGGCGGGCAACTACCGGGAGGGAATCAGCGCGCGACGCGCGCAGGCATGGCCGGCCCGAAGGCGGAAAAACGGCATAGCGGTGGCGTTGCGTGAGGAAGGCCCGGAGCCGGGGTGGCGCCTGAAATCATGAGCGCCAATATAGTCGCAATCGGGGGTTTTCGCAACGCGGGGAATCGGCGGCAACGCCCATGCGCACGGGCGTTTGCAGGCGACGACACGCCCCGCGCAACGCGCCCGCCCAAAACGACAAAGCCCGGCCGAAGCCGGGCTGATCGGGGTGCCGTCGCCGCCGACGAATCAGAGCGGCGGAATCCGCAGCACCTGCCCCGGGTAAATCTTGTCCGGACTGGAAAGCATCGGCTTGTTGGCCTCGAAGATGGCGTTGTACTTGTTGGCGTCACCGTATTGCGCCTTGGAGATCGCCGAAAGCGTGTCGCCCGATTTGACCGTGTAGTACGTCGCCTCGGCGGATGCCGTCGAGACGGACATCTGATCGTTCACCGTCGCAACACCCCTGACGTTGCCGCAGCACAGCAGGATCTTTTCCTTGGTCGCCTGATCCGGCGCCACGCCGCGCGCCGTTGCCGTACGTGTCGCGCCGTCGAACTCGACACTGAGCGCCGTCGCACTCAGCCCCTGGCTGCCGATGTATTTCTCGATGGCTTCACCTGCCGCACGATTGGCCGCATCGGCATCGGGGCCGGGGGGCGGCGGCTCCGCCGCCTGCGCCTTGCCGAGAAGCGCTTCGCCAGCTTCCTTCACGAAGTCCAGAATGCCCATGATTTCTCCTTCGTCACATTGACCTACGGAAACGGCACCGGGTCACGCATGCCTTACCTCGCGGACCGGGCCACAGGGGGTACTTCGATGCCACCATCGTCAAGCGTAGAACATTCCGATGGCGTAATACCTGACAACTCTGACAGGTAGATGTGACAAGGGGCGTACTCATACGCCCCTTGCATTGACCGATTTACTCGTCCACCTCACCGAAGATCCGCTGCCGGCGGCCCTTCAGGAAGCGGAACGCCCACAGCACGTAGCCCGAAATGCTGTACAGGCAGAACATGCCGAAAAGCACCAGCGGCGGGTCGGACGACACCAGAATAAAGCCGACCATGAACAGCAGCACCACGCCGAACGACACGCGCTGGCGCACGTCCAGCGCCTTGCCGCTGTAGAACGGCGCATTCGAGACCATGGACATCCCGGCGTAAATCGTCAGGAAAAACGCCACCCATGGCATCCAGAACACGTTGACCGGCAACTTGTTGTCGATCGTGATCCAGACGAAACCGGCAATGAGCGCCGCCGCCGCCGGGCTGGCCAGCCCCTGGAAGAAACGCTTGTCGACCACGCCGATGTTCGTATTGAAACGGGCCAGACGCAGCGCCGCACCCGCAACGTAGACGAACGCCGCGAGCCATCCCCACTTGCCGATCTCATGCAGAATCCACTCGTACATCACCAGCGCCGGCGCTACGCCGAACGAAGTCATGTCCGAGAGCGAATCGTATTGTTCGCCAAAGGCGCTCTGCGTATTGGTCATGCGGGCCACGCGCCCGTCCATGCCGTCGAGCACCATCGCGAAAAAGATCGCGATGGCGGCTTGCTCGAAGCGGTCGTTCATCGCCTGGACGATGGCGAAGAAGCCGCAGAACAGCGCGGCAGTCGTGAAAGCGTTGGGCAGCAGATAGATGCCGCGATTGCGCGGGCGCACCGGCAGGTCCTCGTCCACACCCGGATCGTGGTCTTCGTTCATCGATGGCTCTGAGGGATTCTTGTGACGGCCGAACGGCGAGAGATGCCTGACATTGTTGCGCAAGCGGCCGCGATGGTTTTCCGGCATCTGTAACTCCTTGACGATGCTAGGGTCGACTCACTGACCCTAAGACTGCGGGCGAACCCGCGACGGATCACCGCTATTGGAACGCGAAAAGCGAAAGCAGTTGCAGGCCGTGTCGTCATGACGCTCAGGATACGAGCCCCGACGCGACGATCCGGCGACGTGCGACCCCGTGTCACACCGCCGCCGACGGCCCTGATGCAGCCCGGCGCAGCTTACAGCTCGGCGAGGATCGTCGAGGTGGCGGACACCTTGTCGCCAATGGCCACGCGCGGACGCGAACCGAGCGGCAGGTACACGTCGACACGCGAACCGAAGCGAATGAAGCCGTAGCGCTGGCCGCGCGAGAGACGGTCGCCCGCCTTCACGTAGCACAGGATACGGCGCGCAATCAGACCGGCGACCTGCACGCTCGTGACGATCTGGCCACCGACGTCGATCACCAGCGCATTACGCTCGTTCTCGAGCGATGCCTTGTCCAGATCGGCGTTGAAGAAGCGGCCCGGGAAATATTCCACCTTGGTCACCGTGCCGTCAACCGGCGCACGATTCGAGTGGACATTGAAGACGTTCATGAACACGCTGATCTTCAGCGCTTCACGGCCTGCATAGGGGTCCTGCGTGGTTTCGATGGCCACGATGCGACCGTCTGCCGGGGACAGCACGGCACCGGCCTGCTGGGGCACTTCACGCGGCGGATCGCGGAAGAACTGCAGTACGAACAGGGCGATCACCCAGAACGGCGCGGCCCAAAACACGCCAGCCATGAAATGCACGACGAGCGCAACGGCGACGGCGATACCCAGGAAGGGCCAGCCCTCGCGGGCGATGATCGGGTGAGGATAATTCATGCGATTGAACTCGCGTCCTTGGTAAAACGGTTGAGTGAGCGGGTCGGCCTGCTTCGGGCCAAACCGTGACGTGGCGGCATTGTAGCAATGCGCGCGACGTGGCGACACTTTTTCCCCAATCGACACGTTCGCGTCACATTCGCGAGACCGGACAACACCGCTCCCGACGACGCGAAAAAAGCCCTGGGTTTGAAACGAAAAAGGCCGTCCGCCTTGCCATAGCAACGGCTACGGCAAAACGGACGGCCTGACGCAACGATGATTCACGGATGGCCGAACCTCGTGTCGCCACGAGCCCGACTCTCCATCATCGTCTGCCAGCGATGCATGGGTCCGGAGAGATCCGGAGACTTCCCAGCCCACGCACCGAGCGGCACGTCGCGCTTACAACTTAGTTCTTCGACTGGTCGACCAGCTTGTTCTTGGCGATCCACGGCATCATCGCGCGCAGCTTGCCGCCAACTTGCTCGATCTGGTGCTCGGCCGTGATACGACGACGCGAGATCAGGGTCGGAGCGCCTGCCTTGTTTTCCAGAATGAACGACTTGGCGTATTCGCCCGTCTGGATGTCGGTCAGGCACTGCTTCATGGCCTTCTTCGTCTCTTCCGTCACGACACGCGGGCCCGTGACGTACTCGCCGTACTCGGCGTTGTTCGAGATCGAGTAGTTCATGTTGGCGATACCGCCTTCATAGATCAGGTCGACGATCAGCTTGAGTTCGTGCAGGCACTCGAAGTAGGCCATTTCCGGCGCGTAACCGGCTTCGACCAGCGTTTCGAAACCGGCCTTGATCAGCTCCACGGTACCGCCGCACAGCACGGCTTGTTCGCCGAACAGGTCGGTTTCCGTTTCTTCGCGGAAGTTGGTCTCGATGATGCCGGCACGGCCACCGCCGTTAGCGGCAGCGTACGACAGTGCGATGTCGCGAGCGGCGCCCGACTTGTCTTGGGCGACGGCGATCAGGTGCGGCACGCCGCCACCTTGCGAGTACGTCGAGCGCACCGTGTGGCCCGGGGCCTTCGGGGCGATCATGATGACGTCGAGGTCAGCACGCGGGATCACGCAACCGTAGTGCACGTTGAAGCCGTGAGCGAACGCGAGCGCTGCGCCTTCCTTGATGTTGGCGTGCACTTCGTTCTTGTACACGTCAGCGATTTGCTCGTCCGGCAGCAGCATCATGACGATGTCGGCCGACTTCACGGCTTCCGCCACTTCCTTGGTGTTCAGGCCGGCGTTGACCGCCTTGTTCCACGAAGCGCCGTTCTTGCGCAGACCGACCGTCACGTTCACGCCGCTGTCCTTCAGGTTCTGTGCGTGGGCGTGACCTTGCGAGCCGTAACCGATGATCGTGACTTGCTTGCCCTTGATGAGGGAGAGGTCGGCGTCTTTGTCGTAGAAAACTTTCATTTGGAGTGTCCCGTATTACCAAAAATAAACTGAAATCAGAATGGATCGAAATCCGCTTACCGCGTTGTCGTTGCCGGTCAGACCTTCAGGATGCGCTCACCGCGCCCAATGCCCGAGCCACCGGTACGAACCGTCTCGAGAATCGCCGTCTGGTCGAGCCCTTCGATAAATGCATCGAGTTTCGATGAATTGCCGGTGAGCTCAATCGTATAGGTCTTTTCCGTAACGTCAATGATGCGGCCGCGGAAAATATCCGACATCCGCTTCATCTCTTCCCGCTCTTTACCCACCGCGCGAACCTTGATGAGCATGAGTTCGCGCTCGATATGGGCCCCCTCGGTCAGATCGACCACCTTCACCACTTCGATGAGCCGGTTCAGGTGTTTGGTGATCTGCTCGATGATGTCATCGGAGCCGGTCGTGACCACCGTCATGCGCGAAAGCGAACGATCTTCGGTCGGCGCGACGGTGAGGGTCTCGATATTGTAGCCACGTGCCGAAAACAGCCCGACAACGCGCGACAGCGCGCCCGGCTCGTTTTCGAGCAAAACAGAAATAATGTGCCTCATGGTGTATCCCGGATTGTCCTGGTTTGGGACGTCGCGCCCGCGCCCCGGCAATGCCGGAAGCGGCTGGCAGCGCGAGCGTGCCTCGTCGTCTTACAGATCTTCCGAACCGAGCAGCATCTCGCTGATGCCCTTGCCCGCCTGAACCATCGGCCAGACGTTTTCGGTGGGATCCGTTTGGAAATCCATGAATACCGTACGATCCTTCAGGGCCAGCGCTTCGCGCAGTGCCGGCTCGACGTCCGACGACTTCTCGATGCGCATGCCCACATGACCGTACGCCTCGGCGAGCTTCACGAAGTCCGGCAGCGCATCCATGTACGAACTGGAGTAACGCTTGCTGTACTCGATCTGCTGCCACTGGCGAACCATGCCCAGATAGCGGTTGTTGAGCGACAGGATCTTGACCGGCGTGCGGTATTGCAGGCACGTCGAGAGTTCCTGAATGCACATCTGGATCGAGCCTTCGCCGGTGATACAGGCGACTTCTGCGTCCGGATGCGCCATCTTCACACCCATCGCTGCCGGCAGGCCGAAGCCCATCGTGCCCAGACCGCCCGAATTGATCCAGCGGCGCGGCTTGTTGAAGCGATAGTACTGAGCCGCCCACATCTGGTGCTGACCGACGTCCGAACACACGAACGCTTCACCGTCCGTAAGCTTCCAGTACGTCTCGACCACATGTTGCGGCTTGATGATTTCACTCTCGCGATCGAAGGCGAGGCAATCGCGCGAACGCCATTGCTCGATCTGCTTCCACCAGTCGGCGAGCGCCGCGGTGTCCGGGCCATGTTCCGCCGTTTGCAGATTCTCGATCATTTCGCGCAGCACTTCCTTCACGTCGCCGACGATCGGGATATCGACCTTCACGCGCTTGGAGATCGACGAGGGATCGATATCGACGTGAATGATCTTGCGGGCGGTCGAGGAGAAGTGTTCCGGGTTACCGATCACACGGTCGTCGAAGCGCGCGCCGATGGCGATGAGCACGTCGCAGTGCTGCATGGCCATGTTGGCTTCGTACGTGCCGTGCATGCCCAGCATGCCGAGGAACTTGGGATCGCTCGCGCGATACCCGCCCAGGCCCATGAGCGTGTTGGTCACCGGGTAGCCGAGCAGGTCGCAGAACTGGTTCAGTTCCTTCGACGCATCGGCCAGAATGATGCCGCCGCCGGTATAGATATAGGGACGCTTGGCCGAGAGCAGCAGGCTCATCGCCTTGCGGATCTGGCCCGAGTGGCCCTTCGTCACCGGGTTGTACGAGCGCAGCGCCACCGACTTCGGATATTCGAAGCGGCAACGTGCCTTGGAGACGTCCTTCGGAATGTCGACCAGCACCGGACCCGGACGGCCCGTCTTGGCGATATAGAAGGCTTTCTTGATGGTGGCGGCGAGGTCGCGCACATCCTTCACGAGGAAGTTGTGCTTCACGCACGGACGCGTGATACCGACCGTATCGCATTCCTGGAAGGCGTCCTGACCGATCGCGGCCGTCGGCACCTGCCCGGTAATGATGACGAGCGGGATCGAATCCATGTACGCCGTGGCGATACCGGTGACCGCATTGGTCACGCCGGGGCCAGACGTCACAAGGCACACGCCGACTTTGTCGGTGGAACGCGAATAAGCGTCGGCCGCATGCACGGCTGCCTGCTCATGGCGCACCAGAATGTGCTGGATCTTGTCCTGCTTGTAGAGTTCGTCGTAGATGTAGAGAACCGAACCGCCGGGATAACCCCACAGATGTTCGACTCCCTCTTCCTGAAGCGAGCGCACGAGGATCTCGGCGCCAATCATGTCTTCAGTCGTATTTTGGTGGCGTGTAGCTTCCGCCTCGGAGAATTCCGCGCTTGGCATGTTCATCGTCGACCTTTCAAAGTTTCGGCAAAAATTTTGATCGGGTGCTCTCCCCGCGAACTTATGGTCCGGGCTCAAGCTGCGCGTCTGAATGATGGACACACCGGATAGGCGTGCCGATATTGAGACAATCACAGATATTGCGAACTGGCAACATTACTGGTTTGCAGCAAAATGGTCAAGCGAGTTTATGCATTTGCAGCATGGTCGCGAAGTTCGCTTCGCAAAATTCCCACACTGTGCGGTGCAAGACCCCACGCTGGTGCACAATCTTCACATCATAGGAAGCTGGCGAATGCGCCGGTGTCGTAACACGACACAACGCGACACAACCGGAAGCAAAAGCGGTTACAGGCAGGCGCGTTTTTGGTAGCATCCGCACCGACTACGCGATCTTTACGTAATCTTTACGCTTACACGGCATTTCACAGGCGCAGCGGCAAACGCTGCGTGCACCCCACCGGATGGCATCTGACAAGGAACTGGCGGATTTTCTCGCAGGCATCGAACGGCGCGCTTTCAAGCAGGCCGTGTATGCCGTACGCGACGACGAGGCCGCCCTCGATATCGTTCAGGATGCGATGATCCGTCTGGCCGAGAAGTACGGCGACAAGCCGCCGGCCGACCTGCCGTTGCTGTTCACGCGCATCCTCCAGAACACCATTCACGACTATTTCCGCCGCCAGAAGGTGCGCAACACCTGGGTGACGCTGTTCTCGAACCTGGCCGGCCCCGGCGAAGACGAGCGCGACGATTTCGACCCGCTGGAAACCTTACTGGGCGAGGATGGGTCAGTGCAAACCGAGAGCAGCGAGGACTCGGTTTCGCGTGCCGAAATCCTCACGCTGATCGAGGCAGAAATACAGAAACTACCGACACGTCAACGGGAAGCGTTCCTCATGCGTTATTGGGAGGACATGGACGTTGCCGAGACCGCCGCCACGATGGGGTGCTCGGAGGGCAGCGTCAAGACGCACTGCTCGCGTGCTACTCACGCGTTGGCACAGGCGTTGAAGGCAAAAGGGATCAGGTTATGAGTCACGATCTGGAAACGAGGGAAATTCGCTTCGCACATCGCGTGCGACTGGCATTGGACGAAGCGTCCGATTCGCCGTCGCCGAACATCGCGGCCCGGCTGGCCGCCGCGCGCCAGGAGGCGCTCGCCCGCAAAAAGCCAGAACCGGTCGCCGTCGTGCAACCGGCGCTGGTGCTCGCGGGTGTGGGTGCCGTGCAGTCGCCGGAAATCGGCGGCCCGCGCCGCGCATTCGACAAGCTCGGCCGCCTTGGCCTGCTCTGGCCGCTCGCCGCACTGGTGATCGGTCTGGCCGGCATCGCGTACTGGGAACATCAGCAACACATTCAGGATCTGGCGGATATCGATGCTGCCGTATTGAGCGACGAATTGCCGCTGTCGGCCTATGCCGATCACGGCTTCAACGCCTATGTGAAGCGTGCCCAGTAGTCCCCCCATCCAAGACCGCCCAGTGACGCGACGCAACGTACTTTTCCTGGTCGCCGCGCTGATCGTCGCCGCTCTTGCCGGCACGGCCGCGCTGCGCCGCTCGCAAGCACCGGATGCCACCCCGGTGTCCGACGCCCCGCCGACCATCGCCGCAACGTCGGCCGCGACCGGCAACGGCGCGCCGGGCACGTCCTCGGCCCCGGTCGGCGCGCTGAGCGCCGATGTCCCGGCCAACGGCAGCGCACCCGCGGCCGCACTGCCCTCACCCGGCGGCGCCTGGGCCAAGCTCAATGCGGCGCAGCAAGAAGCGCTCGCCCCACTTTCCCAGGACTGGAACCGCATGAGCGAGCGCCAGCGCGAGAAGTGGATCGAAATCGCCAAGCGTTTCCAGACGTTGTCGCCGGAGGCCCGCAAGCGCCTACATGACCGCATGGCCGACTGGGTGCGTCTGACGCCCGAGCAGCGCCAGTTGGCGCGCGAAAGCTACCAGAACGCCAAGACGTTGCCGCCGGAGCGCAAGGCGCAGGTGTGGCAGCAGTACCAGCAGCTCACGGAAGAACAGAAAAAACGTCTGGCGGCCGACGACAAGAAGCAGTCCAATCGCCCCAACGTCGTGAGCGCCCCGCCCTCGGGCCGCTCGGGCGTGAAGACCCCGTATGCCGCCGTGCATCGCAAGGACACCGGCGCAGCCGCCAAGAACGGTGCGCTGCCCGTTCCCGCGCCGGTCGCTTCGGTGCCCGCCGCCTCGCAGCCCGCTGCGGCGTCGATGCCGGGCGCTGCGGCATCCGTCCCGTCGGCGGCCAGCAACGGCGCGGCGAGCGCCGCCCCGGCCAATGGCGACAAGAGCGGCGACGCGTTCAATTCCGATCTGTACCACCACAACTGACGCGACGTCGCTTATCAGCACGTAGCGACTCGCAGCAACACGCCATGACGGCCGCCTCCGGGCGGCCGTTTGCATTACGGCACACCGGACCACCGACCGGCGGGCTCGCTGGCCCATCGGCACAATCTTCCGCATAATGGGCGACGCTCCCGACGCGAACGCACAGCGCCCAGGCCGAACGTGGCGAACGTCGCCAACGCGGCACGGGACTTCCGATACCCAATACCCGATAACAAGACCTCAGACCACGCTGCGATGACCGACTCCGCTACGCCTCAGCCTTCCAAGCCGCCGCGTTCGCAACCGTTTGCCGGGCAGACGTCCGGGCGCAATGCCTCGCAGGGCAGCGCCCCTGGCAGCTATGCCGTGCCCACGCTGCGTCGCCGGCTGCTGTCGATGGTCTACGAGTCGCTGCTGCTCTTCGGCGTGCTGTTCCTGGCGGGCTACCTCTTCAGCGCCCTGACGCAGCAACGCAGCGGTCTCATGTACCGCCATGCCATGCAGACGTGGCTGTTTCTCGTTCTCGGCGCCTATTTCGTCTGGTTCTGGACTCACGGCGGCCAAACCCTTGCGATGAAGACCTGGAAGATCCGTCTGGTGGACGCGCATGGGCAGCCGCTGCGCGTCGGCCGCGCCATCATGCGCTACGTGCTTGCCTGGCTGTGGGTACTCCCGGCCATGGCCATCGACTGGGCGTTCGGCTTAACCGGCTGGAGCAGCGTCGCGCTGCTCGCCGGCTGGATCGTGCTCTGGGCGCTGGCCATGCGCGTGATGCCCGACCATCAGTTCGTGCATGACCGGCTCGCAGGCACGCGGCTCGTCAGCGTCCTCGACAAATGACGAGACGATGAGCACGCCCCCCGCCGCCAGCGCCGTCGCATTGCGCGCCTCCCGCCCGCATCTGGTTTATGGCGGCGTCGAGATCGCGCTGTCGATCGTCGTTGCCATCGCGACCTGGTCGGCCTGGCACAGCCCCTGGACCACGTTCCTCTGGACGATCCTGTGGTTGCCCGTCTCTCACGCCATCGGTCTCGCTGCGGGCTTCGTCATGGCCGCGCATGGCGATCCCACGCCCGAGCGCCGCACGCTCGCCGGCACCAACATCGCGGTCTGGGCTTACGAATGCGCGGCGTCGATCCTGTTGCTCGACATCTACCAGCCGTGGTTCAGTGCCGCGCCACTGGCCGCACCCAGTGGTCCGGCGCGCCCCGTGGCCGTTCTGCTGCTGCATGGCTACGGCTGTAACCGGGCGTTCTGGCTGCGCTTCTCGCGCCATCTGGCAGACGCCGGCTATCATTGCGACGCCATCAACCTCGCCCCGCTGCTCGGCGACATCGACGACTACGCCGACACCATCGCGGGCGCCGTACAGGCGCTTGCCGAACGCACACGCGCGCCGGTCGTCATCGTCGGCCACAGCATGGGCGGCCTCGCGGCACGCGCCTGTCTGCGGCGCTATCCGACGCTGCCCGTCGTGCATACGGTCACGCTGGGCTCGCCGCACTTCGGCACGCTTCACGCGCGGCATGGCATTGGACGCAACGTACGCCAGATGAGCATCGGCAGCGACTGGCTCGTGGCGCTCGCCAACGGCGAAAACGACACGGCACGCGCGCGCATCACGTCGATCTATACCGCGCACGACAACGTGGTGTATCCCGTGCGCACGTCGGTGCTGCCAGGCGCGCACAACATCGCGCTGGAAGGGCTCGGCCACGTGTCGCTCGGCACGCACCCACGCTCACGGGCACTGGTGCTGGAAACGCTCGAACGCGTTGCACAGGGATTGCGTCACCCGAACTGACGCGCACGGCACACGGGTGTCTGAGGGCATGGCAAGCGGCTTGTCCCGCTTCGACGGCTGTCGCATCTGCGCGACGTCAAAAGACACTTTCGCGACACGCGCATGACTGTCATCTTCCCTTCACGAAGGCATGGCGCAATGCACGCATGTTCAACGCGACGTGCGAGCCGCTATGACGACGACACCCACCTTCGAGTTGCCGATCCCCACACCAGCGGCTCGCGCCGGTCACTTCGCAGACACCCCGCCGGGCCGCCCCGCCTCCCCGCCCGCCCCCCCACCCGCCGCGCCGCCTTCCACGATCGATCTGCCGCCGGACACCCCCGACCCGCTCGACCCGCCGCCCGAGGGCATCACCCGCTACCGCACGATCTGGCTCTCCGACATTCACCTCGGCACGCAAGGTTGTCAGGCCGAATACCTGCTCGACTTCCTGCGCCACCACGATTCGGACTATCTGTATCTGGTCGGTGACATCATCGACGGCTGGCATCTGCGTAAGGGCTGGCACTGGCCGCAGGCGCACAACGATGTCGTGCAGAAGATGCTGCGCCGCGCGCGCAAGGGCACGCAAGTCATCTATGTCCCGGGCAATCACGACGAAGCCGCGCGCCAGTTCTGCGGGCTGGCCTTCGGCGACATCGCCGTGCGCGACGAAGCCTTTCACACCACGTTGTCGGGCAAACGCCTGTGGATCACCCACGGCGACCTGTTCGACGGCGTGATCCAGCACGCCAAGTGGCTCGCCTATCTCGGCGACTCGCTCTACACGCTCACGCTGCTGCTCAACCGCTGGTTCAACCGTGTACGCACGCGTTTCGGCTTCCCGTACTGGTCGCTCTCGCAGTACCTGAAGCATCAGGTGAAGAACGCCGTGAACTTCATTTCGGCCTTCGAGAATGTGATGGCGGACGAAGCACGTCGCCGGGGTTGCGACGGCGTCGTCTGCGGCCACATCCACAAGCCCGAAATCCGCGAGATCGACGGCCTGCTCTACTGCAACGACGGGGACTGGGTCGAGAGTCTGTCGGCACTCGTCGAGACGATGGAGGGCGAGTTGAAGATCATCTACTGGACGCAAAAACGCGACACGCGCGTGAGCGTGAAAGCCACGCCGGTGAGCGCCTGAGACGACTGGCGCACTCCCCCCTTACCCCTTCACGCGCGGCTGCGCGTGTCATTCCACCCGCGCCATGTGCGCGAAGGAGCGCCCGATGAAAATCATGATCATCACCGACGCCTGGGATCCGCAGATCAACGGCGTGGTCCGCACGTTGAAGAACACGCGCGCTCAGTTGGAAGCTGCCGGCCATCGCGTCGAGCTGCTCACGCCGCAGGAATTCCGCACGATCCCGTGCCCCACTTATCCGGAAATTCGTCTCGCCTTCTTCGCCGGGGGCCGTGTCTCGCGGCGCATCGAGGAATTCGCACCGGACGCGCTGCATATCGCCACCGAAGGACCGCTCGGCATGGCCGCGCGCAAGTGGGCGCTGCGCAACGACTTTCCATTCACCACCGCCTATCACACGCGCTTCCCCGAATACGTGCAGGCGCGCTTCGGCTTTCCGCTGACCACCACCTACCGCTTTCTGCGCTGGTTCCACAAGCCGTCGCGCGCCGTCATGGCGCCGACCCCCGTGGTCAAGCGCGACCTGGAAGCCAACGGTTTCAACAACGTCGTGTTGTGGACGCGCGGCGTCGATCTCGACATCTTCCGTGTGCAGGAAGCACATGTGCTAAATTCAGCACATCCGATTTTCCTCTACGTGGGGCGCGTTGCCGTGGAGAAGAACATCGAAGCCTTCCTGAAGCTGGATCTGCCTGGCTCGAAATGGGTCGCAGGCGAAGGGCCGCAACTGGCCGAACTCCGCTCGCGCTACCCCGATGTGAACTATCTCGGCATGCTTTCGCAGCCCGAACTGGCGAAGGTGTATGCCTCGGCCGACGTCTTCGTCTTCCCGAGCCGCACCGATACGTTTGGTCTGGTGCTGCTCGAAGCCATGGCCTGCGGTCTGCCTGTCGCGGCCTTTCCGGTGACGGGTCCGGTCGATGTCCTCGACGGTTGCCCCGAAGGCGAAGGCGGCGCACTGCGTGAGGATCTGCGCGAAGCGTGTCTCGACGCGCTGAAAGTATCGCGAGAAAGCGCCCGTGCATGGGCCGAACGATTCTCGTGGCAAGCGGCCTCGGAAGAGTTTGCCTCGCACTTGCATCCTCGCAAGCCCGAGCCGTCGCTCGCGCCTGCGATCTGACCCACCTATAGAGCCCGTTGCGGCGAGGAACCTGACGCTTGTTCATCGATCACCCGCCGCCACGCGACAAACAACCGAACCCTTACAAAGGCAACCGGGGCGTCATGCGCGCATGGCGCGCCCTGAAGTATTCGCTGTCCGGATTCAAGTTTGCCGTGTTCGAGGAGAGCGCTTTCCGTCAGGAACTCGCGCTCGCCGCCATTCTGCTGCCGGCAGCCATTTTCCTGCCGGTCACCGCCGTCGAACGTGTCCTGCTGATCGGATCGATCCTGCTGGTGCTCATCATCGAGCTGGTCAATTCGAGCATCGAGGCCGCCATCGACCGGATTTCACTGGAACGGCATGAACTGTCCAAGCGCGCCAAGGATTTCGGCAGTGCCGCCGTCCTCGTCGCCCTCGGCCTGTGTCTGCTCACCTGGGCTTCGCTTGCGGGGCCCGTCATCGTGGAACTCGTACGTACGGCGTTTTTCTGATATCGCGCTTCCTGCCCCGCCCCCATGCTTGGCACCGGTCGGCTGCCGGGTATAATCGGTCGCCGTATACCTGACACTCAACTCATAAACGCAAGCGGAGAACATCCTTCGCCGAGCTTGCCGCTAACCGGGGCCGACAGACATGGAAGCAAAGCCGCCACGCCGAACCCGCGAACGAATTCTTGAAGTGTCGCTGCGACTCTTCAACGAAATCGGCGAACCCAACGTCACTACCACCACGATTGCCGAGGAGATGAAAATCAGCCCCGGCAATCTGTACTATCACTTCCGCAACAAAGACGACATCATCAACAGCATCTTCGCGCAGTTCGAGCAGGAAATCGAACGGCGTCTGCGGCTGCCCGATGACCACAAGCCCACGCTCGACGAAGTCTGGACGTATCTGCAATACATGTCCGAGTTCCTGTGGCGCTTCCGTTTTCTCTACCGCGACCTGAACGACCTGCTGGCGCGCAACCGCACGCTCGAGACGCATTTCAAGCAGATCGTGGGCCACAAGAAGCGTTTCGCACGCGAGATGTGCGACCTGCTCGTGGCCGACGGCGAAATGGAGATTACGCCGGAACAGATCGATGTCGTGACCACCAACATGGTGGTGTTGTCCACGTACTGGTTGTCGTACCAATTCGTGATGAACCCGCGCAAGTACAACGATCCTGAAGAAATCGGTGCGGGGTTGCATCAGTCGAGCTATCACATCCTCTCGCAGATGGCCCCGTATCTGAAGGGCAAGTCGCGCGAGCTTTATGACAAGATGGCTCGGGAATCCTCGTCCAAGGGAGCGCAGTAAGGCATGTCGTCGGAAGTCAAATCCATTTGTATCTACTGCGGCGCCGCCACGGGTGTGCGTCCTGCATACGCTGAAGCGGCCCGCGAACTGGGCCGTCGCATGGCCGAAGCCGGGATCCGTCTGGTGTACGGCGGCGGCAAGGTCGGCTTGATGGGCATCATCGCGGACGCCGTGCTCGCGCATGGCGGCGAGGCCGTCGGCATCATCCCGAAGGCGCTGATGGCCAGGGAAGTCGGTCATACCGGGCTGACGGAGCTGCATGTCGTCGAAAACATGCACCAGCGCAAGCAGATGATGGCCGACCTCTCGGACGCCTTCATCGCCATGCCGGGTGGCATCGGCACGTGCGAAGAGCTGTTCGAGGTGTTCACGTGGCTGCAAATCGGCTATCACGCGAAGCCGATCGGCCTGCTCAACGTCGAGCAGTACTACGATCCGCTGATGGTCTTCCTCAAGTCGATGGTGACCGAGCAGTTCCTGAAGGCACCGCAACTCGATCAGTTGCAAATCGCCTCGTCGCCGGAAACACTGCTCGACACGATGCGCAGCTTCAAGCCGGCGCAAATCGATCGCTGGTCGGATCAGCGCTCGCAGATCTAAGCCCTTCGATGTGATCGCTGCGCGGCAGCCATGCCGCGCAGTGCCTTCTCAAGTCCCCTCGCCGCCGCGCACCACCCTTCGGCATTCCATCGGCCTCGCGATCGCTCCTGCCGATCTTGCCGCTCATTGCCATCGCTGTTTGCCAAAATTGCGGCGCTCCTCTCCGCTCGCCTTCCCGCCGTCTTACCGCGTCAACGCCCGGTCCCGCACGGCCCTCTACGCCCTTCAGCGATATCGCACGCCCGCCGTTCGTCGGTTTGTTCGTCGGCTTGTTCGGCGGCGTCTTACCGGCATCTTGTGACATCTCCCGGCAACAGCGTGAGTCTGGGGCTGCATTGAACTCTTGCCCCCCGCCACACTCTGACATCCGTTGTATGCGGCCATTTGACCGTGCTGCGCCGCTTCCCCCATGCCCGCCTGGGTCCACATCCTCCGACGAGCAACCTGCCCATGATGTTAAAGATGCTTCGCCCGATGCGACTGCTGCGCTCGCGCTGGTTGCGCCCGCACGCCGGATTGTTGCTGCGCCGTAGCTTGTGGCAGGCCACGCCGCGGGGGGTCGCGGCCGGGTTGGCGTGTGGTGTCTTTTTCGGTTTCTTGTTACCCGTGGCGCAAATGCCGGTGGCGATTCTCGTCGCTGCGTTCATGCGCGGGAATCTGTTTCTTGCCACCGCCGGCACGCTGATCACCAACCCGCTGACCGTGCCGTTCGTCTATCTGGGGGCGCATCGCGTGGGGCGCTGGATGCTCGACTGGTCCCCCAAGGCCGAGATCGAAGCGACAGTCGCGGCGGCGGCGCATGCGAGCGAGAGCGTCTGGACACAACTGACGCAGTTCAACTTCGGCGCCGCGACCCTGTATCTCTGCGCCGGGTTGGCCGCCTTCGCCGTGGTCGGCGGCATTCTCGCGTACGTCATCGGATTCTTCGCCATTCACTGGCACCAAAGCCGACGCGTCAAAACGACGATCCCGGCTCCTTGAGAAACGCGATTTCCTCGGGCGTCGATGCACGTCCCAAGGCCGCGTTGCGGTGCGGATACCGGCCGAAACGCTCGATGATGACGGCGTGCTTGCGCGCGTAATCGAGGTTGTCCACGAGCCCCGACGCCTGCGCCAGTTGCTCATATAACGCCAGCGAGAGATGCTGGCTTTCCAACGACTCGTCGTGCTCGAAAGGCAAATAGACGAAGACACGGTGTTGCGCGGTCGGCAACCGACGATCGTCCCCCGCCTCCACCAGACGCCGCGCCACCGCCAGCGCCTGCGCGTCCCCGGCGAACGCCTCAGCCCGATGCCGGAAGAGATTGCGCGAGAACTGATCGAGCATCACGATCAACGCGCATGCGCCGAGCGGCGTATCGGCCCAATCACTCAATTCCCCCGCAACGGCACGCGCATGTAACGCGCCAAAGCGGGCACGAATCGCTTCGTCGAACGCATCCGACTTACGGAACCATTCGGGACGCGCCATCCCGTACACCTCCGCATCCGGCGTTCCGAACCAGAAATCAAGCACCGCTTGCCACGGTTGCATCGGTTGTGATTGCGTCGAAATCTCTGCTGCTGGCGTCGCCATCGAACGTCCTGAAGGAAATGAGGGATGGGCCGATGATGCCAGACTCAGGCGAATGCCAACACCACCCGACGCGTGCGAGACGTCTTCTTTTCGATCTTCGCCACGCGCAGCGCACCGATTTCCGACGTGTTCGCCACATGTGTGCCGCCGCACGGCTGCAAGTCGATGCCCTCGATGCGCACCAGACGCACGCGCCCCAGCCCGACCGGCGGCTTCACGCTCATCGTGCGAACCAGCTCCGGACGCGCGGCCATCTCCTCGTCGCTGATGCTATCGATCGCCACCGGGCGCGCGGCCTCGATCAGCGCCGCCAGCCCGGCCTCGACCGTCTCGCGCTCGATGGGATCATTCGTGACGAAATCGAGCCGCGCGTATTCCGTGGTGATGCTGCAACCATCGACCGGGTGCGGCAGCACGGCGCACATCAGATGCGACGCCGTATGAAACCGCATATGCCGGAAGCGTCGCGCCCAATCGATTTCCGCCTGGACGACATCGCCGACCGACAACCCGGCCAGTGCATCGGCTTGCCCCTCGGCCGGCACATGCACCGCATCGTCCGGCGTCGCGCCTTCGCGCTTCGATTTGCGTGTGTCGGCAATGCTCAGACGCGTGCCGTCGGCAAGCACGAACGTACCGGCGTCGCCCGCCTGTCCGCCGCCTAGCGGATAGAACACGGTGCGGTCGAGCATGATGCCCGTCTCGTCGATATGGGTGATGCGCGCCTCACATTGGCGCAGATAGGCGTCTTGTCGAAACAGCGCTTCGGTGGTCATGGTGCCTCCTTTGGGAACGGGACATATTCGCGCGACTTCGGTTCTCATGGCAAGGCACAATCGCACGCCCCAATGCCGGTACGGTCGACGTTATCGGCCACTGCGGCAGGTTCCTGAGCCATCGCCCAAGCGCGCCCGCTTTAGTCCCTGACGCCTCAAATCCCATAGGGCGTGCCCCAACCGCCCGCAACTTGCGCGAATTCTCGACACCGTTTGTCGCGGTGCAATAGCCGCAACTTTGTGTGAGCCGCACATTACGTGGCGGTCGCATCCACGCGATCGAATTCGAAGCATCAGCAAGGAAACCTGCCATGACGAGACCCCACATTGCCCAGCGCAACCCATACGCGCCGGGCACCTTCGCTCGACCACCTGCGCGTGACTTCATGGAACGCGAGCCCGGCGCCTCCACCAATTCGTGTCTCCATGGGCACATCAACGGACCGGTCGACGCCAGCGCACTCGCGCACGCATACGCCCTCCATGCCGCGAACGATCTGGAAGGCGCGGCGCGGGCCTTTGCCGTCCTATGCAGCGCGCTTCCCGAGCACGCCGACGTCTACAAGGCGTTCGGTTATGTGCTCTGCCAACTCGGTGACCACGAACATGCCGTGGCGCCGCTCATGGTTGCGGTGTCACGCGAATACGGCAATCCCGAGCCGCTCTACTTCGCCGCTATTTGCATGCAGCAACTGGGCGATGCGCACACGGCTCGCGAGATGGCCAGCGACGCACTGGAAATGGTGCGGTGCTCGAATCGCCACGCGGGTCTGCACGACAACCTGACGCGCCTGCTCGACAGCCTCTGACTCACCTCGTCCCGCCATTTTGATCAAGGATTTGCCCCTCGATGCACAGCCCTCGCTTCTCCCCCAACACCCCATCGATTTCCCCGTCGCTCGCCACCGGCACGCGGTTTCCCGGCAACGACGGGACATCATTCAAGACCGACGCGGGCGACGCGCTCAGCGCACTCGCGCGAAAAGCCGGATCGCTGGAGGAGTTCGCACCGTCGCCGCCGGCCGTCGGTCGATTTGCCGCGTTGTTTCAGCACATCAGCAATTTCGTGCTGAGTGCCAGCGCATTGGGCGCGGCCAGCCTGAGCACGATCAAGGAAACCTATGAAAGCAGCACGCTTTCCACGGCCCATCAAGTTACGCTTTCCACTGCCACTGCCGCGTCGCTTTCGAGCTTGATGGATTTGGCCGTTGCCGTCGGAAAATACTGCAATCCGTCGTCGACCAGCGCACAAATCCAAAATACGGCATGGATGGCGTCGGCCGGAAAACTCGTCGGCTCGAAGCACCTCGAGACTTACGGCGGGAAGTATCAAACAACCCTGCTCGGCACGTCGATGATGCTGTTCGTCAACGGCACCGGGGTGCTTGCGGGCGGACATGAAAGCAAGCAGGAAATGGACGAGACGTCGACGTCCGCGCCGTTGGGCTTGCCGTCGCCATCCGAAGCACCGGGCACCGAGTTACAACACCTCGACACCCTACAGAACTGCATCGGATTCGCGGCATTGGCCTACCGCCTGTTCGGCGATGCCTTGACAACCGGCGTCGTCGACTGGATGAGCGCCAGGGAAGCCAAACGCAATATGGATGTCGTCGAACGTGCCTTGAACTACGAGGACGGGTTCGGCACTGAAGGACGTTATCGGGTCAGGGACGCCGAATGGGATCTCGAAGCCGGCGAAGCCTCGGACGACAGCGGCATGGACGACCGGTCACTGAAAAGTGTGTCGTCGAGCGTGGCGAACGCCTCGGACACGCCGCTCGTCATGAATCTCTGATATCTGCCCGGAAGCGCCTTAGCTCGCCTTAGCTCGCCTCAGCCCGCCTTGTTGCGCATCCAGTCCGCAGTGCCGTAGAAGGCCTGCATCAGACGCTCCTGCAAGGTGGCCTCGACGTCGATATCCTGCATCGCCAGCGCCATGCAGCGCAGCCACTGGTCGCGCTCGCTCGACGCAATCGGAAACGGCAGATGGCGTGCGCGCAGCATCGGATGACCGAATCGTTCGATGTAATGGTTCGGCCCGCCCAGCCAGCCGCACAGAAACCAGAAGAGTTTATCGCGCGATCCGTCGAGCGACGCCGGATGCATGCCACGGATGCCCGCGAACTCGGGCTCCAGATCCATCAGGTCGTAGAAACGGTCGACGAGTTCGCGCACGCGCGGCTCGCCGCCGAGCAGCGAAAAGGCGGTCGGCTGGGCAGGCGTGTCCTGCGCATCGTCGTCCGCCGGAGAGGTTTGGGAGGTGTTTTCGGTCGTCATGGCCGATATTGTGCCCGAGGCCCGTCAGGCCTGCCATGATCGCCGTCTCGAAATCTCGGAGGCTGCGGTTGCGGCGCGAGACGCTGTCGCGCGCCGCCCCTTCGAGAGACTCAGATTTCGCGCAACGTGCGCAGTGCCGACTGACGCAGCACCGCCCGCAGACCGCTCCATCCACCGATCAATGCACACAGCACACCGGCACCGATGCCCAGCACCGGCAACCAGAGATTGAAGCTCAGCGCGAACTCGAAGACATAACGCGCCAGCGCCCAGCCCAGCGCACCGGCGCCCAACGATGCCAGCAGCCCGGCGAGCGCGCCGACCGTCACCAGCTCGGCCAGATGCACATCGCGAAGCTGTCGCGACGACGCCCCGAGCGCACGCAGAATGCCGCTCTCGCGCATGCGTTCGTCACGCGTGCCCGCAAGCGCCGCGTAAAGCACCAGCACGCCGGCGGCGAGCGTGAACAGGAAGAGCGCCTGCACGGCATCGATGACCTGCGACAGAATCTGCTGAATCTGCGCGAGCAAGGCACCCGTGTCGATCACCGTCACGTTCGGGAACTGACGCACCAGCGCGTCCGCCACGCCCTGCTGCTGCGGTTCCAGATGGAACGACGTAATCCACGTCATCGGAAAATCGTGCAGCGCCGCCGGCGGCATCACGACAAAGAAGTTCACGCGCATCGATCCCCAATCGAGCTTGCGCAGGCTGGTGATCGGCGCGTCGATGGTCTGCCCCGTGACTTCGAACCGCAACACGTCGCCCAGCTTCAGGCCCAGCGTCTTCGCAATGCCTTCTTCCATGGAGATCTGTGGTTTGGACGCATCGCCATACCATTGACCGGCCGTCACACGGTTCCCGTCGGGCAAGGCCGACGTGTACGACAGGTTGAACTCACGCTCGGCGAGACGTCTCGCCCGCTCCTCCGTATAGCTCTCGCCGGTCACCGGCTTGTCGTTGATGGCCGTGAGTCGCGCGCGAATCATCGGCGAGAGTTGCACGTCGGGCAATCCTGCCGCGTGAAGCTGAGTGAGAACCGGCGTGTCCTGCCCCGGCTGAATGTCGATGACGAAACGGTTCGGCGCGTCTGCCGGTGTCGATTGACGCCAGCCGGCCACCAGATCGTTGCGCGTGACGGCGAGCAGCAGCAGCGCCATCAACCCCAGGCCCAGCGCCACCACTTGCAGCGCGCTGCCAAGCCCGCGACGACGCAACCCCGCCACCGCGTAGCGCCAGCCGATGCCGCCCATGGCCCCGCCGGCCGCACCGTGGCGTCGCGCCCACGCCGCAAGCACGCGGATTGCCAGCCAGGCCAGCACGCCAAACACGATCGCACCGGCGATAAAACCGCCCGCCACCATCGCACCGAGGCGCAAATCGCGCGCCGCAAAGAGCAACAGCGCGCCGAATGCCAACGCGCTGGCCCCATAGGCGAGCCATCCCTGACGGCGTGCGCCGCCAACCACATCGCGACGCAGCACATGCAGCGGCGCGACTTCCGAGAGCGGCAGCAACGGCGGCAACGCGAAGCCCAGCAGCATCACCAGCGAACTCGCCAGACCGAACACCGCCGGACGCCACGTCGGCGCCGGCAATCCGGCCGGAATCACGTTGCCCAACTGTGCCAGCAGCACCTCATGCGCCGCATAGCCGAGGCCGACGCCCAGCACGCCGCCGATCAGACCGAGTCCGATGAATTCGAGCGTCACCATGCCGCGCAGCGCCCGGCGCGGCAGGCCCAGACAGCGCATGACGGCACAGGCGTCGAGATGCCGCTCGCTGTACCGCCGCGACGCAATACCGACCGCCACCGCAGCCAGCACGGCAGCGAGCAACGCGACGAGCGAGAGGAAACGTTCGGCGCGATCGAGCGTCTGACGCACCTGCGGCTGCCCGTCTTCCAGCGATTCGATATGCACACCGCGCGCCTGCTCCGCCGCCGGACGCGCCCATGCGGCGAACTTGCCGACTTGGGCGTCCGTGCCGGCGACCAGCAGACGGTAGGTGATGCGGCTGCCGAACTGCACGAGGCCGGTCGACGGCAGTTCGTCGAAGCGCATCATGACGCGCGGCGCGAGCGAGCCGAAGCCGTAGCCGCGATCCATCTCGCGGGTGATGACCGCCGCCACGCGCAACGTGCGGTTGCCCACCCGGATGCTGTCACCGGGCTTGACGTGCAACGCGTCGAGCAACGCGGCATCGACCCACACGGTACCTGGGGCTGGGATGTCGGTGGCGGGAGCGTCCGGGGTGTTGGCGCCAGCGTCAGGCGCGATGCGCACACGGCCACGCAACGGGTAACCACTGCTGACCGCCTTGAGCGAGGACAGACGGCTCGCGTTCGTTCCGGCGCTTACGCCGCTTACGCCGCTTTGACCGCTTTGACCGCTTTCACCACTTCCGCCGCTCTGGCCGGTAGCACTGGCCATGCTGGGGAAATTGGCGATGACGGCCGTCGCCAGCCCATCGGCTTGCGCCTGCCTGGCAAATTCGGGGGTCAGGGGAGCGTCGCTGCGAACGACGAGATCGGCGGCGAGCATCTGACGCGCATCGCGCTCAAGCCCGCCCTGCATCCGATCGGAGAGAAAACCCACGCTGGACAGTGCGCCCACCGCCAGCAACAACGCCACGAGAAGCAGATGCAACTCGCCCGCGCGCCAATCGCGCAGGAACATCCGCCATGCCTGGCGGGCAACCTCAGTGAACCCCATCGTTCCTCAATCCTTTGACCCGCGCCAGTAACGAGCGCCATCCGCGCCAGACACGCGGCAACCACCACCACGCCAGCACGACGAACACCAACAACATCACGAGAAAAACGGCGGGAAGGAAGAACGCGAGCGCCAGACCACCCACCGTGGAGACATCTTCGCCGGCTGAGGCCGCGACATTCGAGAAAGGTTCCGGCGACGTATTGATCAGCGCGCGACTGCCCGCCTTGGCCAGATGGGCCGTTCCGGCCAGCGCACCGCCGGCCAGACCGGCAAGTACCGTGACCGTCGGGTCCATCTGCCCCAGCGCCGCCGCGCCCAGCACGATCCCCGCCGGAATGCGGATGAAGGTGTGCACGGCATCCCAGGCACTGTCGACGAAGGGGATCTTGTCGGCGAAGAACTCGATGGCCGCCAGCACGCCTGCCGCCGCGATCACCCACGTCGACGCCAGCACGGCGAGCGTCGGAGGCAGATGCAACCAGCCCAGCCGCGCCGCCAGCCCTGCGCAGAACACCGTCAGGTACAACCGCAGGCCGCTGCCCCAGGACAGCCCTGCGCCGAGCGCAATCGATTCAAGCATGGTGACCTCGCTGCCGCCGACATGACGGCGTCGCACGATCACGCGTCCCGTCCTGCCGACGCGGTAACAGTGCGCATCAGACCGCGACCGTTACCGCGCCATTATGCCGCGCGTTACGGCGACGCACCACAGGGGACTCAAAAAGGGGGCGGCGACGTCATCGCCCCCGTGGCACATCACGCCGCCGTCAGCTTCAGCCCGACCAATCCGGCCAGAATGAGGGTGACGCTGGCGATGCGGGCGGCCGACGCCGACTCCCCGAACAGGACGATCCCCAGGACGAAGGCGCCGACGGCCCCAATCCCTGTCCAGATCGCATAGGCGGTGCCTAACGGCAAGGTCCGCACGGCGAGTGCCAGCAGCCACACGCTGCCGACCATCGAGACAAGGGTAAAAACGGAGGGGACGAGACGCGAAAACCCTTGCGTGTACTTGAGGCCGACGGCCCAAGCCACTTCAAGGAATCCGGCAAGCACGAGCAGAATCCAGGCCATGAGAGACTTCGATGAAAAAGCGGGGTCGTCCCCGGGAGATGCGCTAGTCTGCGCGAACCGCTTGCCGGGTCGTCCCGGCAATGGGCTCCATCGAAGGTCGATTGAATGGCTTGATGACTGAATGCCTGACGCTGCGGATGGAACAGCGTGATTTTAACAAACCAGGGCTTAACCGTTGACGTCCACTTCCAGCCGGTAACCGACGCCCGTCTCGGTCAGGATGTGCTGCGGCTGCGCCGGGTCGGCCTCCAGCTTCTGACGCAGGTGCCCCATGTAGATGCGCAGGTAGTGATTGCTCTCGACGTGCGACGGCCCCCACACTTCCTTGAGCAACTGACGATGCGTGAGCACGCGTCCGGCATGGCGCACGAGGGTGACGAGCAGGCGGTACTCGATCGGCGTGAGATGGACCGGCTCTCCGGCGCGCGTGACCTTGCGGCGCGCGAGATCGATATGGATCTCGCCGAAAGAGAACGCTTCGTCCAGCGTCTCCGAATTGCCGCCCCGATGATGACGCCGCAATTGCGCCCGAATCCGCGCGAGCAGCTCCGATACGCCGAACGGCTTCGTCAGATAGTCGTCGGCCCCAACATCGAGCGCGACGACCTTCTCCGCTTCCTCATTGCGTGCGGACAGCACGATGATCGGCATGTCGGTCCAACTGCGGACTTCGCGAATGACCTCGACGCCGTCGATGTCCGGCAATCCCAGATCGACGATCAGCAAATCCGGCTTGCGCGTGGCCGCCTCGACCATGCCCTGTCGCCCGGCTTCCGCCTCGTGCACGACCATGCCTTCCGCTTCCAGCGAGGTGCGCAGAAACCGCCGGATCTGGCGTTCGTCTTCAATCACCACGATGTTGATGGTCGGTTCACTCATGTTGTTGTGTCGCGTTTGCGTCAGCGGCACGCGGGGCTTGCCCGGTGGCGTCTGTCTGGTTTCGGTCGTTCGACGGGGACGCGTCATCCGCCGGGGCTTTCGATGCCACGACGTCGTCATCGGGACTGTCGAGCACCTCTAGTGCCTCCAGCCCCTCCGGCCCTTCCGGCGCCTCGGGGGGCACCGGCGGCGTCTCTACCGGCAACGTAAAGATAAAGCGCGCGCCATGCCCGTCGGGGACATTGGTGGCATGGATTTTACCGCCGTGGGCTTCCACGATGGCCCGGCAGATCGCGAGTCCCAGTCCGATACCGGGCTTGGCCGACTCCTTCTCGCCGCGCATGAATTTTTCGAAAATGCGGCCTTCCATGCCTGCGGGCAAACCGGGGCCGTCGTCGCTGACGCTCACCTCGACGTCCTCGCCAACCACGCGCGCGGCAATCTCGATATGCGACCCCGCAGGCGAGTACTTCGCCGCGTTCTCCAGCAGATTCGTAAAGAGCCGTTCCAGCAGCACCGCATCGAAACGCAGCAGCGGCAGATCGGCGGGCAGACGCGTCGTCACCTCGTAACCGGCCAGCATCCGCCGGCAAGCGCGTAGCGACGTACCCACGACCTCCTCCAGCATCTGCCACTGACGATTGAGCTGCACCCCCCCGGCTTGCAGCTTCGCCATGTCGAGCAGGTTCGTCACCAGCCCCGTCATGCGCTGCGCTTCTTCGTGGATCGCATCGACGAGATCGATACGCAGCGGCCCCGGCGTCTGCGCGTCGCGGCTCAGCATGCTGGCGAAACCGACAATGGATGTCAGCGGCGTGCGCAGATCGTGCGAGATCGCCGAGAGCAACGAATTACGCAGACGCTCGGACTCCATCGTCACCAAGGCATCCTGCGCGATTTCCACGTAGTGCACCCGCTCAAGCGCCAGCGCGATTTGCGCGGCGAACGTGTCGAGCAGACGTTGTTGCTCCGGCGTGCCGATCGCGCCACCACCCTCCTCGGGCGCGACGACCAGCACCCCGCGCGTACGCATCGGCGCGCGCAGCGGCAGATAGTAGGCGTCCGAGCCGGGCAAGGTATTCGTGCCCCGGCCCGCAGCCTGCTGGCGGTCGTACACCCATTGCGCGACGTCGGTATCGATGTGGGGCGGCATCGTCTCGGCGCGTGCGTTCTCCACCGGCTGGCGTACGCTGCCCTGGCTATCGGGCAGCAGCAACGCCACACGCGCCTGAAACACCTCGCGCACATGACGCGACCCGATTTCCACGATCTTCGGCGTCGTGAGTGCCGCCGCCAGCTCACGGGCCATTGCGTAGACAGCGCCCGTGCGCCGCTCGCGCCACGTCGCCAGACGCGCCTGAAAACGCAGGCTCGTCGTCAGATGGCTGATGACCAGCGCAACGGTCAGCATGACGGCGAAGGTCAGCAGGTACTGCGTATCCGAGACCGACAGCGACATCTTCGGCGGCACGAAGAAGAAGTCGAACGCCACCACCGAGAGAAACGACGCGAGCACGCCCGGCCCGCGCCCCAGCCGCATCGCCGCGACGATCACGCCAAGCAGATACAGCATCGCGATGTTGGCCAGATCGAGGAACGATGTCAGTTCGGCTGCCGCCACCGACACGACGCCGCAAATCCCGACCGCCCACGCATACGCACGCCAGGGCCCGCCGACGAGCCCCAGTTCGGGCGCCGTTTCGAACCAGTCGCGCCAATCGCCGCGCACCACGCGTTTGTCGGCCGACGTGTCGCCCGCAGCCGGGCCGATCAGCACGACGTCGACACCGCGCGCGAGACGCACCAGTTCCTCATGCAGCGGCGTACGCGCCGTCCACCAGCGCCGCGCCCCGCTCGCGCCGACGACCAGCTTCGAGACGTTGCGCAACTGCGCATAGGCCAGCAACGTGGTCGCGGCTTGTGCGCCATCGAGGGTGAGCGTCTCGGCGCCCAGTTCATGCGCGAGCTTGAGCGTGGCATAGACGCCTTCGCGACGCGCCGTCGATTGACGCAGTATCGCAGGCGTCTCCACATGGACCGCCAGCCAGTCGGCGCGCAGACTCGCCGCGAGCCGCGCGGCCGCCCGTACCAGCGCCACGCCTTCCGGCCCCGGCCCGATCGCGACGAGCAATCGCTCGCGCGCCTGCCAGACCTGACTGATCGACTGATCCGCGCGGTACTCGCGCATCTGCGCGTCCACGCGGTCTGCCGTACGACGCAACGCCAGTTCGCGCAGCGCGATCAGATTGCCCTTGCGGAAAAAGTTACGCACGGCGCGCTCGGCCTGCGCCGCCATATACACCTTGCCCTCGCGCATGCGTTCGAGCAGTTCGTCGGGCGGCAGATCGACCAGCTTCACTTCGTCCGCCAGATCGAAGACGCGATCGGGAATCGTCTCCCAGACGCGAATCCCCGTGATCTGACCGACCACGTCGTTGAGCCGCTCCAGATGCTGAACGTTGAGCGTGGTGTAGACATCGATGCCCGCGTCGAGCAGTTCGTGCACGTCCTGCCAGCGCTTGAGGTGTCGCTCCCCGGCCACGTTCGCGTGCGCCAGTTCATCGACCAGCGCGACGGCCGGTTTGCGCGCGAGCATGCCGTCGAGGTCGAACTCACGCAGCACACGCCCTCGGTACTCCACCGACTTCTGCGGCAGGACTTCGAGTCCTTCGAGCATCTGCGCCGTTTCCTCGCGGCCGTGCGTCTCCAGGACACCCACGACGACGTCGGTGCCCTCCTCGCGCAGCTTGCGCGCCGCCTGAAGCATCGCAAAGGTCTTGCCGACCCCCGCCGACGCGCCGAAGAAAATCTTCAGACGGCCGCGTTGCTCGCGAGCTTCGTCGCGTTGCAGTTTGCCAAGCAATTCGTCGGGATCGGGGCGTTCCATGCCAGCCATCGGATCAGTCCACTATGAAGACGCGAGCCACGTCGATGCAAAAAAACGCGGCACGCGCAGGGCGTGCCGCCAATCTACCGCAGGCCGAAGGGCAAAACCAGCGATTCTCCGGTTCTCGCTGCCTGCGGCTGCGCCTTTCAGACGGCGCCGCGTGCCAAACCATCCAACGCCAGGTTGAGCTTCAGAACATTCACCCGGGGTTCTCCGAAAATTCCCCATTGGCGGCCCTGCGTATTGCGCGCGACAAGCTCACGCACGGCGTCCGGCGTCAGACCGCGGGCCTTGGCCACACGCACCACCTGATACTCGGCGGCGGCCGGGCTGATTTCCGGGTCGAGACCGCTGCCCGAGGCCGTCACCAGATCGGCGGGCACCGGCAGTTGGGCGCTCGGATCCGCTTCGCGCAGCGCGGCGATGCGGCCCTTGACGGCGTCGGTCAGCCCCGGGTTGAGCGGGCCGAAGTTCGAGCCGCCCGACGCCGTGGCGTTGTTCGGATTCGGCGACGTGGCCGACAGGCGGCCCCAGAAGTACTTCGGTTCGTCGAAGTTCTGACCGATCAGCGAGGAGCCGACGGCCTTGCCGTCCTTGTAGATCAGGCTGCCGGCGGCTTCGCGCGAGAACGCCGCCCGGCCGATGCCGGTCACGACCAGCGGATACACCAGCCCCGTGATGACCGAGAGCACGACGAACAGGCTCAGCATCGGGCGCAAGAGGGTTTTCATGACGTCTATTCCTTAGAGTTTCTGCGATGTGGCCCGCACGCTCAGCCGCTTCGGCCAACGCGTCCGGGCCCTTTCACGATCAGGCCCAGCCCATCGCGGCGATGAACATGTCGATGATCTTGATCCCGACGAACGGCACCAGAATCCCGCCCAGACCGTAGATGAAGAGGTTGCGGCGCAGCAGCGTCGCGGCCCCGAGCGGGCGATACTTCACGCCCTTGAGCGCCAGCGGAATCAGCACCACGATGATCAGCGCGTTGAAGATCACCGCCGACAAAATGGCCGACGACGGGCTTGCCAGTCGCATCACGTTGAGCGCGTCGAGCTGCGGGTACGTCGTGGCGAAGGCGGCCGGAATGATCGCGAAGTACTTCGCCACGTCGTTCGCAATCGAGAACGTGGTGAGACTGCCGCGCGTCATCAGCATCTGCTTGCCGATCTCGACGATTTCGATGAGCTTGGTCGGGTTCGAATCGAGGTCGACCATGTTGCCGGCTTCCTTCGCCGCCTGCGTGCCCGAGTTCATCGCCACCGCCACGTCGGCCTGTGCGAGCGCCGGCGCGTCGTTCGTGCCATCGCCCGTCATGGCCACCAGCTTGCCTTCGGCCTGGTACTTGCGAATCGTCGCGAGCTTTTCTTCCGGCGTGGCTTCCGCGAGGAAGTCGTCCACCCCGGCTTCGGCGGCAATCGCCGCCGCCGTCAGACGGTTGTCCCCCGTGACCATCAGCGTGGTGATCCCCATCTGACGCAATTCGGCGAAACGCTCCTTGATGCCGCCCTTGACCACGTCCTTGAGCTCGATCACGCCCAGTGCACGTGCGCCGTTCGCATCCTGCTCGGCCACGACCAGCGGCGTGCTGCCGCGACGGGCGATGTCGTCCACCGCGCTCGCCAGCGCCACCGGCCATGCGCCGCCCGCCGCTTCGACGTAACGCTTCACGGCCTCGGCAGCACCCTTGCGGATCTGCTTGTCGGCGAGGTCCACGCCGCTCATGCGCGTTTGCGCCGTGAACGGAATGAAGAGTGCATTCAGACCGCTCATCTCGCGCTCACGCAGATTGAAGCGCTGCTTGGCGAGCACGGCGATGCTGCGGCCTTCCGGCGTTTCGTCGGCGAGCGAGGCGAGCTGCGCGGCATCGGCCAGCGTGCGCTCGTCCACGCCCGGGGCGGGCACGAACTGCGATGCCTGGCGATTGCCCAGCGTGATCGTGCCCGTCTTGTCGAGCAGCAGCACGTCTACGTCCCCCGCCGCTTCAACGGCGCGGCCCGACGTCGCGATCACGTTCGCCTGCATCATGCGGCTCATGCCCGCCACACCGATGGCCGACAGCAGCCCGCCGATGGTCGTCGGAATCAGACACACCAGCAGCGCGACGAGCACCGTGATCGTGACCGGATTCCCGGCGTGCGTGACGAATACGCTGTAGATCGAATAAGGCAGCAGCGTGGCCGTGGCGAGCAGCAGCACCAGCGTGAGCGCGACGAGCAGAATCGTGAGCGCGATTTCGTTCGGCGTCTTCTGACGCTTCGCGCCTTCCACCATCGCGATCATGCGATCGAGAAACGCCTCGCCCGGGTTGACCGTCACCTTCATGATGACCCAGTCCGACAGCACACGCGTGCCGCCGGTCACGGCCGAGAAGTCGCCGCCCGATTCGCGAATGACCGGCGCCGATTCGCCCGTAATGGCCGATTCGTCGACCGACGCCACGCCTTCGACCACTTCGCCGTCGGCCGGAATGACGTCACCGGCTTCGACCAGCACGAAGTCGCCGCGACGCAGACTGGCGCTATCGATGACCAGACATTCGGCATCGCGACGCGCCGAGCGCAACTGCTTGGCCGGCACGTTCTTCTTCGCCTGACGCAGCGATGCCGCCTGCGCCTTGCTGCGCCCTTCGGCCAGCGCTTCGGCAAAGTTCGCGAACAGCACCGTGAACCACAGCCACAGCGTGATCGCGAGGATGAAGGGCGCGCTCGCCTCAGCGTGGCCCGCCACGGCCATGCCGAACAGCACGGTCGTGAGCAGACTGCCGACGTACACCACGAACATCACAGGGTTCTTCGCCTGCGTGAGCGGATGCAGCTTGCGGAACGAGTCCACGATGGCCGGCTTGACGATGGCCGGGTCGAACATCGACTTTGTCGCCGATGTATGACCCTCGCCCGCCTGCCGGGTGACAGTATTTCCTGAGGTTTGATTCATGAGTGCCTCGAATGCCTCATTTCATTGTTCAATGCGCACCGATCATCGCCAGATGTTCGGCGACCGGACCGAGTGCAAGCGCCGGCACGTAGGTGAGCGCACCCACCAGCAGCACCGTGCCGAGCAGCAGCACGACAAACAGCGGACCGTGCGTGGGCAACGTGCCCGACGTCGCGGCAATGCGCTTCTTGCGCGCCAGCGCCCCGGCAATCGCCAGTACCGGCACGATCACCCAGAAGCGGCCGAACCACATCGCGATGCCCAGCGTGGTGTTGTAGAACGGCGTGTTGGCCGACAGACCCGCGAACGCGCTGCCGTTGTTGTTCGCCGCCGAGCTGTACGCGTACAGAATTTCGGAGAAGCCGTGTGTTGCCGGGTTCAGCACACCGGCTTGGCCGGCCGGCACGAGCACGGCGAGTGCGGTACCGAGCAGCACCAGCAGCGGCGTCATCAGCACGGCCACGGCGACCATCTTCATCTCGTACGCTTCGATCTTCTTGCCGAGATACTCCGGCGTACGACCGATCATCAGCCCCGCGACGAACACGGCGAGCATGGCGAAGACGAGCATGCCGTACAGGCCCGAGCCCACACCGCCGAAGATCACCTCACCCAGTTGCATCAACAGCATCGGCACCAGCCCGCCCAACGGGGTGAGCGAGTCGTGCATCGCGTTGACCGCGCCGCACGACGCCGCCGTCGTCACCGTCGCGAAAATGCCCGACGAGACGATACCGAAGCGCGTTTCCTTGCCTTCCATGTTGCCGCCCGACTGCGTCGCGCTGACCTGCTGGTCGACACCGAGCGTGGTGAGCACCGGGTTGCCTGCCTGCTCGGCAGAGACGGTCGCGACCGCTGCGATCGAGAACGCAATTGTCATGGCCGCCAGAATCGCCAGCCCCTGACGACGGTCGCCGACCATGCGTCCGAACGTGTGGCACAGCGCCGCCGGGATCAGGAAGATCGCGAGGATTTGCAGGAAGTTCGCGAGCGGCGTCGGGTTCTCATACGGATGCGCCGAGTTCGCGTTGAAGAAGCCGCCACCATTGGTGCCGAGCATCTTGATCGCTTCCTGCGAAGCCACCGGCCCCATCGGCAGGGTTTGCGTCTGCGTCTGGGCGGGGGTCGTCACCGGCTTGCCGGCGGCGTCCATCTTCGGCTGACCGTCCGGGCCGAGGACCGGATTGTCGTAGTGCGTGACCTGAAGCGTCGTCACGTCCTTATAGGCGTCGAAGTTCTGAATCACGCCCTGGCTCAAGAACGCCGCGGCAAGAATCACCGACAGCGGCACGAGGATGTAGAGCGTGATACGGGTCATGTCGACCCAGAAGTTGCCGATGGTCTGCGCCGTATGACGCGCGAAGCCGCGAATCAACGCGACGACGACCGCGATACCCGTGGCTGCCGACAGGAAGTTCTGAACGGCGAGGCCGAGCATCTGCGTCAGATAGCTCATCGTCGATTCGCCGGCGTAACCCTGCCAGTTCGTGTTCGCCACGAAGCTGACGGCAGTGTTCATCGACGAATCCGGCGTCACATTGCCGAAGGCTTGCGGGTTGAACGGCAACCACACTTGCCAGCGTTGCAGTGCATAAACGGCGAAGGCGCCCACGGCATTGAAACCGATCAGCGCAATCGCATAGGCGCGCCAGTGCATTTCCTGCTCGGGATGCACACCGCACAGGCGATACAGGCCGCGTTCGAGCGGCGCGAACCAGCGGTTCACGCGCGATTCACCGGCGAGCACGTCGGCCATGAAACGGCCGAGCGGGCGCGCCAGCACCAGTAGCACGACGAGGAAAACGCCGAGCTGGATCCAGGCATTGAGTGTCATGCGAGATCCTCCGGCTTGAACAGCGCGTAGACGAGATAAGCGAGCAGCGCGAGCGTGAGTCCGCCGCTCAGCCAATACATGGCTGTCATTGCTGCCCCCCTACCGACGCGCAAAACGCGACAAAGCCGACGGTCGTGGCAACGAACACCACGATCACGCCGAGATATAACCAGTCCATGACAACTCCCTATCGTGTGGCGGCCGGCAAGCCACGGACGCGACGCGCCCTTGCTCAGCGCTCGCCAGCCGTGCCCTGAACGATACGTAGGGGCGCATAAAGACGGGGACAAAAGGGGTAAAGGGGGTGTAAACAACGTGTAAACGCGGGGCCGAAATGTGTAAACGACGAAGCCCGCCGATATCGCTATCGGCGGGCTCCCGGGCCTTACGCTACGTGGCATTGCGGGACATGGCGTCCCGCTGCGTCATTCGGTCACTTGCGACCCCTTGCGCCAGACCTCGACCACTTCCTTGCTCGGTTCGAGGTTCAGATTCACATTACGCGGCGGGATCGGTTGCTGGAACCACTTGCGCTGAATGCGGCGGATCTCGCCCGAGCTATAGACGTGCGCCAGCGTGGTGTCCACGAAGCGCTTGAACTGCGGATCGTCGCGACGCAGCATCAACGCGTTGAGCTCCGTCTCCAGCGGTGCGCCAACGATGGCGAACGACTCCGGATCGCGGGCATTCGCGCGGAAGCCGGAGAGCAGCACGTCATCGAGGGCAAACGCCTTGGCGCGGCCGGTTTCCAGCGTAATCATCGATTCGGCATGGTCGCGGGCCGGAATCACGCGGAACCCGAACTTGTCGGCCTGCATGCGCGCCAGACGCTCACCGGTCGAGCCGGCCGAGGCGACCAGATTCTGCCCCTTCAGGTCTTGCAGGTCGCGAATGTTGTCCTTCTTGTTGACCAGCAGACGCACTTCCGAGACGTAGTACGGATTGCTGAAGCCCACCTGCTCGGCGCGCTCCGGCGTAATCGTATTCGGCGCGCAGTCGAGGTCGACCGTGCCGTTCTTCACCAGCGGAATACGGTTCTGCGGGGTGATCGACATTTCACGCACCCGCAGATTCGGCATGTTCAGCGCCGTCTTGACGGCATCGACCACCGCATAGCAGAGGTCCATCGTATAGCCGACGGGCTTGCCCTTGTCGTTCACGTAGGCGAACGGAATGGCGGCCTCACGGTAGCCGAGCGTAATCAGCCCGGTGTCGTGAATCTTCTTGAGGGTGCCGGTCAATTCACCGCTGACGGTCGGCAGCGCGACGACAGCGTCTGCCTTCGCGGGGGCTGCCATCGCGGTCGACACCCCCGCCTGAGCGGCGAACCACAGAGAGAGGCCGAGCGCGACACGCTTGGCGGCGATGTTCCAGTTGACTTCCTTGATACCGGTCACAGCAAATTCCTATCGGATTAACAGCACGATAGGAATTTACAGAGATGTGTGCAATCGCACAAAGAAATCTTCGTCATTAGCTTATGCGTGACGGGAATCGGGACATTCGTCGCGCCGACTAACTGCCTGCGGCAGGCGACGACGCCGAAGCCTCCTGCTCGACACCATAGCGCGCCCCGCTTTCCCATAGCGCCATCGTTTCAGCAGACGGTGCCAGCGGCTGGCCATGCCCGTGGGGTGACAATGCCGCCCGGAACGATTCGCGCTGAAGCCGGGCCATCTCGCCGCTACGGAACATCGCGGCCAGCACGGCATCGACCTTGTTCTTGAACGCCGGGTCGTCTTTCGGCATGACCAACGCGTAATACTCGGCCTGCCCAGAAAGCGGCTCGCCGACGATACGAAACGCCTCCGGCGCCTTGCTAGTGGCGCGCAAGCCTTCGAGCAGGACGTCGTCAAGCGCGAGTGCCTGCGCACGGCGCTCGCGCAGCATGCGAAAGGCGTCGTCGTAATCGCGGGCCATCAGTAACTGGAACCCGGCACGGGCATGCTGCGCGCGAACGAGCCGCTCGGCCGTGGTTCCCTGCACGACCGCGAGCCGCAACCCGCGCAGATCGTCGATCGAGTCGATGCCGGCCCCTCGGCGCACCATCAACCGGACGTGCGCCGCGTAATACGGCAAGCTGAACGCCACCTGTTGCTCGCGTGCGGCCGTGACCGTCGACGGCGCGCAATCGATGTCGATTGCGTCGCCCTTGATCAGCGGCCCGCGCATCTGCTCGATGATGCGCACCGGCGTGCTGCGCAGTTCGGGCATCGCCATCTCGCGCTGCAACGCGGGCACGATGCGCTGACAGAGCGCCCAGGCCAGGCCCATCGGCTGATCCTGTGCGTCGACATACGAAAAAGGGACGGCCGTCTGCCGATAGCCGAGCAGGATGCGTCCGCGCTCACGGATGCGGGTCAGGGTCGGGGTATCGTCCGCCGTCCCGGCGACTTCAGATGCCGCAGACACCTCATCGCCAGCAGGCAGCAACGCCGTCGACGGTTCCCGCGCGGGCGCGGATACCGTGCTCAGGCGCGGCATGCCGACCATTGGCGGCGCATCGGCCAGTGCCGTGCATGACGTTGCTGCGGACAAGGAAAGCGCGAGGACGCGAAGCCACCGGCGAAACGAGACGGGCAAACGGCATGAACGGGACGATATGGGCAGAAGGGGCATGATCGACGCGATACCAGGAAGGAAAATGCCCATACCTTAGCGATGGGCCGATCCCCATCCTCACGGCCTCGCGTCTTTTCGGAATATTCCCGTCGAGCGATGCGAGCGTCACGGCATGCGGCGGCGGCCGTGTCTTCCGGCCTGTCGATGACACGCCCAATGCCCTCGCCTGCCCTCCCGCTCAGCGCGTGTGTGCCAGCAGCGTCTGCAACAGTTGCTCGTCGTCTTCGGCCGTCGGCGCCGTGTTGTCGAATCGCACGAGCCCGGGGAACGCAGCCGCAGGCGGCATGAAGCGGCGCAGACGGTACTCCTCCCAATGCGCCAGCTTGTAGGCGTCGTTCGGATTGCCGCGGTTCACGATCCGCTCGTGCGCATGCGTCTCGTCCAGATCCACCCAGACCACATGCACGCCGACATCGTCGTCGACATCCAGCCACGCGCGATCGAACAGCAAGCCTTCGCGCAATTCGCGCGAAAGCGGTCCGACGACCAGCACGTTCACGCCCAGACGCAGATTCTCACGTGCCGTCTCGAGTAGCCCGGCGTACTCCGGCTCGCGCAACGTCTCCAGATAGAGCGGGCTGTCGCGGTCATTCGGATTGCCTGTCAGCGCACCCATGACGGATGCGCTGTAAGCCCCGTAAAGCGTGTCTTTATCGAGCAGGCAGAACGCTTCGCCGCTGCGCGCGATCAGCGGACGGATCAGCCGCTTCGCCAGCGTTGTCTTGCCTGCTCCGGCGTGACCGCAGAAAAAGATCAGACGTGTCATGACGCTGCCTCAGAGGATTCAGGTGATTCAGATGTTTCAGGCGGCCTTGCGCTCGAACATCACGAAATGCTTGCGCACCGGCTCCACGACCTCGAACACCCCTTCGAATCCCGCCGGAATCACGCAGGCGTCGCCGGGGCCGAACTCAGACGCATTGCCTGCGAGATCGCTGATCCGGATACGTCCCTCGATAATCGAGAAATATTCCTGACGGTGTGGGCCGAAGGCGATGCGCCATGCGCCGGGCTCGCACGTCCATTCGCCGCAATCGAATTCGCCGAGAGCGTCCGTGTAAAAGGGCCGTGTCACGCGCTGCGGATTGCCGCTCACCCGGCGCGCCTCTGCCGGATGATCGAAGATGGCCTCACCCGCTTGCGCGGGGGCGAAGGTAATCAGGGAAGGTGTCGAAGAAGCAGTCATCGGTGGTCGGTGAGAGTCAGAGGGCGTGGGTCACTCAGTTCGGCGCTCAGTTCAGCGCTGCGCTCAGTTTGCGGCGCCATGCGGCCACCGTCGCAGGATCGGATTCGGACAACGCGTCGAAAATCGCCAGCATCGACTTGCGTCCGGCATCGTCGCCAAACGACCGGTCGCGTTGCACGATGTCGAGTAGCGCCGCCAGCGCGGGCTCATATGCACGCTCGGCCAGATAACGATTCGCGAGATCCAGACGCGCCTGCAAATTGGACGGATCGGCATTCACCCGCGCGAGCAGCTCGTCGGCCGGCGGCAATTGGCTCGCCTGCTCGGCCGCAGCGATACGCGTATTGAGCGCCGCGATGCGGGCGTCGCCACTGGCGGCCGTGCGCGGGGACACCAGCGTCAACTCAGTGCGTGCGCCTTGCGTGTCGCCCATGCCGAGCAACACGTCGACGAGATCGAGGCGCACGTCGTCGTGCGCGGGGTCGAGCGCGAGCGCGGCTTGCAAGGCGTCGCGCGCCACGGCGGGCTGCCCTTCGGCCAATGCCGTACGGGCAACCTTGCGCGCCATCTCCGCGGGGTTCGGCACGATGCGCTCGATGAACGCGCGCAGTTGTCCTTCCGGCAGCGCGCCAACGAACTGATCGACGGGTTCACCGTCGACGAAGGCGACGACCGTCGGCAGGCTGCGCACGCCGTATTCTGCGCAAAGCTGCGCGTTCTCGTCGGCGTTGATCTTCACGAGACGGATGCGTCCCTGCGCTTCGGCCTCGAGCTTCTCGAGCATCGGCCCGAGCGTATTGCATGGGCCGCACCACGGCGCCCAGAAGTCGGCCAGCACGGGCACCTGATGCGAGACGGCCAGCACGTCTTCATCGAAGCTGGCAAGGTTGGTATCGATCATAGGTCCTATCGAGCGTGGTAAATTGCGTCCATAGCGGCCGTCACTCATAGAAAACGGCCGCCAGCTTGAAGCATGGTAATCGCAAAACTGGGCAAATCGGTACGGACGCGCTAACGCGCCCCAGGTTCCCGCCTCGGCCAAGCGTCTCGTCACATGCCCGACCGGTCCGATAACAGGCAGGGAGGCACATGCACGCAGGCCACGGCACGGCAATCTTCTTCACCCAACTGCTCTTGCTGGTCCTCGTCGGCCGTTTGCTCGGCGAGGTCATGCAGCGTCTGCGCCAACCCGCGGTCATGGGCCAGTTGCTCGCCGGCGTACTGCTCGGCCCGTCCATCTTCGGTGCGCTGTTGCCTGCCTGGCAACACGCCGTCTTCCCCGACACCGAAACCCAGAAAAAGATGCTCGACGCGGTCTCCGAGCTTGGGGTGCTGTTGCTGCTGCTCTCCACCGGTCTGGAGACCGATCTGGGGCTCGTGCGCCGCATGAAGCGCATGGCGATCTTCGCGTCTGCGGGCGGCATGATCATTCCGTTCGCGTGTGGCTTCGCGCTCGGCTGGCATCTGCCCGACAATCTGCTGCCGCACCCCGAGGCGCGGCTCGTCACGTCGCTGTTCCTCGGCACGGCCCTGTCGATCTCGTCGGTCAAGGTCGTGGCGATGGTCATTCGCGAAGTCGATTACCTGCGCCGCAACATCGGTCAGATCATTCTGGCCGCCGCCATTCTCGACGACACCACCGGCTGGATCATCATCGCCGCCATCGCCGGGCTGGGGGCCAGCGGAACGGTCGATCTCGGACATCTGTCGATCAGCCTCGGGGGCACGCTGCTGTTCATCGTCTTGTGCTTCACCGTCGGCAAGCGCGCCGTCGCCGTAGCGATTCGCTGGACGAACGATCGCTTTACCGTCGAGATGCCAGTGCTCAGCGCGATCCTCGTCATCACGTTCGTGCTGGCGCTCGCGACCGACAAGCTCGGCGTGCATACGGCGCTCGGCGCGTTCATGGCTGGCGTGATGATCGGGCAGTCACCCATTTTGTCCGAGCAGATCGAAGCCCAATTGCGCGGGTTGATCGTCGCGCTCTTCGCCCCGGTATTCTTTGGCGTGGCGGGATTGTCGGTCGATCTGACGATTCTGCTCGACTGGCGCATGCTGGGGCTGGTCGCCGGGTTGATTCTGATCGCGAGCATCGGCAAGTTCACGGGTTGCTTCATCGGCGGACGTCTCGGCGACATGTCCTCTGCCGAAGCGCTCGCGCTCGCCACAGGCATGAACGCGCGCGGCTCGACCGAGATCATCGTGGCGAGTATCGGTCTGTCGCTCGGCGTGCTGAGCAAGGACCTGTTCACAATGATCGTCATCATGGCGCTCATCACCACACTCATCATGCCGCCGGTGTTGCGGCGGGCGCTCGTGCGCATTCCTCTCTCGGCGCAAGAGAAAGCGCGCCTGGAGAAGGAAGCGGCGGAGGAGAAGGACTTTCTCCCGAACGTGGAGCGCATTCTCGCTGCCGTCGACGGCAGCGCCAACGGGCGCTTCGCCGCGTGGATCGCCGGGCTGACAGCCGGCGTGCGCGGCACGCTCACCACCGTGCTGGCGCCCGCGCCAGCGGGCACGGACGGCGGCAAGGTGGCACGGGAAGTCCGCGAGCCGCGAAAGGACACAGGCAAGGACAAAGAAGATAGCTCTGCGGCAGACGCCAACAACCACGCGGAGAACGGCACATCTCCCAAACGCGACAAGTCTGACGAGATGGACACGACGGCCCCGACGGGCGTCACATCTGAGACGTCCGCCGGTAGATCCCCTCGCCGCAACGGGAAACCGGCCAAATCCGAACACGGCGATGGCGGCAATAGCGACGACGAAGGTGCCGGGCTGGACGCCTACGACATCGCCCTCGCGGCCGCCACCCGCGCCATCCCCCGCGCGCCCGGCACGCCCGGCGTCGAAGAGGACAAGCCGACGGACGTCGAGCGTGAAGCGGCGCGCCTGGTGCTGCGCGAGCGCACGGGAAAATCGCCTCAGAAGACGCCCGAATTGCCGCACGGGCCGGTCAAGGAAGACAAGGATGGCACGGATGACAAGCCATCGTCCGCCGGCACGTCGGATAAGAACATTCCGAAGCACGAGCCTGTCGGCGAGGCGCATGACGACAAGCGCGTGAGCGACGCGACCGAAGAAGGCGAGTTCGTCGCGAGCGATCCGTCGGATACCGCGCGTGAGCAGGAAGCCGAGCAGCCGGAGCGCAGTCATGAGGCCGCGCGGATCTCGGACGAAATCGCCAAGGGCTACGGCTTCGTGATCGCCGGCTTCGACGCCCCCGGCGAGGAATCGGACTCCGACGTCCCGCCACTGCCCCTGCCGACCGGCGTGTTGCCGCTGACCAAAGCGTTCGACGGCGCGATCGCTATCGTGCTCGCTCATGGCGACCACGTGCGCAAGCCCGACGCGCCGCTCAACATCCTTGTGCCGGTCTCGGGCACGGACTATTCGCGGCACGCGGCCGAGCTGGCGATCACGCTTGCCCGGGCCGCCAACGCGCCCGTCACGGCGCTACACGTTTCCGCGCGCGTGGCGCCGGGCATGCTGCATCGCCGCTGGCGTCCGCGTGTGCTGCGTCCGGACGCCGCCGAAGCCGCCATGATGGACAACCTGCACTCGCTGGCCGAGCGCAATGGCGTGAAGCTGCGCACGCGGCTGCTCGCGGGCGGCAAGATCGACGACGCGGTGCTGCATCAGATCCGTCACGGCAAACACAATCTGCTTGTGCTCGGCGTGCAACCGCGCTTCGGCGACCGGCTCAACTTCGGTGCCGTCTCCCATCGTTTGCTCGAAGAGCGACACTGCTCGGTGATCGTGTTGAGCGCGTGAGTCGGCAAGATCCATAAAAAACGCCTGCTGCCGGTTATCTCGGCAGCAGGCGTCGGGGACTAAGGTACGAAGGCGCCAGGGCACTGGGACACGCTCGCTCACACGCCGCACGCCCCTCGGGCAAACCCCTCAGTTCGCCGACGGCTTACGCTCCGGCAATGGAATCCACTCCGTCTCACCCGGCACCGTGCCCATCTCCTGCGCGGTCCATGCGGCTTTCGCCTGCTCGATACGCTCGCGGCTCGACGACACGAAATTCCAGAAGATGAAGCGATCGCCGTCCAGCGGCGCACCGCCGAGCAGCATCAGGCGAGCCGGTTTGTCGCCCGCAACGATGCGCATGTCACCGCCCTGAGCCAACACACCCATGCGATGTTCGGGCAACGTCTCGTCGTTCACCGTCACCTCGCCCTGCACCGTATAAACAGCGCGCTCGGCATACTCGGGCGGCAGCACGAACGCCGCGCAGGGCTCCATCTCCACCGCAAGATAGAAGATCGGCGAGAAGACCTTCACCGGGGCCTTCTCACCGAACGCCTCGCCGAGAATCAGACGCATGTGAACGCCCGGCAGGAAGATGTCCGGCAGCGATGACGCTTCGTGATGCGCGAACGACGGCGCCGTCTCCTCGTCTGCCTGTGGCAGCGCGACCCACGTCTGAATACCGTGCACGTCGCCCCCGCGCTCGCGCACGTCGGGCGGCGTACGCTCCGAGTGGACGATGCCGCGTCCGGCCGTCATCCAGTTCACCGCGCCGGGCGTGATGCGCTGATCGCTGCCGAGGCTGTCGCGGTGCCATATCTGCCCGTCGAACAGATACGTAACGGTCGCCAGCCCGATATGCGGATGGGGACGCACGTCCATGCCCTGCCCCGGCGAGAGCGTCGCGGGACCCATGTGATCGAAGAAGATGAACGGGCCGACGGTTTTGAACGGCAGACTGGGCAGGCTGCGCTGCACGGTGAAGGCGCCGATATCGCTCAGATGCGGCTTGAGCACGGCAAGAAAAGGACTCGTGGAATCGGTCATGGCGCGGTTCTCCTGCGTGGCGGGGTTCGTGTGGGATTTGCTGCCCGATTGTAGAGGACATTGCCGGCGCGCTCCATGACACCTGAGCATGATTGCCATCGCCCCAGAGACCGGAAAAACCGGAAATGCGCAGCGTTGCCCATGCGCTCGCGGCATCGCTCCTATAATGCAGGGATTGTGTAACGCTTCTGGCACGCGCTCGCCGCGCGCCTCGACTTATGAACAAGGCCTTCGTCAAGGAAGATAACGGCGACGACGATGACGATCTCGACGCCGGCGCCCCGGAGATTCCCGCGGGTACCAAGAACTACATCACGCCGACGGGCTATCGTCGTCTGAAAGACGAACTGCTCGATCTCATCGACAATCAGCGTCCCGAAGTGGTGAAGATCGTGTCGTGGGCGGCGTCGAACGGCGACCGCTCGGAGAACGGCGATTACATCTACGGCAAGCGACGCCTGCGTGAGATCGATCGCCGCATCCGCTTCCTGACGCGGCGACTGGACAACGCCGAGGTGGTGGACACGCGCCGTCAGGAAAACGTCGATCAGGTGTTTTTCGGGGCGGAAGTGACCTATGCCGACGGCAAAGGTGACGAGCATACGATCATGATCGTCGGTATCGACGAGGTCGATCTCGAACGGGGTCACGTCAGTTGGATCTCGCCGATCGCTCGCGCCATCACCAAATCGAAGGTCGGTGACACCGTGCCGTTGCGCACCCCCGCCGGGCTCGATCAGATCGAGATTCTGGACGTGCGTTATCCGCCATCGGAGTAAACGCGACCGCGGACACATCGGTCGTCGCATCAACGAAAAACGCCTCCCGAAAGAGAGGCGTTTTTCATGTCATCGGTACAACTGATCAGTAGTTGCCGCGCTCGCGCGCAATGCGCATGGCGTGATTGGCGTGGATCTCATCCTGATGCCGCTCGCTCGGACGCTCTCGCGCCACGCGCATCACGTCAGGATTCACGCGAATCCGGCGCATCACGTTGGCGAGATGCACGCGGTCGCTCACCTGGATGAGGAAGCGCAGCGTGGCCGACTCGTCCGGCACCACTTCGTCCATGCCGATGTGCACGATGTTGGCATCCGACGCCGTGATATCCGCCGCCACGCGCGAGAACACGCCACGGTTGTGATGCACGAGCACCTTGATGCCGACGTCGAACAGACGGCCCGGCTGCGGCGCCCACGCCACATCGATCCAGCGGGTCGGATCCTTGCGATGGATGCGGCGCGCGACCGGGCAATCCGTCGTGTGAATCGCCATACCCAGCCCGATGCCGATGTAGCCCATGATCGCATCGCCCGGAATCGGACGGCAGCACGCCGAGAACTGCACCGACATGCCTTCGGTGCCGGTGATGAGCACCGGCGGGCCGACGTTCTCGTCGCCCGTACGCGGGGAATCGGGATCGTCCGGGCTGTCGTCGTTCTCGCCTTCCTTGCCCGACAGCAGCACCGCCAGACGCTTGGCCATGACCGCCGCCACGCGGCGTCCCAGCCCGATGTCCGCGAAGATGTCCTGACGGTCCTTGTTGCCGGTCCACTGCGCGAGCTTGTCCCAGATCTCCGGTGAAATTTCGCTCATCGTCAGGCCGTAGCCCTTGAGCGCCTGCTCGACGAGACGCTCGCCAAGCTGCACCGACTCGGCAAACCGCATCGTCTTCAGATAATGACGAATGGCCGAGCGCGCCTTGCCCGTACGCACGAAGCCGAGCCACACGGGGTTCGGCTTCGAATAGGGGGCGGTAATGACTTCCACGATGTCGCCGTTCTTCAGCTCGGTGCGAAGCGGCAGCAACTCGTTGTTGATCTTGACGGCCACGCACTGGTTGCCCAGATCGCTGTGGACCGAATAGGCGAAATCGAGCGCCGTCGCGCCGCGCGGCAGCGCCATGATGCGCGCCTTGGGCGTGAAGACGTAGACGGCGTCGGGGAACAGGTCGATCTTGACGTGTTCGAGGAATTCCGTAGAGTCGCCCGTCTCGCTCTGGATGTCGAGCAGCGATTGCAGCCATTGATGCGCGTGCTTCTGCACGTCGTTCATGTCTGCGCCGCCGTTCTTGTACAGCCAGTGCGCCGCCACGCCCGCTTCGGCAATCTCGTGCATGCGGCGCGTGCGGATCTGGAATTCGATCGGTGCCCCGAACGGACCGACGAGCGTGGTGTGCAACGACTGATAGCCGTTGACCTTCGGGATCGCGATGTAGTCCTTGAACTTGCCCGGCACCGGCTTGTAGAGCGCGTGCAGCACGCCGAGCGCGAGATAACACTGCGTATTCGATTCGACCACGACACGGAAGCCGTACACGTCCAGCACCTGCGAGAACGACAACTGCTTTTCCTGCATCTTCGTATAGATGCTGAAGAGCGTTTTCTCGCGGCCGAAGACGTCGGCGCTGACCTCGCCGTCCTTGAGCGCCTTCTCGACCGCGTCGAGAATCTTGCCGACCACTTCGCGCCGATTGCCGCGCGCGGCCTTCACGGCCTTGTCGAGCACGGCGTAACGACGCGGGTGGTAGTTCGCGAAGCTCAGATCCTGGAGTTCGCGATAGGTATTGTTCAGACCGAGGCGGTGCGCGATGGGTGCGTAGATGTCGAGCGTCTCGCGCGCCACACGGCGCTGCTTCTCCGTCGACGTGACACCCAGCGTGCGCATGTTGTGCAGGCGGTCTGCGAGCTTGACGAGAATGACGCGCACGTCGCGAGCCATCGCCAGCAGCATCTTGCGAAAGCTTTCGGCTTGCGCTTCTTCACGGCTGCGAAACTCCATCTTGTCGAGTTTCGACAGGCCGTCGACCAGTTCCGCGACCTTCGGCCCGAATCGCTCGGCGAGTTCGGCCTTGGTCACGCCTTGGTCTTCCATCACGTCGTGCAGCAACGCGGCCATGATCGACTGCGCGTCGAGCTTCCACTCGGCACAGATCTCGGCTACGGCAACGGGATGGGTAATGTAAGGCTGTCCGCTCTGACGATATTGCCCAAGGTGGGCTTCGTCACTGAACTGGAAGGCTTCTTTGATCAGCGCGAGGTCGCTTTCCTTGAGGTATTCCCCAAGCATGCCCTTGAGACGGGCGATCGAGACGACCTCGTGCTTGCGCGGCTGCTCAGGCGTTGCCGTCGGACCGAAAAGGTGCCGATAGGACTGCTCAAGCAGCGCGTCGATGTACTGTCGCGTGGCGCTTTCGCCCTTTTTCTTCTTGCGTTCGGGCTTCGGCTCCCCCGCTTTGGGTTCATCCGCAGCGATGGACGCGGCCGGTGATTTCGCGTGACTCATACGTGTACCTGCATCGTCGAGCGGCCCGGAACGTCACATCGCATCAGTGCAGTCTCCCGATCAGAGCGGCACTTTCTTGAGCATCTCGATGCCGACCTGGCCCGCAGCGATTTCGCGCAGCGCGACGACAGTCGGCTTGTCCTTGTTGTTCTCGAGCTTCGGCGTATGACCTTGCGCCAGTTGGCGGGCGCGGTAGGTCGCGGCGAGTGCGAGCTCGAAGCGATTCGGAATTTGTTTCAGGCAGTCTTCAACGGTAATTCGGGCCATAAGGAGGTTCCTTCTCAATATAAGGCGTATTCTATCGCAGCCGGCGCGCACACGCGCAAAACGCGCGCACTACGCGAAGGCCGCTTGTCCTGCGGGTGTTACTGATGTTCGCTCGGCGCGTGGATGTCCAGATCCGTGAACAACGTCTTGTGCCGCGCGTACTGCGAAGCAAAGCGCAGACGCACCGCCGTGAAGACCGATTGCAGTTGATCGAGCGCGCGCTGGAATTCGTCGTTGATGATGATGAAATCCGCCTCGGGCGCGTGGGCAATTTCACCGCCTGCGGCCAGAAGACGTCGCGCAATCACTTTGGGCTCGTCGGTCCCCCGCTTCTTCAAACGCTCTTCGAGCGCCTCGATGGACGGTGGCAGAATGAAGATGCCCACGGCGTTCGAAAAGCGCTTACGCACCTGCTGTGCGCCCTGCCAGTCGATCTCCAGCAGCACGTCCCGGCCTTCGCGCATCTGATCTTCGATCCACACACGCGAGGTGCCGTAATAGTTGCCGTGCACTTCCGCGCTTTCCAGAAATTCGCCGCGCTTGCGGCGCTCCAGAAACTGCTCGACCGAGACGAAGTTGTAATGCACGCCCTCTTCCTCGTTGGGACGCGGTGCGCGCGTAGTACTCGAGATCGACAGACGAATGTCGCTGTCCTGCGCGAGCAGGGCATTGACGAGCGTGGATTTGCCCGCGCCCGAAGGGGCGACCACCATGAACAGATTGCCGGGATACTCGGCATGCAGGGGGGTGTGCGGGGCTTGGGATGGCGAAGACATACGACTTACTCCAGGTTCTGCACTTGCTCGCGCATCTGCTCGATGTAGAGCTTGAGCTCCATCGAGGCATCCGCGAGTTCCTTCGAGGCCGCCTTCGAGCCGAGCGTATTCGCTTCGCGATTGAGCTCCTGCATCATGAAGTCGAGCCGTTTGCCGACCAATCCTCCCTTGTCGAGGATGTGGCGGGTTTCCTTCAGGTGAGCGTCGAGTCGCGTGAGTTCTTCCGCAACGTCGATGCGCACGCCGTACATCGTCACTTCCTGACGAATACGTTCTGCGATTTCTTCCTTGCCCGGCGGAACCGAACCTTCCGGCACGACGACGCCCAGCGCTTCCTGAAGGCGATCGACGATTTTCTGCTGATGGCGCGAGATCAGTTCCGGCACGAGCGGTTGCAGGCCGGTGAGGATCGTCTCCATCTTTTCGATGCGCTCGATCAGGCTCGCCTTGAGTTGCGCGCCCTCGCGCTTGCGCACGTCCACGAGATCGCCGATGGCCGTACGGCCCGCATCGATCACCGCGTCGCGCAACGCTTCGGCCGTTACCGACTCTTCGCCCAGCACGCCCGGCCAGCGCAGGATTTCGCCCGTGCGCATGCGTTCGGCATCCGGGAAGAGTGCGAGCACTTGCTGTTCGAGATCGGCGAGTCGTTTGACGGCGTCGAGATTGAGCGCACCGTTCGTGCCGTTCTCGGGACGTTGCACGTTGATACGGATATCGACCTTGCCGCGTGAGAGTTTCGCGGTGAGCGTTTCGCGCAGCACCGGTTCGCACGCCCGCGCTTCTTCGGGCATGCGGAATGCCAGATCGAGGAAGCGCGAATTGACCGTGCGCAATTCGACCGACACGCTCGCGCCTGCGGCTCCATCGGCATGCGCAATGTCGCGCGTGACGCTGGCGTAGCCGGTCATACTGTAGATATTGTTGTCTTTCATCTGGGTGACCGGTACCACAGCGCCGTGACAGAATTTTCGCGGAACAATGCAGCGACCGGTTTCGCATGCAATGGATGAAACGCGATTATCGCATTTTCCGGCCCAAGGCTCCCGATCAGGCTTCAGATCAGGCTCCCGATTCCGCTCAGATTGAACGCGCGATTGCGCTGCCGAATCGGACTGCGGCGACGTGACGTGCAGGCCAGCCGATGGCGTTTAGCGATACCATTCGGGTATTGCCGCATAAATTCACCTCGCAGGACATTCACTCATGACGCAAATCACCCGCCCGGACGGCCGTGCGCAAGACGCATTGCGCCCCGTGCGCATCACCCGCCAATACACCCGTTACGCCGAAGGTTCGGTGCTGATCGAATGCGGCGAGACGAAGGTCATCTGCACCGCCAGCGTCGAAGAAAAAGTGCCGGGCTTCCTGCGCGATTCCGGTCAGGGCTGGCTCACCGCCGAGTACGGCATGTTGCCGCGCGCCACGCACACCCGTGGTGATCGCGAGGCAGCGCGTGGCAAGCAAAGCGGCCGCACGCAGGAAATCCAGCGTCTGATCGGCCGTTCGCTGCGCGCCGTGTTCGACCTGGAGAAGTTTGGTCCGCGCACGATCCAGATCGACTGCGACGTCATTCAGGCCGACGGCGGCACGCGCTGCGCGTCGATCACCGGCGCATTCGTCGCCGCGCACGACGCCGTCTCGAAGCTCATCGCCGACGGCAAGCTTGAAACGTCCCCGATCCGCGCGCACGTCGCAGCCGTCTCCGTCGGCTTGTATCAGGGCCAGCCGGTCCTTGACCTGAACTACGTCGAAGACTCCGCGTGCGATACCGACATGAACGTCATCATGACGAGCGAAGGTGGTTTCGTCGAAATTCAGGGCACCGCAGAAGGTGAACCTTTCACGCGTGACCAAAGCAACGTGCTGCTCGATCTGGCCGACGCCGGCATTCGTCAACTGATCGACGCGCAGAAGCGCGCGCTGGGAGTCTGACGATGGCCATGCAGAAGATCGTGCTGGCGTCGAACAACCCGGGCAAGCTGCGCGAATTCGCGTCGCTGTTCGAGCCGCTCGGCATCGAGCTCGTGCCGCAGGGCATGCTCGGCGTATCCGAAGCCGAGGAGCCGCACGTCACCTTCATCGAGAATGCGCTGACGAAGGCGCGTCACGCGGCGGCGGCAACCGGTCTGCCGGCATTGGCGGACGACTCGGGGCTGTGCGTGCCGATTCTCGGCGGGGCGCCCGGCGTCTATTCCGCCCGTTACGCCGCGCGTGCCGGACGTGAAAAATCGGATGCCGCGAACAACCGTCATCTGATCGAACAACTGGCGCCGCACGCTGATCAGCCCGGATATCGCGACGCCTATTACTTCGCCGCACTGGTGCTCGTGCGTCATGCAGAAGATCCGCAACCGATCATTGCAGAAGGTCGTTGGGATGGGGAAATCGTCGATGTGGCGCGCGGCGCGCATGGCTTCGGCTACGATCCGCACTTCCTCATCCGTTCGCTGAATCAGACGGCTGCCGAGCTGGACCCTGCCGTCAAAAACGCCCACAGCCATCGTGCACGCGCGCTGCGCGTACTGCTGGAAAAGCTGGGGCGGGAGGCGTAAGCAGCATGAGCGGTATCCCTCAGTCCGTGCTGCCCGTGCAGAACTTCCTGCGGCCCGGCAAGATCAGTTTGCCGGCGTTGCCGCCGATGTCGCTGTACGTGCACTTCCCGTGGTGCGTGCGCAAATGTCCGTACTGCGATTTCAACTCGCACGAATGGCGTGGTGACGGCGGTGCGCAAGCGTTCCCGGAGCAGGCCTATCTCGACGCGTTGCGTCAGGACCTCGAACAGGCACTGCCGCTGGTGTGGGGACGTCCAGTGCATACCGTCTTCATCGGCGGCGGCACGCCGAGCCTGCTGTCGGCGGCCGGGCTGGACCGTCTGCTCTCGGATCTGCGCGCCCTGCTGCCGCTCGATGCCGACGCCGAAATCACGATGGAAGCGAACCCCGGCACCTTCGAGGCGGACAAATTCCGCAGCTTCCGTGCCAGCGGCATCAACCGGTTGTCCATCGGAATTCAGAGCTTCAACAGCGAACATCTGAAAGCGCTCGGCCGCATCCACGATGGCGACGAAGCGCGTCACGCCATCGAGATCGCGCAGGCGAACTTCGACAATTTCAACCTCGATCTGATGTTCGCGCTGCCGAACCAGACACTGGCGCAATGTCAGCAGGACGTGGAAACGGCGATCTCGTTCGCGCCGCCCCATTTGTCGCTGTATCACCTCACGCTCGAACCCAACACGCAGTTCCATAAGTACCCGCCGACGGTGCCGGACGACGATACGGCAGCCGACATGCAGGACTGGATTGCCGAGCGCACGGCGGCCGCGGGATACGGACGTTATGAAGTGTCGGCATACGCGCAGCCTCACCGACGCGCGAAGCACAATCTGAATTATTGGGAATTCGGGGACTATCTCGGCATCGGTGCGGGCGCGCACAGCAAGATTTCGTTCCCCCATCGCGTGTTGCGCCAGGTGCGTCACAAACATCCGCAGCGGTATATGGAGACGGCGGCGACGGGCAATCCCATTCAGGAAGAGCGCGAGGTGGACGCGCGCGATTTGCCGTTCGAATTCATGCTCAACGCGTTACGTCTGACTGAGGGCGTGAAGAGCGAGCTATTCGCCGAGCGCACCGGATTGCCTATGGCGAAGATCGGCAAGGTGCTGGCTGCGGGCGTCGAGAAAGGTCTGCTCGTCGACGATCCGCAACGCATTGCCCCGACCGAGTTGGGACAGCGCTTCTTGAACGATCTTCAGGAGATGTTCCTCGATCGGGAAGACAAGTAAGCGTCTGACGATGGCATTGACGAAAACGGCGGGACATCTTCATCGGAGATGTTCCGCCGTTTGATTTAGTGCCTCGATGCAGGTCGTCGGCGCGCCGTTCAGGGCCAACGGCCCATCACCCCAGCGCCGTGCCCATCTCCCGTAAGGCCTTGCGAATGATCTTGCCGGTGACAGTCATCGGCAGTTCCGGCAGGAAGACGACCTTGCGCGGGTACTCATGTGCAGCGAGTCGATTTTTGACGAACGTCTGGATTTCCCGGGCGAGCGTCTCGGACGGCTCGTGGCCTTCTCTCAGCACCACGAAGGCCTTCACGATCTCGGTCCGCAAGTCGTCCGGCTCGCCGATCACGGCGGCAAACTGCACCGACGGATGGCGAATCAGGCAGTCCTCGATGGGCCCCGGACCGATGCGATAGCCTGCGCTGGTGATCACGTCGTCCGAGCGGCCGGTGAACGTGATGTAGCCGTTATCGTCGACGAACCCCGAGTCGCCCGTCAGCAGGAAATCGCCGCGATACTTGTCCATCGTGGCGTCGGGGTTGTGCCAGTAGCCGAGGAACATGACCGGGTTGGGCCGTGCGATGGCGATGTTGCCGACCGAGCCGACGGGCAGCGGCGTGCCCTCGTCGTCGACGATGGTGACGTCATGCCCGCGCACCGCACGTCCGATCGCGCCCGGGAGTGCCGGGAATTCGGCCGCGCACGACGACACGACCATATTGCACTCCGTCTGCCCGTAGAACTCGTTGATATCGACGCCAAGGTGTTCGCGTCCCCACGCCAGCAGTTCGGGGCCGAGCGACTCGCCGCCGCTGGCGACTGAGCGCAGTTGCAGCGGCCAGTGCGTGCGCGGCGCCTCCACCGTGCGCAGCATCTTGAGCGCGGTCGGCGGCAGGAAAGTGTTGCGCACGCCGTGGCGAGCCATCAGATCGAAGGCGGCGACGGGATCGAACTTTTCGAAGCGTCGCGACAGGACCGGCACGCCGTGATGCAGCGCCGGCAGCAGCACGTCGAGCAACCCGCCGATCCAGGCCCAGTCTGCGGGCGTCCAGATCAGATCCCCGTCCTGCGGAAACCCGTTGTGCGACGTCTCCACGCCGGGCAGGTGACCGAGCAACACCCGGTGCGCATGCAGGGCGCCTTTGGGTTTGCCGGTGGTCCCAGAGGTGTAGATGATCAGCGCGGGGGCGTCGGCGCGGGTCTGGACAGGTTCGAAGTGGGCATCGCGCTGCACGATGGCGGGCCACAGCGCGAGCAGACCGTCTTCGGCGACACCCCAGTCCTGATCGTCGGACACGTGATGATGGGCTTCGGGGAGGTCGTCATGAACGACATACACGAGGCGCAGATCGGGCAATTCGGCGCGAATGTCGTCGATCTTGCCGATGCTGGCGAGGTCGGTGACGAGGACGGCGGCGCCGGAGTTTTGCAGGCGATAGGCGAGCGCTTCGGGTCCGAAGAGCGTGAAGAGCGGCACGGCGATAGCGCCGAGCTTGTAGGCGGCGACGTGGGCAACGAGGGTCGCGGGCGACTGCGGCAGGAAGATGCCGATACGGTCCCCGGCCTTGACGCCGTTGGCGCGCCATTCGTTGGCGAGTTGGTTCGAGAGTTGTTTAAGGGTGTCGAACGTTAGGCGCACGTGCGAGCCGTCGCCACTTTCGTGGACGAGTGCCAGGCGGTTGGTGCCGTCCGCCCATTTGTCGCAGACATCGACGCCGATGTTGTAGAGGGTAGGAATCTGCCAGGTGAAGGCATTGGCAGTCTGGGCGTCGTCGGTTGGGGCGATCGCCTTGCGCTCGCCACTGGCGTCATTTGACGTCTCTTGGGCGGGGGCGCGGGAGGTGTCGGCATCCATGCGGTGTCTCCGGGTCATGTCTGGCCTCGCACGGTAACGCCGGGGGCGTACACCGCACGTCATTGGGGCATGATGCATGCCGGACGAAGACAAGACAAGGGGGACGGGGGTCGGCGTAGGGAAAGCGAGGAAATTAGCGGGGTGTGAGGCGATTTAGGTGGAATGAAGGCTTCACATGATGGAATGAGCAGGTATAATGCGCGCTGCCGTGCGGTACCGGCCTGCGCCGGGATTCCGACGCCGATTTCCCCGGACCGCACGCATCTCAAGCCATCGCAAGGATGGCATCCCAAAGCCACGACCCCGCGTCGTGCGCAACGCCTCGGAGGCGTGCCAGAGTGGTTTAATGGACCGGTCTTGAAAACCGGCGAAGGGGTAACCCTTCCGTGAGTTCGAATCTCACCGCCTCCGCCAGAATTCTTTGATGCTCAATGTGACACGGATGCGCCGCAAGCGAAGGCTGCACTCAGAGACTTGCATCACACCAGATGCGGATGCTCTGCAATGAACTGCTGTAGCGCGGCATCGATTCTTGTTTGCCAACCTCGACCAGAAGCCTTGAAGTATTCGACAACTTCCGGCGACAGTCGAATATTGATTCGCTCCTTCGTTTGATCGGCCTTGGGCCTCCCACGAGGCCGAAGCAATTTCTCAGCCGCGTCTTCGCCCACAACTCCCGGCAATACCTCACTCGCAGACCGCGCTTTAGCGAAGTCCTTCTTCGTCCACTCAGGATTATCCATATCCTGACGACTCTGCTTTTTGAGTTCGGCATCCTCACCCCGAGTGGGGAGGATCGTTCCCGGCTTAAGTTTCGGCATAGCGTTTCACCTCTCGCGAATTCGCCTTGCGCAAGCTGATGACATGTATTTTTTCTGCGCGAGGCGTGAAGACCAATGCAAACAACCGTTCACCGACATACCCGAAAGCTCGGTAGCGGCGTTCGCCATAGTCGACTCGAACATCCTCTTCAATCACAGCGCTGTCCCATTCGAAGTCTTGGGCCATGGCGAACGGCAAACCCCGTTCCTGCACATTCCGTTCACTTTTCGCTGGGTCGAAACTGATATTTATGGGCATTTATTGTACCCACAAAAATTCTCGATCGGCCATTATTTTTTGTGGCGACAAAAAATCAGGAATTTTCCCGATCTCTCGCGACCGAATTCCATCAAACTCCGCTTCGCAACGCTTTCCCCACCCCCAGTATCACGGGCTCCCGACATGGAAAACCCGCGCCCCGCTATGCCCGTCAGGTCGTAGCCCGAAATTTCCGTGCCGCGGAAGGTAGTCCAACCACCACGGCAAGCCCCGCGGCGACCTGGACAGCCGCCACCAGATACAGCCCCCATGTCATGTCGCCCGTCGCATGCATCAGCGCACCTAGAACCCAGGACGACAGCAGCCCCGATATCTGCCCCAAGCTGCTAATGACGGCAATCCCCATTGCAGCGCTGCTAGGCGACAGGAACCCGGGCGGAATGCTCCAGAACACCGCAAACGCCCCGGACTGCCCCGCGCAAATCACCGCCAACAGTAGTACCGAAACGCCCCATCCAGGGTGGCATGCCGCTAAGAGCACCGAGCCGAATGCAACCACACCAACGCAAGCCAAAAAGTGCAAACGCCTTTCCTGACGTCGATCCGAATGCCATCCTACGCAAATCATTGAAATTGCCCCCACGATCCCGGGGATCGCGCCCAGCAAACCAATGAGGCGGATGTCCGTCAGGTGACCTGCCTGCTTGATGATGGTGGGGCCCCAGAAGTTGAGTACGCTGAGCGCCCAGGGATTGAACGAGTAACCAATCGATGCCAGATAGATCCTCGGATCGCGCAAAACACGCCAGATCAGCTTGCGATGCATGTGAGTCCCAGCAGCCCTCGCCCGCCCATCCTCCTCAATCCGGGTCAGCACGATCGCCTTTTCCCTGGCCGAAAGCCATGTAACGGACGACGGCACATCATCGAGGAAATAAAACGTCGCCACACCGATCAGAACAGCGGGCAACCCCTCAAGCAGGAACATCCACTGCCAGGATCTGTACCCGGCCACACCTTCCATCGAATGAAGAATCATGCCGGTCAACGGACCGCCGATCACACCGGCAACGCATAACGAAACCATCAGCAACGACGTCACGCGAGCACGTCTTGCCTCGGGGAACCAGTAAGTGAGGTACAACACGAGTCCCGGAAAAAAACCAGCCTCCGCAATCCCAAGCAATGTCCGAACAACATAAAATTGCATTGGAGTACTTACAAATGCAGTCGAAGCTGAAACTAGCCCCCAAAGCACCATGATCCGTAACAGGGTCTTGCGTGCACCGATCTTCTCCATCAAGAGATTGCTCGGCACTTCGAACAGGATATAACCCACAAAAAATATACCGGCGCCGAATCCATAGGTGACGTCGGTCAAGCCCACGTCGTCCTTGAATCGGAGGTAGGCGTAGCTGACGTTCGAGCGGTCGATGTAGCACACGACGTACGCAATGAAGAGAAGCGGAATCAGGCGCCACACTATTTTCCGGTAAATTCGCGCCTCCTCCGATACGGTCGGCATATCGCCGACGACGACCGAAGGAATGGCTCGGCTTTGGGAAAGATTATTCATTTATGGTCTCCTCGAATCCCAGTAGTGCGCTTGGCGCACGCGGCCAGCACAACGAGGGACCCTGGTAGGGAGCGGCCTTCCGCCGGTCATATCCCGTACGGAAGGCAATAGAGTTGACGAGGTCGAAAGACTGATCGCTGAACGCTTACCTGTCGCGGGTTCGCAGAAACTGCTGGAGACGTTTCATGCCCGCCTCAAGCTGTGGCGGCTGTCTCGCAATATTGATCCGGATGTAAGGCGACGCACCACAATCCGCACCCGGCAACACCAGCACACCGGTGTCGTTGAGCAATGCCTCGGCAAAACTGCGATCATCGTCGGCATAGGCGGAAACGTTCACAAATAGATAAATACCGCCAGCACCGGCGGCAACCCGGAGTCCCTCCATCGCACCGATCATATCGATGGCCAGCCTGCGATTTTGAGCCACGCGCTGGACAATCGCTTCCCGCGCCGTACCGCCATCGACAAGCGCGGCAAGCGCTGCGGCCTGCCCAATGCTCGAAGGCGACGACGTGATCTGCGACTGAACCTTGGCCATTTCAGCGATCAGTTCCGGGGCACCGATGCCCCAGCCAATACGCCAGCCCATCATCGCGTAGGACTTGGAGACGCCCCCGACGCTCAGCACGCGGTTCTTGAGCGCCGGCGCAATCGCTGCCAAAGCCACATTTTTCTGGCCATCGCAAACAAACGCTTCATAAAGCCCATCCCACATGACCAGCACATCGGGATGCTCAATCAGCACCCCGGCCAGCGCCAGCAAATCCTCGGCGCCGTAGACCGCCCCCACGGGACTCGATGGGCTATTCAGGATCAACCAGCGCGTACGCGGGGTAATGGCCGATGCCAAAGCTGGGGCAGTGAGCTTGTAACTGCTCGACGCGTCACACGAAACGATGACCGGCGTACACCCCGCCATGACGGCCATATCGATGTATGACGACCAGTAAGGCGCGGGAATGATCACTTCGTCGCCGGGCTCAGTCGTCACGAAGAGCCCGTTGTAAAGCGCCTGCTTCGATCCTGTCGAAACAATGACGTTGCTGTCGTCGACCGGCACGGCGTATGTCGTGCAATAGGCTTGGGCGATTGCGACCTTGAGTTGCCCTTCACCATCCACATTCGTGTAGCCAACAGTGCCCGAGCGCGCCGCCTTCAGGGCCGCATCGATGGCGATTTGGGGGGTCGGGAAATCGATGTCACCCGATGCGAAATTAATCACGCTTTTGCCTTGCGCAATCATTGCGCGAGCCCGCCTGGAAAGCGTCGTGGCGGGGCTTTCTTTGATTTCCAACGTCCGTGATGAAAGGTGCACACCCACCTCCTCATGAAATCTGCATTTCGGTGCCATCGGACACCAGCTCAACGCCATGACCGCCGTCATGGATAGCCAACTTTGTGTCGATTCCCGCCGCTGCCCCCGTGATTTTCGGCAGCCCCCGTCCAGTCGGATGTCGATCGAGTTCACGTTGCAAGGTCATTGCCCGATACACTCCATAAACGTATTCCGATCAACGTTCCCACCCGACAGAATCGCGAGAACCCCTGAAGGTTGATGCCTGAACTTGCGGGTCAGGAGCGCTGCCAGCGCCACCGAGCCACTCGGTTCGAGAACCAGTTTCAGCTCGTTGAAGGCGAAGCGCATGGCGGCTCGGACTTCGTCGTCCGACACCCGAATGCCTTCGACGTCACAGCGACGCATGACATCGAACGTCATCACCCCCGGTGTTGGCACGACAAGCGCGTCGCAAATCGTCCCGGACTTCCTTGCGTTGGACCGTCGCACGCCCTGTTCCAGGGATCGACCGGTATCGTCGAAGCCTTCTGGTTCCACCGCATAAATACGGCTCTGCGGGATGAGCGAGCGGAACGTCGTCGCCCAGCCCGAAGTCAGTCCCCCGCCGCTACAACACACCATGGCGGTGTCGATACCGGCGTAATCGCCGATCTGTTCGAGCGCCTCAAGTGCCCCGGTGCCAGCCCCAGCCATGACGTCGTAGTCGTCGTAAGGCGGAATGAGCGTCAGACCTCGCTCCTTTATCAACGCAGCACAGAGATGCTCTCGATCATCGCTCTCCCGGTCATACAGCATGACCTCGGCCCCATTCGCTTTAGCCCCCCGAACCTTGACCGCCGGCGCATCGTGCGGCATCAGCACGACAGCATGAACCGAGAACTGTCTGGCGGCGACCGCCACGGCCAGCGCGTGATTGCCCGACGAATAAGCGATCACTCCCGCCTTCCGTTGCTCAGTGCTCAACGTCAATATCTTGTTGACAGCACCGCGAAACTTGAAGGCACCGGCTTTCTGCAAATTCTCCGCTTTGAGCAGCACCCTGGTGCCGGCAATACGATCGAGTTCGGCAGACTGGATGAGCGGCGTAGTGAACGCGATGCCCGCAATTCGTGCGGCCGCTTCGCGTACGCTTTGCATCGTGATCGACATGTTCAGCCCTCCTCAGCGCTCGGCACAGGCCCCAGCACCTGAGCAGCGCGCATGAGCGCCGTTTCGTAGCGTGCCCGCTCTTCAGCAATTTCCGCGTCGGTCCAACTGCGCATGCCTTGTTTGGCCTTCATACCGAGATGACCTCGAGCGACCAGTCCGGCGAGCGTTCTGCTCGGCACAGTGTCGTTGCACAGCGACGGATAGATCACCGTGGCAGCGGCATGCTGTGTGTCGAAGCCAGCAAACTCCTTGAGCAGAATCGGACCTGCCGCTGCGTACCGGAATCCAAAGCCGAACTGCACGGCAATATCGACATCGCCAGCACTTGCGAGTCCACTATCGATCACCGAGAAGGCCTCGCGCATCAGCGCATGCTGAATACGATTCGCGAGAAAGCCCGGCACATCCTTGTTCACACGCACCGGAGCGCGTCCCAACTCGCGGAAGATCGCATGCAGCGCATCGATCGTTGCCACATCGGTTCTTTCCCCCTTGGCAATTTCGACGAGCGGGACCAGATGAGCCGGCTGAAAGAAGTGCGTGTTGGCCATCCGAAACGCGGTCTCACAGTGTTGTGCCAGGTCGCTGATTCGCATGCTCGAACTGTTCGATCCAATCGGGACGTGGGGCGGAACCATATGGTCCAACGATTCGAAGAGCTTACGTTTCGCCTCAAGATTCTCCGAAATAGCTTCCAGAACCACATCGACATCGCTCCAAACCACGTCGCTGAGCCCGGTTCGGAAAACCAGTCTGTCTCGCTCGAATGCCCCACCCAGTTGTTGCACGGCTGCCGCGATGAGCTGTGCGGCTTCGGCCCATTTCGCCTCGTTCGCCTCGACGACCTGCACCGTCCATTCTCCGGCCAGAAAAATCGCTGCGATGTCGCGGCCCATAATCCCGCAACCAATGATGACACCTTGCCTGTATTGCATACACCCACCTTAATTAGCTATAAAATTACATACACCAATCACTGAGCAATCCCTTGAAAGTGCTCGAATTTTTCACTTACAAGTAGAAAGCGTAGCGGTCGAAAATTGTGGTCACAAGGATCTGTATGGAAAACCACGTAGCGGTGTATGTAGCCAATCACATGACCACGGGCCATGGGCCGGCCTACATCCGAATCGTCAAAGCGCTTGCAAGCGGCATCGATTCCGGAGAACTCAGAGCGGGTTTGCCGATGCCATCTCAACGAGAACTGGCCCGCCACCTGGGTCTGCACTTCACAACCGTGACGCGGGCGTGGGGCGAAGCACGGAAAAGAGGATTGGTTCACACCCGGCCGGGGCTGGGAACCACGATCGCTGCCGGAGGCATGCGCCCCGGCTCAACACGAGAAGACGCCGTTACAGGATCGGAGGTGATGGATCTTTCTTCGGTATGGTCGCCAGTGCTGAAAATTCCCTTTGATCTGTCAAGCGCATTGGTCGCGCTTGGTGGGGATCAAGGTATTGCCCTGTTCTCGGCCCGGACAGGACGCAAGGAGAATCGCGTAACTTCGGCGGCGACCGAATGGCTACAACCGCGATTCACAAAGTCGATCGAGGCGCGCGTGGTCACCAGCGCTGGTGCGCGGGCTGCGTTGCTCGCCATGATGCGACTTGTGGTGGGAAACGGGGGCACGCTACTCACAGAATCGATGACTTGGCCGACGGTCCGGGGTATGGCCAGCATGCTCGATATCCGGTTGCGCGGCGTCGCAATGGACAACGAGGGAATGATGCCGGCTTCGCTTGAGCAAGCTGTGCGTGAAACCGGGGCTCGGGCTTTGTATTGCGTTCCGACGTCCCAGAATCCTACGAACGCCGTGATGTCGGCCACTCGCCGAATTGCAATCGCGCAGATCGCTGTCAGACTTGGCCTGACCATCTTCGAAGATGACGCCTATGGTCAACTGGTCGAGCATCCATTACCACCACTGGCCGAGTTCGCGCCGGAGTCCACGTACTACATCGCGGGCCTCACCAAATGCCTTTCGCCAAGCATGCGCGTCGCGTACGTCGTCGCACCGAGCGTGCGTGCAGCCTCCCAACTCGATGACTTACTACGTACCACCATGCTATGTCCCGCGCCCATCGAAGAGGCGTTGGCCAACCAGACCATGGCCGATCATTCCGCCACACGGCACATCGCAAAAGTCCGTGCGGAAGCACGTCTTCGGATGTCGATTGCCGAGTCGGCTTTCGCTGAATTTCGCCATCTCGTGAACGTCGGTCCGCTCTTTATCTGGTTGAAGCTACCGACTTACTGGCATCGAGCTCAATTTGTCGAGGCCGCCCGAACTCGAGGCGTCATCGTCTTGCCAGCCGATATCTTCGCTGCAGATGGCGAGTGCAGTGAGAACTGCGTACGGATAGCGACAGGTTCCGCGCAGAATCAGGCACGGTTGCGCAAGGCGCTTCAGATCATCGCAGATATCGTTTCCACGCCGGCAGCGCTTTCCGTCTCCGGCAATTAGCGGTTTGATCCGCGTCGATGCGACGGACGGTTGAAGACGAGATGCCCGGCAGGGTCGTACGCCGTACTTCGTCACATTAGCGGCAACGCCCCTGCTACTTCGGCCATCGCCAAACCGGATCCGAAAGATGCTCAGCGAAGTAGTCCGACAGCGCCGCCACCTTCGCAGGGCGCGCTCGCGCCGATGGCGTGACGAAGTACAAACCACCTTTGGTGAGCGACCAGTCGGTCAGCAATGCTTCGAGGCGTCCGTCGGCGAGATATTCACCCGCCATGAACTCCGGCAATTCCGCGATGGCGAGACCGTCGAGCAGCATCGGCAGCAGCGCCTCGGAGTTGGTCACACGCAACGGCCCCCTCGGGCTGATGGCCTCCTCTTCCCCCGCGTCGTTCGTGAAACGCCACACATCACTGCGGGCGCGGTACGCGTAAGACAGGCACGGCCGATCCGCGAGTTCTCGCGGGTGCACCGGCCGCCCTTCCCGCTTCAGATACGCAGGCGACGCCACGACGAATTGCGTCACCGCACACAACCGTCGGGCGACCAGGGACGAATCCGGCAGCGCGGCAATACGCAGCGCCGCGTCAAATCCGTCCGCCACGATATCGACCGATGCATCCGACAGGTGCAGGTCGATAGACACCTCGGGATACGCCCGGAAGAACCCCGGCAGCAGCGGCGCGACCCAGCGCAGCCCGAACGCCATCGGCACCGCCAGACGCACCAGCCCCCGCGGCTTCACCGACATTTCCCGAGCAGCGCTTTCCGCCTCCTCCGCCTGACGGTAGATATCCCCGGCCTTCTCGCAGATCGTCCGGCCGAACTCAGTCAGCGAAAGCTGCCGGGATGTACGGTTGAAGAGCCGCGCGCCCAGCCGGTCCTCCAGCCGCGCAACGCCACGCGACACCGTCGCCACGGAAACCCCCATCGTCCGCGCCGCCGCCGCGAACGATCCCTCCTCGGCAACCTTCGCGAACATCGCCAATCCTTCGAAGTCAGGTAGCTTCGCCATTCGCCCTCATCATTTCATTTTTGCAATGTTTGTTTGCAATTGATTCTATTTCGAAAAGATCGGGGCGTCGATATTCTCCTTACATCGCAGCACGCAACACCTCGCGCGCTCACTCACTGGATGGAAGGAGAAACATCATGGCAAGCAAGCTCGACCGCAAGATCGCACTCGTCACCGGCGCCAGCAGCGGGATCGGCCTCGCCACCGCACAGCGTTTCGCGGCAGAAGGCGCACACGTCTATCTCACGGGACGCCGTCAGGCAGAACTCGATGCCGCCGTCGCAGGCATTCGCGAAGCCGGCGGCAGCGCCACGGGCGTCAACGTCGATTCCACGAAACTCGACGAACTCGACGCGCTCTATGCGCAGATCGACAAGGAAAAGGGACGTCTCGACGTACTGTTCGTCAACGCCGGCGGCGGGTCGATGCTGCCGCTCGGCGCTATCACCGAGTCGCACTATGACGACACGTTCGATCGCAATGTGAAGGGGGTGCTGTTCACCGTGCAAAAAGCACTGCCGCTGCTTGCCGAAGGCGCATCGGTGATTCTCACGGGCTCAACCGCTGGCAGCGCGGGTACGGCGGCATTCAGCGTGTACTCGGCGTCGAAGGCTGCGGTGCGGGCCTTTGTCCGTAGCTGGATTCTCGATCTCAAGGACCGTCGGGTGCGTGTGAACACGATCAGCCCGGGCGCAACCCGCACGCCAGGCCTGCTGGATCTCGCTGGCAACGACGCCGCCCAACGTCAGGGCCTCGCCGATTATCTGGCCGCACAGATTCCGATGGGACGTCTGGGTGAGCCCGGCGAAATCGCCAGTGCCGCACTCTTCCTCGCCTCCGACGACGCGAGCTTCGTCAACGGCATCGAGTTGTTCGTCGACGGCGGCCAACAGCAAATCTGAAAGCACTTCGGGCGTGGAGGCCATCTTTGTAGATCGCATCCACGCCCGAAATGTCTGGCGCCCATCACGGACACCACCTGACCGACACTCGCCCGCGACGCGCTTTCACGGCAATGACTCCGGCATCGCCTGAAAACGCGGACTTGCGGGCTAATCCAACTTAACGTCCGTCGAGATTACGCGACGTGACCGCCACGGTCGTCGGCGAATCCGCCAGCGAGACGAACTGACGCGTTGCGCCGTCGAGCGCTTCGATGCCGCCAGTCTCGATGTCGTAGACCCAACCGTGCAGATTCATGCGCCCCTGCTCCAGCGCCAGCGCCACGGACGGGTGCGTGCGCAGGTTGGCCAACTGAGCAATGACGTTCTCCCGCACCAGCCCGTCGAGCTTGGCATGCGGCGTATCGAACGAGTGCGCTGCGTTGATCACTTTCGCGGCATCCGCATGGCGCAACCAGTTGGCGACCGCCGGCATATGGTCCAGACACGTGCACCGCGAGATGGCCCCCATCGCGCCACAGTCCGAGTGACCGCAAATCACGATGTCTTTGACGCCCAGCACGGCGACCGCATATTCAACGGTCGCGGAAACGCCACCAGGCTCAGGGCCGTACGACGGAACGATATTGCCCGCGTTGCGGATGACGAACAGTTCACCGGGCTCGCGCTGCGTCAGCAGCTCCGGCACGACGCGGCTGTCCGAACATGTCACGAACAGCGCTTTGGGGTTTTGGCTTGTGGCGAGCTGTTTGAAAAGCTCGGCACGCTGAGGATAGGCCTCACGCTGAAATCGCAGGAAGCCGTCGATGATGTCACGCATAGCGAATCTCTGAGTTAAGACGCCGACACAGGCGTGCCCCAGTGCGCGAAGCAACGTCCGGCCTGCCGACGGACGCCCATTATCGCCGATCTCTGCGAAAGGCAAAATGGCGTCGCATCATCAGCCCTGCGATCAGTCCTACGCGCCCGATGCGCCAACGATAACGGGGAGCCGTAACCGATTGGCCGCCCACGACGCCGCATACTCCATGATCCGCGCCGTTTCCCGCGCCACATCGGCCCCAAGAAAGCGTTGCAGCAGATACAACGTCGTGTCGATCCCCAGCGTTACGCCCCCGCCGGTGACAATCCGCCCCTCGTCGACGACCAGCGCCTCGGTCGAGGCGATGCCGAAGCGCTCACGCAACACTGTCAGCGGCGGCCGTTCGGCGGGCGTCACCTCGAACTTGGTCGTCGCGCGTTTGCCGTCCAGCAAACCCGCCGCCGCCAGAATCATCGCGCCGGTGCAGACACTCGCCACCACCTCGCCGGCAGCATACCGACCTCGGACGAAATCGAGCATCGGCGGATGTTGGGCCTGCGCCTGCCATCCGGGACCCCCGGTCACGATCACTACGTCCACGGGCGGCGCCGACGCAAAGTCGTGATCGACCTGCACGGTGAACCCGTTTTGCAACGTGAGCGCGCCCCTCTGCTCCGCGACCGTGAAATATTCAAGTTGATCGGTCACACGGGTCGCCATGGACAACACCCCCACCACGGCAAGATCGATCGGCTCAACAGCCTCATACAACACTACGGCGACTTTCAATTGGCATCTCCCAGGAGAAATCGGGGCAAATCATTGCGAATTAAATTCGGATTCCGAATTAAATAAGAGAATTTCTACCGCACCCATCACCCCATCCTCCATCGTCGCCCACGTCCGGCCATGGCATCCCCATGACCTGAACGCGGGCCTTGCCGGTCAATGCTCGTCCGCCTCGCCCTCGGCCGCCCCCTGCATGACGACCATCGCTTGCGCCTCGCCTTCCAGGCTGTAGCCACGATGCGGCAGACTGGAGTCGAAGTAGATGCTGTCACCGGCTTCGAGCGTATAGGTTCGCTTGGCGTCGCCCAGCATGACCTCGAACGCCACCTTGCCCGACAGCACGTAGATAAACTCCTCGCCCGCGTGCTGAAAGAACTGGTCGACGTCGCCCGACGCCGGGAATGTGAACGCAAACGGCTCCATCAGCTTGTTGGCGCGCTTGTGCGCCAGACTGACATAGTCGTACCCGAACGCCGAACCGCCGCGCGTCACAGGTTTGCGCTCCCACTTGTGCACCACGGAGACGCGGGACTCATCCAGTCGGGCAGACGTGCTGGTGACGTCGTCGACGAAGAAGCAGCTCAACTCCTGCCCCAAGGCCCGCGCGATCTTCGCCAGCGATGCGATGGGAGGCGCCTTGCCACCGTTTTCGATCCGGGACAGGTATCCCTTCGTGAAACCGGAGAGCGCCGCCAGCGCTTCGAGCGTCAGTCCCTTTTCCGTGCGAAGCGCACGCAGTCTGCGACAAACGGCCTCTTCATCGTCGTTGAACAACTCGCCGTTGGTTTCGATGGAACGGATGTGTGCTGCGGTCTGTTTCTTGGTCATATTGCAGTGTGTGCCCGGATTCCAGGAAGCGCGAACGGCGCACCCTGTCTCGAAGGTGCACCGTTCAACGCCCCGATTGTAACCCTTTTGGGAAACTCTCGGCACCACACTGGTGCTGATGTTTCCGATCAGTACTTCTTATTCTCGAAACCAGCGACCGCATTGAAGAACGTATTCGGCTTGCGGTAGACGGCGAGAAGCAGGCACCCTTCGTCGGAATGGGTCTCGTGCAGCGACCCCGGCACGCGATACACATATTCACCTGCCCGGCAGATCCCGTCGTGGTCGTAAAACGACCCTTCGAGCACGAAACTCTGCTCGATTTCCGGATGACGGTGAAACGGCAGCGTCGCGCCCGGCTCCCACTTCAGCAACACCGTCATCTCCCCCTCCTGATCGTTGCGGTACAGCACCTTCATCCAGATCTTGTCGAACTGGGACTTCTGCCACTCCATCGACTTCGGGTCGACGTACACGGACCCGCCCTTCGTCGGCTCCAGCTTTCCCTGCAACCGCTGGTTGAAATGTTTCGCAGGAGTGTTCTCTGCCATCGCTTCAATCGTGTCCATAGCTTCGTTTCCTTGACTGGATGAATCGCCCCGCCTGTGCCGGCGGGGGGTTAGCTGCACTGTACGTCCGTGTTTCCTAATAAGACATCAGTGTTTACGATTATGAAACTATTTTTGATTTGTTTTTTATCAGGGCTACGCTTGTTTCATGTTTGTGTTCCTCGGGCAGGACCGAAGTCCCGCGTCAAGACGGCGCATTCATTTTTTGGAGAAGGGAAATGGCACTTACGGGCGTAGAACACCTGGACTCGCTACAGACGGCAGCCAGCCGGACGGCCGCCGCCGAGCGATCTCGAATGCGAACCATCATGTTGTCGAGCGTGATCGGCACGACGGTGGAGTGGTATGACTTTCTGCTTTACGGCGCAGCAGCGGCCCTGATTTTCAACAAACTGTTCTTCCCCGCGTTCGACCCGCTGGTGGGGACGATTGCGGCGCTTGCGACCTTCGCCGCCGGCTTTGTCGCACGCCCGCTGGGTGGCGCGATCTTCGGCCATTTCGGCGACAAGCTCGGGCGCAAGACCATGCTCGTCATCACCATGTTCATGATGGGCGGTGCCACGTTTCTGATCGGCTTGCTCCCGACGTACGACCACATCGGCGTCTGGGCGCCGCTCGCGCTGGTCTTCCTCAGAGTGATTCAGGGTATCGGGCTTGGTGGCGAATGGGGTGGCGCGGCGCTGATGGTGATCGAGCATTCCCCGCCCGGGCGGCGCGGACTCTACGGCGCCATCGTGCAGGTGGGCTTTCCGCTGGGCATCGTGCTATCGACCGCCGCGTTCGCGCTCGTGAGCCGATTGCCCGACGCGCAGTTCCTCACCTGGGGCTGGCGCCTGCCGTTCATGGTCAGCATCGCGCTCGTCTTCGTCGGTCTGCTGATCCGTCTGCGCGTGACCGAATCCCCCGAATTTCTGCGTGCCATGAAGGATGAACACGCCATCAAGCTCCCGCTGGTCGAAGTCTTCCGGTCGTACAAGCGCAGCCTGTTCATCTCCATCGGACTGAAGGTGTCGGAAGTGGCGTGGGTTTACCTGCTGTCCGTATTCGTCGTGATGTACGGCTCGCAGGTCGTGGGCATTCCGCGTGACGTCATGCTCAACGGCGTGCTCATCGCCGCCGTGCTGGAGTTCGTGACGGTGCCGCTCGCCGGATGGCTCTCCGACAGGATCGGCCGGCGTCCGCTGTACTTTTTCGGCGCATTCTCCACGATCGTCGCTTCGCTGCCGCTCTTCTATTTCGTTCAGACGGGCAGCCACACGGCCGTCATCGTCACGATGGCCGTCTGCATGAGTCTGGGGCACGCCACGCTTTTCGGGCCGCAAGCGGCCTTCGTTCCGGAGCTTTTCGGCACGCGTGTGCGATGCAGCGGCGCCTCGCTGGGCGTGCAGATCGCCGCCGCGCTGGGCGGGGGACTCACGCCGATGGCCGCCACCTGGCTGCTCGCCAGGACCGGACACATCGAATCCGTCGCAGCACTCATGGCAGCGCTCGGGTTCATCACGCTGGTCGCCACGTGGGCCGCGCGTGAAACCTATCAGGAGAATCTTTCGGAAACGCCGTAAGTGATCGGGGAACGCTGACCAGATGACGCTGGCAGACGAACCGCCTGCGATGGTCCGTCGATTGCGACGGCCATCGCGCTAGCGCTTGCGTGCGCACCACTCGTGCGCCGCGCGATTGAGGAGACACGCAATGACTTGCGTCGTAACGGAACCCTGCATCAAATGCCGCTTCGGGGACTGCGTTTTCGCATGCCCCGTCGGCGCCTTTCACGTCGGACCGGAATTCGTGGTGATCAACCCGGCCGTGTGCGTCAATTGCACGACTTGCGTCATCGTCTGCCCGGTAGGCGCGATCGTGCCGGACTATGAGCTGCGCCCCGATCAGAGGTGGTTTGCCGAGGAAAACGCCCGGCTCGCCGGCGTCTATCCGCAAGCCGACGAACCGGTCACACCGCTGCCCGATGCCGAAGCGTGGGCGCTCAGGACGGACAAGAAAGCATGGCTCGCGACGCCTTCGGGCAAATAGCGCACGGCCATCCTCATCGCAGCCGGACGGGCGCGTTATTCGGCGTCGCTTCCGCCGGCGTCGCTCGTTTGCGCGGCAGCCTCATGACGCATGGCGGCCGCGGCCAGCGACGCCGCAACCGCAGGCGCAGCATCCTTTCGTTCACTGTACCGGTTCGTGAGGTATTCGCTCCGGTCCCTGACCAGCAGCGTGAACTTGTAGAGCTCTTCCATGACGTCGACGACCCGGTCGTAATACGGCGACGGCTTCATGCGCCCATCCGCATCGAACTCCTGATACGCCTTGGCCACGGACGACTGATTCGGGATCGTCACCATCCGCATCCATCGTCCCAACACGCGCAGCGCATTCACCGAGTTGAACGACTGCGAACCGCCGCTCACCTGCATGACGGCAAGCGTGCGTCCTTGTGTGGGACGCACCCCGCCCATCTCCAGTGGCAACCAGTCGATCTGATTCTTGAAGACCGCCGTCAACGTGCCATGACGCTCCGGACTGCACCAGACCTGCCCCTCGGACCACTCGGAGAGCTTGCGCAGTTCCACCACCTTGGGATGATCGGCCGACACGCTATCGGCCATCGGCAAACCGGACGGATCGAAAATGCGCGTTTCCGCACCGAAACGACGGAGAATCCGCTCCGCCTCCTGCACCAGCAACCGGCTATACGACGTGGCTCGCAACGAGCCGTAAAGCAGCAGGATTCGCGGCGGATGAGCGCTAGGGGTCACCGGATTGAGCTTGGAAAGATCCGGCGTATCGAAGACGGATTCCCTGACGTTCGGCATATTCAGCATGTCGGACATCACGCAATCCTCCGGCCGTTGACGTCCACTACCGGCTGACCATCCTCTTTGACGAAGGCCCCCTTCTGCGGCGACGGCAGAATGTCGAGCACCACTTCCGACGGGCGACACAGCCGCACGCCCAGCGCCGTCACCACGAAGGGCCGGTTGATGAGGATCGGATGCGCGAGCATGGCGGCGAGCAGCGCATCGTCAGACAGCGACGGATCACCTAGCCCCAACTCGGCGTATGGCGTGCCTTTTTCCCGAATGGCGTCGCGCACCGTCAGGCCCGCGTCGCAAATCATCGACTGTAAGGTCTGGCGGTCCGGCGGCGAACGCAGATACTCGATCACCGTGGGCTCGATACCGGCGTTGCGAATCATCGCCAGCGTGTTACGCGACGTCCCGCAATCGGGATTGTGATAAATAGTGACGGACATGATGCTCTCTCATTGCCTCATGGCGATTCATACCAGCGTTGCGATCGATTGACGACGCCGACGACCAGCAGCATCACAGGGACCTCGATCAGCACGCCCACCACGGTGGCGAGCGCAGCGCCGGACTGGAAACCGAACAGACTGATCGCCGTGGCGACCGCCAGCTCGAAGAAATTACTGGCGCCGATCAACGCCGACGGCCCCGCCACACAATGGACGACCCCCAACTTTCGGTTGAGCCAGTAGGCGAGCGCGGAATTGAACAGCACCTGAATGAGGATCGGAATCGCCAGCAGCGCAATGATCAGCGGTTGCTTGACGATGGCATTGCCCTGAAAGCCGAACAGCAGCACCAGCATGAGAAGCAATGCAGCAACCGAATAGGGCCCCAGTGCGCCGACGACTCGCTGGTAGGCGGCCTCGCCGCGCGCCAGCAACGCTTTGCGAACGACCTGCGCGATCACGACCGGCACAATGATGTACAGCCCGACCGAGATCACCAACGTATCCCAGGGCACGGTAATCGACGACAACCCGAGCAGCAGCGCCACGACAGGCGCGAAGGCCACGATCATGATGGCGTCGTTGAGCGCGACTTGCGACAGCGTGAAATAGGGATCGCCCTTGCACAACTGCGCCCAGACGAAAACCATCGCCGTGCATGGCGCCGCCGCGAGCAGGATCAACCCGGCAACGTAGCTATCGAGCTGATTCGCAGGCAGCCATCCGGCAAACAGATGGCGAATGAAGATCCAGCCCAGCAGCGCCATCGAAAACGGTTTGACGAACCAGTTCACGAATAGCGTGACGCCGATGCCGCGCCAATGTCCGGCTACCTGCCCCATCGCGCTGAAGTCGATCTTGATGAGCATCGGAATGACCATGACCCAGATCAGCAGCCCGACCGGCAAGCTGACCTGCGCGACTTCCATCGTGCCGATCGTCTGGAAAAGCCCCGGCAGCCATTGACCGAGCAAGACCCCGGCGACGATGCACAATGCGACCCACACCGTGAGATAGCGCTCGAAAAATCCGATGGCTGGCGGTGGCGGCGCGACGACCGTCTTTTGCGAAAGGCTCATCGCGACTTCCCGGGCGTTTCGCCAACCTTGCAGGCGGCATCAGGCAAACACGGCACACCGCCGCAGCAGTTTTCCGTGAGGTAGCCGAGCAATCCGTTCATGGTCTCGAAGTGCGCCATGTAGATGATGGAGCGGCCTTCCTGACGGCTCGTCAGCAAATCGGCGCGATGCAGTTCCTTGAGATGGAACGACAAAGACGACGCCGGCATCGCCATCAATTCCGCAATGCGACCGGCGGGCAACCCTTCGGGGCCCGCCTGGACCAGCAAGCGGAAGACCGTAAGTCGGACGGAATGCGCGAGCGCCGCCAGGGCAGTGAGTACGTTGTTAGTTTCCATATTTCGAATTTAGTCGAAATATGGAAATGTTGCAAACGGAAATTTCAGAACAGCGGCAGCACACCGGGGAAGCATTGACGGGCGGGCATGCTCCCGCCGAGTCAAAGCGACACGTTTCTCGATTTGAATTCGTCGCCCGCCCACTCCAGGAAGACGCGAACACGCGGCGACAGTTGACGTTTGCGCGAATAGAGCAGCGACACCGGGGCAGACGGGGGTCGTGCATCCGCCAGAATTTCGATCAGCTTGCCGGTTTTCAGATCGTCCTCGACATGGAAACGCGGGACCTGCGCAATCCCAAGGCCCAGCCGGATTCCGGCGAGATAACTCTCGGTGCCGGTCACGATGAGCGGCCCTTTGAGCGACAGCGTCTGCAATCCGTTCGCGTGCTCGAACTCCAGAGGCGTCACCAGCCCCGTCGTAATGGAGCGCAGCCCCACCATGCGGTGCCCATCGAGCGCATCGATGCTGGCAGGCGTGCCGAACTTCGCCAGATAGCCGGGTGTTGCACAGGTCAGTCGCGTCAACGTCGCGACACGCCGCGCCACGAGATCGCTGTCCGGGAGATGTCCATATCGCACCGCGCAATCCACGCCTTCGTGCACGAGATCCACCCATCGATCGCTTTCGCTCATTGAAAACTCGATTTGCGGATAGCGCTCAAGAAACGCGGACAGGCCCGGCATCAGGAAATGACGCGCCAGCGTGCCCTGCACTTCCACGCGCAACTGCCCCGTGGGATGCGCGCCCCGAAATGCCCCTTCGGCGTCTTCCAGATCGTCAAGGATACGCACACACCGCAGGTGGAATGCCTCGCCGTCAAGCGTCGGACGCACCACACGCGTCGTGCGTTGAAGCAGCCGCACGCCCAGTCTCGTCTCCATCTCCGCGATCACTTTGGTCGCCGTCGAGCGGGGAATCTCCAGATCGTTCGCGGCCAGGGTGAAACTGCGCCGCTCCACGATTCGGACGAAAAGCCGCAGGGCATCCAGACGGTCCATGACGCGTTCTCCCGATCCGTTATTGTTCGCCACAAGGAAACAGTGACGTGCAATGTACACCGATTATCTCTGAACCGAAAGATCGCATAGTTCTCTCAACGCCGCGATCCCGCGGTCTCAATCGGAGAACTGCCATGACTTCCCTCACCAAAGTTGCCATCGTCACCGGCGCGTCGCGCGGTATCGGCGCCGCCATTTCGCGTCATCTGGCGCGCGACGGCTTCACCGTCGTCGTCAACTACGCAGGCAGCACCGCAGAAGCGGAACGCCTCGTCGCTGACATCGAAGCCGCCGGTGGCCGCGCCATCAGCGCGCAGGCCGACGTCAGCAAGCCCGCCGACGTCGCGCGCCTGTTCGACGCCACCGAAGCGGCCTACGGCGGCGTCGACGTTCTGGTCAACAACGCCGGCATCATGAAGCTCGCCACGCTTGCCGACAGCGACGACAGCCTGTTCGACAGCCAGATCGCCATCAATCTGAAAGGCACGTTCAACACGTTGCGTCAGGCTTCGCGCCGACTGCGCGACGGCGGCCGGATCATCAATCTGTCCACCAGTGTGGTCGGGCTGAAGCCGGAGACGTATGGCGTCTATGCGGCAACGAAGGCTGCGGTGGAGACGATGACGGCCATCCTCTCGAAAGAACTGCGCGGCCGCTCGATCACGGTCAATGCCGTGGCCCCCGGCCCGACCGCCACCGACCTGTTCCTCAACGGCAAGTCGCCCGAACTGATCGACCGGCTGGCGAAGATGAACCCGCTGGAACGCCTCGGCACCCCCGACGACATCGCCCACGCCGTTGCCTTCCTTGCCAGTCCGGCTGGGAGCTGGATCAACGGGCAGGTGCTGCGCGCCAACGGCGGCATGGTCTGAGTGCCGTCCGCCTTGCTATCGAATACCGAAACCTCGTCACCGACTACCTAATCAGCCAAGGAGAATCACCATGAGCAAGATCATCCTCATTACGGGCGCATCGAGCGGCTTCGGCCGCCTTAGCGCTGAAGCGCTCGCCCGGGCCGGCCACACCGTCTACGCATCGATGCGCAACACGACAGGCCGGAACGCCCCGGTCGTCGAGCAGATGGCCGACTTTGCGAAGCGCTACGGCGCAGACCTGCGCACCGTCGACATGGACGTGCAATCGCAGGCCTCGGTGGACGCCGCCGTCGCCCAGGTCATCGCCGACACCGGCCGCATCGACGTCGTGATGCACAACGCCGGTCACATGGTGTTCGGCCCGGCCGAGGCGTTCACGCCGGAGCAGTACGCGCAACTCTATGACGTCAATGTCCTGAGCGCCCAGCGGGTCAACCGCGCCGTGCTGCCGCAACTGCGCGCGCAGGGTCAGGGGCTGCTGGTCTGGGTGTCCAGCAGCAGTTCTGCCGGTGGCACGCCGCCCTATCTGGCGCCGTACTTCGGGGCGAAGGCGGCCATGGATGCGATTGCCGTGCAGTACGCCCGTGAACTCTCTCGCTGGGGCATCGAGACATCGATCATCGTGCCGGGCGCCTTCACCCACGGGACAAACCACTTCGCCCATTCGACGACGCCAGCCGATCAGGCGCGCGTTGCCGAATACGAAGCCGGCCCCTATGCCGGGTTCGGCGAACAAGTCCAGAAGGCCTTCGCCGAGATCGTGCCCGAAGACGCCGACGCCATCGTAAAAGTGGTCGACACCACGTTCGGCAAACGTCCGTTTCGCGTGCATATCGATCCGTCGGAAGACGGTGCGGACGTCGGCTTCACCGTACTCGATCGCCTTCGTGCCGAAATGCTGCATCGCGTCGGGCTGTCGGATTTGCTCAAGCCTCGCGCCAATGCACGTTGACGGATGTTGACCGGTGCCTCCCTCACCAACGCAGCAACCTCGGCCCGAGCAGCGCACCGATGAGCGTGGGCAGCGACAGGCCGAGCAAGTACCACAGGCCCCAGAACGCCGGGCTCATCTCCGGGCAATGCAGGCAATAGACCAACGTGCCGATGGCGCTCGCCAGCAATCCCGCCGCAGCGCCCGCCCGACGCGGGCGCGTCGGCGCCAGCCCTCGCATCGCCCAGATCATGGCGACGAAGCCCGGCGTCGACAGCAGCAGGATGTTGAACGGGCACGAGCGCCACGTCTGCCCGAGGAGCAGGCCAAGACGCGCCTCCGGCACCGCCGTCGCCACCACCGCTGCGGCAGCCAGCCAGACGACGAGCACCGGTGCGCTCATCAACGGCAGCCCCATGCCCACACGCGCTGCCGGTCGCGCGAGTCGGCCGACAGCAATCGCCGCGCCGACGGCCAGACTCAGCGGGAACGCCACCTTTGCCCAGAAAATCGGCGTCCGGGCCACCAGACCGATGTCCGGCCGAATCCCGTAGAGCGCCAGCATCAGCACCGCACCGCCCACCAGCGCAACGGCAATCGCCACGGAAAACCGCCGGGCCGCCACACCGCGCGGCACAGGCGACTCCCCCGCCGCGAGGAGACTCACGAATTCATCCGTTCTCATATCGCGCCCCTCACCAATGCCGCCAGCGCCTTCAGCCCGCGATGGATGCTGACCTTTACCGCCGACTCGCTCAATCCTGTCAGATGCGCGGCCTCCGCCACCGACAGCCCCTGCAACTTCACATGTTCGATCGACAATCGCTGCTTGTCCGGTAACCGCGCGAGCAGCGTGCCGATGTCACGACGCGCCTCCGCTGGCTCATCGTCGGCATACGCGAAGATGTCCTCGTCGCCGTCCAGTGGTTCATGCAGGGCGTCGCGTCTCGAATGGGCGCGAAAGAAGTCCATCAGCTTGTAGCGGGCGATCGCATGAACCCACGCCGTCAAAGGCTCGTCCGGGCGGAACGTATGACGGGCGTTGTGCACGGCCAGCAGGATCTCCTGAACGAGATCCTCCGTATCGTCGCGAAAATGCGGAATCCGCTTGCGGAGATAGCCACGCAAGTGTCGGGTCAGCTCGATGAGGAACGAGCGATAGTCGGCCGAATTACCGGAAAGCCCGCTGGCAAACAGGGTTTTCAGGCGCGGCTCTGCGGAATACAAGGTCCAGCCTCCAGAATCACGGCACGCGTCGATTCCCGGTCCATGGCTGCCCGACAGGGGCGAGCTTGCGACGTCGCCGGTCGTGCCTATCGGACATATCGCATGCATCGACCTCAACGCCGCGGCCACCGCCAGGCGAGCGGTCGCTCACACCCGACGTCAGCCGGAAATCAGCCGGAATCTTATAACGCCACAATTCGGTAAGTTCGCTGGAAAACCTCCCCCGGTTACATCGCCTGAGAAAAATATCGTCCGGCGGATCATCCCGCCGGATGAAACGGCAGATAGCCGATGGTGTCCGGCAGACCGTCGCCCGGCAGCACAGCCAGCGCCCCGGCGGCCTGAAGCACGTCCCGTGTGGGCGACCGGTTCGTCAGGAAGATCCATTCCTGATGGATCGAACCGGCGTCGACGTCCATCCCCTGCACTTCGACGAGTGCCGACTCCAAAGCGTGCGAGGGCGGCGTATGCACCGCGAAGCCCTCGTTCGCCAGCGACGCGACGAACACGCCGAGACGATGGCACAGCCACGCCTTGCGCCCCATGTCCTCCACGCTCACCTGACGCGAGTGCGCCACCAGTGCCGCCGTCGGCGCATCGACCAGTGTCCCGTCGGTCATCAGACGCGGCATCGACGGCGCCCACGCCTGCGGCGGGCACGCCTTCTCCATCGGTACGAACGGCACGAACGGATTTACCTCTGCCGGATAGATGCGACAGACGCGTGGACGCACCTCGTACGCGCCGCACTTCATATCGGGCTCAAGATGCGGGCACGCCCCCTCGAACGCCGCCACCAGCGTAATCACCACGCGCACCGGCAACCCGCCGCTGATTGCAGCAACGGACCGCTCGCGCTTGTAGCCGGCCATCCCGTCGAGGTTCTCCGGGTCTGCCGGCCACGGGATCGCCTCGCACAGCACCTGCACCTCGCCGCCGTTGCGGATCCATTGCAGCGCCTCGCCGGTATCGACGGGCAATCGCAGATCATGGCAACACTTGCCGCACATCGTGCAGGAAAAATGGTGAGTCGATGTCATGGGGATGCCGCGCGGGCGGCAGGAAAGGCAAAGTAAGACTCAGTTCGTTCCAGCCTTCCCGCCGGTTACATCCCATGACGAAATCTCCGTAGCCCGCCGAGCGAACGGGGACGGCCCGGGATTATGACGCCTGCTCACGCGCCCATCGAATCGGCTTTACCGGCACCACGTGCCGTCCCAGCCCGAGCGCCTCGGCGTCGAGCCCCAGGGCGAGCCCGACCAATTGCGGCAAATGCAGCACCGGGAGGTCCAGCGACTGTCCGAGATCCTTTGCCATGTCGTCCTGATAGGTATCGAGCACCGTATGGCACAGCGGGCAAGGCGTCACGATCGCCTCGGCCCCTGCGGCCTTGGCCGAGGCCACATGACGGCCGCTCAGCTTGACGGGGATCACGTCGCTCTGGGCGGAGCAGTGAAAGCCGCAGCACGACGTTCTGCCGGAATACTCGACGGTCGAGCATCCGAGAATCTGCGCCAGCGTCTCGATCGAGCGCACCTCCCGCGCGTCGGTATCGCCATACAGCGAGGGCGGCCGCACGATATGGCAACCGTAGAACGCCGCGATCCGATGCTCGCTCAGCGGCGTTCTGACCAACGAACGCAGCCTCGCCTCACCGACCTCTTCGAGCAGATACCAGAGGAAATGCGTGATGCGCGCCGTGCCCCGGTACGTGAGCCCCTCCTGCGCCAGCCTGACATTCACACGCTCGCGCAATGCGGGGTCGTCGTCCACCCGCTGCTTCGCTTCGATCAGATTCAACGTGCAGGTGTTGCAGATCGTCATCAGATCCAGCCCCTGCGCCTCGGCCATCGCGATGATGCGCACGTTGAGCGCCACGAAACGCTCGACATCGGCGGCGCGAATCTCACGACTGCCGGTACACGTTGCAGAACTCAGCGCGACCAGCTCGATGTCGAGACGATCGGCTACCGCTTGTGTCGCCAGCAGCAACTCGCCGCATGTCGTTCGGGCGCTACACCCCGGGTAAAAAGCAATTCGCATGACCATCCCTCAACGGAAGAAGATTTGCCGGATCTTTTCGATGCCCGCCACCGGCCTGCGAAGCAGCGCCGCCATCGGGCGGACCTTGCCGCGCAGCAGTAACCTGAGCGTGCGCGCCGGACGTTGCAACACCGCACGCCAGCCGCGCGTGCCCAGCACGAGCAGCATGGGCTCGATGCGCCCCCGTCGCGAAACGATCTCCATGAACGTGCGCGTGTGCGATGACGCCTGCGGATCGCTCGCATAGGCCATGCGCTTGAGCGGCTCGATGGCCGCGCTGACGATCGGAATATGCGCGGGGCATACCGCCTCGCACTGGTAACAGCTCACGCAGTGGTGCACGTGCGCTTCTTTCAGAATCGTCGACACACGCGAGGCGTCGTCGCGAGCGTCGAGCGCCACGCGAGCGAGGTGCACCAGCGGGGCTGGCCCGGCGAACGCGATTTCGTCCGGGAAATCGAGCACGGGGCACGCCGAATAGCACGCGAGACAGCTCAGGCAATCCATCGTCGATCTGAGGCTCGCCGCGTTGGCCGCATCGACCGGCTCCGGAAAGCCGCCATACGGACGTGAGCGTTGAAGCCAGGTTTGCAGCGACACCAGCTTCGCCTCGGCCGGCCCACGATCCACAGCCAGATCCCGGATGCGCGGCAAGTGCCGCAGCGGTTCAAGAGACATCTCCGCCTCGGCCGCCTCCCAGCAGGCGAGCACTTCTTTGCCATTCATGCGCACCGCGCAAGTGCCGCACTTCTTGGTACCGCAATACCAGCGGTAGCCGATGTCGACGCCGAGCGTTTCCTGCACATAGTTCAGCGCATCGATAATGCGCATGTGCGGCACGTGCGGCACCTGAAAGGTCTGGATGTACGGCGCAGCATCCGTCTGCGGATCGAAACGCGAGACGTGCAGCGTCACCATAGTCAGCTCGCTGCCACTGCGATTGCCGTCGCATTTGCCGTCGCTTTCGCCGCCGGTCTTGCCAACTTCTCCCTGAAATTGCCTGACGTCCGAATACATGTGTCCCCTCGGTAAGAATGATTGGGTACGGCTCACCACGGCACGCTGAAGTACTCCTGCCGCGCGAAGTCGGGGGCAATCGTGCCCGCCGGATACGACGCTTTGCGGAACCGGTAGTCGGCGCCGTCGCGCGCCACGATGTTCTTGCACTGCCACTCGGTGTTGTCGACATACGGGAAGTCGGTGCGATAGAAGCTGCCGCGACTCTCCTCGCGCCGCAGCGCGCTGCGCAGCGTGACGTCGCAGACGTCGATCAGGTTGTGCACGTCCAGTGCGTCGAGCCACGCAGTGTTGAAGCAGCGCGAGGCACTCGGCGGCGTCATGCGCGGCAACTCGCGCTCGCGAAGCGCATCGAGCTGCGCCAGTCCGTCGCGCATCGTCTGTCCGCTCTTGATGAGGCCGTACGCCTCGCCCATCACGTCCCAGATGGCCGTCTTGACGTGCATGGGCGCGATGCCCGGTTGACCCGCCGCCTGTGCGGCGCTGCCGCCTGCGCCGGCCCCGACCCGAAGCCCCTCCACCCGGTGCGCCTCGTCGCGGATTTGCTGCGCAGTGAATTCGTCGTGACGGTGTCCGGTCGGCAGATTGCCGGCGACCGACTCTGCGGCGAGCCCCCCGTCGTAGATCGCGACGGCCAGACTGCCAGTGACATGCGCCCCCACGCCTCCGGCCACCCACAACCCCGCAACGCTCGTGCGCATGGAGTGCGGATCGGACTCGATCCCGCCTTGCCGGTAGTGCATGGTCGTGCGTGCCTCGACCTTGTCTCGCGTGATGTCGAGCCCCAGCTTCTCGAACGCCGAGCCGGCATATTGATAACGCCGCAGCACATCGGCATCCACGTGGCTGTAGGACGTGAAATACCCGCCGCTAAAGCGCGCCTTCCCGGCCAGCACCTGTTGCGTGAGCCGCTTGACCTGAAGCGTGTAGGGGGCGAGCGCGGCCGGTGCATCGCGCGACTGTTCGAAGAAGCACTCACCCTGCGCGTTGTACACGCGCGAACTCTGATCGGTGCCCACCAGCGGATTCGGATAGATGTGCAGACGCTGCCACGTCGGCGGATTCGCGAAGTCGCTGATGTGCCAGAACTGCATCTCCAGATTGGTCATCTCGGCGCCGGCGCGCAGCGCCAGCGCAATGCCGTCGCCGGTCTGCTCGCGCGTGCCGGTCGAGCGACGCACCAGCCGGTCGGCATGCCCCGTCGCCATGACGACGGCCTTGGCCTGCACGGCAAACAACTCGCCACGCACGTAGTCGAGGGCCACCAGCCCGCACACGTCGCCATTGGCATTGCGCAGCAGCGAGGTGACCACGCACTCTTCATGAATCGGAATGCCCAGCGCCTGCAACTGCTTGCGCCGGATATCCATGAGCAGAATGCCGGTCTGCCCCTGCATGGGCGCAACGGCCCACCGCACCGGCGAATGGCTCATGGCGATATTGCCGTTGTCGTCGCGCGAGAACAGCAAGCCGAGCGACTCCATCTCAGGATAAAACGTGTTCTCGATCCACTGCCCCGCCGCCGCCAGATAAGACTGATCGACGAGAAAGTGGCTGTAGTACTTGGCAAAGAATTCGAGCGAGCTGGCCGCGTTCTCCTCGGTGCCGCCCAGCATCTTCGAGCCGACGATCACGGCGCCGGCCATGATCGACGCGCCGCTCTTGCCTACGAGCCCTTTGGAGATCAGCATTGGCTTCAGACCCAGGGCGTGCAGACGCAGCGCCGCATAGGTGCCGGCGCCTCCCCCGCCCACAACCACGACATCGCACTCGATCACTCTCATCGGAGCAGCGCCCTCCTTGGGCTGGTAGTGAACCGCAATACCTTCATTGTCGGCAGCCGGGCGCTGGGCAATGCAGCCATCGGGACACGCGGTCCACCAATCCGGCCAAGGTGACGGTGGCGGTTGAAGCGATTCAAGCGCTGGATGTGCTTGAAGTGCAGGAGGACGGGAAGCATCGAAAGCGTTGGTTTTGTCCGCTTTGCGATATGTGTTGTCCCGGCAGCGGTGTCCGCGATGCCCGGGAAGCGGTACGTTGAGGTGGGCCTTCAATCCCCTACGACAACGATCAGCCAACAGGAGACAACACCATGGATGCGACCCTGCGAGCCGTGCCGCACAACGAACGTGCGTCGCCCGCGAAATCGGTCATTCTGGGCGCGGGTATCGGCAACGCGCTGGAGTGGTACGACTTTGCGTCGTTCGTGCTCTTTTCCCGCTACTTCTCGACCCAGTTCTTCCACGCGGAAGACCCGACCGCCGCCTTCCTCTCGACCCTTGCCGTCTTTGCCGTCGGCTTTCTGCTGCGTCCGATCGGCGGCATTTATTTCGGCTGGCTGTCGGATCGCCGGGGACGACGCCTCGCCATGGTCGCCTCGATGGCCGTGACGGCCGCCGGCTGTCTCGTGATCGCCGTCGCGCCCACGTACGCGTCGATCGGCGTCATGGCGCCCGCCCTGCTCGTTTTCGGCCGTCTGCTGCAAGGCTTCGGCCTGGGCGGCGAAATCGGCGCTTCGTTCACGTTCCTCGTGGAAAGCGCCCCCGTCGAGCGCCGGGGACTCTGGTCGAGCAGCATGTTCATCGCGATTACCGGCGGCTCACTGCTGGCCACTGCGGTCGGACTCATCCTCACGCAAGTGTTTTCCGCCGACGAGATGACCCGCTACGGTTGGCGGATCCCGTTCTTCTTCGGCGCGGCGCTCGGCGTGTATGCGCTTTTCCTGCGCGGCAGACTCAAGGAGACGTCGGCCTTCGAGCAGGAACAACACGACGCGCGCTCGGGCACGCACGAGCAAACGATGGTGCAGGCCATCTGGGAACACCGTGCGTCGGTGCTGCGGATCATTGCGCTGACCGCCGGGCCCACGCTCACGTTCAATACCTGGATGTCGGGGGCGATCACGTTTGGCACCCATTTCAAGGGAGTCGACGCCCGGCAGGGGTTGTGGGCGCTCACCATCGGGTGTCTGGTCTATATGGCGGTACAACCGTTGTGGGGAGCGCTCTCGGACCGCGTCGGCCGCAAGCCCAACCTGTTGCTGGGCGCAGGAGGCTCAGCGCTCGTGATCGTGCCGTTGCTGCTGCTCATCGATAACTCGTTTGCCCGGTTGACGCTCGCCATCTGCGGCGGGCTGGTCGTGCTCGCCGCATGGACCGCCATCGCCCCGGCCGTCTACGCCGAACTGTTCCCGACGCGCATTCGCGCCACGGGCGTGGCCATCCCCTATTCGCTGACGGTGGCGATCTTTGGCGGCACAGCCCCCTATCTGCAAAACTGGCTTGCAGATCACGGCCATCTGGGATGGTTCGCCGCCTACCTGATCGCGCTTAACCTGCTCACGGTCGTGGCGGTGTTGCGCATGCCCGAAACCCGCGGCCAGCCGCTCGAATAAGCCCGCAACGACTCACCGGGCGGCCCGCCGGCGCGGGACCGCCCGTCTCACCTGACCTGGCCCTGATTCACCATTTGCATAAACTCGCCATCTCCCGCGTTGCGTGCTTTATCTCGCGTCACCCTGCTTGACCTCGCTTGACCTCGCTTCACCCCGCCATCCCCATGTTTACCCCCATGTCCAGCGTTGAGGGTTCGAGAAAAAATGAAACGGGCATCTCTCTCCCTTTCGGCCATGGGGCAAGTCATGCAGACCCGGATCATTACCGCGCAGGATGTCGAGTTCTTCGAGTCCCGCATCTCGCCAGCCCCCATGGTGGGGCTCGCGTTCGAGTTCCCGTCAGGCGGCGGCGTCGAGCCGCACGTGCATCCGTACGGTCAGGTGCTCTTCGGCGGCGACGGCATCATGTGCGTCGACACCCCACGCGGCACGTGGGTCGTGCCCCCGCAGCGCGCCGTCTGGATTCCGCCGATGACCTTGCACGCTGTGCGGGGGCGGGCCTCGTTCGGCATGCATAATCTGCTGATCTCTCCGCACGCGGTCGCAGATCTGCCCAAGACGTGCGAACCGCTGGTCGTCTCGAACCTCATGCGCGAACTGATCCTGCGCGCCGCTTCCACCGAAGAACCGTTGCTGCGCAAACGCCACGTCGACAAGTTCTTCGAGATCATTCGCGACGAACTCGAATTCATCGACGAAATGCCGCTTTCGCTGGAGATTCCCCGCGAGCGCCGCCTCGCGCGACTGTGCACCGAGTTTCTGCGCGAGCCGTCGGACAATCGCACCTTGCAGGAATGGGGCGATCATGTCGGGGCGAGCGCCCGCACACTGTCGCGCCTGTTCACGCGCGAACTCAACCTCACATTCGACGAATGGCGGCGACATGTCCGCCTGCAGGAAGCGCTCTACCGACTGGCCGAAGGCCGCGCGGTCTCGGCGGTGGCCAACGAACTCGGCTACGAGAGCACGACCGGCTTCATCGAAATGTTCCGCAAGTCGCTCGGACGCACGCCCGGCCAGTATTTCGCCTGAATCCACCGCTTGACCGATAGGCGCTGCGCCCGAACCGGCAACCCGGCTCACCAGCACCGCATGCCGTCGCCCGGTACCGCATCGACCGCCTTGTCGCTTTTAAGTCTTATATAAGACATAAGACATTTGACCTTACCTGCCATAGGGACTAAAATCTCGCCAAAAGCAGTACTGGAACGAGCCTTGGAGGCCTCAAAACCTCCCCCGAAACGCAACATCAGCAGGTCTCCTCATGCTTGAAAACTATCGTGCTCACGTGGCCGCTCGCGCCGCGCTTGGTATCCCGCCCCTGCCGCTGACGGCCCAGCAGACCGCCGAACTGGTCGAGTTGCTGACGAATCCGCCGGCCGGCGAAGAACAAACCCTGCTTGACCTCATCACGAACCGTGTGCCCGCCGGCGTGGACGAAGCCGCCCGCGTGAAGGCCGGTTTCCTGGCCGCCGTCGCCAAGGGCGAAACGGCTTGCGCGCTGATCTCGCGTGCACGCGCCACCGAACTGCTCGGCACGATGCTGGGCGGTTACAACATTGCGCCGCTGATCGAACTGCTGCCGGACGCCGAAGTCGGCGCCGTCGCGGCCGATGCGCTCAAGAAAACCCTGCTGATGTTCGACCAGTTCCATGACGTCAAGGAACTCGCCGACAAGGGCAACGCCAACGCGAAGGCCGTGCTGCAAAGCTGGGCGGACGCCGAATGGTTCACGAGCCGTCCGGAAGTGCCGGAAAGCCTGACCATCACCGTGTTCAAGGTCACGGGCGAAACCAACACCGACGACCTGTCGCCGGCACCGGACGCCACGACCCGCCCGGACATCCCGATGCACGCGCTGGCCATGCTCAAGAACGCACGTCCCGGCATCACGCCGGAAGAAGACGGCAAGCGCGGCCCGATCAAGTTCATCGAATCGCTCAAGGAAAAGGGCCATCTGGTCGCCTACGTCGGCGACGTGGTCGGCACGGGTTCGTCGCGCAAGTCGGCCACCAACTCGGTGCTGTGGTTCACGGGCGAAGACATCCCCTTCATTCCGAACAAGCGCTTCGGCGGCGTGTGTCTGGGCAGCAAGATCGCTCCGATCTTCTACAACACGATGGAAGACGCCGGCGCCCTGCCGATCGAACTCGACGTGTCGCAGATGGAAATGGGTGACGTGGTCGAACTGCGTCCGTATGAAGGCAAGGCCTTGAAGAACGGCGCCGTGATCGCCGAATTCCAGGTCAAGTCCGACGTGCTGTTCGACGAAGTGCGCGCTGGCGGCCGTATTCCGCTGATCATCGGTCGTGGCCTGACGTCCAAGGCACGCGAAGCCCTCGGCCTCGCCCCCTCGACGCTGTTCCGCCTGCCGCAGCAACCGGCCGACAACGGCCGTGGCTTCTCGCTGGCACAGAAGATGGTCGGTCGCGCCTGCGGTCTGCCGGAAGGTCAGGGCATTCGTCCGGGCACGTATTGCGAACCGAAGATGACCTCGGTCGGCTCGCAGGACACCACCGGCCCGATGACCCGCGACGAACTCAAGGATCTGGCCTGCCTCGGCTTCTCGGCCGACCTCGTCATGCAGTCGTTCTGCCACACCGCCGCTTATCCGAAGCCGGTGGACGTGAAGACGCACCAGACGCTGCCGAACTTCATCAGCAACCGCGGCGGCATCGCCCTGCGTCCGGGCGACGGCGTGATCCACTCGTGGCTGAACCGCATGCTGCTGCCCGACACCGTGGGCACCGGCGGCGACTCGCACACCCGCTTCCCGATCGGCATCAGCTTCCCGGCAGGTTCGGGTCTGGTCGCCTTCGCCGCCGCCACCGGCACGATGCCGCTGGACATGCCGGAATCGGTGCTGGTCCGCTTCAAGGGCAAGATGCAGCCGGGCGTCACGCTGCGTGACCTCGTCAACGCGATCCCGCTGTATGCCATCAAGCAAGGCATGCTGACGGTCGCCAAGCAAGGCAAGAAGAACATCTTCTCGGGCCGCATTCTGGAAATCGAAGGCCTGCCCGATCTGAAGGTCGAGCAAGCGTTCGAACTGTCGGATGCCTCCGCCGAGCGTTCGGCTGCCGGTTGCACGGTGCACCTGAACAAGGACCCGATCATCGAGTACCTGAACAGCAACGTCACGCTGCTCAAGTGGATGATTGCGCAGGGTTATCAGGATCCGCGCAGCCTGCAACGCCGTATCGCGGCGATGGAGCAATGGCTGGCCGACCCGCAACTGCTGTCGCCGGATGCCGACGCCGAGTACGCCGCTGTCATCGAAATCGATCTGGCGGACATCCATGAGCCGATCGTTGCCTGCCCGAACGACCCGGACGACGTGAAGACGCTGTCCGACGTTGCCGGCGCCACGATCGACGAAGTGTTCATCGGCTCGTGCATGACGAACATCGGTCACTTCCGTGCTGCGTCCAAGCTGCTCGAAGGCAAGCGCGACATTCCGGTCAAGCTGTGGGTCGCGCCGCCGACCAAGATGGACCAGAAGCAACTCACGGAAGAAGGTCACTACGGCGTGTTCGGCACGGCCGGTGCCCGCACCGAAATGCCGGGCTGCTCGCTGTGCATGGGTAACCAGGCACAAGTGCGCGAGGGCGCCACGGTCATGTCGACGTCGACCCGTAACTTCCCGAACCGTCTGGGCAAGAACACGAACGTGTACCTCGGCTCGGCGGAACTGGCAGCGATCTGCTCGCGTCTGGGCAAGATCCCGACCAAGGAAGAGTACATGGCCGACATGGGTGTGCTCGCCAGCAACGGCGACAAGATCTACAAGTACATGAACTTCGACCAGATCGAAGACTTCAAGGAAGTCGCCGACACGGTGCAGATCTAAGTGTGCTGTCGGATGACGGCGTAATCGTTACGCCGTAGCCCGATGAAAAAGGCGCCGCTGGCCAATGGCTAGCGGCGCCTTTTTTATTGATCACAGAAATACATCACCTGCCGTCGCAACTGAATCGATAGCTGTTATCGAGTTCCCTGGCCAGCACCAGCGTGCGCAAATTGGCCTGGCTCGCCGCGTCGCACAGCGTGCGTTGCAATGCCGGCGTTCGATACGGCAGCCAATACTCCGCATTGAGCACCGGCTTGTTCTTCGCCGTGAAGACGGCATAGCCCTCGCACTCCTTCTGCTCGTTGCACTCCTCGTTGACGGCGAAATCGAACCACGGCTCCAGGGCGGCGAGTTGGCTCACGTCGTTCTTGAGCCCGACGGCGAGCTCGCGCCAATGGGCTTCGTTGGCAATGAAGGTGTTGAAGTCGAGCTGATCGCGCGCCGTCAGCGAGAACCCCGTGTCGTTCACATAGCCGTCGAGGTTATCGGGCTCAACGCCGTCACACCCCTTCGCCGCCGCCCGGTCCAGGCGCTGCTTGACGATCCTCCGAACGTTCTCCGAGCGGATGTCCAGCCAGCGCTCGCCCTTCCATTCGTGAAGACGCTTGCCCATCTCCGCCGCCTTGAACTGCGGGAAATCCGGCCGCCAGTCCTCCGAGCTTCCCGCAGAGAAGTAGCACACGACCTTGCGGCCCGCGCGCTTGAGCGCATCGATGGTCGACGGGTCCACATCGAACAGATCGACGTCGTAGATCTTCACGTCGTACGACGTATCGATCTTGCCCCGAAGCTGCCATTGCCAGGTGTCGGAGACATGAGGTGTCCAGTGTGCAGGCACATTCGCCGGCGCGGCCTTCACAGGACTGGCTGCAATCATGGCAACGGGCACGGTGGACGCCGACGCATCGGACAGAAATGCAGCACAGAACAACACAGCGGTGACACGGGACAGGACTTTGAGGGTTTTCATTACGTGAGCGAATTTACCGTTGTCGACGAATATCCCGGGAGATGGTAGATGCCGTCGCGTTCGGCGCTATGGACAAATCGTGGAGTTTCTGCGGAGTTTGCCCGCGCCATCGAAGTTCGGACCGGCGGCAGAAGCACTGTAGAATCGCAAACAAATTTCGACCTTGAACCACGGTGCCGCCAGTGCGGTGGCCCCGCTTGAGAAGCGGCATGCAGACAGTAGCGATCCTCGACTTCGAAACCACCGGCCTCTCGCCCACTCAAGGCGACCGGGCAACGGAAATCGCCGTTATCCTCCTGCGCGACGGGCAGATCGTCGACCGTTATCAGAGCCTGATGAACGCCGGACGGCGCATTCCGTCGGACGTCGCAGCACTGACCGGCATCACGAACGACATGATCGCGTCGGCACCGCCCGTGGCGCAGGTGATGCGCGAGGCGGCCGCGTTCGTCGGTCGATGCCCGGTCGTCGCTCACAATGCCGGGTTCGACAAACGCTTCTGGCAAGCTGAACTCGCCATGCTGGGCACACGCGCCGATCATGCGTTCGCCTGCACGATGCTGACCGCGCGGCGCCTCTATCCGAACGCACCGAATCACCGTCTCTCCAGCCTCGCGGATCTGCTCGCACTCCCGAAGACCGGCCGTGCCCACCGGGCCATGGTCGACGCGGAAATGACGACCCACCTCTGGCGTCGTATGCACGACGACATCTCGCGCACCTACGGCCTGAAGCGAGTGGACCACGCCCTCATTTCGCGCGTGCAGAGCACGAGCAAGGACAAAGTGCCGACGCTGCTCAGATCGCTTGCACAGGACACCTGACGTTTCGGAACACGCGGCGCCTCGATCCGATCGCTTCGCGGTATGAAATATCTCGTCCCGCTATAATCCGTCGCAGCGCATCGCCCCGTGCACGACGCCCCGCGTCGGCACGCTCCTTCCGCCACGTCTTTCCATGCTCACTCGCCGCCTGAAACTCGAACCCGATTCGCCTGTTCCGCTCTATGCGCAAATCAAGGACATGCTGCGCAGCGGCATCCTTGACGGCCACTACGCACCGCTTAGCCGCATGCCGTCCGAAAGCGAATTGCAGGCGATGTTCGACGTGAGCCGCATTACCATCCGACAGGCCCTCGGCGACTTGCAGAAGGAAGGCCTGATCTTCAAGGTGCATGGCAAGGGTTCGTTCGTCTCCCAGCCGAAGGCATTCCAGAACGTGACGTCCCTTCAGGGTTTTGCCGAAGCGATGTCGCGTCAGGGCCATGAGATCGTGAACCGTGTGATGCACTTCCGGTTCGTTCCTGCCGCTGCCAACGTCGCGCATCGGCTCGGCGTGGACGAAGGGGCGACGGTCACGGAAATCCATCGGGTACGGCGGCTCAATCGCGCGCCGGTATCTTACGAAATCACCTACCTCCCGGAAGCGCTCGGGCGTCAGTTGCAACGCGCCGATCTGGTCACGCGCGACATCTTCCTCATTCTTGAAAACGACTGCGCCGTGCCCCTCGGGTCCGCCGATCTGAGCATCGATGCCGTGCAGGCCGACGCCGCACTCGCCAGCGCACTCGACATCGCCGAAGGCGCCCCCCTGCTGCGCATCGAGCGTCTGACGCACGACAAGGACGGACGCCCCGTCGATTTCGAGTTCCTGTATTTCCGGAGCGACACCTTCCAGTACCGGCTGCGCGTCGACCGCGAACACGCCAAACCCTCGAAGTCGTCGCCGAAGCGTCGGTAGGCTTCGGTAAACGTCGCTGAGCGCCGCTGCCCCCCTGCGCTCACCGCTCGCAACCCGCGTGCCGCAATGCTTATCACCGCGCGACGAAAGCTAAGCAATAACAATTCATTTCGCTTCGGAGATCTCGCTCCTACAATCAGGTCCTTACTTGTTATAACAAGTTGCCGCACAGATCGATATCAGCGACGGCGGTGGCCCAAGGACCATGCAGACCCACGAACTCGAATACGACATCGTCGTGATCGGCGGCGGCACCGCCGGCCCCATGGCGGCCGTCAAGGCCAAGCAGCGCAACCCCCATCTGCGCGTGCTGCTGCTCGACAAGGCGCACGTCAAGCGCAGCGGCGCCATCTCGATGGGCATGGACGGCCTGAACAATGCCGTCATCCCCGGGCATGCCACGCCCGAGCAGTACACCAAGGAAATCACCGTTGCCAACGACGGCATCGTCAATCAGGCGACGGTGCTGGCATACGCACGTCATAGCTTCACCACCATCGAAGAACTCGACCGCTGGGGCGTGAAGTTCGAGAAGGACGAAACCGGCGACTACGCCGTGCGCAAGGTGCATCACATGGGCGCGTATGTCCTGCCGATGCCCGAAGGCCACGACGTCAAGAAGATCCTCTATCGCCAGCTCAAGCGCGCGCGGGTGGCGATCACCAACCGTGTGGTGGCAACGCGTCTCCTTACGGGACCTCTTGGTGAAATCGCTGGCGTCATGGGCTTCGATTGCCGTACGGCGGACTTCTACGTCATTCGCGCCAAGGCGATCATCCTCTGCTGCGGTGCGGCCGGCCGCCTCGGCCTGCCCGCCTCCGGCTATCTCATGGGGACGTACGAAAACCCCACGAATGCCGGCGACGGCTATGCCATGGCATATCACGCCGGCGCGGAGCTGTCGAATCTCGAATGCTTCCAGATCAACCCGCTCATCAAGGACTACAACGGTCCGGCCTGCGCCTACGTGACCGGCCCGCTCGGCGGCTACACCGCCAACGGTAGCGGCGAGCGCTTCATCGAGTGCGATTACTGGAGCGGTCAGATGATGTGGGAGTTCTATCAGGAACTTCAGAGCGGCAACGGCCCCGTGTTCCTGAAGCTGGACCATCTCGCGGAAGAAACGATCCAGACCATCGAGACGATTCTGCACACGAACGAGCGCCCCAGCCGCGGCCGCTTCCATGCGCGACGCGGTAACGATTACCGCACCCGCATGATCGAGATGCACATCTCCGAGATCGGATTTTGCAGCGGGCACAGCGCGTCCGGCGTCTGGGTCGACGAGCATGGTGCAACCTCAGTGCCGGGCCTCTACTCCGCCGGAGACATGGCCGCCGTGCCGCACAACTACATGCTCGGCGCCTTCACGTACGGCTGGTTCGCGGGCGAGCACGCCGCCGACCGGGTGTCCGGCACCGATTTCGCGCCCATCGATGCCGCCCAGGTCGAGTCCGAACGCACGCGGGTCTTCGCACCGTTGCACCGTGCCCATGGCTTGCCCCCGGCACAGGTCGAGTACAAGTTGCGACGCTTCGTCAACGACTACCTGCAACCGCCGAAAGTCACGCGCCGCATGGAAATCGGCCTGCAACGTTTCGACGAGATTCGCGAGGACATCGATCAACTGAGCGCCGCCAACCCGCACGAACTCATGCGTGCCGCCGAAGTGTCCGCCATTCGCGACTGCGCCGAAATGGCGGCGCGCGCCTCGTTGTTCCGCACGGAAAGCCGTTGGGGCCTGTATCACCATCGGGTCGATTTTCCCGAACGCAACGATGCCGAGTGGTTCTGTCACGCGCATCTGAAGAAAGCCGACAACGGCGCCATGACGTCTTTCAAGAAGCCCGTCGAGCCGTACCTCGTGCCGGTCGACGACACCGAGCGCGGTGCCTATTCGCGTCTTCGCGTCGCCACCGCACCCACCGCCACCGCACCCGTCCCGCGCCGCCCGGCGGACAGCGCAGCCGAACGCCTCACCGCATAGCCCGCCACCGTTCAGGAAACTCTCTTATGGCCCTCGTTCCCCGCGAAGCGCAATCGCGCTCCAGCGTGCCCGTGACTATCGACGAAGACAAATGCATCGCCGACAAGGGATGCACGGTGTGTATCGACGTCTGCCCGATGGATCTGCTCGCGATCGACCCCGAGACGGGCAAAGCCTTCATGAAGTTCGACGAATGCTGGTACTGCATGCCCTGCGAGAAGGACTGCCCCACAGGCGCCGTTCACGTCGCCATTCCCTATCTGCTTCGCTGACACGACCGCTTCCACACGGCCGCTTCGCCTGCCTCACCGCTGCGCATAACAACACGCTAAAGGACGACCTGATGACCCGCCTTCACCTCAGCACCTTCGCACTTGCCTCGCTCGCTTCACTCGCATCGCTCACGTCGCTCACGCCACTATTCGCGGCCGACGCCCACGCCGAGACCATTCGTGTCGCGATCGGCACGCAGGACACCACGATCAACACCGCCACGGGCGGCGCGTTGATCCGCGAACTCAAACTGATCGAGAAGTACCTGCCGCACGACGGCAAGTACAAGGACGTGACCTACGACGTGCAGTGGAAGAACTTCACCAGCGGCGCGCCGATCACCAACGAGATGGTCGCAGGCAAACTCGATTTCGGATCGATGGCCGATTTCCCCGGCGTGAACAACATCGTCGCCACGACCAAGGCGGGCAAGCCAAGCATCTTCATCAATGTGCTCTCGGGCAGCGTGCATGGCAGCGGCAACGGCATTGTCGTGCCGACCGACTCGCCGGTGCAGTCGCTGGCCGACCTCAAGGGCAAGACGATCTCCGTGCCGTTCGCCTCGACCGCTCACGGCATGCTGCTGCGCGCCGTGGCCGCACAGGGCTGGGATCCGGAGAAGGACGTCAACATCATCACGCAAGCGCCTGAAGTGGCAGGCCCCGCGCTTCAGGCCCGCAAGATAGATGCTCATGCTGACTTCGTGCCGTTTGCCGAACTGTTCCCGTACCGTGGCTTTGCGCGCAAGATCTACGACGGTTCGCAGGCCGACGCGCCGACGCTGCACGGCACGCTCGTCGGCAAGGCCTATGCAGAGCGCTACCCCGAAGTGGTGGTTGCCTATCTGCGCGCCGTCATCGAAGCGAATCGTCTGATCGACGCCGAGCCGGAAAAGTACAGCGAACTCATCGCCAAGGTCACCGGCGTCGAGCCGGAGGTCGACTATCTGTTTCACGGCCCGCTGGGGCTGCAAACGCGTGACCTCACCTGGAAGCCCGAGTACCGCAAGGCCGTGCAGACGTCGTTCGACACGCTCAAGCTCATGGGACGCGCCGAAGGTAACTTCGTGGCCAACGACGTGATCGACGACCGCTACGTGCGCGCCGCGTTCAAGGCGGAGAAGCTCGACTACGACGCCGCGTTGCGCAATTACGCCCAATTGCCGCTCAAGGCGAAGGATGCGAGCACCGGCAAGCCCATCACCCAGTTCGAACGCGTCGCGCAAATCTGGGTACGCGGCGAACCGAAAGTGCGTAGCTACGCATCGCCCGAAGAAGCGTTCGACGCCCTTGCCAAACTGCAACGCGAGAACAAGCCGGTGCGCGCGTTCTACGTGCAGGATCGCGACTCAGGCATCAAGCTGCTGGGCAATCAGGCGTGGTTTGCGCGTGACAAGCAAGGTCAGTTGAGCGCCTTCCTGCTCAAGCAACAGGCGCAGGCCTGGGCAGACAAACACGGCGCGCAGGTGGTCGACTTCGCTGGCGCGCGTCAATCCGCACCGCTCGCGGCGCGCTGAGGATCGTCGCCATGGCATCGAACCTCGCGCCCGACCTGACGCTACCGCGTACGGCAGCGAGAGGCCGTGCACTTCCCCGTGCCCGGTCGTTTAAAGTGCTGCTGCAATGGGCCTCGCTCGCCGTATGCGTGCTGGTGTGGCATTGGGTGACAACCCACCGCATCAATCTCGGCATCGTGAATTTCGAGAACGTGCCGTCACCCGCGCAAACGCTGGAAGCCGCGTGGTCGCTGCTGCATTCGCCGAAGCTCGCGCGCCACCTTGCCAGCAGCCTGCAACGCGTGGCGTGGGGGTATGCGATCGCGGCCATCGGCGGCATCGTTTGCGGCATCGCCATCGGACGCGCCTCATGGGCGCGCATCGCGCTGTTGCCGCCACTCGAAGTCCTTCGGCCGATTCCGGCCGTCGCATGGATTCCGCTCGCGATTCTGATGTTTCCGTCTTCCGAGCTGTCGATGATCTTCATCACCTTCACCGGTGCGTTCTTCCCGATTCTGCTCGGCACGATTCACGGGACCGAATCGGTGGATGCCCGGCTGATCGCCTCGGCGCGCAGTCTGGGCGCGGGCCGATGGGGCGTGCTGCGCGAGGTCGTTCTGCCGGGCGCGGCACCAGGCATCGTCACCGGACTGGCGATCGGCATGGGCACGTCGTGGTTCTGCCTCGTGACGGCCGAGATGATTTCGGGACAGTTCGGCATCGGCTACTACACCTGGGAGTCGTACACCGTGCAACGCTATCCCGACATCGTGGTCGGCATGCTCATCATCGGCTTGCTGGGCATGGGCAGCAGCGCCCTGATCCGAATCATCGGCCAACGGCTCACGCCGTGGCGCAATCCGACGGGAGGCCGCCGATGAATCGTCCGCTGTCAAACCGCGCGGGTGGCCACGTCGTCATCGAGAATCTACGCATCACGCTGGGTGACGACATGCACCGTTTCGTCGCCGTGCAGGACGTAAGCATCGACATTGCACCCGGTGAATTCGTCTGCTTGCTGGGTCCGTCCGGTTGCGGAAAGTCCACGCTGCTCGGGGTGCTCGCCGGTCATATCGCGCCCAGTCACGGCCACGCGACGCTCGACGGCAAGCCCATCGAGGGACCGCGTCCCGAGCGCGGCATGGTCTTTCAGCATCACACGTTGTTTCCGTGGCGCAAGACGCTCGAGAACGTCGCCTTCGGTCTGAAGATGCAAGGCATGGGCAGGTCGGCCCGTCATCATCTCGCGACGCAATGGCTCGAACGCGTCGGCCTTGGCGACTTTGCCGGGCGTTATCCGTCGCAGCTTTCCGGCGGCATGCAGCAACGTGCCGAGATCGCCCGCGCGATGATCACCGGGCCGCGCATCCTGCTCATGGACGAGCCGTTCGGCGCGCTCGACGCCCAGACCCGCGCCATGATGCAGGCGCTGTTACTCGATGTCTGGAGCGAACAACGGCCCACGGTCGTGTTCGTGACGCACGATATCGACGAAGCGCTGTTCCTCGGTGACCGGGTGCTCGTCATGAGTCCCGGGCCCGGCACGATCATCGAAGACTTGCGGGTGCCGTTCGCCCGTCCGCGTCTTCGCGACGAAGCGCAAGACCTCGTCACACAGCCGGAATTCGTCGCGCTCAAGCGCCACCTGCTCACCCGGCTGCGTCACCAGCAAAGCCCCCTGCCCGCCCCGCGCCTGAACCCGCTGGGCGACCTCCGTTCCTCCCCTGCTTCGCTCGCCTCATGACGTCTTCCCTGCCCTCCCCGGCGGCTTCATCCGCCTATCTCGTTCGCGACGCCCTCGACGTCGACACCACCGATGCTGATAACGTCAGGCTGCTCGCGCGCCTGTCCGACGGCGACGCCACGCTCCGGCGCCTCGCGGTGCTCGACGTCGCCGAACTGGAGGACGACGCGTGGCTGCCGCTGCTGGTCGAGCGACTGCGGACCGACACCGACGCCGACGTGCGCAGGACGGCTGCCGAGCGGCTGTCCGGATGGGAGACGGACGAGGTCGTCGAGTCGCTGTGCGATGCGCTGCACGACAACGACGAGGCGACGCGCGCCGCCGCCGCCGACAGTCTGTCGGCACTCAAGCAGGCCGATCCCGGTCGCGCGCTGGTGCGTCGTCTGCTTGCGGAGCACGACACGTTTGCCCGCGCCGCCCTGTTGCGCGCGCTGCGCGAACTCCGGCTGCCGGAAAGCGCCGCCCCCGCCCTCGGCGCGCTTGAAGACAGCGTCGCCACCGTGAGACGCGAAGCCGTCGCGGTACTGGGCTGGTTGCGACACACCGACGCGCTGCCTGCGCTCGCCACGCTCGTGCGCTCCGACCCGTCGCCGGAAGTCCGCAAGGCGGCTGCCGGGGCGCTCGGGTTTGCGGCAGACGACAGCATTCAGCACACCTTGATTGCCGCGCTGAACGATGTGGAATGGCAGGTGCGCGAGGAAGCGGCCGCCACGCTGGGTAAATTGCGGCTCGTCGCCGCACGCGACGCACTGGCGCTCGCGCTCGACGACGAGTACTGGCAAGTCACGCTGCAATCGGCGCGCGCCCTCGGCCGGCTGAAGCTGGCGGCCAGCACAGCCGCGATCAGTGCCCTGCTCACGTTTCCGATCAGCAACGTTCGCAAGGAGGCCGCGCTGGCGCTCGGCGAGATCGGCGACGTGACGGCGCTCGCCGTGCTGGAAGCGGCACTGGGCGACGCCGATCCCGAAGTGCGCAAGGCCGCGCGCATCGCCATCGCGCAGATCGGCGCAGCGCCGCACGCGTAATCCGCGCGCGCCTGCCCGACGGATCGTCATATGACGTCCCTTTCTTCCCGCTTACCGACATGTCTCTGCCTGCCCTGAGTTTCGATTTCGCCGCCCTGCGCCAGGCTTACGCCAGCGGCGAGATTCGCCCGACCGACGTCGTCCACGAAATCTATCGTCGTATCGACGCGGACGATGATCACCACATCTGGCTGCACGTCGTGTCTCGCGAGCGGGCGCTCGCGCAGGCCGCCGCCATCGAGACGTTGCGCGCTCACGGCGCCTCGCTACCGCTGTTCGGACTGCCCTACGGCGTGAAGGACAACATCGATGTCGCGGGACTGGCCACCACGGCGGCTTGCACGGCATTCGAGCGTCATCCCACGGAAGATGCCACGGTGGTCGCGCGACTGAACGCGGCTGGCGCCCTCTTTATCGGCAAACAGAACATGGACCAGTTCGCCACGGGACTGGTCGGCACCCGCAATCTCACGGGACATTGCCGTAACGCACTGAGCGCAGCGCATGTGCCCGGCGGCTCCAGTTCCGGGTCGGCGGTCGCCGTCGCGAAAGGCCACGTCGCATTCTCGATCGGCTCGGATACGGGCGGTTCCGGACGCGTACCGGCCGCCTGCAACAACATCGTCGGGCTCAAGCCAACGCCGGGGCGCATCAGCACCGCCGGGTTCGTCTACTGCAATCGCACGTTCGACGTCGCACCCGTATTCGCGCTGACGGTCGACGATGCCTACGACGTGTTCGACGTGCTGGCCGACAAACCCGACCTGCGCGACGCTTATCTCCGGCTGCCCGGCGAGGCCTTGCCTCGCGACGTCGACCTCCCCTCGGAGCAACCGCTGCGCGTCGGCGTGATCGACGACACCCAGCTCGAATTCTTCGGCGATACGCAGGCCCAACGTCAATACGCCCGCGCCATCGAGCATCTGCGGGCCCTCGGCGCAACGCTGGTGCCCGTCGACTTCACCGTGTTTCGCGAAGCCGGCGAACTGGTATTCGGCAGCGCCCTGGTGGCGGAACGTACGCTGGCCTACGGCGACACCGCACGCCGCTTTCCCGACGCGGTGCATCCCGTGGTGCGCAACGTGCTGGAAGCGGCGTCACATTACGACGCGCCGGACGCATGGCACGCGCTCTACCGCCTGCGCGAATTGCAGGCGGAAGCGGCGCACGTGTTCGCTTCGGCATCCATCTCTCTTCTCGCGATTCCGACCTGCGGCACGCTGCCCACCTGCGCGGACATCGAAGCCAACCCGGTCGAGGGTAACGCCCGCATGGGTCGCTACACCTACTTCGCCAATCCGCTGCGCCTGCCGGTCATCAGCGTGCCCGCCGGGTTGCGCGACGACGGCCTTCCCTTCGGCCTGAGCCTCGTCGGCCAGCCCGATACCGACACGCAATTGCGAACATTGGCGGTGCGCCTTCACGCGCGCTGCGCCGCCCGACTCGGGGCGACAGCGCATCCCTGGCCGCGCGAGCGCGACAGCGCGTCGATTTGCTAGTGACACATATGACGATATCGATAGCGGCAATGATTGGTTGGGCGGGCATCGCGTGCACGCGAAAATGGCTCGACAACTTGTCATGACATGACAGACCAATGACCACCGCCACACGCGCCGTCGATACCTTACGACCGCCGATTGCCCGGAGTTTCCCTATGAGCCAAAACCCGCCGCCCACCTCCGCTGCCGCCGCCCGGCGTCTGGCGCATTACACCGCGGCCGAACTCGTGAGCGGCTACGCGACGGGAGCGTTCTCGCCCGTCGATGTGCTCGACGACGTGCTTGCCGTCATTCGTGCGCACGAGCCGCAGATCAACGCCATCGCGTGGCTCGACGAAGGTCCGGCGCGTGAAGCCGCACAAGCCTCGGCGACGCGCTGGCGCAACGGTACGGCCATCGGGGGTGCGAACGGCGTGGACGGTGTTCCCGTCACGCTCAAGGACTTGCTGCTCGTCAGAGGCACGCCGACGTTGCGCGGCAGTCATCTCGTGGACCCGGACCAGCCGTGGGACGAGGACTCGCCCGCGGCCGCTCGCCTGCGAGCGCACGGCGCCGTGATTCTCGGCAAGACGACTACGGCCGAATATGGCTGGAAGGCCCTTGCCGACAGCCCGCTTACCGGGATCACACGAAACCCGTGGAATCCGCAGCACACGCCCGGCGGCAGCAGCGGCGGCTCGGCGGCGGCCACGGCGATCGGCTACGGCCCCCTGCACGTGGCCACCGACGGCGGTGGCTCGACGCGACTGCCCGCCGCACACGTCGGTGTCTTCGGCTTCAAGCCGAGCTTCGGACGTGCCGCGGGATATCCGGCAGCGCATACCGGCACCTTGTTCCACATCACCCCGATGACGCGCACGGTGAGCGATGCCGCGCGACTGCTGAACGTCATCGGACACCCTGACGCCCGCGATCCGCATTCGCTGCCGCACACCGGGAACGATTGGCTCGACGGCATTGAGGACGGCGTCGCCGGTCTGCGTATCGCGTTCAGCCCGACGCTGGGCTATGCGGATGTCGCGCCTGAAGTGGCTGCCCGCGTCGCGCAGGCAGCCCAGTGGTTCACTGCGCTGGGCGCTCACGTCGAGCAGGTTGATCCAGGCATCGACGATCCGCTGCCGTTCTACCGGACGCTGGTCGACGCAGGCGTCGCCCGCCTGTTCGAAACGCTTCCCGAAGCGCGTCGCGCCCGGGCCGAACCGGGCTTTCGGGAGGCCGCAGCGCGCGGCGCGAAGCTATCTGCCTCGCAGTATCTGGCGGCCGTTCAGGCGCGCGAGCATCTCACCCGCACGCTGCATGACTTCATCGGACGGCAGTGGGATCTGCTGATCACACCGGTGACCGCTGACACGGCACCGCTGGCCGATCCTGCCGGAGATGTCGCCAGCGCGCGCACGGCCATTTCGCCGTTCACCTATCCGTTCAACCTGTCCCAGCAGCCCGCAGCGTCGGTCCCTGTCGGGCTGAGCGAAACGGGGTTGCCCATCGGGCTACAGATCGTCGGCCCGCGCCTGGGCGACGCGCTGGTACTGCGTGCTGCCCGCGCCATCGAACGTCATCACCCGTTCCCCGGCATCGCCCGGCCGGCGTCTGCACAGCGTTAGTCTGAATGAGACGACACCGGCCAGTATCGTCCGTCGTCACGCTCGCCGCCGCGGTCGATCGGGTCCTTCGCTTTCGTAGAACGCGCCCCGGGAAGCGCTGATCGCTTCACCGGGGACACCCCCAACTTCCCACGCTCTGGATGTCCCTTATGTTCGCCTGCGCTTCAGCTTCGGTCTCCTCATCCTGTCCCTCGCTTCCCACGCGTGTCTCGGCACACGCACGCCCCCCTCGCCTGACCCACCTCAAACGTCTCGCCGCCGGATGTGTGGCCGCCGTGACGCTCGCCCTGAGCCACGCGACGGCCGCGCATGCGCAGGCCGTCGCCATCGGTGAAGGGCTGTCGCTCGGCTGGGCGCAGTTCTTCGTCGCCGACGCTCACAAGCTCTGGCAAAAGGAAGGCTTGCAGCCGAACTCGGTGACGTTTGCCAGCGGGCGTCTGGTGCTCGATGCCGTCGTCGGCGACCGCGTGCTGATCGGCACGGCGGCGGAAACACCGGTCGTGTTCGCCGCGCTTAACGGCGTGCCGGTGCGCATCATCGCCACGACCAACAACGGCAGCGGCGCGCCTTACGAACCGTTCGAGATCGTCGCCAACGCCTCGATCAAGACGTCGGCGGACATCAAGGGCAAACGCATCGGTTACTCGCAAGGGACCAACGCGCATTACTACCTCTCGTTGCTGTTGGGCAAACTCGGATTGAAGTGGACGGACATCAACGCCGTGAGCCTTTCGCCGGGGGACTTCGTCAGCACGCTCAGCAACGGCTCCATCGACGCCTTCGTCTGGACCGAACCGGCGCTTTCACAGGCCGTAGCACTTGGCAACGGTCGCTTCCACACGATCCGTACGCCCGGCGTGTATCACGCGCTCTCGACTGTCATCACGCTGCAATCGACCATCGACAAACAGCCTGACCTGCTGCGTCAGGCACTGCGCGCCCTGTATGCCGCCGACGCCGTCAATGCCACCGATCCGACTGCGGCATCGGCACTGGTCGCGCCGCGCGTGAACTTCGACCCCAAGCTGGCGGCCAGCTACTGGTCGCAACTCAACCTGCGCGTCGGGCTGGACAAGGCTGCGGTCGTGCAGGAACTGGAACGTCAGGCGCGATGGGCGATCGATAACAAACTCGTGCGCCCCGATGCGAAGTTGCCCGACTTCAATCAGGTGGTCGTCACGACCGTACTGGACGGCCTGAAATGAGCACCGCCACGACGGCCCGCGTCGCGTCGCCGGTCACAACACTGACGCCCGACACCGCGCGCGCGGGCGCAACGGCACGCCAGGCACTCACGTCAACCACGTTGATCGAATGCCGGGGCGTCGGTCATCGCTACGCGGCCCGCGACGGATCCGTGCATGCGGCGCTGGCCGATGTGCAACTGGAGATCGCCGCTGGCGAATTCCTGTGCCTGCTGGGGCCGAGCGGTTGCGGAAAGACGACGTTGCTTAACATGCTGGCTGGCTTCTTCGCGCCGACGCAGGGCGAGATTCTCGTGGGGGGCGAGCGCATCGACGGCCCGTCGCCCACACGCGGCGTCGTGCTACAGGAGTACTCGCTGTTTCCGTGGCTGACCGTAGCAGGCAATGTGGCGTTCGGCCTGCGCATGGCGGGCGTGCCCGCCACTCAGCGCAAGCAGCAGGCGCAGGCCTTGCTGGAGAGCGTTGGATTGTCGGCCGCCGCTCGCCGCTATCCCTTCGAGTTATCCGGTGGCATGAAGCAGCGCGCGGCCATCGCGCGAGCTCTCGCGACAGACCCCGCGATTCTGCTCATGGACGAACCCTTCGCCGCCCTGGACGCCATGACGCGCAACGAGCTGCAAACCCAGTTGCTGGAGATTGCCCGGCGCACGGGCAAGACCATCGTGTTCGTGACGCATAACATTGCCGAGGCGATCTACCTCGGTTCGCGCATCCTCGTGATGTCGTCTCACCCGGGGCGCATCGTCGAAGATGTGTCGCTTGCGGACTATGCGCGCCCTCGTCGACGCACTTCGCCAGACTTCAATGCCCTGTACGAACGACTCGGGAGAGCCATCGGGACCGAGGTGATGGAATGAGCGACGTCATCCGTCAGGCAGCGAAGCCCACGCCGTTGAAACCTGCCGCCGTGCGGGCGCAGGCGCCTCGCGATCCCTATGCGCGATGGGGCTGGCTGGGGCTTGTGGCCTTCTTCGGGGGATGGGAAGCGATCAGCGACAGCGGACTGGTGAATACCGTGATGGTGCCAGCCCCCTCGGCAGTGCTGCGCGCCGGCTGGGCACTGGCAGCGAGCGGGGAGTTACTGCATCACCTGATCGACAGTCTCTGGCGGGCATTGGCCGGCTTTGCGCTCGGCGCCGCCTTCGGGCTCCTGCTGGGCATCGCCATGGCCCGTCTGCCAAGGCTGAATGCCTTCATCAATCCGCTGATGCAGATGTTGCGTGCCATTCCTTCGCTGGCGTTCGTGCCGCTCGCGATCTTCTGGTTCGGTATCGGCGAGGGATCGAAGATCTTTCTGATCGCCTGGGGCGTGTTCTTCCCGGTGTGGGTCAACACATATCTCGGCGTGAGTCACCGGAACCCACAGTTCGAACGCGCAGCGGCCAGTCTTGGTGCGACCGGTTGGCGCCTGTTGTGGTTCGTGACCTTGCCAGCGGCGCTGCCCTTCATCATCGCTGGCATTCGCGTGAGCCTGTCGATGGCGCTGGTGCTGCTCGTCGCGGCAGAGTTGACCGGTGCGAACTACGGCGTGGGATATCTCATCCAGATGTCGCAGCAGATCTTTCGCGTCGACAACATGTTCGTCGGTCTGATTGCGCTGGGTGTGCTCGGCTTCGCCGTCGATCACCTGTTCGACCGTGGCGTGCGGCGTCTACTGCCCTGGTACGGCGCGCAGAGCAACGCGCGCTGAGCGTCTTCGCCATCGCCTGCGGCAACGTCCCGAGCGCCTTGCCTGCACTTCGGGACGTTGTCATTTGATGCGTCGGCTTGAGTTATCGACTAACGCCCCTTCACCGCGTCCATGACAGGGACAGACGAGACTTCCGGCAACTGGCGATTACGCAGCTCCCTGCGCGCGACCCGAGGACCGTACCAGACGGCCACCAGGCTGACGAGAATCAACGCCGAGTAGAAAAGCTGGATCGGCAGGATGCTCGGCGAATAGGCACTCACCAGCGCAACGGCCCCCAAAGGCACGATGCCCGACACCAAGGCACCGGAGAGCTGATACCCGAACGAGATGCCGGTAAAACGCAACTCGACCGGATACAACGTCGTAAAGAATCCGGAGAGCGTGGCGTAATACAGGCCGTGCCCGACATACGAGAGAATCACGCCCGCAAACACGCTGACCGCGCTACCGTCCTTGATCAGCGCGATGAGCGGCACCGGTACACAAACGAGGTACAACACCGTGAAGATGATCTGTGCCCGTTGTACGGAAATCCTGTCGGCGATCATCGCGGCTACGGGGGTGACGAAAATCTGCACGAAAGCGCCCGCCAGCAACGCGCTCAGGAACAGGCTTTTGTCGATGCCCAACGTGCCCGTCGCCCAGTTCAGCGCAAAGATGTTGCGGAAATAAACACCCGCCACGGCAAACGAACCGACGAACACACAAAGGCTCGTCAGCGGAAACTGTCGGAGCACATTGGTGAGCGGCGCGCTCGCTTCCTTCATCTTCTTCTGACGCTCGCGAGCGGCGATGAACTCCGGATTCTCTTCGAGCGTCATGCGGATCAACAACCCCACGATCAGCAGCACGCCGCTGAGCAGGAACGGGATTCGCCATCCACCGTTGATCAGGAAGTTGTCGCTCATGGCCATGAACGTCAACGTCGCGAGGCACGAACCGGCCGGCGAGCCCATCTGTGCCATCGATGCGGCAAGCGCCTTGCGATGCGGCGGCGCCGCCTCCGAAGCCACGAGCACCGCTCCGCCCCACTCGCCGCCGACGGACAGGCCTTGCGCCAGACGAAGCAGCACGAGCAGTACCGGCGCCCAGATGCCGATCGACTGGTACGTCGGCAGCAGACCGATACACATCGTCGATCCGCCCATCAACAGCAGAGTGATGAGCAGCGACGACTTGCGGCTGATCTTGTCGCCGATGTACCCGAAGACGATCGCCCCGATGGGACGCAGCAAAAAGCCGAACGCAAACGTGCCGAGCGCGAGCAGCGTCTGTGCGAGGTGATCGTCCGAGGGGAAAAACAGTTTGCCGATGATCAATGCGGCAGCGGTACCGTAGACGTAAAAGTCGTACCACTCGATGGTCGTGCCGATGAAGGCGCCGAGGGCGGCGCGACGCGCCTGACGGGATTTGTCTTGCGAATGATTCAACTCCGACATCATTGTCTCCGGGGGTGATGTTTTCGGAACTTGTTATCCCCCTCTTCGTCGACTGCGAAGTGTTATTGGCCGAAGCCTGGATCTTTGACCTGCGTGTGCGAGCCGCCAAGAGGGTCGCGTATTATTCGGACACCCGGCGCCAGCGGTAAAGCAACATTAAATTATCGGGTGATGCGTTTTTGTCAGCATCGCCCCTTCGTACACCGCACTACACCTCGCCGGCAGCCCCAAAAACAAACCGCCCCGATGCACGGTGCTGTATGCACCGTTTCGGGGCGGCGAATCGGAACAATCGGAACAGCGTGATCAGACCGAGGCGACAGGCAGGAAGTGATTCACGATGCCGAGCACGATCAGCAAGACGATGCCGAGCGTGAGGCTGCCCGCAATCAGTTTCTTTTCGATGGGGAGCAACGGCTCTTCCGGAATTTCGGCGATGCTCTTCGACAGTTCGTTGAGATCGGACATACGAATGGGACTCCTCGAATAAGACGGCGAATCAGTAAAGGGCGGCACAGTGTCAGGCCAACGGCGGCTTCACGCCGTGGAAGAACAGCCACGAGATCAGCAATCCGACCCAGATCACGAAACCGAACAGGCTGATGACGTAGACGGCGGCGAGCTTGCCGATACCATCTGCCCATAGCTTGCGGAAATTCGACAGCAAGCCGATGGAGAAGAACGTCAGCACGAAGAAGATCACGCGAAAGTTATTGGCCTCCCCGACCGCACCTTTGATCTTCGCGGCCACTTCCGGGCCAGCGCTCAACGAGAACACGAGCGCCACCGCAAACGTCACGACGAAGCCGATGATGAACTTCGGAAAGCGTTCCCAGATTTCACGCGGGCGCGCACGGTTCGACGGGTCGGTGACGTTGATGTGATTCGTCCAGATCCACGCGAGGATGAACGACCAGATGCCGATGAACACATCGATGAACACCTTGATCGTGGCCGTCGTGCCGACGATCCAGCCTGCGGCGTAGTGCGTGCCGCCGGCGGCCGCCTTGGCGTTGATCAGCGCTTCGGTGATCGCGCCACCGGCCACGGCGGCGCCGTCGGTCTTCACCGCAAGACCGAGCCATGCGGCGGCGACCAGCGGATCGTCCGCCAGAAAGTGCTGCGCGAGGAACGGGAGAATCAGCAGTTCGATGACCGCGAACACCACCACCAGCGACGACACGAGAATCGGCACCGCCGGGCGCGCACGAATGGCGCTCCCGGTCGAAATCGCAGCGGCGACACCGCAAATCGAGATGCCGGACGCCAGCGGTACGGCCCACTCGCGCGGAAACTTGAACCACTTGCGCGCGATGAAGTACACGACCGCCCAGTAGATCAGATACGCCTCGACGATGGCCGCGACCCCGCGCAACAGAATCGACGACGCGAACGACAGCCGCTCGGCGACCGTCACGGCAATGAACGCGCCCAACACCACGATGGCCGTCTTGATGTACCACTCGGGGCGCACTGCATCGGAGAGCCAGGCCGTGGCGCCCGGGAAGACGTTGGCGATCACGAGCCCGGCGAGCAGCGCCACGATGTAGCCGCCTTCGTTGGTCAGACGCAGCGACCAGTCGATGCCGAACTTCGCCTGTTCCGTCGGGGTGACGGCTGCCAGATGCGCGTAGCTGCCGACGAACCAACTGGCGTAGGCAAGCCAGAACAGGACCGAGAACCGCACGGCAAAGCGCTTGACGTCCTGTTGCAGCGACGCCGCACCGAGCGACAGCACGACCGTCAGCACGATCCATGTCGCAAGAAAAGCGCCGATGCCGCCGAGCCGTCCATAACCGGCCGTGGCCGGTGCCAGCGCCGCCGCCGGATCGGTCCAGACGCGCGTGGTGACGACCCAGCCGATCGGGTCGGCCCCCGAGACGCCGATCAGTCCTGCGGCAACGATGACGAGTCCGATGATGACCGCCAGCCAGTCTTCACTGAGCGGCTTCGCAGCGACGAGCTGCGGTGTAGTGGTGGCTTCCGCCATAACGCATTCCCCCAAAAGTACGTGTTACGTGACGTATTGAACGATGGCCTGAGTGCACCGCCTGATGACTGTTGTGGGTGTCGTTGCGCAGAAGCCGTAGCACTGGCAACGCAGGCGGGCGAGCCCATCCTAGGCATCGGACGACGCCGGGGGAACCAACGATTTGCGCTTTGGATGAATGCGCAACGCGCGCATGCAAATTCGCGCGTGGGAGATAACGTTAGCGGGATTTTCGCTTCGCGTTTTGCCTGTCGAGACTACGAGAAACGACGGCGGAATGCCTACGACTTGATGTGCCTTTCAAGCAGATCGATATCGTCGCGCAGCAGTTTCAACACGCCCGCTGCGCTCTGCTCGCTCAACTGACGTCCCGCTTCCTGCTCGACCGAACGCAACGCCATGTCGGCAATCTGCTCTGCGATTTCCCCGGCGTTTCGCGAGCCCGTCGGCGTGAACCACCACGCTGTCCAGTTGCACATCCCGATGATCGAGAACGCCGCGACCCTCGCATCCATCACGCGAAACTGACCGCGCTCGATGCCCAGCTCGATGGCGTGCCGGAATTGCTCCAGCACCGCGCGCCGCGACTGCTCCGCCAGCTTTCGCTGCGCCGGCGGAAGGTTGTCTTCATTGCGCTCCACGACCCGGAATTGCAGCGGGTGAGTGAGGATGAGATGCGCATGCCGGAGCACGAGATGCCTCAGCATGGCCGATGGTTGCCGCAGATTTTCGGGCAATGCCTCCGACACCAGATCGCCGGCGGCGCGCGTGACGACCGCCGTCAGCACTTCAAGGATCGCTTCCTTGCTCTTGAAGTAGTAGTAGAGCGCGGGGCGGGTCACGCCGACAACGTCGGCAATGTCGTTAAAGCTCGTGCCGTCAAACCCGCGCTCGATGAACAGCTTCGTCGCGACATCCAGGATGTTCTCCCGCAGCGCGTCGCTTTTCGTCTGCGTCTTGCTCATGGCCAATGTCCGTTCAATTTTTGACGCTTGTGTCAGAAGCACCCACGATAACCGAATCCGATTCACCAGAAAAGCACTACGCCTCGGCATCTCCGGGTTTTTACGTAAACGTCAAATTTCGTCAAAAATGTTTACTACTTTGTAAAAATTTGGACTAGCATGTAAAAAAAGGAGGTGGAGAGATGAGTCATCAACAACCGGTTCGCGCCGCAGGACAGGCCGCGACGGCAGGATTTCTGAACACGGACTGGAACCCGCGCGATCTGCCGCTCGGCACGACGACACGCAACGTCGTGCTGCGCACGGCGGACGGCGCGGCCACGAGCGGTTCGCTTTACGGGGCAGGCTCGGCCGATACGGTGGTGTGCATCATGCATCCGCGTGAATTCATGGCCTGCCATTACCTGATTCCGGATATCGTCGAGGCCGGATTCGCCGCCTGGACGCAGGCGCCGCGTTCGGTCGGTAACGACATGCGACTCGAACACGAATTCGCGCTCTACGACGTCGCCGCCGGTATGCAGTTTCTGCGCGAGGCGGGGTTCAGGAAGATCGTGCTGCTCGGTAACTCGGGCGGCAGCGGCCTGTATGCGCTATACGTGCAGCAGTCCAATCTCGCGCCGGCCGAGCGCATCGAACGCACCCCGGGCGGGCGCCCGACGCGTCTGGCTGCGCTCGACATGCCGCAGATCGATGGCGTGGTGTTCGTCGCGCCGCACCCCGGTCAGGGCGCATTGCTGCAATCGTGCATCGATCCCTCGGTGACCAACGAGCACGACGCCTTGAGCGTCGATCCGGCGCTCGATCCATTCGACACCGCCAACGGTTATGCCCCCCGTCGCGCCGACGGTGCCACCGAGACCCGCTACACCGACGACTTTGTCACGCGTTATCGCTCAGCACAGGCCGCGCGCGTTGCCCGACTCGACGCCACCGCGCGCGACCTGATCGCTGCGCGTCAGGGCGCACGCGAGCGCTTGAAGCGCGACCCCGCCAATACCGACGCACGTCTGCACCGCATGGCCGCGCACACGCCGTTGATGACGATCTGGCGCACCGACGCCGACCTGCGCTGCTTCGATCTGACGCTCGATCCGTCTGACCGGCGCTATGGCTCGCTGTGGGGCAGCGACCCCTTCACGTCGAATTACGGCTCCGTCGGCTTTGGCCGTGTGTGTTCCCCCGAGGCCTGGCTCTCGACGTGGTCCGGCCTGTCTTCGAATGCCCTGCTATCGAAGACCGCGCCCGCCATCGTGCAACCCACGCTGCTGATCGAGTACACCGGCGATCAGGCGTGCTTTCCCAGCGTGATCGCCGATATCTACGAGCGCCTCGGCACGTCGCATAAATCGCATCGCCGTGTGCGAGGCGACCATCACGGTCGTGCGCTGGCCGAAGGAGAGGAAGCCGGGCGTTATGTTGCCGGCCGACTGCTCCGGGACTGGCTGCGCGAAACGTTCCCGTCATGAATCGACGTCTTCCCTGACGCCCCAATGCCTCTACTGAACCCGCTATGAAACTGAACGACATTCCGGCGACCGATCTCGCCCTGCGCCTGCACGGCGTCGACCACACGGCGCGCCCGACTTGGCGGCTGCGGCAAACCGTCGAGTTCTACCGCGACGTCCTCGGCCTGCCGTTGATCCACACCATCTCTGCCCGGGGCTGGGGGCCGGCAACGCACCCCGACTTCCTGCACTTCTTCTTCGACAGCGGCAACGGCAGCACGATTGCGTTCTTCTATTACCTCGGCGCCAAAGAACCGGCGTCGCTCAGCGAGCGGCCCGGACGTGCCCCGCTGCCGGAAGATCACGTATTCGATGCGACACACACCGCATGGCTCGTCGACACGCAGGACGAACTCCACGCGTGGAAAACGCGACTGGAAGCGCGCGGCGTCGAAGTCTCGGCGGAGACGGCCCACGAAGTCATCGAATCGATCTACTTCCGCGACCCTAACGGCTATTTCATCGAGATCACGCGCAAGCTCCGCCCGTTGGTCGATATCGACGCCCGCGATGCCGCGCTCACGCTCGAAGCCGCCATGGAGATCGAAGACGAAGGGCTGGCGAGCGGTCAGCCAAATACCTGTATCGACACCGTTTGGCAGCGCAAGGCGCAACACCACCTCAACGCCCTTCGCCCGGAGCGCCAGTCATGAACGCACGCGCATTGCATATCTTTGTATTGAACGTTCCCGAGTTCGCCACGCTCACGCAGACGGCTCGCGAGATGGCGTCTTGCCGTGTGGAGACCACGGGCGACTACACGGTGATTTCGAGCGACGTACCGATCGCATTCGAGCGCCGTGCGCTCGGTTTGAAACCCGCCGTCTGGTACGGCCTCTTCACCGGCGGGCTCGACGGCCAGATCGAGAGCTACGGACGCGACACCGTACGCATTGCACCACGCGCCGGGTCCGCGGAATCACCGGGCCGCTGAACGGGCACCGTCAACACGTCACAACACAATGAAAACCGTGGTGCAGGAGACAACATGAGCGGTATCTATCACCCTATCGACGGCGTCACCTACTGTCCGCCGGATCTGGCGCGACGGTACTTCGCGTCGAACGCATGGCGCGACACCACGCTCGGCGACGCCTTGCGCGCCACCGCCGCGCGCGTGCCCGAACGCCCGGCCTACCTCAGCGACGAAGCCACCCTCACCTTTGCCGAGCTGGATGATCGCAGCGAACGGCTCGGCGCGGCCCTGCTCGAACTGGGCTTGCGCCCCGGCGATCGCGCGATCTTTCAGATGGGAACGACCGTCGACACCGTCGTCGCCCTGATGGGCGCGTACAAAGCGGGTGTCGTCCCGGTATGCGCAGTGCCGCAGTACCGGGAAGTCGAGATCGGCCAGTTGGCGTCTCAATCGGACGCGCGCGCTTACTTCGTGCAGGCCGATTTCTCGGCATTCGATCTCGTCGGATTCGCCCGTCAGATGATGGATCGCCATGCTTCGCTGCGGCATTTGCTCGTCGCCCGTGGCACGACGGGGCACGCAGGCGTCGCCGGATATTGCGCCATCGACCGGCTGATCGACGCCATGCCGATCGAGCAAGCCCGCGCGGTACTGGCGGGTGTGACGATCGGCAGCGAAGACGTGCTGAGCTTTCAGCTTTCCGGCGGCACGACCGGTGTTCCCAAGATCATTCCGCGCTTTCATGCCGAGTACATCGGCCACTCACTCGCGTGGATGCAGCACATCGGCATGACGGAGCACAGCCGCATGATCTGGTCGCTGCCGTTGCTGCACAACGCCGGTCAGCTTTACGTGCTCGTCTCGACCGTCGTCACGGGCATGACGACCGTACTGATGCCGCGCGTCGACATCGCCCGCATGCTCACGCTGATCGAGACCCATCGCGTCACGCACGGGCTGTCGATCGGCCCGGTCGCGCCGCAGATGATCGCGTACAAGGATGTCGCCCGACACGACCTGTCCTCACTGCAACTCTTCGGCACGATGAGCCGTGCCGACTCGCTCGAAGCGCATCTGGGCGTGCCGTGCTTCAACCTCTACGGCACGACCGAAGGGTTGCTCATGGGCGCGGGCGCACGCCTCCCGGCGAACCTTCGGCACCACACGCAAGGGCATTCCGGCTGTGAGGACGACGAGATCCGCGTGCTGTTTCCCGGCAGCGACACCGCCGTCGCCCCGGGCACGCCGGGCGAGCTTTGCTTTCGCGGCCCGTCGAGCCTACGCGGTTACTTCAACGCCCCCGAAGCCACGTCGCAGACGCTCACGCCCGACGGATTCGTGCGCACCGGCGACATGGTGACGGAGCGGATCGTCGACGGCGTGCGCTGCTTTGCCTTCGAGGGACGCCTTCGCGACAACATCAATCGTGGCGGCGAGAAGATCGGGTGCGAGGAGGTCGAGGCGTTCGTCAGCCATCACCCCGCCGTTGCGGACGCCAAGCTGGTCGCCATGCCGGACCCGGTCTACGGCGAGCGTGGCTGCGTCTATCTCATTCTCCGCCCCGGGCAGCGGGCGCCGACGGTCGGCGAACTCGTCGAATTTCTCGTCGGCCACGGATTGGCGAAGTTCAAGTGCCCCGAGCGCATCGAAATCGTCGACGAGTTCCCGGTCACGCGTGTCGGCAAGGTCGACAAGGCGTCGCTGCGCGCAGCCATTGCCGCCCGGATCGCGGCTGAGACATCCCCGCACGAGAGCGCCGGCCAACCGGCCAAGGAGGGCGCATGATCAGCACCGAATACGTCGTGAGCGAGCAACCGTTCGTGGTGCGCCGACAGGTGCGATGGGGTGAGTGCGATCCGGCTGGCGTGGTCTATACCGCGACCTTCTCTGACTACGTCATCTCGATTGCCGAACTGTTCTACGGCTCGCTGTTCGGCGGCACGCCCCAAGCCGTCAAGAACCGGCATGGCTTCGGCACGCCCACGCGCGCACTTGACTTCGATTTCCGCCGCTCCCTGTGGCCCGACGATGTCTTCGACGTCACGGTCGAGGTCGCCGACATCCGCACGAGAACCTTCACCTTGCAGATGACCGCGCGCAAAGCCGAAGGCGATGTCGCGTTCATCGCGAAGCTCACGCCGATCTGCATCCAGCGGGGCGCGCGCGAGTCCATTGAAATGCCGCCCGTGCTGCGCACGGCGCTCAAACGATACCGGACCGACTGCGCCGCCAGCGCCCCTGGCGTCGCGGCATCCGCCCCCACTTTCCCGACATTCGCCGGAGACCCGACATGACGCAACGCCCTTTCCGCATCGGCCAGATCGTGCCCAGCTCGAACACCACGATGGAAACCGAAATTCCCGCGATGCTGCGCGCACGCGAGCAAATGCTGCCGGAGCGCTTCACGTTCCACGCAAGCCGGATGCGCATGCACCGCGTGGTGAAAGAGGAACTGGAGGCCATGAATCGTCAGGGTCTGCGCTGCGCAGCTGAACTGGCCGACGCGCGTGTCGACGTGATGAGCACGGCCTGCCTCGTCGCCATCATGGCCATGCGGCCGGGCTATCACCGTCAGGTCGAAGCGGACCTGGCGCAAGTGGCCCGGGAGAACCATTGCGACGCCGCCGTCATGACCTCGGCAGGCGCGCTCGTCGCCGGGCTGAAGACGCTCGGCGCCCGCAAGATCGCGCTCATGGCGCCCTACATGAAGCCGCTCACGCAAGCCGTGGTCGAGTACATCGAGCATGAAGGCATCGAAGTCCTCGACGCCCTGTCGTTCGAAATTCCCGACAACCTCGCCGTCGGGCAACGCGATCCGATGCAGTTGCTCAACGACGTGAAACGACTCAACACCGCGAACGCCGACGCCGTGGTGCTCTCGGCCTGCGTGCAAATGCCCTCGCTGCCCGCCATCCAGATCGCACAGGACCGTATCGGACTGCCCGTCACGTCGACGGCCGTGAGCACGGTGCGCCAGATGCTCGATCACCTGGGGCTGGCACCGGTCGTGCCGAATGCGGGCGCGCTGCTGGCCGACACCGACGCATCCCGACGCGTGCAAGTCGCCTGAGCCCCGCTCCATCGATCTGCATCCCCCTTTGAGGAGACTCTCATGAAAATCGCCGTCATCGGTGGCGGGCCCGCCGGCCTGTATTTCTCGCTGCTCATGAAGCAGCGTCATCCGGAAGACGAAATCGTCGTCCATGAACGCAATGCGGCGAACGCGACCTATGGCTGGGGCGTTGTCTTCTCCGACATCGCGCTCGCGTTTCTGAAGGAAGCGGACGAAGCCTTCTTCCGAAAGTTCACCGCGCACCACACCCGCTGCGACCACATGGAAATCGTGCATCAGGGCGTGCCGGTACGCCTGAGCAACAACCATTTCTCTCGCACCTCTCGTATCGACATGCTGCGCGTGCTGCAACAGGCGTGTGAAGACGCCGGTGTCGACGTGCGTTATCAGAGCCACGTCACGGACCCCGCACAACTCCCTGACGCCGATGTCGTCATCGCGGCCGACGGCGTGAACAGCGAAGTGCGCACACGCATGGCCGAGCACTTCTCACCGAGCTTCGACGAACGCCGCAACAAGTTCGCGTGGTACGGCACCTCGCAGTTGTTCCATCCGGTGTCGCTGATTTTTCGCGAAACGCCGCACGGCGTATTCATGGCGCACGCCTACCAATACAGCCCGGAGCGCTCGACGTTCCTCGTCGAGGTCGATCCCGAGACGTGGGCGCGCTGCGGTCTCGACACCGCGACCGAGGACGAAAGCCGCGCCTTGTGCGAGCAGATCTTCGCGCAAGAGCTGGGCGGTCACCCGTTGCTGACGAACCGCTCCCACTGGTTTCAGGCACGCGTGGTCAGCAATGCCCGCTGGTCGCACGGCAATGTCGTGCTGCTCGGCGATGCGCTGCGTAGCGTGCACTTCTCGCTCGGCTCCGGCACCCGCATGGCGATGCAGGACGCCATCGCGCTGTTCGAGGCGATCTGCGCCAATCGCAACGACGTACCGGCGGCCTTCGCGGCGTTCGAGCAGAGCCGCCGCAGCGCGTCGGATCGCTTTCAGGATGCCGCCCGGCGAAGCCTCGACTGGTACGAATCGGTCGATCGACGCATGCACCTCGACCCGGTGAGCTTCGCCTACGACTACATGCTGCGCACCGGCCGTGTGACGCACGAGGACCTGCGCGAGCGCGATCCAGCGTTCATCGCGCAGGTGGAAGCGAACGGCGCCACCTCACTCCACGGGCACGCCGCATAGCGGCGGTTGCCGCCACAAGCCCACGACAAAGCAAAAAACACAGACAGGAGACTTTCATGGAACAGCCGACCAGCAGATCCTCGCCCGTCGACGTGCGGGACTTCATCAACGCGAGCCCCGTCTCTCGCTTTCAGATCATGATCAGCGCGATGTGCTTTCTGATCGTCGCGCTCGACGGTTTCGACATCGCCATCATCGGCTTCATCGCGCCACACATCCGAAGCGAGTGGCAGTTGTCGATGGTCTCGCTCGGGCCGCTGTTCAGCGCCGGGTTGCTGGGCCTGATGGTCGGGGCGTTCTGTAGCGGCCCGGCGGCCGACCGCATCGGACGCCGCCTGGTGCTGATCCTGTCCGTGGCGGGCTTCGGGGCCGCGAGCGTGGGCGCGGCGCTGGCGCCCAACGTCGAATGGCTGATCGCCATGCGCTTTCTGACGGGACTGGGCCTCGGCGGTGCAATGCCCAACGCCATCACCCTCACCTCGGAATTCAGCCCCGAACGGCGTCGCGGCACGCTGCTCACGCTCATGTTCTGCGGTTTCTCGCTCGGCTCGGCGCTCGGCGGCGTGGTCACGGCGTATCTGGTGGCCGGCATCGGCTGGCGCGGCCTGCTCGCGCTCGGCGGGCTGCTGCCCCTCGCGCTCGTGCCCGTGCTTTGGTTCACGTTGCCGGAATCGGTGCGCTTTCTCGCGATTCGCGGTGGGACGCAGGCCCGGATCGCAGCGATTCTCTCGCGCGTCGCGCCTGGACGCATGCACGCCGGTCTGCATTTCGTCGCCACCGACGACCGCCTGCCGTCTTCGCCCGTGGCGCAACTGTTTCATCGCGATTACCGACGCGGCACGTTGTTGCTCTGGCTGGCGTTCTTCATGAGCCTGTTGCTGCTGTATCTGCTCATCAACTGGCTGCCGATTCTCGCCCAGCGTAGCGGGCTCACGCTCAAGCAGGCGTCGATGTTTGCGGGTTTGCTGCAAGGCGGCGGCGTGCTGGGGGCGATTGTGCTCGGCGTGCTGATCGACCGGTTCCATCCATACAAGGTGGTGGCGGCGGCGTACGTGCTGGGCGCCATTTCGCTGGCCTCGCTGGCGGTCGCGGGCAGCGCCACCTGGCTGGCCATCGGCATCTTCGTGACGGGCTTCTGCGTCAGCGGCTCGCAGGTCTGTGCGAACGTCATCGCCTCGGCCTATTACCCGACCTCCAACCGGGCGACGGGCGTGGCATGGGCGCTCGGCATCGGCCGAATCGGCGCAGTCGCGGGATCGTTCGGCGGCGCCATTCTGCTGGCCGCCGGCTGGAGCAACGCGGGGCTGTTCTCGCTGCTCGCCCTTCCCGCGATACTCGCCGCACTCGGTATCCTGCTGGCCGGGTCGACGCATCGCAAGACCGTGCCAGCGGACGCGCCCGTCGGCAAGCCAGCGTCGGCAACCCTCGCAAAGTTGTGATCGAAGCGGCGCGGCGTTAGTGCCACGCCGCCCGAAAATGCAAAGGCGCGCAGAGGCTTACCCCTTGCGCGCCTTGTTGATGAAAGACGTCAGTGTCGTTCGGTGTCAATCAGTCGTAAGCCCGCGCATCCTCCACCAGCTTTCCGTCCGCCGGCAGCGAGCCTGCGGCGACGAAGTCGACTTCGCCGCGCAAGCGCGTCACGTCGCGGAACGTCTCCTGAACCCGCGCGGCGAGCCCTTCCGGCGGCGTATCGGTGGTCTCGCAGAGCAGACGCATCCGGTCGTCACCGACACGCCCTTCCACCCGCAGACGCACGCGGACCAGCTCCGGATAGCGCTTGCCGATCTCGCCGATCTGCCCCGGATGCACGAACATGCCCCGCACCTTGACGGTCTGATCGGCGCGCCCCAGCCAGCCCTTCAGGCGCACGTTCGTCCGCCCGCACGGACTGATGCCCGCCTCGATCGCCGACAGGTCGCCAGTCGCGAACCGGATCAACGGATAGTCCGGATTGAAGTTCGTCACCACGACCTCGCCGACTTCACCGTCCGCCACCGGCTTCGTGCCGCCCGGCTCCACCAGTTCGACGAGCACGTTCTCGTCGACGATCAGCCCCGCCTGCGCGTCGCTCTCGAACGCGATCAATCCGAGATCCGCCGTGCCGTACAACTGGCGCGCCGTAATCCCCCGCCCGTTGAACCACTCGCGCAACGACGGCGGCAGCGCCTCGCCGGATAACGTCGCGCGCCGGATGCTGCTGATGTCCGCGCCGGCCGCCTCGCTCTTCTCGATAAGAATCTTCAGGAACGATGGCGTCCCGGCGTACGCCACCGGCCGTAGATGACGAATCGCTTCCAGTTGCAGCTCCGTCTGCCCGACACCCGCCGGGAACACGCAGCAGCCCAGACGCGTTGCCCCCGTCTCGATCATCATGCCCGCCGGGGTGAAGTGATACGAATACGTGTTGTAGACGAGATCGCCCGCGCGTAATCCGGCGGCGAACATCGCCCGCGCGAAGCGCCACCAGTCGCTGCCGCGCCCGTCCGGCTCATAGATCGGGCCGGGCGATTGATAGACGTGAGCCAGCCCGCTGACCGGCGTCGCGTTCAGACCGCCCAACGGCGGGTGCCGCTGCTGGAAGGCCGACAGATCCGATTTGCGCGTGACGGGCAGGCCGGCCAGTGCGTCGCGCGAACCGATCTGGCTCGCATCGACGTCGCCCAGCGTCTCGGCAAAGTAGGCCGCATGCGTGCGGGCGTGGGCCACCTGCCCGGGCAGCGCGGCGAGCAGCGTCTGCTCGCGAAGCGCCGGCGCACGCGTTTCCAGCGTATCGAAGTATTGGTTCATATCCACGATGAGGCGATCAGGATTCAGGGACCCGCGCATGGCCATGCCCCTGGCAGCGTCTGGACATGCCGGCGTTCTTCCGGGTGCGTTCGGGTTCGTTTGTCTATCCGTTGTCTATCCGCTCAGGCGATCCAACGCTTGCGACGCCGGTAGCTCTTGACGTTACGGAAACTGCCCGCGCTGCTCGCGCCGTCCTTGGCGATGCCGAGATAGAACTCCTTGACGTCCTCGTTATCGCGCAGCACGTCGGCATCGCCGTCCATCACGACGCGACCGTTCTCGAGGATGTAGCCATAGTCGGCATAACGCAGGGCGGCCATGGTGTTCTGTTCGGCCAGCAGGAAACTGACGTTCTCGCGCTGGTTCAGATCTCGCACGATCGTGAAGATCTCTTCAACGATCTGCGGCGCCAGCCCCATCGACGGCTCGTCGAGCAGAATCATCGACGGCTGCGCCATCATGGCGCGCCCGATCGCACACATCTGCTGCTCGCCGCCCGACGTATAACCGGCCTGCGACTTGCGGCGCGTCTTCAGCCGCGGGAAATAGGCGTAGATGCGCTCCAGCGCGTTCTGCTGCGCACTGCGCGACGCGTGCCGCACGTAGCTGCCGGTCAGCAGATTCTCTTCGATGGTCAGATGGCCGAAGCAGTGGCGCCCCTCCATTACCTGGATCACACCGCGCTTGACGAGCCCGTTCGGGGTGAGCTTCTCGACTCGCTCGCCGCGATAGTCGATCGTCCCCTTCGTCACTTCGCCCCGCTCGGCATGCAGCAGGTTCGAGATGGCCTTGAGCGTCGTACTCTTGCCCGCGCCGTTGGCGCCGAGCAGCGCCACGATCTTGCCCTCCGGCACGATCAGCGACACGCCCTTGAGCACCAGAATGACGTGGTCGTAAATGACTTCGATGTTATTGACGCGCAAACTCGCTTCCATGCGTGACTCCGCAATCGTTGCTGCCGGGACCGGTGGGCGGTGGCGTCCCCCCGCCGGATCGTCCGATGTCTCGATGCGCCCCTCGCCCGTGCTGCGTGCCGCCATGCGGCGTCGGCGAGGGGCCTTACCTGAGCCTCTACCCGTCCTTACCCCTTGAAGCACGCCGGCGTCATGCCCTTTTCCTTGGCGTATTGCTTGGCCGACGCTTCGAACAACGGGTGGATCAGACGACGATTGCCCTCGATCCAGTCGGACACCATCACCCACTTGGCGCCGTCCCACTGCTGAATGCGCACCTTGCCCGAGCCTTCGTGGTCTTCGCAGCTCGTCTTGATGTCCGGCAGCAGGCCCGTCGCGCCGAGCGCCTTGAGACGGGCAGCGTCGATGTTCAGGTTCTCAAGCGCCCAGCGCACCTGCACCGGCGTGGAAACCTTGCCTTTACCGAACTTGTTCTGTGCGGTGTTGAGCGCCTCGACCGTCGCCACGGCCGCCGACACGCCACGGTTGTACAGGACCGAACCGACTTTCGACGGGTCCTGCATATTCCCCTTGCCCGCGCCGTACACGACCTTTTCGATGTCGGCGATGAGCGGCACCTGCTTGCCCGCCACGTTCCACGTCGCGCTCATGTAGCCTTTGGCCGCAGGCCCCGCCGGGATCGTGTCTTCCTCCGATCCCGCCCACCAGCTACCGACGATCTTCTCGCGCGGATAGCCGACCTTCTGGGCCGCCTTGAGCGCCGTCTGGTTCATCACCCCCCACCCCCAGAACACCACGTAGTCGGGGTTCTCCTGACGAATCCGCAGCCACTGCGCGCCCTGCTCGTTACCCGGGTGTGCCACCGGAATCTCGATCAGGTTGAACTTGTGAATCTTCGATTCGGCCTGCATGGCGACGATCGGCTCCTTGCCGTACGCCGAGTCGTGGTACAGGAACACGATCTTCTTGCCATTGAGCGATCCGCCGTTCTTGTCGGCGAGGAACTTGATGATGGCCGACGCCTGCATCTGGTACGTCGTCACCAGCGGGAACGCCCACGGGAACACGCTGCCATCTACGGCGTCGGTGCGCCCGTAGCCCATCATCACGAGCGGCACCTGATCGGTGGCCGTCTTGTCGATCAGCGCGTACGAAATGCCCGTCGCCATCACGTGATAGGCGGTGCCTTTCGTCACGGGGTTCTTGCCCTTGAGACGCTCATAGCACTCCACGCCCTTGGCGTTGTTGTACTCGGTCTCGCACTCTTCCCATGTGAGCTTGACGCCGTTCACCCCGCCGTTCTTGAGGTTGACGTATTGAAGATAGTCGATGAACCCGCCATAGAACGACTGGCCGTTGGCGCCATACGGACCGACGCGATAGTCCGCCAGCGCGATGAACTGCTCGTTCGACTGCGCGAACGACGTCCCTGCCACTCCCATCGCCCCTGTGCCGAGCGCCAGCGCCAGGCCCAACGATGTCGTCAACTGTTTCGTGTTCATGCTGTGTCTCCATCTGTGGTTTTGTGTGTGACCGAACTTGCACCGGCAATACGTGAATACGTGCCGGCTTGGCGAACCTCAATGCGGGAAGGGCCAGATGCGAAGCTTCTCCTTGGCGATCTGCCACAGCCGCGCCAGCCCATGCGGCTCGACAATCAGAAAGAAGATGATGAGACCGCCGAACACCATCATCTGGATGTGTGAAACCGTGGCGTTGGTGAACGGCAGATGCAGGAAAGTGGCGATGGTCGGCAAGGTGCTGTCGAGCAGGATCGGCAGCAACAGAATGAACGCCGCGCCCAGAAAGCTGCCGAGAATGCTGCCCACGCCACCGATGATGATCATGAACAGAATGCGGAACGACAGGTCGAGCGAGAACCCGTCCGGCTCGACGGAGCCGAGATAGCAGTACGCGTACAGTGCGCCGGCCACGCCGCAGTAAAAGGAACTTACCGCGAACGCGAGCAGCTTCACGCGCATGAGCGGAATGCCGATCACTTCGGCAGCGACGTCCATGTCGCGCACGGCCATCCAGGCGCGACCGATATGCGAGCGCACGAGGTTCTTGGCGATCAGCGCCATGACCGTCACCACGCCCAGCACGAACAGGTACTTGCGCACGGGCGTGTCGACGTCCACGCCAAACACGGAGATCTTCTGCGCCGTGATCACGCCCGACGAACTGTTGTTCGACAGCCAGGGAAATTTCGTCAGCACCCACAGCACGAAGAACTGCGCGGCCAGCGTCGCCACCGCCAGATAGAAGCCCTTGATGCGCAAGGACGGCAGCCCGAACGCAATGCCGACGAGCGCGGCACACACGCCGCCCAACGCGAACGACGCCAGAATCGGCATGCCCTCGATGCGCAACTGGAAGTTGTATGACGCGTAAGCGCCCACGGCCATGAATGCCGCCGTGCCGAGCGACAACTGCCCCGCGTAGCCCGTCAGCAGATTCAGGCCAAGCGCGGCGAGCGAGAATACGAGAAACGGCACGAGGATGGCGGTGAGCCAGTATTCGGAGGCAATCCATGGCAGCACCCCGAACGCCACCACGAGCAAGGCGCTCACGGCGAAGCGGTCCTGCCGGATCGGGAAAATCTGGCTGTCGGCAACGTAAGACGTCTTGAACTGCCCAGCTTCGCGATAGAACATGTGTGGCCTCTGCAATGAATGCTTACGCGGACATTCCGGATGGATCGCTCACCGCTCAGACGCGGTCAATGTGCCGCTCGCCGAACAGCCCTTCCGGGCGTACCAGCAGGAACAGCAACGCGAACACGTACGGGAACCAGCCCTCGATGCCGCCGAAATTTCCACCGAACTGGGCTTGCAACAACTGCGGCACGTAAATTTCCGCGAGCTTCTCCGCGGCGCCGATGATCAGCCCGCCTACAATGGCGCCCGGAATCGACGTGAAGCCGCCGAGAATCAGCACGGGCAGCGCCTTGAGCGCCGTCATCGTGAGCGCAAACTGCACGCCGTTACGCGACCCCCACAGCATGCCGGCCACCAGCGCGACGAAGCCCGACACGCTCCACACGACGACCCAAATGCGCTGCAACGGAATGCCCAGCGAGAGCGCCGCCTGATGGTCGTCGGCCACCGCGCGCAACGCGCGGCCGATGCTCGTCGCCTTGAAGAACAACGCCAGCAGCGCGACCAGCACGGCGGCGATACCGGCGGCCGCGAGGTCGAAGCTGCTCACCAGCACGCCGGTCGAGTCCATGATCGAAGCGATGGGCTCGTCCACGATGCCCAGCGACAGCGGACGCACCTCGTTGCCCCACAGCAGCGGCGCGAGGCCTTCGAGGAAGAACGACAGGCCGATCGTCGCCATGAACAGCGTGATGGGCGACTGGTTCACGAGCTTGCGCAACACGAAGCGTTCCGTGGCCATGCTCATGAGCACCATGACGACGAACGCCCCGATGGCGGCCGCCCACAGCGGCAGGCCGCGCTCCATGAGACCGACGACCGACAACGCCGCGAAATACACCATCGCGCCCTGCGCGAAGTTGAAGACCCCGGACGCCTTGAAGATCAGCACGAAGCCCAGCGCCACGAGCGAATACATCACGCCCGAGAGCAGACCGCCGATCAGGATTTCGAAAAAGAACTGCATCGATGTCTCCAGGTTACCTATGCGTCGGCAGCGGTCTACCGTCAGGCTGCCGCCGGCATGCCATGCGACGCGCCGAGATACGCGCGAATGACCTCGGGGTCGGTGCGCACTTGAGCCGGTGTGCCGTCGCCGATCTTCTTGCCGTAGTCGAGCACCACCACGCGATCGGAGATGTCCATCACCACCCCCATGTCGTGCTCGATCAGCACGATCGTCGTACCGAACTCCTCGTTCACTTCCAGGATGAAGCGGCACATGTCGCGCTTCTCTTCGAGGTTCATGCCGGCCATGGGCTCGTCGAGCAGCAGCAGCTCGGGCTCGGCAGCCAGTGCGCGCGCGAGTTCGACGCGCTTTTGCAGGCCATACGGCAACCGGCCGACCGGCGTCTTGCGGATGTGCTGGATTTCGAGGAAGTCGATGATCGCTTCGACCTTCGCGCGATTGGCCATTTCCTCCTGGCGCGCCTTGCCCCACCAGATCGCGCTGGCGAGCAGCCCGGCGCGCATGCGGGTGTTGCGTCCCGTCATGATGTTGTCGAGCACGGACATGCCCTTGAACAACGCAATGTTCTGGAACGTGCGCGCTACCCCCTGCCGCGCGGCAGCCGTGGGATGCATGCGCTGACGAACCTCGCCGCGAAAGACGATCGTCCCCTGCTGCGGGTGATAGACGCCGTTGATGACGTTAAGCATCGAACTCTTGCCAGCGCCGTTGGGGCCGATGATCGCGCGGATCTCGTGCGCCATCACGTTGAACGAAATGTCCGTCAACGCCTTCACGCCGCCGAACGACAAGCTGATGTGCTGCAAATCGAGTAAAACGTCGCCAGTCTTGCGGGGCTCACTCATACCGTCTCCTGCGGCAATGCCGGGCTGAAGTCAGTGCGGGGTCGGCGCAAACGCTGCGGCCTGGGGTTCACGACGCGCACGAGTGTCGTGAATCCGGGCATCTCAGGCCGCACAGCGCAATGTCGCAGGCGCAGGGTCGTCGACCGGGGCTCGCACCCCGACCACGCGCGCCGGATGAATCGTCAGCGTGGCGCTTACGCTGCCCTCGCGTCCGTCTTCGAATTTCACCGGCGTCTCGATGAACTGCGAGGCCTTACCCGTGTAGAACGCGTCGATCAGCACGTCATACTTCTGTGCGATATACGCGCGCCGCACTTTGCGCGTGCGCGTGAGCTCGTCGTCGTCCGGGTCCAGTTCCTTGTGCAGAATCACGAAGCGCTGAATCTGCGCGGCGGCGAAGGCCGATTCCTTCGCGAGATCAGCATTGACTTGCTCGATGCAACCGAGGATCAGATCCGCCACGAGCGGGTTGCTGGCGAGATCGAGGTAGCCGGCATAGGCGAGGTTCTGCCGCTCGGCCCAGTTGCCGACCGCATCCATGTCGATGTTGATGAACGCGCAGACACCGTCGCGGCCATCGCCAAACGCCACCGCTTCCTTGATATACGAGAAGAACTTGAGCTTGTTCTCGATGTACTTGGGCGCGAACAGCGATCCGCAGGCGAGTTTGCCGACGTCCTTGGCGCGGTCGATGATGCGCAGATGCCCGTCGGCGTCAATGATGCCGGCGTCGCCCGTGCGGAAGTAGCCCGCTTCGTCGAGCGCTTCGCGCGTGGCGTCCGGGCGCTTGTAATACTCCTTGAGCAACCCGACACCGCGCACGAGCACCTCGCCGTTCTCGGCAATCTTGATCTCCATGCCCGGCGCAACCGGCCCCACGCTGTCGAAGCGCACCTGACGATCCGGTTGCAGGCAGACGTAAGCACACGTCTCGGTCTGCCCGTAGAACTGCTTCAGGTTGATGCCGATGGCGCGATAGAAACGGAACAGGTCAGGGCCAATGGCTTCGCCTGCGGTGTACGCCGTGCGGATGCGGCTCATGCCGAGCGTGTTGCGCAGCGGGCCGTACACGAACAGATTCCCGAGCGCATATTGCAGCCGGTCGAACACCGGCACGGGGCGGCCGTCGAGCACGGCGGCGCCACAGCGGTTCGCCACGTTCATAAAATGCGCGAACATCTTGCGCTTGATACGACTCGCGTCCTCCATGCGGATCATGACCTGCGTGAGCACGTTTTCGTACACACGCGGCGGCGCGAAGTAGTAGGTCGGGCCGATTTCGCGCATATCCGTCGAAATCGTGTCGGGCGATTCGGGGCAGTTCACGGTAAAGCCCGCCACGAGCGCCTGTGCGTAGGAAAAGAGGTGGTCGCCGACCCAGGCCATCGGCAGATAGGACAGCACTTCGTCGCCCGGGCCGAGCCGGTCGAAGGTGCTGCCGTGATACGCCGCGCCGATCAGCCCCGCGTGAGAGTGGCACACGCCTTTGGGCTTGCCCGTCGTGCCCGAGGTGTAGAGGATGGTGGCCGTATCGTCGGGGTCCACACCGGCGACGGCGTCGTCGAAGTACCGCGGATGCTTCGCGTCGAACGTGCGCCCCTGCTCCAGGGCGGCATCGTAAGACTGCAAGCCGGCGGCGTGGTAATTGCGCAGACCGCGCGGGTCTTCGAAGATGATGTGCGACAGCCGCGACACCTGCTCGCGCAGCTCCAGCATCTTGTCGACCTGCTCCTGATCTTCGACGACGACGAAGTCGATCTCCGCGTCTTCGAGCACGTGCGCCATTTCTGCGGCAACGGCGTCCTGATACAACGGCACGGCGACACCGCCGAGCGCCTGCGCGGCCGTCATCGCCCAGTACAGTCGTACGCGGTTGTTACCGACGATGGCCAGATTGTCACCCCGTTTGAACCCGGCAGCCGCGAGCGCACAGGCGAGCATGCGCACTTCCTGCGCAGCCTCCTGCCAGCTCCAGCTTTGCCAGATCCCGAGATCCTTTTCCCGATACGCCGTGCGGGCGCCCCGTGTCGCGGCATGCGCCAGCAACAATCGCGGGAAGGTAGTCCGCTCCTGCATGCCAGTCTCCTGTGTCTCGCCACATTTCGACGTCAGTCGAGGGGGAGTGGCGTGGCTCGGTCGGCTCGCGTGCTTGCGGCACGCGACTTGTGGCTCGCAGCGTCTTCGTCCGACGCTATTTTTTGATTTGGAATGCCATACAGCGCGTACAGCAATAAAGCATATGCCATCAACAAGCGACTACGGCGACTACCGATATGCCGGGTAAATTTCAGCTTCTATACTTGTGTTTCGGCGCCATTTCAGAGCACCGTGAATGCTTGTCTCGCTTACCAGGCAGGGCCAAGATACCGCATGGCTCACGGCGGGTTTGTCACCAGGATGACAATCAAGGGAAAGTCCCTATATGTCGCTCGAAAGCTTGTTGCAGCGCAGCGTGTGGGCGCAAGGACTGACACCGGAACAACGCGCGCGCGTGATGGCGGAAATCCAGGTGCGCCCGGTCGAAAACGGCGGTTACGTGTGCCGCAAGGGCGACCCGACGCACGCCTGGTTCGGCGTGATCGAAGGGCTCGTGAAGATTACGACGGCCTCGGCGAGCGGCAAGTCCGTGACCTTTACCGGCGTGCCGGCCGGGGCATGGTTCGGCGAAGGGTCCGTGCTCAAGCACGAGATTCGCAAATACGACGTCATGGCGTTGCGCGATTCGGTTCTCGCGCATATGCCGATCGCAACGTTCGACTGGCTGCTCGACACCAGCATCCCGTTCAATCGCTTTCTCACGCTGCAACTCAACGAGCGATTGGGACAGTTCATTGCGGCGGTCGAACACGAACGCCTGCTCGATACGGATGCCCGCGTGGCACGCTCGCTGTCGTCCATGTTCAATCCGAACCTTTATCCGTCGGACGACAACACCGTACAGATTTCGCAGGAGGAGCTGAGCTATCTCGCCGGCGTGTCGCGGCAACGTGTGAACCTCGCGCTCAAGGTGCTGGAGCAGGCCGGGCTGGTGAAGGTAGACTACGGGGTGTTGACGATTCTCGATCTCGAAGGCCTGCGCGAATTCGGCATGTAGGCCTTCTCACCCCAACCGCACGACCCATGTCCACCCTTGCCTCCCCGGCCGTCGATTTCCGGCCCACGCTGCTCGGCAGCAGCGTCGAACTCCGTCCCCTCGAACGGCATCACGCGCCGGACCTCGTCGCAGCGGCGGCAGATGGCGAACTCTGGAATCTGAAAGTGACGGTCGTGCCGAACACCGACACCGTCGACGCCTACATCGACAAGGCGTTGAAAGGCCGCGACGACGGCACCGTCATCCCCTTCGTCATCGTCTCCACGGCCACCGGCAAGGTCGTCGGCCACACCCGCTTCTGGAAAGTGGACCTGGTGAACCGTAAGCAGGAAATCGGGCACACATGGGTCAGTGCGTCGGCACAGCGCTCGAGCATCAACACCGAAGCCAAGTCCTTGCTGCTGACCTATGCGTTCGAGACGATGCGTTGCGTGCGCGTGCAATTCACGACGGATGAGCTCAACGAGAAATCGCGCGCCGCGATTTTGCGCATCGGCGCGAAACAGGAAGGCATTGTCCGGCACGAACGCATCATGCCGGATGGCCGCAAGCGCAATTCGGTGCGATTCAGCATCATCGACGACGAATGGGGCCTCAACCCTCAGGCCACAGCAGTCACCGGGCCGAGCGGGCCGGCGGCAAACAGCACCAGACAGGGACAAATCATGCGTCGCGCGATGTCCAGCGCCTCGGTCTTCGTTTCGAGAAAGGCCGCTTCCCACGGATTCTTGACGTGATCGCTCACATAGATATTTAACTTTGGGTCGTACTGCGAACCGAAGAACTCGTTCCGAAAGTAGAACCAGACGACGTAGCCGCGTCGCGGTAGTTTCTCGGGAATCGGATGCACCGGGTACTCGTTTGCGGGCACCCGCTGCCTGAGCGAGATCCAGCGCTGGTAGTCCACACGTGTCGCAGTCATTCCATGCCTCCTTTGAAGAAAGGCCCCCACGGGGCGAGGCTTCATGATGCGGAAGAACACGCGACAAGAGTTACAGAAACTTCCGAATCACTGCGACTCGTGATCCGTCAATCAAAAGCGCCACGACCGGATTCGAAAGTTGCACTCAGGTGAACACGCAGATGGGCGACGGGCGGCGTCGGTATGCCGTCGTCCTGCTCCCCGCTTGACGGGGTCAATCGCGGTGTCCCGGCACGGCACCGCTGTCAGCGGAGCACCACGCCTTCGAAACCACCGTCGATATCGGCAATGACGATCCGGTCTTTCCCCGAGCGCTTGGCGGTGTACAACGCGTGATCGGCCATGGCCAGCCACGACGTCGGCGACACAAGATTCACTGTGTAATTCGCCACCCCGACGCTCAGCGTCACATTGCGTGACGCGTCGAGCCCTTGTGTCGCATCCGAAAACACGGCACAGACCTTCTCCAGCTTGCGGCGTGCCTTTTCGGCGGATTGCCCGTCGAACAGTACGCAGAATTCGTCACCGCCATATCGACCGATGACGTCATGACTGCCCAGTTCGGTCGAGAGGACATCCGACAGAATCCGGATCAGCGAGTCGCCCTGAAGATGGCCGTGCAGGTCGTTGATTTCCTTGAAACCATCGATATCGATCAGCGCGATGCTCGCGGTGCCCGTGCGTCCCAGTCGCTTGTCCGCAAAGCAGTTCGTGAGCGCTCGCATCCAGGATCGGCGATTGAGCAGCGACGTCAGATCGTCCTGATCGCTGATGCGGCGCAGCGTGCGCTCGCTTTTCGACAAGCGCTTCGCCAGACGAAAACTCGCAAGTCCAACGAGCGTCGGGTAGATCAGCAGCAGCGGCAGGCTCGCCACCAACTCCCGGAGCTCAATGCGGGTCTGCACCGTAAAGCCCAGCACGGTGCCGGTCAGGAGCGCACCGACGATCAGTGCCAGAAGGCCGTCGCGCAACATCCGGTACCCGCCAATGGACGCGTTGTGCATGAGCAGCACCGACACCAGCACGGCGGATGGCACACCGCTGAACTGCATGGCGACCACCCAGCCGCCGCCGAAGGCCGAATCGCACAGCAGATTGCGCCGCTCGGCCTTGACCGGATCGGGCGACGCCATGGCGATGACGTGGGCGAACGCAGGCCAGAGAAACGCGTTGAGCGCCCAGATCCCATAGCCGACGTGCGACGCCCCGGCCCGCTGGATGGCCGTGAATACCGCGATAGCGCTCAGGACACATCCCAGACTGCGCAGCCCCAGCACATGGCGCGAGAAGTCTCGCGCCTTCTGGGCCTGAGTACGCGTGGGCTGGTCTGTCGATGGATCCGTCATGTCGCCTGAGCTTTCGGCGGATACACGGTAGTTCGTGCCGAATTCGCTCGAAAAATGAGATAAATGTGCCGACTTGCTGCCGATAATGTGCCGGCTCGCGCATTATGCCTGCGCTCGCTGACTTCCAGCCGAACATCGCGACGCTCATTGGAAGCATTAAATTCACCAGTGCGTTGACCGTTTCACCGAGTTCCGGCGGTGATCGCGCCACGATGCGGCTGCGCCCGATGAAAAAGGCCCGCAGATGATCTGCGGGCCCAGGGTCTTTCGTACTGCCGATGCCGTACCTGTTATTTCGCCGCAGCGATCACGGCGATTTCGACGAGCAGGTCCGGCGCGGCCAGCTTCGACTCGACCGTCGCGCGCGTCGGGGTGTTGCCCGGGCTCGTCCAGGCGTCCCACACGGCGTTCATCCCGGCAAAGTCCGACTCGATATTCTTGAGCCACACCTGTGCGGACAACAGTCGCGACTTGTCGATACCGGCGTCCTTCAGATAGCCGTCGATCTTCGCCAGCACCTGCTGCGTCTGACCCGTGATGTCCTGACTACGGTCGTCGGCGGTCTGGCCACCGATGTAGACCGTTCCGTTATGCACCACCACACGGCTCATCCGTGCATTCGTGTGATGACGTTGAATATCGCTCATTACCACGTCTCCAAAAGGAATAAAAAGAGTAGATGAAAGGCGTTTGCCGTCTCACCTACTTGGGGAAACCTGCGCGTTCACTCAGGAATTCGGGCGCTTCGATCGCCGACGCCAGCTCACCCAGCGTGACCGGCTTGATCGGCGGACGGATGCGGTAGTAGCCGACTTCCGGCACCGGGCAGCCCTGCGCCTGCGCCAGCAGTTCGGCCACGGTCATGCCGCAGAACCGGCCCTGACACGGGCCCATGCCGCAGCGCGAGAAGGTCTTCGTCTGGTTCGGTCCGACGCACCCCAGTCCGGCCATGCGGCGCACGTCGCCTGCCGTGACCTCTTCGCAGCGGCACACGATGGTGCTGTCGTCAGCCGGCGCGCGAAAGCCATCGGCCGGCCGATACAGCGCGTCGAGGAACGGACGGATCGACGTGTGCGAGGCCAGTTCGCGACGCAGCGACAACGCCCGCGAGTCGCGCTTGGCGGCATCGAGCCTGCCCAGCTTCACGGCGGCCTGCGCGGCGGCGAGACGCCCGGACGGCTCAGCCGCCAATGCCCCGCCGATGCCCGCGCCGTCGCCTGCGACAAAGATGCCCGGCACACTGGTCTCGCCCCAGCGATCGGTTTTCGGACGCCAGCACAGCTGTGCCTCGTCCCACTCGTGATCGCAACCGATCGAGCGCGTGACCTGCGTATTGGGAATCACGCCCTGATGCAGCAACACCAGGGCCGTATCGATGCGTTGCGTCTTGCCGTCCACGACATATTCGATGGCTTCTGCCTGCGTCTTGCCGAGCACGCGCAACGACGACACCTGCTTGACGTGCTGTACGCCTGCCGCGCGAATCGCGCTCAGCAACTTGAAGCCCTTGAGCAGATAGGACGGCGCGCGCAAGGCGCCACCTGCGTGACGCAGCGCTTCGCGGCGCGCGCTCGCCTCGGCCGTGTCGAGAATCGCCCGCACCGGCACGCCGGCATTGATGAGCTGCCACGCGAACAGGTAGAGCAACGGGCCGCAGCCCGCCAGCACGGCCGGGGTATCCGGCACCAGCGCCGAGGCCTTGAGCAACGTCTGCGCCGCCCCGACCCCCATCACGCCGGGCAACGTCCATCCCGGAATCGGGAACGGACGCTCCTGTGCGCCGCTCGCGAGCACGATCGCGCCCGCTTCGATTTGCAGCGTGCCGCCGCCCGCACTCTGGCGCGTGACCGAGACGCGCTTGTCCGTGCCGATCTGCCAGGCGAGCGTTTGCGGCCAGTAGGCGATGTTCGCTTCGGTGAACGCGTCGACGAGCGCGCGTCCGCGCAGATAATCCGGCCCGAGCACGCCCGGATCGGCGAGCGGCGAGCGGCTCACGCTGCGGTAAATCTGACCGCCGGGCAGCGCGTTTTCATCGACGACCAGCGGCTCCAGTCCATGACGCTTCGCTTCGAGCGCCGCCGCCAGTCCCGCAGGTCCGGCGCCGACGACCAACAAATCCACGTGCTTCGTGCTCATGCCAAACTCCTTGCGCCATCCATGCGACGTACCTGCATTCCCTCGCGCACGGGCGTCATGCACCCCTGCCGGTTCGGTACCCCGTCGATCTCCACGAGACAGTCGAAACACACGCCCATCATGCAAAACGGCGCGCGGTCGCTGCCGGTCACGGGCGTCGTGCGACATGCCGTCACACCCGCGAAGAGCAAGGCGGCCGCCACGTTCATGTCCGTCGGCACATCGACCGGCGTCCCTTCGATAAACATCCGCACCGTCGCGCCATCCTTGCGCGCCAGCGACTTAAGCAGCGAAACGTTTGGCATAGAAATGATCCAGAAGCGCGGGGCGTTCGGCGCCGAGAATCCACGGCGCGATGGTTTCACAATGCGCAGCGGCAAGCGTCACGCCGCTGTGGCAGGTCGCGAGGAACGCGCCCGGACAGGCTTCCGATTCCTCGTAGATCGGCAGACCGTCGGCGGTCATCACGCGCAACGCGCCCCACGCGCGCACCACGCGCACATTCTTGAGAATGGGGAACGGTGCAATGCCCCGCCGCGCGATGTCGGCGAGCACGTCCGGCGTCACGCCATCGTTAAAACCCACGTCTTCGGCCGAGTCGCCGAGCATGACGGAGCCTTCAACGGTCTGACGCACATAGATGGTCGGATAGTCGAGGAACGGTTTGACACGCTCGGTCACGAGAATCTGCCCGCGCAGCGGCTTGACGGGGGCATTGAGGCCGACCATCGGTGCGAGATCGCGATTGCCCAGCCCGGCGGCAAGCACCACGCGGCCGGCTTCGAACGACACGTCGCCCATGCTGACGCGAAAGGCATTGCCCAGATGACGGATGTCGGTCACACGGCCGTTGGGCGCATACTCGCCCCCCGCCTGCTCGAACGCGGCGAACAGCGCGCGCAACGTGTAAAGCGGGCTCACGTGGCCGTCGTTAGGGGAATAGATCGCGCCGTGCACGTCGGGACCAATAGCCGGCAGACGTTCGGCAAGTGCATCGTGATCGAGCACTTCGTAGACGAGCGCGGGCTCGGCTTCCTTGAGCTTGCGCATGCTCTCGACCTTCACGGCAAGCTCCTCGGCGGTCTGCGCGATGTTGAAGCCGCCCGGCCGTTGAAAGCCGACGTCCACACCGGTACGCGCAAACAGCTCGTCGGCCATGCCCTGCCAGGTGTTCGCCGAGTGCAGCGACCAGCGTGCATAGTTGGTGCAGGTGCCTCCCTTGCCCTGCACCCAGACCAACCCGAAGTTGCCGCGAGCGGCGCGCAGCGAGTTGTCTTCGCCATCGCAAACGACGACGCGTTGTCCGCGCTTGGCGAGCCCGTAGGCAATCGCCATGCCGACGAGGCCACCGCCGATGACGGCGATATCGTATGTCTTTTGCATGTTTTAGTGATTTCCAACCAGAACTTTGTTCAATCCGTAGATGCGATCGAGCACCAGCATCACGGCGAGCGTCAGGCCGATGAGCAGCGTCGAAATCGCCGCCACGCTCGGGTCTACCGTCTCGCTCATGTTCATGTAGATGCGCACCGGCAGCGTGATCGTCTCGGGCGACGTGACGAAGATCGTCGCCGTGAGTTCGTCGAAACTGTTGATGAACGCCAGCACCCAGCCGCCCGCCACACCCGGCAGGATCGCCGGCAGCGTGATCCGGCGGAAGGTCGTCCAGCGCCCCGCGCCGAGCGAGCGCGCCGCACGTTCGCCTTCATCCGCCTGACCGACGAGCGCCGCCATGATCAGACGCAGGGCATACGGGAAGATGAGCAACGCGTGACAGGCGACCAGACTTTCGAACGAGCCGCCCATGTCCAGCAGCGTGAACAGCCGCAGGAAGGCGATACCCAGCACCACCGGCGGAATCATCAGCGGCGAGAGCAGGAACGAGTTGATCGCGTCGCGCCCCGGAAAGCGATAGCGCGCGAGCCCCATCGCGGTGGGCACGGCCAGCACCGTCGACACCGTGGCGGACATCACGCCCAGCCAGAGGCTGGTGCGCAATGCCGACTGGAAGTCCTCGTCGCCCATGAGCGACTTGAACCAGCGCAACGAGAAGTGCTGCGTCGGAATCGAGAGGAAGTTGTCCGGCGTGAAGGCCACCAGACACACGACGACCAGCGGCGCCAGGATGAAGACGAGAAACACCCCATGGAACACGAGCGCACCGAAGCCGTTGCGATCGTACTGAGAATCTTGCGAAGACATGTGAGGGCCTCCCGTCAGCCGAGACGGCGCGTAAAGCGCTTCTCGAGTGCGCGGTTGTAACCGCTGATGATGAGCACGTTGACGATCAGCAGCACGATGGCGATCGCCGCGCCCAGCGGCCAGTTCAGCGTGCCGAGGAATTCGTCGTACGCCGTGGTCGCCACGACCTTCAGGCGACGTCCCCCGATCAGTGCCGGCGTGGCAAACGCGCTTGCCGTCAGGGCGAACACGATCAGGCTGCCGGAGAGAATGCCCGGCGTGATCTGCGGCAACACCACGCGCCACATCACCGTCGCGCGCCCCGCACCGAGCGAGCGTGCGGCATGAGCCACGGCCGGGTCGAGCCGCGTGAGCGACGTCCACACCGAGAGCACCATCAGCGGCACCAGCACATGCACCAGCGCCACCGTGACCGCGCCCATCGTGAACAGCATCTGCAACGGATGATCGACGAGACCGAGCTTCGTGAGCACCGTATTGATGAGCCCTTCACGGCCGAGCAGAATCGACCAGCCGAGCGTGCGCACGACGACCGAAATCAGCAGCGGACCGAGCACGAGCACCAGGCACAGCGAGCGCCACGGGTCACGCATGCGGAACAGGAAATACGCCTCGGGCACGCCGACGAGCACGCACAGCAGCGTGACGCCGACCGACAACAGCAACGTTCGCAGGAAGATCTCGTAGAAGTAGCTGTCCGTGACGATGTCGAGGTAATGCTGCAACGACACCGTCGGCAAAATGCCGCCCGAATTCGGATCGAAGCCATGCAGGCTCAGCACGAAGGTCAGGACGAGCGGGACCGCGAGCAAGACGAGGAAGTACAGCGTCGCCGGCATGACCAGCGTCCAGGCGGCACGCCGCTGGCTGGCGATCTCCGGGGAGACCGCCGTCGACGGCTTCGCCGCTTGCACGGCACTCGCGCCCGGTGGCGTGGACGTCGCGGCGTTCATGCGCTCTCCTGTACCAGACGCAGGGCGTCGTCGGCCCAGTCGAGCCCGACGGCGTCGCCGTCGTTGGCGGCGACCACGCCGTCGTTCGATACGAGCACGCGCAGATCGCCCAGCGCGGTCGACACGGTGAGCAGCCAGTGGTTGCCGTGGAAGCTGCGCTGTGCAACGCGCCCCGGCACGCGCCCGGCAGCGGCCGACGTCAGCCGGATTCGCTCAGGACGCAGACAGAACGTGACCGCAGCATTGGCTGCCTCCGCCGACGCGAGCCCCGCCTGCGCCGGCGACAGCACCAGCCGCAGGCCCTGCACTTCGAGCAACGCCACACCGCCGCGCACGTCGAGCTGACCGGTGATGAGATTGGTCTGCCCGATGAAGCTCGCCGCAAACGTGGCGCGCGGGTCTTCGTACACATCATGCGGCGTATCGATGCGCACCACACGCCCGGCGTTGAGCAACACCACGCGGTCGCTGATGGCGAGCGCTTCGGCCTGATCGTGCGTGACCATGATGGTGGTCGTGCCGACCTTGCGCTGAATCGCGCGCAACTCGTCCTGCATCTGCTCGCGCAGCTTGGCGTCGAGGTTCGAGAGCGGTTCGTCGAGCAACAGGACCGGCGGCGCGATGACCATCGCGCGCGCCAGTGCCACACGCTGACGCTGCCCGCCCGAGAGTTCGCGCGGATAGCGTTGTGCGTGCTGACCGAGGTGCACCAGCTCCAGCGCGTCCTTCACCCGGCGTTGCTTCTCGCCGGGATCGACGCGCCGCATGTCCAGACCGAACGCCACGTTCTGCGCCACGGTCATGTGCGGAAACAGCGCGTAGCTCTGGAAGACGATCCCGAGCCCGCGCTTTTCCGGCGGCACCGGCGTCAGATCGCGCCCTTCGAGCAGAATCCGGCCGGACGTCGGCGTCACGAAGCCAGCAATCATCTGCAACGTGGTCGTCTTGCCGCAGCCGGACGGCCCCAGCAAGGAGATGAACTCGCCCTGCGCGATCGAGAGATCGACGCCCTCGACGGCGACGGTGTCGCCGAAGCGTTTGCCGAGTTGTTCGACGCGCAGATACGGCGTCGTCGCGGGTGTGCTCGTGGGGGTGCGGGTGCTCATGACGCTTGTGTTCTCCAACGGACGCTCAAATGAAGGCTCGACCAACGACTCAACGCTCGATCTGACGATTCCAGCGCTGCGTCCAGTCGGCACGCTTGGCGTTCACCACGTCCCAGTCGACGCGCACGAGCTTGTCGATCTGCGCCGGCGACGGTACACGTGCAGCCACGGCCATCGACAGTTGCGTCTTCTTGTTCGACGGCGCGACGCCCTGGCTTTCCGCCAGCACGGCCTGCGTCTGCGGCGAGAGGATCATCTGGATGAACTTCTGCGCGAGCGCGTCGTTGGCCGACTTGTCGACCGCACACATACCCATGCCGAGCGCGACGGCGCCTTCCTTCGGATAGACGAATTCGACCGGAATGCCCTGCTGACGCAGCGCCTGCACGCGGCCGTTGCCCCACACGGCGATCGCAACTTCGTCGGCCTGGAACAGTTCGGCGATCTTGCCCGGCGACGGATCGAACGACAGCACGTTCGGCGCGATCTTCTCCATCTCCTTGAAGCCCGGATCGATGTTCGAGTCACTGCCGCCGTTGAGCTTCGACTCGACGAGCAAGGCATGCAGACCGTAGGTGTTCTTGATGCTCGGCATCACGAGCTTGCCCTTGTACTTCGGGTCCGACAGTTCCTTCCACGAGGTCGGCGCCGGCCAGCCCTTGGCCTGGAACAGACGCGTGTTGTAGGCGATACCCGTGGCGATCAGCCCGGCCGCCACGGCGTTACCGTTCTTGAACTTCGCGATGTCGTACAGATCCTGATAGACCGGCGCGTCGGCGAGCTTGCCGCAGAAGCCCATCTGTATGGCCTGATACATCGGACCGTCATCGAGGAAGACCACGTCCATACCGGCCTTGCCCTTTTGCGCCTGGAGCTTCGCGAGCGTCGTCGTCGAATCGCCCGGCACGATCACCACCTTGGTGCCCGGGTTGGCCCGTTCGAAGCCGGGAATGACGTCCTTCTTGAGCATCTGCTCGAACGACCCGCCATAGGCGCCGACGTACAGCGTGGTGTCGGCGTGCGCAGCGGTAGCGCCAAAAACGAGACCGGCAGCAGCGCAAACGACAGCGGTGCGACCTAGCTTGCGAAACGTTTGGGGAACGACAGTCTTCATCGGGAAGCTCCTTGCGTGATGCAGTGTTATGTGATGTTATGGCCCGGCATTACGAAAAAAAATCAAACTATTGCGTGGTTTTCGTAGGGTCATTTTCGACACACGCAGGGTCAAATCACATTTTTTTGCTCCGCCATACGTAAATGTTATGGCGCAGGGAGACGAGGCTTCGATGAAGATCCGGCAGTTGGAGGCATTTCGTGCGCTGATCCTGCGCCAGACGGTCACCCGCGCGGCGGACATGCTTCATATTTCGCAGCCGGCGGTCACGCGCCTGATCAACGATCTGGAAGCCGACGTAGGGTTTTCCTTATTCGACAGAAGCAACGGTCGGCTCAATCCGACGCCCGAGGCGATGGTCCTGTTCGAAGAGGTGGAGCGCTCGTTTGCGGGCATCGACCGCATTGCGCAGACGGCAGAGCAGATCAAGTCGTTACGGCGCGGCTCGCTGCACATCGCCGGGGCGCCCGCGCTCGCGCTGGAGTTCCTGCCGACGACGCTGACCGGCTTCATGCGGGAGCATCCGGGCATCAGCACGACGCTGCTGATTCATGCGTCGAGCATCGTGGTCGACATGGTGGTGGGCCGACGCTGCGACGTCGGTTTCATCGCGCACCCCCTCACGCATGCGGGCGTGGATGTAGAAACGCTGCATCGCGCCCCGATGCGGTGCATCCTGCCGCTCGGTCATCGGCTTGCGGATCGCGACGTGATCCGCCCGGAGGATCTGAGCGGCGAGTCGTTCATCTCCTATCCGAAGGAATTCGATAACCGGATGTACATCGACCGGCTCTTCGCGGAGCGGCAGATCGACCGGGTGATGAGCGCGGAGTCGCAGTTGTCGGCAGCCATCTGCGTGCTGGTGCAGCACGGGGCGGGCGTGGCGATCATCGATCAGGTCACGGCGCGCTACGCGGCCGGGCGCGTCATCGTCAAGCCCTTCGAGCCTGTGGTCATGTCGGGCTTTTCGCTGGTCACCTCGACTCAGCACCCGCCGTCGCGACTCGCACAGGCATTCGTCGACTATACGAAGCAGCGCATGATCGCGTTGCTCGACGACTGACGCGGCACTGACTCAGTCCGGTAGCGGCGCCCCGGTCAGCGTTTCGATGAAGGCACGCACGACGGGGTGCCGGGCGAGCGTTTCCGGTCTGACGCAAATGCGGTGATGTCGCTCGGCCCACGGCTCGTTGAATTCGATGACGGCCAGCCGCTCGCGATCCGCCGGCGCGATCACCGAAACCGGCACGATGCTCACGCCCACCCCAGCCGCGACCAGCCGCACGATGGCCGGATAGTCCGAGACTTGCACGCAGACGTCGAGCCGGGCACCCAGCGCGTCCGCCTGGTTCATCAGGTACGTATGCAACGCCGTACCGTTCGGCAGCGCGATGAAGGGCTCCTTGAGGCAATCGGCCAGACGCACACGTGTCTTGCGCGCCATGGTCTTTTGCGCGGCCGCGATAACGACGAAACGGTCCTCCCGATACGGCAGATACGTCAGATCGGGATGATCGGGCCCCAGCGCCACGATCCCCAGATCGGCCTGCCCGGCGGCGACCGCACCGCCAATCTCCGTCCCCAGTCGCTCTTCCATCGCGATACGCACACGCGGGTGCGTGCTCAGAAAGCGGGCGAGATCGTCGGGCAAGTGCGCGTGAATGGCGTTGTTGTTCGCGAAGAGCGTGATGTGCTGCGCCGCGCCCTGTGCGAACGGCAACAGATCCGCATGCATCTGCCCTAGTTGGGCGATACAGCGGCGCACGTGTTCGAGCACGACCACGCCCGCCCGCGTGAGCGTGACGCCGCGCGCCTGCCGTTCCAGCAAGGTCACGCCGAGCGTCTCCTCCAGCCCGCGAATGCGCAAGCTGACCGACGACGGGGCGAGGTGGCAGCGCCGGGCGCCACGCGACACATTGCCCTCCTCGGCTACCGCCAGAAAAACACGCAGGTCTTGCAGGTCGTAGTGCATTGCTTGTCTCGCGGATCGCTGAATCGGAAGGGTTTGAGGAGGTCGTGGCGTGAGGACATGAGGACATCGGCACGGCGAGGCAAAGCCCACCGTTCGTGTGTGCCGAACGCTCCGTTCGCCAATGCTCGCTTCTGTGTCGCCCCCTATTTTCCGATACTTCAAGGCATTCGGGCACGCGGTCTTCACCGGGCTCACGTGCCAATTCCGACATCTTCGAGATCTTCGATATTCGGGCTCTCACACCGCTCACACCCAACGCCCCTGCAGGAAGTCCCCCTATGCCGATCGCCTCTCTCGCCCGCCAGTCAACGCTGCTTCAACCCGGCCATGCCAATGCTTTCGTGGCGGAAGGGTTCGGTATCGCGCCTCACGTGGTGGCGTCGAGCGACGAACTTCGCGGCCTGCGTCTGGCCGTCAAGGATGTTTTCGACGTCGAAGGCCAACGCCTCGGTGCAGGCAACCCACTCTGGCTCGGGCAGCAGACGCCCGCCACCTCGACGGCACTGATCGTCGCCCGCTTGCTGGAAGCCGGCGCGCAATGGATCGGCAAGACAGTGACCGATGAGCTGGCCTTCAGCCTGCTCGGCATCAACACGCATTACGGCACCCCGGACAATGCCGCGAGCCCGGGACGCATCGTCGGTGGCTCGTCGTCCGGCTCGGCCGCCGCCGTCGCAGCAGGCTTCGCCGACATCGGTCTGGGTACCGACTGCGGCGGCTCCTGTCGCCTTCCCGCCAGTCATTGCGGCGTGTGGGGCATCCGCCCGACGCAAGGTCGCATTGCGGGGCGGGGCGGCTTCTCGCTCGCGCATAGCTTCGATACCGCCGGCTGGTTCACGCGAGACGCCGACACACTCGCCAGCGTCTTCACCGTGCTGACGGAAGAGGTCGTGCCGACCCTGAGGGACACGGCATCCACGCCGCTCAAGTGCCACATCGCGCTCGATGCGGTTGCCGATTGCACCCCGGCCGTGCGTGCCGCGCTACCGGATTTGCTGGCCCGGCTAGGTATGACGATGTCGCTGACGACGCTGTCCGAAGGCGAACTGCCGCTCGACGACTGGGCGAAGGCGCATCGATGGCTGCAAGGCGCTGAAATCTGGCAACAGCACGGGCACTGGGTCCGCGAGCACGGCCACTCGCTCGCCCCCGATGTCCTGCGGCGCTTTCTCGCAGGTGCTGCGGTCTCGCGTCAAGAGGTCTCTCGCGCGCAGCGCACGCGCGTACATGCGATGCAGCATCTGGCACGGGTGCTGGACGATCCCCACGCCGTGCTGATCTTCCCGACGTCGCCCGACACAGCCCCCGCCCGACATGCCACCCAAGACGCACTGGAAGCGCATCGCAGCCGAGCGCAGCGCCACCTATGCATCTCCGGACTGGCGGGACTGCCCGAAGTGAGCCTGCCCTGGCTACGCGTGGCCACCTCGGACGGCCCCGGCGGCGAGGCGCCCGTCGGCCTGTCCGTGGTCGGCGCCCGGGGCAACGACGCCCTCGTCATCGCGGCAGCCAGCCGGCTGGCGGACATCGGCCTGGCTTAACGCTGGGCCGTCCCGTATCCGCCTGCCCCAAAAGACAACCCGAGACCGCGTCGTCCCATGACCAGCGCGGCCACCCCGAATCTTCAGGAGACATCATGACCAAACCGTTGCATCGACAGTTGTATGTCCAGGTGCTCGCCGCCATCACGGCGGGCATCCTGCTAGGCCACTTCTGGCCCGCCCTCGCCATCGACATGAAGCCGCTGGGCGACGCTTTCATCAAACTCATCAAGATGATCATCGGGCCGGTCATCTTCTGTACGGTCGTGAGCGGCATTGCCGGTGTCGGCGACCTGAAGAAAATCGGCCGCGTCGGCGGCAAGGCGCTCATCTACTTCGAAGTGGTGTCCACGTTCGCGCTGGTGCTCGGACTGCTGGCCACACATCTGTTCCGCCCGGGTGCCGGACTCGACATCGATCCGGCCACGCTCGACAGCAAGGCCGTCGCGGCCTACGCGAACGTGGCGCATGAGCAAACCACCGTCGGGTTCCTCATGCACATCATTCCGGATACGCTCGTGTCGGCATTCGCTCGCGGCGAAATCCTGCAAATCCTGCTGGTGTCGATGCTCTTCGGGGTCGTGCTCGCGCACGGCGGCGAACGGGGACAGGTGTTCACACGCTTCGTCGACAGCGTCTCGCATGTCCTGTTCGGCATCGTGCACATGATCACGCGACTCGCGCCCATCGGCGCATTCGGCGCCATTGCATTCACCATCGGCAAGTACGGTGTAGGGTCGCTGCTACCGATGCTCAAGCTCATCGGCACGTTCTACCTGACCGCCGCCGTGTTCGTGATCGTGGTGCTCGGCGGCATCGCCCGCCTCATCGGCGTGAACATCTTCCGGCTGCTCGCCTACTTCAGGGAAGAGTTGCTGATCGTGCTGGGCACCAGTTCCGGCGAGCCGGTGCTGCCCTTGCTGCTGCGCAAGCTCGAACGGCTCGGTTGTGCCCGTCCGGTCGTCGGACTCGTGATTCCGACCGGCTACTCCTTCAATCTCGACGGCACCAATATCTATATGACGATGGGGGTGCTGTTCATCGCGCAGGCGACGAACATCGAATTGACGTGGGCGCAGCAACTGACGATTCTTGCCGTGGCGATGGTCACATCCAAGGGCGCGAGCGGCGTCACGGGGGCGGCGTTCGTTACCCTCGCCGCCACGCTCGCCGTCGTTCCCGGTGTGCCGGTAGCGGGTCTCGTGCTGATCCTCGGCATCAACCGCTTCATGAGCGAAGTCGTGGCGCTGACCAACGTCATCGGCAACACCGTGGCGACCCTTGCCATTGCCGCCTGGGAAGGCGAACTGGATCGCGACCGGTTGCATGCGGAACTGGCTGGTCATCGATTGACGACCGACCCGGACGCGGAAAATATCGCACCTGCGGCGGCATCGACGACCCACGCACCAAAGTTGGGCGCAGGATTATCGGAATCCGTCAACTAGCACCCCTATCAATTACGATAGGCTTTCAACAGGTCGATGCAAAATCCTCAAGTTTCTTTTGGCGGACTGAAGTGTTTTAAGCATGACAACGCGAAACCCGACAACTTCTCTTTCGGGCGCGCCAGATGCATGAAACAACGAATTCGAGTTCGGCAATAGGAGCATGAAGTGAAGTTTGCAGTTCTAACGTCAGACATCGGGCTCTACGACGCCATTCGCAACCGCCTCAGCGCCGACGGCGACTGTCAGCGATTCGACGACGCCGCCCAGTATCTTGTGGCTGCCTCGCGCATTCCGTATTCGGCGGTACTCGTCGATGCGGCGCTCGGCCCTCTGGACTTGCAGGGCGTGCTCGCCCGCCGTCGAGGCACGCGCAGTGCCGGTGCACCGGTCATCGGTTTCGGCACGCCCTCGTGGATGCTCGACCTGTCGTTTCGCGCCGGGTGCGACGACGTGCTGCCGTTCCCCGTCGACGTGGCAGAGTTGCAGATCCGCCTGGCCACGACACTCCACCGACGCGCCACAGCCAACGCCGCACGCAGCGATGACCTGCTGGAAGTCGGGGCCTACCAGCTCGACCGGGGCCGCGACACCGTTGCAGTGAACGGCATCGAAGTGGAGCTCACGGCGCGCGAGTTCGCGCTCGCCTGGCTGCTGTTCTCGGCGCCGGACATGCGCGTGAGCCGTGCCCGCATCGCGTCGCTGATCTGGCGCAGCGACGAAGCGGCCGCCGCGCGCAGCATCGAACAGCACGTCTATCTCCTGCGCAATCGCCTCGGTCTGCGCGGCGAACACGGTCTCGTGCTGCGTGCAGTGTACGGCGGGGGCTACTGCCTTGGCGCGCGCCCGCGCCGGATCACGCGTGCCGCGCCGCGCGTGCAAGCCTTGCCTGAAGCCCCGCGCGATTGATATGCTCTCGCCCGGCCGCACGGCCCACGCTCGCGGCCGCCGGGAGCAGGCCCGGGCGCACGCACGACAATAGAGACAACAGAGACGACGACAATGCTGCAACGCAGTTCCCATCGAACCCGCCGCCCTTATCAATCCAATCGGTCCCTGGCGGCCGCCGCGTTGATGACGCTCGCCCTGTGCGCGGGCGGCGCCGTCGCGCAACCGCTGCACCCCATCAAGGTCAACAAGCAGGAGTTGGCGGGGCCGGTGTTCGAGCGCGCCGATGCCGTGCACGAGAATGAAGACGGCAACGATACCGTCGACGTAACCACCTTCACCTCGCCCGACAAGGCTTTCCAGACCGGCGTGTTCAAGTCCGGTCCGGTGCGCGAGGAGATTCGTTCCGCCCCGGGCTATCCGTACACCGAATTGCTCGTCTTTCTCACCGGCGGTGCGAAGTTCACGTCAAGCGACGGCACGGTCGTCGAGGCGGGCCCCGGTGAAGCCGTCACGCTCCCCAAGGGCTGGACCGGCGTGTTCGAGTCCAAGGGCTACACCAAGCTCTATGCCGTGTACGACACCGACGCACCTTCGCATATCGGGCAGTAAGACCGTAAGAGAGTGAGCCCCGGACATTCCGGGCAGACCGCGTGAGCGCCTGAGCGTGCTCCCGCCAAAACGAATCGGCCCGTCACGCTTTGTCGTGACGGGCCGATTTGCATTGCAGCCGGGTCAGAGACGACGCGACGCCACGCGGCGTCGCGGTCGACCGCTCAGTAGTTCGCCATCAGCGACGCCACGCCGCGCAGACTGTGACGACGATGCCAGCGCAGGTCATCGAGCCCGGTGATTTCCAGCTTCGGGAAGCTGCCGAGCAGCTTGTCGAGCGCGATTTGCAGCGTCGCCGTCGCGAGCCGCGCGCCGAGACAGTGGTGAATGCCGGCGCTGAACGAGATCAGTCGACCGTGATTCTCGCGGCGGATGTCGAAGCGATCCGGGTCCTCGAATCTGGCCGGATCCCGGTTGGCCGCGCCCAGCAGCATGAACACCGTCGTGCCGGTCTCGATGGCGACATCCCCAACGCGCACCGGCGAGAGCGCCGTGCGGGCCACCATCTGCACCGAACTATCGAAGCGCATCGCCTCGACCACGGCCGCCTGCGTGAGCGACGGATCGCTGCGCAGCGCCTGCCATTGGGCCGGATCGCGGTAGAGGTGAATCAGCGCGTTGCCGAGCATGTTCGACGTGGTTTCATGGCCCGCAACGAACAGCAGCAACATGTTCGCGACGATCTCCTCGTCGGACAGACCGCCCTCGCCGCTCGTCGCCACGATCAGCGCGGAGAGCAGGTCGTCGCCCGGCGCCCGGCGGCGCACGCGCAACAGCCGGTCGAAATACGATTCGAGCGTGACGGCGCCCTTGTTGGCCTGTGCCAGCCCGGCTTCGTCGAGCGGCGCCAGATCGAACGCGCGCACCAGCGCCGCGGCGCTTTCGCCGAGGACCTGACCGTCTTCGATGGGCACGTCGAGCATGCGGCAGATGATGCGCAACGGCAGCGGCGTGCAGTAAGACGACATGAGATCGACCGGCCCCGTCGCGGGCATCGCCTCGATGAGACGGGCGGCCTGCTCGTGCATGTCGTTCGACAGGTCTTCGATACGCCGCGCATTGAACGAATGCATCAACAGCGTGCGCAAACGCGTGTGCTCCGGCGGGTTCGCCATCAGGAACATGCGGCTGATCGCGCGAAACACCGGCTGCTCAGTCGCGAGCGGGCCGTACCGGGCGATCACGCTCGGCATGTAGGCCTTGCCCATGCGGCGATCGTGCAGCAGCGCTTCGATCAGATCGTAGCGCCCCGTCATCATCAGCGAGGGGCCGATCGGGACCAGATCGCCAGCCTGGCGCAAACGTTCGTAGACGGGATAGGGATTGTCGAAAAATGCGGGGGAAGAAAAATCAACGAGATTCATAAGTCGGAGAAAGGGGGGAGTCTGCCATCACATCGGTGAACGGCTGCAAGACACCACCGGCTTGCAGACCCGGCGGCGTAGCGCCACCGTCGTAGAGCACCGGCACGACGTCGTTGGCGAGCGCCCGGGCGATCGGCAGGAGATCGCTCGACCCGGAGGGAGCGACCAAAGCGAACATCTGCCCATCGCGACGCCACGTCACCGTGTCCATGGGGGGAATGACCTGTGCGGAAGGCCCGTGATCCAGACGCGTGTCCTTGACGACATACAGCGCCACCGGCGGTCCCTCGCGCGGCAGATAGGCAATCTGCACGACGGCCCGGCCGTCGAACTGCAACCGTTGCAGGCGCTTGAACTCCATGTTCGCGCGACGCAGATCGGGCACGATCAGCGGGATGTCGTCGCGATGACGGATCGCACGCACCGTGGCAATCGCCTCGGCCGGCTCGTCGTCGAGCGGGTCGAGCGTCGCACGGGCAATCAGCGTCTGATAAGACACGAACGCCCGCACCCACGGCTCGTACGAGCCATGCCACACGTTGGGGGCTTCCGGCGGCGACGCCACGACACTGTCGACGTCCAGATTACCGGCGGCCACCATGGCCCGGGCGAGCGGCAACGGAGTCGGTGCCGGCCCGTCGGTCAGGAAGCGCGCGCCCGCGCTGGCCACGAGTACGGCAAACGCCATCGCACCGGCCGAGAAGCCACCGATCTGCCACCAGATAGCGCCCGGGCGCCGACGCGCGCTCGCCCCGCTGCGCTCGCCGCCGTTGCGGTCGCGATCGAGCGAGCTGCGACGTGGGACTGCACTGCGGCTGCGCACGTGCACGCGATGCCGCGCACGCGCGAAGCGCGCGTCGTTGGCACTGGCCACATGGGAGGGAACATCGAGCGTCGTGCGTCCGCGCACCAGCGTGCGCAACGTCGACACGAGTTCGGGCGGTACCGGTTCGGAAAAACAGTCGTCATACGCGGCGCGAAACGGCAGATCGGACGCGCGCAACGCCGCCACACGCGCCGCGAGGGCGGGCGAGCGGGCAATGGCAGCTTCGACCTTCGCGTTCACATCGTCGCTCAGGCTGCCATCCACGTAAGACAGGAGGGTCTGGTCGGTGATCACCATTACGTCATTACGTGGGGGTTTCACCCACGCCAACGCCGCTGCGCCGGCGCGGCGCGACATCGAACTGCACGCCGAGGCGCTGACGGGCGGCGGACAGGCGACCCATGACGGTCGCGACCGGGACATCAAGAATCTGCGCGGCCTCGCGGTAGCTGAAGCCTTCGACGGCCACGAGCAACAACGCCACACGCTGCGGCGTGGGCAAGCGCTCGACGGCGTCCACGATCTGACGGTGCCCCACGTGCTCGTCCGGCAATCCCGACACGGAGTCGGCAATGTTTTCGAGCAGCGCGTCGTCCCAGGCCACACCGCCGCGATTGCGCACGTTGCGCGCACGCAGTTCGTTGAGCCAGAGGGAATGGACGATGGAATAGAGCCAGTTCAGCGGCGCACTGTCGGGCCGCAGTTGGGCGTCGGCGCGCTCCAGTGCACGCACGCAGGCGCGTTGCACGAGATCTTCGGCGTCATGACGATCGCCGGTCAGCCGCAGCGCGAACGTCCACAGCTTCGGCAGCATGGGGAGCAGCAAACGTGCAAACCCCGAATCGTGCTCGAACTGCATCATGTTCACTCACCACCACGGCAACAGGCCGAAAGATTCGCATTATTCACAAGTCGGTGTATCGAAAGAATAGAAATCATTCCAAATTCCCTTCAATACCGGCCGCAATACGGCTCATCCACGTATAGATGACCAGACCATGCGGCAAACGGGCGTTTCACAGAAAAAACGACGGGATGCCATGACTGCGCATCCCGTCGTCTATTTGCTACACAACCTCAAATCGTCAGAAGCCGATCCCCAGAATCAGGTGCTCCGGCGTGGGCGAAACCAGGGTGGAACTCTGGTCCGACACGTCGTCGTACGAGAAACCGTAGGCCTTGCGATCGATGCTGTGGTCATGCCAGAACTTCGCATAGGCGTTGTAAGGCGCCTTGGCATACCAGGTCGACGACGGTGCTGCCCACTGCGTGTCGTCTTCCATGATGTGGCGGTTCAGTGCGGCCGCCACCTGCGCTTCGATCGCCAGCTCCGTCGCATTGCCGGAGGCCAGCGGACCCTTCGCTTCGAGCATGTCCTGCGTGTTCGGATGGTTCACGTAGTACTTGCCGCCCACAAAGGCGCCGTTGCCCTGATCGACTTCGGTGAACACCAGCTGGTCGCCGACCGTCTGGCCGACGAACTTGCGGGCGTTACCCCACATCAACAGCGTCAGCGTGTGCGTACGGTAGTACTCCCACATGCTGTCGATGTACCCGTCGAAGTACTTGCCGTTCGGTTGTCCCGCGTCGAAACCACCCTTGCTCGGTGCGGCGATGCGCAGCGGCGACGGGTTGATCGGCTGGAACTCCGCCGGCACTTCCTTCTGGTACGCCGCGAAGATCGAAGCGCGCGACTCGGTGATACCCGAGCGAACGTGCGTCGTGCGGTTGCTGCCGTACAGGTCTTCCGTCAGCGGGAAGCCGAACTGGTCGACCTGCGTGTTGTTGAACCACATACCGTTGTCGCCGTACGTGAATTCATACCAGTCGAAGAGCACATCGATGTTGGGATCCGTCGGGTTGCGCAGGTCGGGACCTGCAAAGCCGAGATTGCCGGCCTCATCCTTGTTGATCTTGATGTACAACGGCGAACCCAATGCCACGAACGCACGCGCGCCGAAGATCTTCGGGAACTTCAACTGCTTCGCCTGTGCCAGCGTGAAGAAGTAGTTACTGAAGTTCTGTCCGTTCTTCGTCAGGTGCCCCGGCGCATCGTTATCTTCGACCGCCATCGGCACGATCGTGCCATCGGCCTTCAGATACACGAATCGACCGTTGTTTGCCGGATCATGCGCGATCACCGCCACGTAGATCTGATCGTCCGTGTAAGCGCCCTTCGTGTTGTTGCGAAGTTCGACGCCGACCTGATTCGGATAGATCGGATAGTTCGGGATGGTGCCGTCATCCGGCGGATTGGTGTTGCCCGGATCGCCCGTCACCGGCGGCGGCGTCACCGTCAGCGTTGCCGCCGACGAGGTCACCGTCTGACCGGCCGAGTTCGTCACGTCGACCGTGAACGTCGCGCCGTTGTCGGCGGCCGTCGTGGGCTGCGTGTCGTACGTCGACGCGTTAGCACCCGGAATCAGGTCACCACCACGACGCCAGCGATACGTCATCCCGTCCGGGTTGGCGAGCGCGACGGCGAAGTGAGCCGTCTGCCCCTGCTGCACCGTGATACTGGCCGGCTGGCCGGAGATAACGGGCAACGGCGGCGGAGGCGGCGGCGTGCTGCCGTCCGTGGGGCCGTACACTTCGAACTCGAACAGCGAATAACCGTACGGCGACGAGCGCTTGACGCCCGCCATGCGCACGTAACGCGCCGACGTGGTTGCGAACGAGACCGTTTCGACGCCGCCCTGGCCGTTCGGCTGCGAAGCCACACGCGTCCAGTTCTGGTTGTCGTTCGACACCTGAATCTCGTAAGCCGCACCGTAAGCACGCTCCCAGCGCAGCACCACCTTCGACACCGGCACCGAAGCGCCCAGATCGACAGCGAGCCACGCGTCATCGTTAAAATCCGACGACCAGCGCGTACCCTGGTTACCGTCCACCGCAAAACGTGCCGGCGTACCGTCGTTCTCGGCGCCGCTCGCAAAGGCAGACTTGCCCTTCGCGAGGTTGCCGTTGCTGCTGCCGTCAGACGGGGTTTCCGTGGCCGGATTGGTTACCGGAACGGTACCGCCTGCCGGGCCATACACTTCGAACTCGAACAGCGAGTAGCCGTAGGGCGTGGCGCGCTGCTTGCCGGCCATGCGCACGAAGCGCGTGGTGACCGGCGTGAACGACACCTGCTCCGTGCCGCCCTGACCGGCGGACTGGCCGCCGACCTTGCGCCACGTGTTGCCGTCGTCCGAGATCTGGATCTCGTACGCCGTCCCGTAAGCCCGCTCCCAACGCAACTGGACTTCCGAAATCTGGGTGGGGGCACCCAGATCCACGGCGATCCATGCGTTGTCGTTGAAGTCCGACGACCAGCGCGAGTCGGCGTTGCCGTCGACCGCGTTGGTCGCAGGCGTACCCTGCGGGTTTTCTGCACCGCTGGCCGACACGCGCTTGCCGAGTGCCAGGTTCACGGCGGTAGCGCCGTTGTTGCCGTCGCTACCATTTCCACCATTACCGCCATCACCGGTGCCGCCTTGCGGCGGGGCACCGTTGTTGCCGTTGTTGCCGCCCCCGGCCGTAGCCGGGGTCACCGTCAGCTTCGCCGGCGTGCTGGTGATGTTCGAGTTACCGTCATCAGCCACCACACCGTACTGCGCGCCATCGTCGTCCATCGTCGTGGCCGGCGTGTCGTACGACGGGTTGGCCGTCACCGCCACTTGCTGGCCGTTACGGAACCACGTGTACGACAGGTTCGTCGCACCGATCACCGACACCGAGAAGTGCGCCGGCTGGCCCACTTGCACGGATTGCGGCTGCGGCTGCTGATCGAAACTCAACTGCGGACCATAGACTTCGAACTCGAACAGCGAGAAGCCGTACTGCGTTTGACGCTTGACACCCTGCATGCGGACATAGCGTGCGGAGACCGTCTGGAAAGACAGGTTTTCCGTACCGCCACGCCCCGTGTTCTGGGTGTAGACCGTCTTCCAGTCACCGTCGTTGCCGGTGTCGGACACCTGGATCAGGTACTGCTTGCCGTAAGCGGCTTCCCACTTCAGGCGCACCAGATTGACCGCCTGCGACTTGCCGAGGTCGATCGTGATGTTGGCCTTGTCCGCATCCGGATTGTCCTGGAACAGCGAGGACCAGCGCGTCGCGATGTCGCCATCGTTCACGTTCGTCGCCGCGCCGAAGCCCGGATTTTCCACAGGCGTCGACGTCACCGTCTTGCCCAGTGCGAGGTTCGTATCGTTGGACGGCACGCCATCCACGACATTGAGCGTTGCACCGTCGCTCAGCTTGCTTGCACCGCCCGCGCTGACGAGCACGGTGAACTGCGCACCGTTGTCCTCCAGCTTGACGGCCGGCGTGGTGTAGCTCGCCGACACGGCGCCGTCGATCTGCGCGCCATCGCGATACCACTGATACGACAGCGTGCCGTTGCCGGTAGCACTCACCGTGAACGTTGCCGTCTTGCTGATGGCAGCCGACTGGCTCACCGGCGGCGTGACGATCGTCGGCGGCGGCACCTGCGGGTTGTTGCCGCCCGGATCCTGCTGGGGCGCCGTCACCGTGAGCTTGAACTTCTGGCTCGTGACGCTGCCTGCGGCATTGCTGGCGATGACGTAGTACTGCGAGCCGTCATCTTCCTGCTTGACCGCCGGCGTGTCGTAGATCGGCTCCGACGACGTGTAGACCAGCGTATCCGAGGTCTCACCGGCCTTCGCCACGCGATACCACTTGAACGTGAGCGGGGCCGAACCGTTGATGCCGAGGCCGAAGTGCGCCGACGTACCGCGCGTGGCACTCACGTCACCCGGCTGCACCGACACCGTCGGTGCCGTCACCTGCGCCGTGCCCGAGACGCACAGCACCCAGCCCGGAGCGTTGTCGACCAGACCCTGACGATCTTCACCGGCCGACGTGATCAGGTAAGCCTGACGCTGGTCGGTGGCGAGGAGCGTCGACGTCCACGTCGTCCACTTTTCCGGGAAGGCGCACGCGGCGCTGTTGTTGCCGGCGATCGACAATGCTTCGTCGCGCGTCGGCAGGCGCTTGCCCTGTGCAGCACAGTAGTCGGCAGCGGAAAGCTGCGTGAACTGGTGGTTCGGATCCGTCGTCGCGTACTGCTTGCGGTTCCAGATCAGCGTGCTGGCCTTGTCCTGCGCTTCGCCCGGGTTGAGCACCGTGTAACGTTCGTTGGTATAGAGACCGCCGTCGTTACAGTTCGGGACGTTGTAGACCTCGATTTCATACAGCGAGTAACCATAGGTGCTCGCGCGCTTCTGACCGACCATGCGGACATAGCGTGCGGTCACCAGCGGGAACGTGAAATCGTCCACGCCGCCGCTGAAGCCGGCCGCCGATTCGTAGGCCTTCGTGTACTGAACGTTGTCGTTCGACACTTCGATGCGATACGAGCTGGCGTATGCGGCTTCCCAACGCAGGATCATGCGGTTGATCGGCATCGGTGCGCCGAGGTCGACCGTGATCGATGCGGTGTCGCCATCCTTCTGGTCCGAGCTCCAGCGCGAGCTGACGTTGCCGTCGGTCACGTTGCTGGCCGGCATGCCTTGCGGATCCTGATAGCTGCTGGCGAACGCGCGCTTGCCCTGCGCCAGGTTCACACCCGGTGCGGCCTGGCTCAACGTCGCCGGATCGCTCGTCACGCTCTTGCCCGAGGCGTTCGACACCGTGACGGTGTACTTGCCCAGATCCTTCGGGGCGACGGCGTCGATCGTGAGGCTCGGCGAATCGCCGCCCACCACGCCCGTCGGGCCGCTCCACAGGTAATGCAGGGGCTTCGAACCGTCGGCCACGACCGTGAAAGTCGCGCTCTGGTTGAGCATCGCCACCGTGTTGGCCGGCGGGGTCGTGATCGTCGGCACGGTCGCCGCGTTGACCTTGAGGGCCACCGGGGTCGACGTCACCTGCGCCAGCGGGTTCTTGACGAACACCTTGAACATCGCGCCGTCGTCGTCCGGACCCAGCACCGGAGTGGTGTAGGTCGGCGACTTGGCGCCATCGATGGCGACGTCGTTGCGGAACCACTGGTACTCGATCACCGGCGAGCCGGTCACCGCGACGCTGAACGTCGCCGTCTGGCCGACGAACACCGTCTGCGCGGCCGGCGGCGTGTCGATCGTGACCGCGCGCGCCGGAATCACCGACAGCACGGCATCGTTCGACGTGATGACGCCCACGCCGTTGCGAACACGTACACCGTAGACATGGCCGTTGTCGTCGCCGATCGCGGCCGGGGTGTCGAGGCTGCTGCCCGTCGCTCCCGGAATGTCCTGATGGTCGCGCTGCCACTGGAACTGCATGGGCGCGGCACCCGAGACCGTCACATCGAAGTGAGCGGGCTGGCCGACGCTGACCTGCTGGCTGGCCGGCTGCACCACGATTTGCGGTGCCGAGGTCGCGGCCTGCACCGGCACGATGACCGGGGCCTGCACGTCGTACGAGGCCGTACCGCTGCCCAGACCCGGCGACGTTGCGGTGACGTTCACGTGGCCCGTCTGGAACGTGCTGCGAATCGCAATACGCGTCAGACCGCCTTCGGCTGCGAGCTCATGGTCGCCCGGCGCGTGATAGCTCGCGGGCTTGTCCATCGTCACGATGTGATCCCAGCCGCCGCGATAGTTCGCGACTGCCGTGTTGTCGACGGAGAACGTGATGAGGTTCGAAGCGTTCGGCACGACGACGCCCTTGGCATCGACGACCATCGCCGTCACGAACACGGCGTCGGAGCCGTTGGCCGTGACCTGGAACGACTGACCGTTCGGACGAAGCACTTCCGGCACCACCGACAGCACGATGTGGTCGGGTGCGCCAGCCGTGTACTGCTCGTCGAGCACGGGGCGGCCGTTGTACGTCACCTGTGCACCGAAGCCGTCCACGCACAGCGCCTGAATATGGCCGCCGTTCGCTTGCACGTCATCCCAGTGCGCCTGCCCCACGAGCCCCGTGGTCGTGCCGGCCGAGTTGTCGGTCGACGTCGAGAGGTTGTTCGGCTTCTGATCGGCGCCCTGCACCACGTCGTTGATGACGAGACGCACGGCCGGGCAGTTGCTGAACACGTTCACGCGCACCGGACCGCTACGGTTCCAGGTGTTCGCAAGGTGCACCACCGGCTTGATCGAGAACGGCGTCCACGCGGCTTGATACGCGTAGTACAGCAAGCGCGGGAAGCGGTTGCCGTCGGTCATCGATTCGCCCAGCGAGCGAACCATCGGACCGGTCGGATTGAGCTTCGCGTCGTAGGTCTTGCCGCTCCAGTAGAAGCTGTCTTCACCCGGCGTATCCGCCAGATACCAGTGAGCGATACCGAAAGCGTTGACCAGAACACCGCTGCGCCAGTCGTTCAGGAACGACGCCACCTGATCCATTTCGAAGTCGTAGTTCTCGCGGAACTCACCACGACCCCAGTATTCGGCAGACCAGGCCGGCTTGTTCGGGAACTGGTTCTTCACGCCAACTTCGCAACCCTGACGCGAGCAGCTCAGGATGTCGCCGTTGAGCGCGTTCGGCGTACGGTCCGCCTGTGCGCGCGTGTTGACCGGATCCCACTGACGACCGATGGCGGCGAGCAGCGGCGCGAACGACGTGTTCATGATGCCGTTGTTCGCTTCCCAGGCCAGCACGGACGGGTTGTTGCGATCGCGCAGGATCATGTCGCGATGCAGCTCGAGCTTCAGCGCGTACTTGTCGATCTTGTTCTGCGGACAGTCCGCCGTCGGCGACGCCAACTGGTAGCAATCGTTGAAGCCGTTCTCACCGTCGCCGCTCGGTTGCACGACGAAGATCCCCAGCGCGTCGGCCGCGTTGAGGAATTCGGTGCTCGAGGACGAGTGGCCCGGACGGTACAGGTTGCCGCCGGCATCGGCCAGCAAGCGCAGATCGCGCCACTGCTGCTCTTCCGGCACGGCGGTGCCGAGGCCCGGATAGTCGTAGCGGCCCGAAGCGCCCCACAAATGGGTCGGATAGCCGTTGATGCTCGGGAAGTTGTTGTCCCAGGTAATCAGGCGGATACCGAGCGGGCTTTCCGTCGCATCGACCACGACACCGCCCACGCTGACCATGTGGAACACACGGTACATGTACGGACGGCCGCGCGGCACGTTGTTCGGATACCAGAGCGTCGGTTTGTCGACGACCAGATTCTGACGAACGAGCGTCGGGTGATAGCCCGGGCCGGCATTCGGCGGCAGGACCACATCGTCCTTCGCCTGCTTGACCACCGTGCCCGACGCGTCGACGATCTGCGTGGTGACCTGTGCGGTCTGCGCAGCGCCCGACTCGTTGAGCACGTTCGTTTCGATCTGGATGTTCGCCGACGCCGCCGTGCCCGAGCCATCGGTGGCCGGGCTGTCGATGCTCACGGTGGAGACGTGCGTCCCCCACGTCTGCATGACCGGGTAGTCGTTCAACGGAATGTGAACCGGATCGGTGACGTACAGATACACGGGACGGAAAATCCCCGTGTCGCCCTGACCGAAGCGGAACGCGCCCGAGAAGTCCGGATCCTGGAACCAGTCGCCGTTGGCCGCAACGCGCACGGCGATCACGTTGTCGGTCACGCCGTCGGCCGTCACCATGTTGGTGATGTCGATGGCGAACGGCAGGAAGCCGATCACGTGCGTGGCGTCCGGACTGCGAACGCTGCTGCCCTTGACCGGCGTGCCGTTGACGTAGACCTGCGCGCCCATGTGCGCGCCTTCGAACTCGATGATGACCTTGCGGCCAGCATAGGACTTGTCGAGCTTGAGATGCTTGCGATACCAGCCGCGCCCATTGGGCACATCGCCACCGCTCTGCGTGTTCGAGAACATGCTGTTCTCGTTCATCGAGTGCGGAATCCCCACGTTCTTCCAGCCGGAGTCGTCGAATCCGGGCTGTGCGTAGGCAGTGGAGTCATCACCCAGGAACTTCCAGGGTGTGGCGCCGAGGTTGATCTTTACGCGTCCTGACGCCGGTATGGGTATCGGCGCCGCGCCCGCGTTCGTCTGAGGCGTGGCAGTGCCCGCCATCAGGAACATCCACGCGAGCAGCAGCCCGGTGCATGTCCACGCTAATGAGTGTCGTTTTCTCATTTCGTCATTGTGGTTCCGATTGAACCCGTGCAACATTCGCTCCCGCCATCTCGAGACCACCGGAGATGCGTTCGAAAAATGTCGACGGTTAGATTGAACTCCAAACGAGTTGCAGTGGTCTGACCCACTTCGGGCGCAATACTAAGTTGGCTTTACGCGACGGATTTTTCACGAGTGTCATTAATAGTTTTCATTTGAACGACCTCGCAAGGCGCTGAATTCTCAAGCACCAAAACCGTGAAATCCTCGCGACCCCAGCGCCGACAAGGCGACTTTGGATGCAGCGCAACAATCCTCAAATTTGCGCTGTAGGACAAACCACCCGCGACTTGGTAAATGCGCGGAGACATTCGGATCCCTGTCTTCTTCGCGCCTCCTCGCACTGAATTTTTTGCAATTCACTGCTGAGGGATTTACATCTTCCCCACCCTTCGCAATTCCACGATGATGCGTGCGGCCGCATTCTGTTCGGCCCGATTTCGTTCGCCGATTTTTTCGACGTGTCTTGCACGTCGTTTAGTTCGGGCAACGATCCGCCGTCACACTCACTTCGAGCTCACGCGTCATGAAACTCAGCCTGCCTGCCCGCCGTCGCGCCTCCGCCTTCAGTCAACGTCGCGCTCAGCGAGGTTTCACGCTGCTCGAATTGCTCGTGGTCGTGGTCATCATCGGTTTGCTCGCGGCATATGTCGGACCGAAGTACTTTGCGCAATTGCGAAAATCCGAAGTGACGGTGGCCAAAGCGCAAATCGACGCGTTCACCAAGTCGCTCGACGCCTACCGTCTCGACGTGGGCCGCTACCCCACCACGGCCGAGGGACTTAATGCGCTGATGGTCGCGCCGACCTCCGCCGGTCAGGCGTGGAATGGCCCGTATCTGCAAAAGGCGATTCCGCTCGACCCGTGGGGCCATCCCTATCAATACACGTCGCCTGCCACGAAGGGCGAGTACGAGGTGATGTCCTACGGTCGCGACGGCCAGCCGGGCGGCACCGGCGACGACGCGGACATCGTCTCGCAGTAAGCGCCCCCCGTTCGCCCATCCGCGATATCCGCCGGCGCATGCATTTCGACGTCCGCACGATAGGCCCGCAAGGCACGATCGAGACCCTTCGTATCGAGGCAGACAGCCCCGAGGACGCGCGCCGTCGCGCGCAGGCCGACGGCCGCTTCGTGAGCGAAGTCCGGACCGTGAGGGTGTCCGGGTTGCCCTTGGTTCGCTTAGGTCGCGGCAAGGGCGTGACCGGTGCGAAGAAGCTCTCGCTGGTGCTCTTCAGCCAGGAGTTGCTCGCGCTCATCAACGCGGGGCTTGGCGTGGTCGAATCGCTCCAGGCGTTGCACGAGAAGGAGAGCAATCCGGGCGTTCGCGAATGTCTGCACCGGCTGCTCGAAAGCCTGTCGTCGGGCAAGCGCTTCTCTGCGGCACTTGCCGAACAACCGCGCATCTTCCCGCCGCTCTACGTCGGCATCGTGCAGGCCGCCGAAGGTACGAGCGATCTGCCGCGTTCGCTGGCCCGTTACGTGGACTACCAGCAGCGCGTGGACAGCGTGCGCAACAAGGTCGTGAGCGCCGCCATCTATCCCTGCATCCTCATGTCAGTGGGCGGCGCGGTGAGCTTCTTCCTGATGATGTACGTCGTGCCGCGCTTCGCCGAGGTGTATCAGGGCGCGGGGCGGCAACTGCCGTTCGCCTCGCAACTGATGCTCGACTTCGGGCAGCTTGTGAGCGGGCACACCACGCTGTTCCTCGCAGCGCAAGGCGCCTTCGTGCTGTCGCTCGTGATGCTCTGGCGACGGCTGCAAAGCCGGGGCGGTGTCGTGCTGCTGCTCTCGCGCATTCCGGTGCTGCGTGAGCGCGTGCGTATCTACGAACTGGCGCGCGTGTATCTCACGCTCGGCATGCTGCTCGAAGGCGGCATCACGATCCTGCGCGCGCTGGCGACCGTGCAACCGATGGCGTCCGTCAATCTGCGCGCCGCGCTCGCCACCGCGTCGGCAAGCGTGGATGCGGGCACGCCGCTGTCCACCGCTTTCGAAGCCGCAGGCCTCACCACGCCGATCTCGCTGCGCATGCTGCGCGTGGGCGAGCGTACCGGTGAGATGGGCCCGATGCTCACCCAGTCGGCGGCGTTCTACGACGGCGAAATCGATCGCTGGATCGACCGCTTCACGCGCTCGTTCGAACCCGTGCTCATGGCGGCCATCGGCCTTGTCGTCGGCGCCATCGTGATCCTGCTTTACATGCCCATCTTCGATCTGGCGGGAGATCTCTCGTGAGCACGCTCGACCTCAGCCCTCCCGACACGCTCATCGACGCCGCACAGGTCGCCCGCGCCCGCGAGATTCAGCGCGAGACGGGACAGGATCTCGTCGCCGCGCTGCACTCGCTCACGGGCGGCGACCTGCGTGACGTGGTGCTAGCCCTCGGCACGCAACTGGGCTTGCCGGTGATGGATCTGGCCGACATGCTCGCCGCGAAACCGGCGTTCGACACGGTATCCCTCTCGCAGTCCTTGCAGCGCCATTGCGTGCTGCTCGCGCGTGCGGACGGCGCGCTCGTGGGCGTCGTCAGCGATCCCTTCGATCTGGACTTGCGTGTCTGGCTCGGCGCGCGCGCGTCGACCCCGGCGCCCCTGCCCTTCGCGCTGGCGTTGACCGACGACCTCCGCGCCTACCTCGCCAAACAGGAGGAGACGGCGCGGGCCATCGATCACGTGGTCTCCGCAGACGGCGAGAGCGTGGGGAGCGACCGTACGTCGACTCGCCTGTCATTCGCCAGCGTTGCCGAAGGCGCAAGTCCGGCGGTCAAGCTCGTCAACTCGACGCTATACGACGCCCTCAAGGCGGGCGCGTCGGACATTCACCTCGAGAGCACGGCGACCGGACTGGCCATCAAGTATCGTGTGGACGGCGTACTCGATCATGCGGCGTCGGCACGCGGCACGGACCTCGCCGAGCAGGCGATTTCGCGCCTGAAGGTGCTGGCGGAACTCGACATTGCCGAGCGACGCATTCCGCAGGACGGCAGCTTCCGCGTGGAGGCGGCCGGGCGCGACATCGATTTGCGCGTCTCGATCATGCCGAGCATTCACGGCGAGGACGCCGTGATCCGGATTCTCGACAAGCGCGCCATGATCGAAGCGTACGGTGCGCTCACGCTCGAAGCGCTCGGCTTCGATCCGGCGTCGCTCGTCAGCCTGCGGGCGCTCGCGCGCGAAGCGTACGGCATGCTGCTCGTGACCGGCCCGACCGGCTCGGGCAAGACGACCACGCTCTACGCCGCGCTCACCGAGATTCACGACGGCCGCGAGAAAATCATTACCATCGAAGACCCGGTCGAGTACCAACTGCCGGGCATCCTGCAAATCCCCGTGAACGAGAAGAAGGGCCTGACCTTCGCGAAGGGCCTGCGCTCAATCCTGCGTCACGACCCCGACAAGATCATGGTCGGCGAAATCCGTGACCGCGAGACGGCGGAAATCGCCGTGCAATCTGCATTGACGGGTCACCTGGTGCTCACCACCGTGCACGCGAACAATGTGTTCGACGTGTTCGGCCGCTTCAACCACATGGGGATTGACCCCTACGCCTTTGTCTCGGCACTCAACGGCATCTGGGCCCAGCGGCTCATGCGCGTGAACTGCCCGCATTGCCGGGAAGACGCCCCGACGCCCGACGACGCCGAGCTGGCCAGCGTGGGCCTGACACGCGCCGACGTCGCCGACTTCCGCTTCATGCGCGGTCGCGGCTGTTCGCAGTGCCGTGGCTCGGGCTACAAGGGACGCCGCTCGATTGCCGAGATCCTGATGCTCAACGACGAGCTTCGCGAACTGGTCGTGGACAAGCGCCCGATCCGCCAGATCAAGGCCGCAGCACACGCGAACGGCACACGCAGTCTGCGCCACGCCGCACTGATGCTGGTGCGCGCGGGCGACAGCACGCTGGAAGAAGTGCGACGGGTGACGACGAATGCTTGAATGGCGAGCGCAATCCCTGCATCTGGGCGTGTCGCGCGATGCGGCAAGTCTGGTACTGCGCGAACACCCGTCGCAGAAGTCGCACAAGTCGCAGAAGTTGCAGACGTGGCGGGTGCTCGGCTCGTCGTCGCTCGCGGCGTTCTCCGGCGAGGCTTATGTGCCTGCGCTACGCGACGCCGTGCACGATCTGCTCAGCCAGCATGCCGCGCGTCGCGCCACGCTCGACATCGTGTTCGACGACCGCCTCGCACGCCTGTGGATGACCACGCCGCCCGCCGGTGCGACACGCCCATCCGACATCGAGGGCGCCGCCATGTTGCGCTTTGCCAATCTGTTCGGCGAGACACCCGAGCACTGGCAGATCGCCGGGGACTGGCAAGTCACGCATCCGTTCTGCACGGCAGCTTTGCCTCGTGCACTCGTCGATACGCTGGTCGTGACGGCGCAGGCGTGCCGCGTCCCTGTCACGAGCATCGCGCCGCAATTCGTGCGTGCGTGGAACCGCTGGCAGCGGCAATGCCGCACACCCGGCTGGTTTGCCGTCATGCATGACGATCTGATGCGCATCGGCATCGCCAACGGTAGCGACGCGCACCATCGACTGCATGCGATTCACGAGGTAACCATGCCATCGGACCGCGACATCTACTGGCTCGCCCAGACACTGGCGCGCACCGCCATGCTCATGGGGGTCGCACCGGCCACGACACTGCATCTGTGCGGCACAGTGCGGAACGACGCACGTGTCACGCTCGCGGCACTGCATGTGAACACGCTGGCGTCGGCGGCGGTGCATGAAACAAGCGACGGACACGACTGGCAGGCCACCGATGTCCTCGCGACGGGCGGAGCGCTGGTATGAGCGGCATGACACGCATCGCCATCGATTTCGCACCGCGCGGCTGGCAGCGCACGCTACGACAACTATCACCGCGCTGGTGCGTGGTGCTGGCGCTCGCCGTCGTGATCGCCACGGTGGCGGCGGTGCTCGGTTACCGCGTCTATGTGCGCGACCAGGCGCGGCAAGCGGCCGCACAGCGCGTTGCACAACGTGAGGCTGCGCACGCTCGCGCCAATCCACCGGTCGCCCCCATCGTGGTGCCCGTGGCGCAGGCGAACGCCATCAACGCCATCGCCCGCACGCTCAATCTGCCGTGGCGCGAACTGCGCGATGCACTCGACGCCTCGGCCATGGCGAACGTCGCCCTGCTCTCGCTCGCCCCCGACGTCAACCGGCATTCGGTGCGCATCACGGCAGAGACGACGTCTCCCGACGACATGATCATTTACCTGCGTGTGCTGCGCGAACAGCCCTTCTTCTCCGACGTGCAATTGACGCATCACGAAATCAACGAACAGGACATCAACCGTCCGATTCGCTTTGTCCTGGAGGCCGTATGGACGGTATCGGCCGCTCACTGAGCCTGCGTCTGCCTGCGCGACCGACTGCGCCGTTGCTGCGCGCGCGCATCGCGTTCGCCCGTCTGGGTGTCGCGCGAGCGGCAGTGCTCGCATGCTTGCTGTGTGCGCTGATGGCGCTCGCGGCGTTCGGTCTGGCATTGACGCGAGACGATACGTCGTCAGTCGTGGCCGCGGTCTCCGGCAAGCGCCGCCCGTACGGTCCATCGCAGGCATCGGCCCCCGTGGACGCGGGACTGCTGGCGTTCTTCGAGACATTGGGCAACCGTCGTCAGAACGACCTGCACATCAAGCTGTTCTTCGATCTGGCGAAGCAGAACGGCCTCACGCTCAAGCAGGGTGAGTATCAGTACGGCTACGACAACGCCGCGCACGTCGCCACGTGTCAGGTCGTGTTGCCGCTCAAGGGCAACTACGACGCCATCTGGCATTTCGTGCTCGAAGTGCTGAAGACGCTGCCGTTCGCGGCCTTGCAGGACATCAACTTCAAGCGCGACGCCATTGGCGACGCCGCCGTGAGCGCGCAGGTGCGCTTCACGCTCTATCTCCGGGACGGCCCGGTGCGTACCCCATGACGCGGCGTAGATGGCTGCTGTGGGGCTCGCTCGCCGCCAGCATTGCGGCTGCGCTCGCGGATCCTTCGTTTTTGCCGTTCCTCGATACGTCGTCGAGCGCGCCGGTTGTCTCGCCTGCGCTGCCGGTCACGCACGCGCGGGTGCGTCCGGCTCCCGGGGCCAGTCAAGCGATGGCCGCAAGCACGGCGGACACACATACCGAAGCAGACGACCTTGCCGCCTACCGACGCGAACTGCTCGCGCAGGTGCGTGCGTTCGTGTCGGGCAGCGGCCCGAGCGTCGGCGCATCGTCCATCGTCGCGCCGACGCCGCGCGAGCATCTCGTCGACACCGACGGAGCACCTGCATCATCGGCGCGCCTGTTCGCCAGTCAGAACTGGGGGCCACCGCCGCCCGCGCCGTCATCCGCGCCCGCGCCCCTCGCACCGCTGCCGCCTACCGCGCCGCCGATGCCGTTCACGTATCTCGGCAAGGCGCAGGCCGCCGGGGCTTGGGAGGTCTATCTGGCGCGCGGCGAGAAGACCTTCATCGTGCATGAGAACTCGGTCGTCGACGACGTGTACCGCGTCGAGTCGATCAAGCCGCCTCGCCTGTCGCTTATCTACATCCCCATGAACCAGCAGCAAGAGTTGGATATCGGAGGCGCGCAGTGAAGTTGCCCGTCGCATTCTTTTCGTCGTCGCCTTCGTCACGCTCGTCGCACCTGGCCCGGACCGTGACCTTGCGCGCGACGGTGGTGCTTGCACTCCTCGCGCTTTCCGGTTGCGCGGCCCAAATGGCGCTGCGCGACGGTCGCGACCTCATCGCTCATGACCAGCCCGAGGCCGGTCTCAAGAAGTTGCAGGAAGCGAGCCAGCGCGATCCGGCCAACGGCGAGTACCGCCTGATCTACATCAACGCGCGCGACAAGACCTTGCTCGACTTCATCAACAACGGCGAGAAGGAGATGACGGCGAACAAGCTGCAAGCCGCCCGGCCGTGGTTCAAGCGCGCGCTCGATCTCGATCCGAACAACGAGAAGGCGAAAGCCGATCTGCGCACGCTCGACGCCCTGCTGCGTCACCAGAGCATGATCAAGCAGGCGTCGATTTCCATGGACGAGCGACGTTTCGACGCCGCGCGCAAGACGCTCGAACAGATCCTGCGCGAGCGGCCCGACAACGACGCAGCCCGTGCCATGCTCGCCGAAGTGGAGTCACGCGCGGCGCAACCGGTACTCAGCGCGGAACTGTCCGACGCCTACCGTCAGCCGTTGTCGATCGAATTTCGCGACGCGCCCCTGCGTCAGGTGTTTCAGGTCATCGCCCAGCGCTCGGGGCTGAACTTCGTGTTCGACAAGGACCTGAAGGCGGACACCAAGGTCTCGATTGCCCTGCGCAACAGCACCGTGGAGCAGGCGCTGTACTTCCTGCTCGTGACCAACCAGCTCGAACAGCAGGTGATGGACAACAACACGTTGCTCATCTACCCGAATCTGCCCGCGAAGGTGCGCGAGTACAAGGAAATGGTCGTGCGCACGTTCTTCCTGAACAATGCGGACGCCAAGCTGGTCGCCGCTTCGCTCAAGACGCTCACCAAATCGACCGACATCGTCGTCGACGAGAAGCTCAATGCGGTGATCGTGCGCGACTCCCCCGAGGCGATCAAGGTCGCCGAGCAGGTCGTCGCGCTTCAGGACCGCGCCGAGCCGGAAGTCGTGCTCGACGTGGAAGTGATGGAAATCACGCGCAGCCGGTTGCAGAACCTCGGCATTCAGTGGCCGGACAAGGTGGTGCTCACGCCGCTGTCGTCGGCAGGCAGCGGTTCGGCGCTCACGCTGGCCGATCTGCTCTCGCCCACGCGCAATACCGTCGGCGTGGGCTCGCCGTCCGCGACCGTCAACCTCAATGCCACCGACGGCGACACCAACATCCTCGCCAACCCGCGCATTCGCGTGCGCAACAAGGAGAAGGCGAAGATCCTGATCGGCGACAAGGTGCCGGTCATCTCCACGACCGTGGGGGCCGGGGTCGGCGCGTTTGCGTCGGAATCGGTGAGCTATATCGACGTGGGCCTCACGCTCAATGTCGAGCCGACCATCTACATGAACGATCAGGTCGGCATCCGTATCTCGATGGAAGTCAGCAGCCTGGGCGCGAAGACGACGACGAACTCCGGCAGCACCGTGTTCCAGATCGGCACGCGTCAGGCCTCGACCGTTCTCCAGTTGAAGGACGGCGAGAATCAGGTCCTCGCCGGTCTGCTCAACAATCAGGAACAGACCTCGGGCAACAAGATTCCGGGCCTTGGCGACTTCCCGATTCTCGGCCGCCTGTTCGGCAACACCACGAACAACGATCAGAAGACCGAGATCGTGCTGTCGATCACGCCGCACATCGTGCGCAACGTAGTGCGCCCCGCCGAGCGCGCCACCGAGTTCCTGTCCGGCACGCAAGGCAACTTCCGTCGTCGTCCCGCACCGGCACTGCCGGACGCCACGCCGCGCCCGCAAACCGCTACCGTCGTGCCGGGCGTGGTGATGACCACGTCAGGGGCAGGCGGTGCCGCTGTGGCGGCCAACGGGCTGTCGCTGTACGAGGCGTCGCACGGCGCACCGGCTGTGGCTGCGCCGACGCAGCCGGCACCGGTGGCGCCGCTGCCGCCGCCCGCTGCCGCCGCTCCCCCTGCCGGCGGTGCGGTACCGCCACCGCCCGGCAATCCCGTGCCGCCGCCTGCGCCGACACCCACGACCGTGCTCGGCCCGACCAGCGACCCCGTGCCGCTTTCGTCGCAACAACCGGTGCCCGTGGGCGGCGCGCCCGCGCCGCGCTGATGCCCAAACCGATGCCGACGCCTCGCCTGCCGCGCCGCGCTCACCACGCTCACCGCGCCACACGACGCCCGTGCGGCGGGCGTCAGCGCGGCTTCACGATGATCGAGCTGCTGGTCACGCTCGCCATCATGGCAATGCTCGCCGCGCTCGCCGTGCCGGTATCGCAACTGGCCGTGCAGCGTCGCCAGGAACAGGAGCTTGCGCGCGATCTGCGCGAAATCCGCCACGCCATCGATGCCTACAAGCGCGCGTGGGATACCGGTCACATGGAGAAGAAGGCCACGGAGACGGGCTACCCGCCCTCGCTCGAAATCCTCGTGCAGGGCGTGCCTGACATGCGCGATCCGAAGCGCAAACGGCAGTACTTCCTGCGACGCATTCCCCGCGATCCGTTCAACAACGACGACTCGCTCACGGACTCGCAGACATGGGGCAAGCGCAGCTACGCGAGCCCGCCCGACACGCCGGCCGAGGGCGAGGACATTTACGACGTCTACACCCTGTCGCAGGGCGTGAGCCTGAACGGCGTGCCCTATCGGCTCTGGTAACGACACCGGGAAAGACACTGCTGCGTGGACTTCGACATGAACCGCCTACCGAAAACCCGTTCGTCCCGATCCCATCGTGCATCGCGTGGCGCTCGTGGCGCGCGCCGCTACGGCGGCTTCACGCTGATCGAGCTGCTGGTGGTGCTGGGCATCATCGCCACGCTCGCAACGCTGATGATCCCGAACTACGTGCCCGCCATCAGCAAGGCGAAGAACACCGTGCTAGCCGAGAATCTGCGCACGCTGCGCAAGGTCATCGACCAGTATTTCGACGACACCGGCCACTACCCCGCGAATCTGAACGAGCTGGTCGAGCGCAAGTATCTGCGGGCCGTGCCCGTCGACCCGGTGACGGGCAGCGACACCACCTGGATCACCATGACGCTGGCCGAGAACGCCGCACAGGACCCGAGTGCACAAATTCTCGCCACAACGCGCGCCGCGCAGGAATCGGCGCGCTTCGGCGCCTCCACCCCGACGCCGCCGCCCGGTGCGATTCCCGTGATCGAGGACAAGGGCGTGTGCTGCGTGAAGAGCGGCGCGACGGGCACCGACCCGGCGGGCAAGGCGTATGCGGACTATTGAACGACGCGCACGCCCTTGCCGGCGCGCCCGTCATGCCCAGCGTGGCTTCACCTACGTGGGGCTGCTGATTCTGGTCGCCGTGCTGGGACTGGTCGCGGCGCTCACCATCCGCGTGGGTGCGCTATGGCAACGGGCCGCGCGCGAAGCGCAGTTGCTGGAGATCGGGGCCCAGTTCAGCGACGCCTTGCGGGCCTATGCGGACGCCACACCCGCCGGTCAGTTGCCGCAGCCGCCGAATCTGGCTGCGCTGCTGCTCGATCCGCGTTTTCCGACGCCGCATCGCTATTTGCGCAAGATCTTCGCAGACCCGATCACCGGCAGTACGGACTGGGGCATAACGTACGTGACGACGAACAAAGGCGTGCTGGAGGTGTACAGCCGCTCGTCGGCAACGCCCCTGAAGGCAGGCCACTTCGACGAGCAATTCGGCACATTCGGCGGAAAGACGCATTACTACGACTGGCGCTTCTCGGCGGCGACAGCGACGCCGGTCGTGCTGCCGTCTACCCCGACGCCGGGTTCCGGCCCCGGGACACCCGTGGACGATTCGATGAACAATCCGTTCGGCAATGCCTTCGGAGGTCCGCAAAGCCCCTCGAACGTATCCAACTCGCCGAATGCCAACGTCGGCAACACCGCCCTCGGTGGCAATAACTTCGGCAGCAGTTTCAACAGTCCGCAGAATAATTCGTTCGGCAGTGCGCCAGAGAATCCTTCGGGGAATGCGTCGGCAGGATCGCCGCCGTCCGCCTCACCGTTCTCGTCATCGCCAGCCCCGCAATCCAAGACCGATTTCTGACGCCCCATGCGCCCGAGCCTTCCTCTCGATCCGCCCTATCCGCCCGATCTGCCCGACCATCGATTCGTTCCGCGTCGTTACCGCTCGCGGGCGCTCGCGTTCGCGGGCCTCGCCATCGTGGCGCTAACCATGAGTCGGCCGTCGCACGCCGACTGTTTCGACGACGCCGCAACCTATCACCATGTGAACGCCGATGTGCTGCGCGCCATCGCGTGGGAAGAATCGAACAACCGGCCCGACGCCCGCCGCACGAACACGAACGGGTCGGTCGACTACGGCCTGATGCAGATCAACTCGGTGCATCTGGAAGCGCTGGCGCGCTTCGGCATTGGCACCGACGACCTCATGGTGCCGTGCAAGAGCGTCTACATCGCCGCGTGGCACCTGCAACGTCAGATGGCGAAGTACGGCAACACGTGGGCCGCCATCGGCGCCTATCACTCGGCCACACCGGCCCTTCGCGACGCTTACGCCACACGCATCGCCGCCAAACTGAACGCGATCCGGGACGCGCGGGAGAATCGGCGCTAAGTTCCTGAGTCCCCGGGTCATCCGCCCCCTCGGCGCACCGAAGGAGCTGCTCCTCAAAGCGATGCGTTCACCGGCCCCGCGCCATGCTGGAGAACACGCCGTCACGCCGGATCAGGCCGTGCATGAGCGCGGCGGCCAGATGCCCGATCACCAGCGCGAACAGCGCAAAGGCGAGCCACGTGTGCAATGCACGCAGCAGCGCGAACAAACGCGCGTCGGTCGACACCAGCGGCGGCAGATGATAGGCGCCGAACAGCGTCACCGGATACCCACCGGCCGACACCATCGCCCAACCGATCAGCGGCATGATCAGCATCAACGCATACAGCAGCAAGTGCGACGCCTTCGCTGCCGTTTGCTGCAACGACGGCACGCTGTCGGGCAGTGGCGGACTGCCGCGCGTCACCCGCACGATGATGCGAACCAGCACCAGCGCGAGAATCAGGATACCCAGCGGCCGATGCAACGCGATCAGCAACGTGTGCGCCTGCGACAGCGTGCTGACCATGATCACGCCGATGAACAGCATGGCAAGCATCGCCACTGCCATGCTCCAGTGCAACCAGCGCTGAAGTAAGCTGAAATGAAGATGGGGACGAGTCATTGGGCACCTCCCTGAGCAGACGTCTTGACCGACGGCGCACCACTCAGCGCCTCTTCGCGCGTGCGACGCTTGTACGACAGCGCATACGCCGCCGAGCGTGCCGCGAGCAGCGGATCGCCGGACGGCTCGATGCCCGAAGGCAGGATCGTCGGATCGAAGTTGATATCGCGGCAGGCGCCGTCATCCTGCGACGTCGCCTGCGAGAGCACCAGCGTACCGGCATCGATCTGCTGCCGCGTGGCAGGCCACTGACGTGTCGCATCGTCAATCGGATCGCCGGGCTGCGCCACCGTCAGCATCAGATGCCACCGCACCGGTCCCTGCTTCAGGCGCGTGAACAGCTCCCCGGCGAGGTAGTTCGCTTCCCCCTTCTCTTTGTCCGACACGGTGTCGAACGGCAATTCGGGCTGCATCGACCAGCGAACGGCCTGGCGTTGTCCGTTGGCGTCGACGAAATAGAACGCGTTGATGCCGTAGTACGCCGCATTGGCGTAGCTCGACGACGGCGGATGCCCCTTCACCCAATCGCGAAACGCCTGCGTGTCGGGGTGCGCCGCGAAGAACGCCTGCAACTTCGCGGGATCGGGCTTGCCCGTGGCCGGATCAGGGCGCGAGGCCGCAAGCTGAGCGTAAAACTCCTCCGGCGTGCGCACGGCGAACAGCGGCGTGGTGTTCATGCCGGTGCGCCATTGCTGGCCGTCGGCTTGCGTGAACATGAGGGCCATGCTGCGAATCGGCACGCTGTTGTCGGATGCTGTCGGGTTCGGGCCGGGAATCGCAAAGCGTCCGGTCACCGGCGTGCGGCCCGGCGCGAAGACGGCGGCCTTCGAAAGCGCGACGGCGTTGCCATTGCTCTCGAAATAGCCGTCCACGCAAAGGCCCTTCGCGTGATTGCGGCGAAAGCCCTCGTGGACACCGGCATTGGTCTCGAAGGTGTCGATGACGGTGTTCGCACTGAGGCGCTGCGGGGTCAGCCAGCCGGCGGCATAGGCGAAGCCACCGGCGAGCAGGCCGACGACGGCGACGATGGCCGCCGCCCGGCAAGGCACGCAGATGGCTCGGGGGTCAGACGGGGAAGGTTCTGTCACGAAGGAGGCTCCTTGGGATGACGTCGGGGGGATCGTGCGACTTTCGGGAATCTCAAAACGGCGTTGCCATCAAGGTAGAACACCTCACGCACCGGCTTATTCCCCGACGCCCGAAATTTTTCCGTCGCATGGAATAAGCTGTCGGGAAAAGGTGTTGACCCGGATATGACCCCGATCCTCATTCGGATGACCCCGAACCACCCGGCCCCAGGCCTCAATTAACAGCATGGACATCCGCGACCAGCTGTACGACCACGTTCCGCGCCTGCGGCGGTATGCGCGCGCGCTCACGGGCAACCCCGAGTTGGCCGACGACCTCGTGCAGGACACGCTGGAGCGCGCGCTGAGCCGTCACACCATGTTCGAAGCGGGCACCGACGCCCGCGCATGGCTCTTTACCATCATGCACAACCTGTTTCTCAATCAGCAGCGCCGCGCGCCCGCGCAGGCAGCGCACGTGTCGCTGGACGAAACCGACATCGCCGAGCGCGAAGTCGCCGTGCCGGTCGACCCCGCACGCCGTCTCGAAATCCGCGATCTGGACGAAGCTTTGCGGCACCTGCCGGCCGAGCAACGCGCCATCGTGCTGCTCGTCGGACTGGAAGACATGAGCTATGCGGATGTCGCCGCGTCGCTGCAAGTCCCCATCGGTACCGTCATGTCGCGCCTCTCGCGCGGCAGGCAGCGGCTGCGCGATCTGATGTCGGGCATCTCGCCGTCCGGCGGGATCCAGCAACCCGCGAAGCTGAAGGTGGTGCGATGAACGACCGGAACCGTACGATCGACGACAGCGAGCTGCATGCTTACGTCGACGGAGAACTGCCACCGCAACGCCGCGCAGAGCTGGACCGCGCGCTCGCCGAGGACCCTGCGCTGGCGGCGGCCGTAAGCGAGATCGTCGCGCTCAAGCGCGCACTGCACGCCCGTTACGACGACGTGCTCGACGAGCCGATCCCCGCCCGTCTGCAACGGCCGCAGCCGCGCCCGGGGCAGATGCCCGGTGCGCCTGATATGCCTGAACTGACGGAACCGCAACGAGCCCGGCGCATGAGCGCCGCCAATTGGCCCCATTGGCCACGCGTCGCCGGACTGGCCGCCGCGCTGGTCGTGGGCATCGGCATCGGCGTGCAGGGCAACCGGATGTGGTCGACCCCGTCGTCACCCGCCGCGCCGTCGCTGGCGATGACCGATGGCGCCGGTGACATCGGTGGCAGAGCGAACGCCGTCACGGTCGCCGACAGCGCCGTGCGCTTTGCCCGGCGCGCGGCCGTCGCCCACGTCGTCTACATGCCCGAGATCCAGCGGCCGTCGGGCGTGGACGGACAAACCGAAGCCCGTTTCTCGCAGTGGATCGCCGGCCGTCTCGAGACCACCGCGCATGCGCCCGACCTCAGCGCGCGCGGCTTCCAGTTGAGCGGCGGGCGCGCACTGCCCGACAGTGACGAGCGCGTGATCCAGTACATGTATCGCAACGACGCGGGCGAGCGCATCACCGTGTGCATCTCGCCGGCCGGCGTGGAGGGTCAGCCGGCGGCATTCCGCTTCTATGAGGATGGGCCGGTCAAGGTCTTCTACTGGGTCGACAAGACGTTCGGTTATGCCATTTCGGGCGGCATCGACCGGCAAACGTTGCTGGGCCTGTCGCAAGACATCTACACCCAGCTGGAGGCGCGCGGGCGGGCGGCGCAGCACGGGTAAACGTTAGTTCCTCCCAGCAATAGAGAAGGTGTCAAACGCTCCTAATGGTGCGTTTTTGTCGGGCACTACCATGACTTCACCGTGAACAGTGTTTGCGGGCAGTCCGACAAAAATTCTCAGGAGACATGGCATGCTTCACGACCTTCCCGCACGGCCCGACACGGTGCATTGGGGCTACTTCGACGCGACACAGAAACCGGCGCTGACGATCAGGAGCGGCGATTTCATTCGCGCCGAAGCGGTCACGCATCACGCGGGCGACGCCCCCGATCTGATGATGGACGACGCCGTGCGCGCCATCTACGACACGATTCCTCACGAAGATCGCAATCCGGGCGTGCACATCATGACCGGCCCGATCTACGTGGAAGGCGCGAAGCCGGGCGACATGCTCGAAGTGCGCTATCTCCAGATGATTCCCCGCTTCCGTTTCGGCGCGAACGTCGCGGCGCATTGGGGGCAACTCTACGACGACTTCCAGAAGGAACGCGTCACCATCTACGAACTGGACAACCGTTCGAACACCGCTCACGCCCTGTACGCCTACGACTATCCGGGCAAGCTCACGACACCGGGCAAGGTCGTCGACCATCGCGAGTGCTGCAAGCAACCGGCACTGGCCGGCGTGCGTGTGCCGGTGCGACCGCACCTCGGCACCGCAGGCGTCGCCCCCGACGCGCAGGGCCGTGTGACGACCGTCGAGCCGGGATTGCACGGCGGCAACATCGATAACTGGCGCATCGGCGCCGGCGCGACCATGTATTACAAGGTGCAGGTCGACGGCGGGCTCTTCTCCATCGGCGACCCGCACATCTCGCAAGGCGACGGCGAAATCAGCGGCACCGCCATCGAAGCCTCGCTCAACGTGCTGTTCCAGGTCGTGCTGCGCAAGGATTTCGAGTTCCCCTCGCCGCTGCTGGAAACCCCCGACTGCTGGATCGTGCACGGCTTCCATCAGGATCTGGACGAAGCGGGCAAGAACGCCGCACGCGACATGATCACGCTGCTCACCGACCAGCAGGGACTGTCACGCGACGACGCCTACTCGCTCATGAGCGTGGCGGCCGACTTCGGGGTGACGCAGGTCGTCGACGGCACGCAAGGAGTGCACTGCACCATGCCGCGCGGCATGTTCCCGCCCAAGACGCCCAAGTCGGATTAAGTCCTGACGGCACCCGGAGGACCCACCCATGCAATACGTCTACGTCGGGCGCAACGAGCTTGTCGCCCTGATCGTCGGATTGGTGACGGGCACGCTGTACTCGTGGCTCGATCTGCCGATTCCCGCACCGAATGTGCTCGGCGGCATCTTCGCCATCATCTTCACGTATCTGGGCTATCTGATCGTGAACGTGTGGCGCCGCTCGGTCACGTTCGGACGTCCGCCCGCTGACAGCCTGTCGGGTGCCGGGGCATCGCCTTCGTCCCCTTCTGCCGGTCAGTTCTGAGGAGCGCATCATGGTCGAAATCACGCTCGGGGCGACCGAGTTGCAGGCCGCGGCGGTCGGGCTCGTCACCGGTGTGCTGTACACCGGCGTGCGGGCGCCGATTCCCGCGCCGAACGTGCTCGGCGGCATCTTCGCCATCGTCGGCACGTTCGTCGGCTTTGCTTTCGTGGCGGCAATGCGCGGCCAGTTACACTTCGGCTAGCGCAGTTGCACGTCTGACGTGTGGCCCCGGCACGGTCGACGACGGCCGTGCCGGGCCGCCGTCGTCATTTCCGAAGGAGGCCGGATTTTGGATCGCGCGCACTTCTCAACCGAGTCCTACGCCCAGGATCAGCGCGGGCCTGCGTGGCAAGCGCGCCTGCTCGACGCACGTCTGCATTTTCGCGCCCCCTCCGACGCCCAGCCGCTGCACGGCACGCTGCTCACGCATCGCACGCCCGGCGGCATCGAACTGTCGGTGATCGCGTCCACGCCGCAAACGGTGTCGGCACGCGCGGGCGGCGAGCGTGGCTTCCTGCTCGTCATGCTGCTCGACGGTCAGGCGGCGCTGACGGGCGCGGGCGTGCCCGAGGGCGAGACGCTCGTGGCCGGCGACATGGCCTGCATCCCCGGCACGCACAGCGCCGATCTCGTCGCCCGAACGCCGTTCCGGCTGATCTCGGTGCATGTGCGTCACGCGCTCATCGCCCCGCGTCTTGGCGCAGCGCCGCCAACGCATGCGTGCAAACTTCCCGAGCGCGTGTCGGGTCTGTTCGGCGGCCTGCTCAGCGGGCTGGCCCTGCAACTGGACACGATGCAAGACACCGATCCGCATGCGCTCGAACCCGCCGAGCGCGTGATCCTCGAATGCCTCGCTTCAGCGCTGACGGCCGTCAGACCGCAGGCCTCGCATCTGTCGACATCGCGCACCATCGTGTTCACGCGCATCTGTCACCGGATTCAGGCGCGACTGGCCGAACCCGACCTGTCGCTCAGTGCGATTGCCAAAGACGAGCATGTGTCGGATCGCTACTTGCGAAAACTCTTCGAAGACGCGGGACAAAGCTTCTCGTCCTATCTGCGCAACAGCCGTTTGCAGCGCTGCCACGCAGATTTGCAGAATCCGGCGTACGAGCAATTGACGGTGGCGGACATCTGTTATCGCTGGGGGTTTAACGATCCGTCGTACTTCAGCCAGGCATTTCGCGAGCGCTTCGGCGTGTCGCCCAAAGCCAGCCGCGATCAGGCGTTGCGCGAGCGGGTGTTGCCGGAACGCGCCCGCATCTCGCGCGGCCATCCGGATGTGCCCGCCGGACTCGCTCCACATGCGCCCCATGCCGCCCACGCGGCGCACGCCCGTCTGCCCTCGCACGACGCAACGCCCGGCGGTGACGCGCTGCGCGGCGCGCTCCCCCACGACGCGGGCCGCCATCACTACCTGCGCGCAACGTGCGATTCGGTGCACTGGGGCTATCTGAGTCATGACCTTGCGCCCGTGCTGACGGTCGCGTCCGGGGACACGGTCACCATCGAGACTCTGACGCAACACGCGACCGACGACTGGGCGCGCATGATCGAGGGCGACCCCGGCGCCGAGAGCGTGTTTCACTGGACGGCAACGCAGAAGAACGTCGACCGGCGCGGCGCGGGGCCGATGGATGCGTCGGTCTACGGACGCGGCGCCGGAGAAGGTTTCGGCGTGCACATCTGCACCGGCCCCATCGCGGTGGAAGACGCCATGCCCGGCGACGTGCTCGAAGTGCGGATTCTGGACCTGCAACCCCGCCCGAGCGCCAACCCCGAGTTCGCGGGCAAGGCCTTCGGCAGCCATGCCTCGACATGGTGGGGCTTCCACTATCAGGACATGCTCACGCTGCCGCGCGAGCGCGAAGTCGTGACGGTGTTCGAGATCGATTGCCACGACGGCACCGGCAACGAATCGATGGACGAAGGCAGCGACGTCGCACGCGCCATCTACAGCTTCCGTTGGACACCGCAGCAGGACCCGTTCGGCGTCGTGCATCCGACCATCGACTATCCGGGCGTGCCGGTCGATCACACCCGCATCACCAAGAATTACCGCACGCTCCGGAATGTCGAAATTCCGCTGCGGCCACACTTCGGGGTGCTGGCGGTAGCGCCCGCACAGGACGGCCTGATCGACTCGATTCCGCCGTCGAGCTACGCGGGCAATCTCGACAACTGGCGCGTGACGCGCGGCGCGAGCGTGTTTCTCAAGGTCGCAGTGCCGGGTGCCCTGCTGTCCATCGGCGACCCGCACGCCTCGCAGGGCGACGCTGAACTCGGCGGCACCGCCATCGAATGTTCGCTCACGGGCAACATCCAGTTGATCCTGCACAAGAAGGCGGCGATCGAGGCGAGCGCACCGTATGCCGACCTGACCTATCCGCTGGTCGAGACCCCGACCGAGTGGATCATCCACGGCTTCAGTTCGCCGAATCATCTTGCCGAGCTGGGTCAGAAGGCGCAGAGCCAGATCTACATGAAATCGACGCTCGACAGCGCCCTGCGCGACGCCTTCCTCAAAGCGCGCCGCTTTCTCATGCAAGTCAAACGGCTCACCGAAGACGAAGCGACTGCGATACTCTCGGTGTCCGTCGACTTCGGGGTGACGCAGGTCGTCAATGGCAACTGGGGCGTGCACGCCATCATCCGCAAGGGAATGTTTAACGATTGATCGGCCGCCGCAGGCGTCCGCCAGCGAAGACCCGTCGCGGGAAAATCGCAAAATCGGCAAAGTGCCGGTCGTTACATTGGCGTCCAAGGAGCGCAAATGAAACCCGAGACCCGTCTTCGCTACGCCCAACGCATGGAGCCTGTGCTGCGCTGGCTGGCCAGTCATCCGGAGAGTCCCCCGGATCTGTACCACCTCGCCGAACTGGCCTGCCTGTCGCCGTATCACTTCCATCGTGTCTACCGCGCATTGCTCGGCGAGACGGTGAACGGCACGGTGCAGCGCATTCGCATGCATCGTGCGGCGATCGCGCTGGCGGACTCGGAGGATTCGATGCGTGTTGTGGCGTCGCGCGCCGGCTATACGTCGGACGCCGCGTTCAACCGGGCCTTCGGCGCGTTCTTCGGCATGCCGCCGGGACGCTATCGGGACACCCGCTCCGAAACCATCGATCCTCAGGAGCCCAACATGTACCCGATCTCAGTCGAATCGTTTCCCGCCACGACCCTTGCCGCGCTGCGACACAGCGGCGACTATCAGGCCATCGGCCCGGTCTTCGTCCGCGTTTTCATGCTGGCCGCCGCGCACGGTCTGGCGCGACCGGACACCACCGGCTTCGGCGTCTATTTCGACGATCCGGAACAGGTGCCGACCGAACAGTTGCGCTCGCTCGCCGGCGTGTCGGTCGCAAGCGATGCCGACATCGGCGGCGATCTGGAAAGGTTCGAGATTCCGGCCGGACGATGTGCCGTGCTGACGTACACCGGCCCGTACAACGAGATGAGCAAGCCGTATCAGTGGCTCTTTTCGGAGTGGCTGCCGAACAGCGGGCTGGAACCAGCCAACTTCCCGATGTTCGAGCAGTACCTCAACGACCCGCGTTCGACCCCGGCGGCACAGCTTCAGACGAAGATATGTCTGCCGGTGAAATAACGGCGAGCAGGGCCTGTGCCTGCGGGCGCAGGTCTGGCGCTCCGGGATGAAACGCGAACGGCATCGCCTGCGTCAGCCCTTTGAGCAGCTTGCGCGAGCTACGCGTGTAAGCCGGGTCGTAGTGCCGCGTGATGAGCGCTTCAGAGAGTTCGCGTTGCTGCCCCTGATCGAGCATCGCCAGCCACTGGTCGACGACCGCCCTGCCATGCAACGGAACGAGCCGCAGCAACTGCGCGCGAAAGGCTTCCGGTTGCGCGAGCAGATGACCGTACTCCTGCGTGAGCAATGCCACACGCTCGTCGATGGCGACGCTGACCTCAACGCAGCGCATGGTGCCGCGCATCGCGCTCATCAGCGACTCGGGCAGCGTCACGAGGCCGATGCGACGACTCTCCGCTTCCACGAACACCGGACGCGCCGGATCGAGCGCACGCAGCGCACCCATCAACCGCGTGTCGAAAGCCTTTTGCGACGGCTGCGGCGCGTCGGGCATCGCCCCGAGCAGCGACCCGCGATGCACGGCGAGGCCTTCGAGATCGAGCGTCTGCGCCCCGGCGTCGGCCAGCGCGTGCAGCAGACGTGTCTTGCCGCTGCCGGTGTGTCCGGCGAGGACCACGTAGTCGAGCGTCGGCGGCAATGCCGCGAGCGAGGCCACGACATCGCTGCGGTAAGTCTTGTAGCCGCCTTCGAGCTGACGCGCCCGCCAGCCGATCATGTTCATCATCAGCGTCATCGACGCCGAGCGCATGCCCCCGCGCCAGCAATACACGAGCGGACGCCAGTTGCGCGGCCGGTCAGCAAACACCGTATCGAGATGATGCGCAATGTTGCGCGCGACCATGGCCGCGCCTTCACGCGAAGCGTCGAACGGCGAGACCTGCTTGTACATCGTGCCGACGACAATGCGTTCTTCGTTGCTGAGCACCGGGGCGTTGATGGCGCCGGGGATGTGATCGTCGGCGAATTCGAGCGGCGTACGAACGTCAATGATTTCGTCGAAGTCGCCAACGCTGGCGAGCGGCACGCGCAGATGATTCATCGTGCCTGCTTTGCCGAAGGTACGGCGGTTTGTTTGCTCGATGGCTCGGCGGCTTGTTCGGCGGCTTGTGCGGCCAACGGCCCGCAGTGGCTGCCATACGGCGTGCGGGAGGTGGGCTGGCTGCGCGCATCGTCGGCGAGACCGGCCCGCACCCTGGCGGCACGGTCGATGACGCGCGTCGCGGCTTCCGCGTCACCCGCCCCGCCTAGCGCCAGCGCGTAGTCGTCGAGCAACTCGGCGTAGGCGAACGGCACCTTGCGCGCCGCCTCCAGACGGTCGAGCGTACCGAGTGCACGACCGAAGTATTTGACCGAGACGTCGAACTGACGCTGCACCAATGCCAGCCGCGCCAGTTCGACGAGCGCCGGGTAGCGATAGCGCGCCGTCAGGATGTCGAGATCGTAGGCCTGACTCAACTCGCGCTCGGCTTCGGCGTAATAGCAGGTCACGCCGAGCGCCCGCCCGTAGTCGAAATGCACCGCCGCGCGTTGCGACGCCGGCCAGCCGGACTGGTCCGCGACCAGCACCGCCTGCCCGAAGGCGCGTCGCGCAGTATCCCAGTCGCCACGCACTTCGGCAGCGCCGCCCTGCGCGGCGTAGTCAGGGCCTGCCGGCTTCGGCGCCGGTGAAGTGCACCCTACGGCACCCAGAACGGCGCCAAGCGCACACACCATCGCCAACCACGTCAAGGATCGAATCATCGGGGAGAGAAAACTGCCGGGAAATCACCTGTCGCGGGGCACCTCCGCCCCGCGCTCGCCCGACAGGATACCGCGTCGCACCTGAACTCCCCAACGCTGACGTCCCGTGAGGAAGTGGCCCCAGCCCATCGCCGCCCCCGTGTGACGCATCAACTGGAACGAAAACGGCTCCAGCACGGCAGCCACGAAGGCCAGCCCGAGGCTCGTGCCGGTGCTGTGCCCGGTCCAGCGGCGATAGGCATGCACCGACCACAGATGAAAGCCAAGATCGATGACGATCTTGCCGAGAATGATCCCGGAGACCGGCAGCACGACCCCGTAATGCCCTTCGCAGACGAACGTCACCAGCAGCGCGAAGGCCGTCAGCCCGTAGATCGGCTGAAGCGTGTCGAACGCCTTGACCGGCAGCATCCAGCGACCGAGGTTGCCGTAGCGGCCGTTGCCGACCATGTCGCGATACCAGTATTGCGTCTGGAGGAAGCCCGCGAACCAGCGACGACGCTGACGCAGGAAGCTCGTCAGAGTGCCCGGGGCATCGGTAATCGCCTGTGCACCGCCCACGACACGCACTTCCCAATGCAGCGCATGCGCCACCGAGTAGCGGCGCAGACGATGGATCAGTTCGTAATCCTCGACCAGACAGGCCGGATCGAAGCCGCCCACGGCCAGCACCGCTTCGCGCCGGAAGCACGCGAACGCGCCGGAGATCAGCAACAGGCCGTCGGCGCGCATCCACGCAAAGCGCGAGATGAAGTTGCGGATGTACTCGTACGTCTGGAAGAACTGCAACACGCGCGCGCTCATGGTGTCGCCGCACACCGGCGTGAGCACCCCCGTGGCCGCCACGAGACGCGGGCGACGGGCAAACGCATCGTGCATGGCCGCACATGCGCCGGCGTCGAGCAGCGTATCGGCGTCGACCGTCATGACGATGTCGGTGTCCATACCGACGAGCGCGGCATTGAGCGCTTTCGCCTTGCCGCCGTGCGGCACGCGCAGCCAGCGCAGGTTCGGATAACGCGTGCTCGGTGCACTCAACCCGCCCACACCCGGATCGACGAGACCATAGTCGCCCGTGAGCAAGGCGACGGTGCCGTCGTGCGAACCGTCGTCGGCAATCACGATGGCGTCGGGGACATGGCGGCCCGCCATGAGCGCGCGCAACGTCACCGGCAGCGCCGCCGCTTCGTTGTGCGCCGCCACGACCACGCCGAGGGTGAGGCGCACCGCGGCCGCATCGGCAGCGTTGCCCCAGGTCTCGTCCGGGTCCGGGCGCATCAGGCGCCACGCCTGCCAGAAGACGAAGGCCAGCAGCACGGTGTCGTAGACGACATACGCCACGCCCGTGCCCCACGCGAACACGCCCTTGAGGAAGAACGCCTGCGCAAACAACAGGCACCACAGCACGGCAACGCCGGTGTGCACGAGCCAGCTCGCGAGCGGCGTCGGCGGCAGGGTGAAGCGCGGCGAGTGTTGTTCGCGCAACGCTTCCAGTCGGGAAACGCCCGTCTCGATAGTCGGTGTCATGTTTAGGCTCTGCTCCGTGCTCACGGCAGCATCCGGCCGATCACCGGGTGACGGTCGATCCATTGATGCTTGAGCGCACCGCCGATGTGCAGCGCCAGCAACGCATAGAGGGTGTAGGCGCAATACGTATGAACGTCGCCCAGCACGCCGTGCCAGTAGTCCTTGCTCGCGTCGCTCATGGCCATCAGGAAACCCATGCGCGGGAACGGTACCGAGCCGAACAGCACCAGCGGGTGCGTCGATGCGGCCACCCATGCCGAGTCATGTGCCCAGCCCGAGAGCGGCATCGCGAAGATCAGCACGTACAGCAGCCAATGCACCAGATGCGCTGCGGCACGCTCCCACGAAGCGAAAACGTGCGACAGCTCGGGCGGACGATGCGTAACGCGCCACAGAATGCGCAGAATCGCGAGACCGAGCACCGTGATACCGATGGACTTGTGCAGATCGATCCAGAAACGCACGTCGATCTTTTCGAGCGTGGCGTCGGACAGCAAGGCAATCGTCTGACCGATCGCGACGTTGCCGAGCATCAGCAGCGCGACCGCCCAATGCAGCAGCATGGCGACACGGGTGTACTTGGGATCTTCGTACAGGGCCACGCGGGGTTTGCCGGCAGACGCCGATGAGACTGAAGGAGGCTGAGAATTCACGTTGGACGTCCTGAAAATACGCTGGAAGATGATGGCATAACGCCGGTTGAAGCGCGCTTATTCCCGCGTTGCCGCAAAAAAGTTGTTACCAGGGATTACCGGCGCGGCACGGGACACCGCGTTCCCCCTTCTGTCGCCACGCTCGACAAAACCGTTCGTCGGTCGCCATTCGCCGGCATGCCTGCACGCGCATGGGGAATCTGCCTTGCGAGCGCGTCGCAAAACCGCGATGATCGGGAAATTCCGCGCGCAGCGCATCGCGAACTGCGCCCCCTCAGGAGACATGCCATGCCACGCAGCATCGCCGAAAAACGCGCCGCGTTTCGAGAGCTTCACCTCGCCGGTTGTTTCGTCATCCCCAATCCGTGGGACGCCGGTAGCGCCAAATACCTCGAACATGCCGGCTTTCAGGCGATCGCCTCCACCAGTTCCGGTTTCGCCTGGTCTACCGGGCACCCCGACAACGGCGTGACGCGCGACGGCGTTCTTGCGCATTTGCGCACCCTCGTCGAGGCCACCGACCTGCCGGTGAACGCCGACTTCGAAAGCGGCTTCGGCAGCACGCCCGACGACGTGGCGCAGAGCGTGAAGCTGGCGGTCGCCACCGGCGTGGCCGGTCTGTCCATCGAGGACTCGACGGGCAACGACAACGAACCGCTCTTCCCGCTCGACGAAGCCGTCGCGCGCATGAGGGCGGCGCGCCGCGCCATCGACGAGACCGGCGGCGATACGCTGCTCGTGGGCCGCGCGGAGAATTTCTTCGCCGGTGTGCCCGATCTCGACGACACGATCAAACGATTGCAAGCTTACGCCGAAGCGGGCGCCGACTGCCTCTACGCGCCGGGCATCCAGTCTGCCGAGCAGATCCGCGCCGTGGTGGCGGCCGTCGCACCGAAGCCCGTCAACGTGCTCGTCGGCGCCACGTCGCCCTTCACCCTGCAAACGCTGGCGAGTCTCGGGGTGCGCCGCGTGAGCGTCGGCGGTGCGCTCGCCCGCTCCGCATGGGGCGGCTTCATGCATGCGGCGCAGGCGCTGGCCGAAGGTCGATTCGACGGCTTCGACGGCGCCGCCAGCGGTGCAACGCTCAATGGTCTGTTCCGCAAGGGGGAATGAACGACCGGGGGCGATGGCAGTGATAGGTCCCTGACCAGTGACTTTTCGTCGATAGACGTTGCCGCACCCGTGCGGGGACAATTCCGGGAAAGCCGATGCCCGCACGGCGGGCACGGCGTCCCCATTCGACGGAGCGCCCCCATGAATTCCCCGCACGACGCCTTTGCCGCCTTTGCGATCCCCACGCCGCTGGGCGCACCGCTGCCCAAGCCGCAAGTATTCGATAACCTGGAAGACGAACGTGCCGACCGGAAACTGCGGCTTGCCGTGGCCTTTCGTATCTTCGCGCGCTTCGGGCTGGCCGAAGGCATCGCCGGGCATATCACCGTGCGCGACCCCGAGTTTCACGACCGTTTCTGGGTCAATCGCTACGCCCAGCACTTCTCGTCGATCCATCCCGACGATCTGATTCTGGTGGACGAAGCCGGCGGCCTGCATCACGGCGACGGTCCGGTCAATGCCGCCGCGATGGCCATCCATGCCGGCATTCACGCCACCCTGCCTCACGTGACGGCCGCCGCCCACACGCACACGACCCACGGCCGCGCCTTCTCCGCACGCAAGCGCCATCTCGCGCCGATCAATCAGGAAGCGTGCCTGTTCTTCGAAGACCACGTGTTGTTCCGTGGCGACGTGCTCGTTCTCGGTGCAGACGAAGGTCGTCGTATTGCCCAGACGATGGGGCATCAGCGTGCCGCCGTGCTGTTGAATCACGGGTTGCTCACCGTCGGCTCGTCCGTCGATGCCGCGGCCTACCGCTTTCTCGCGATGGAGCGATGCGCGCAGGTGCAGTTGCTGGCCGAAGCCGCCGGACCGCTCGAAGTGCTCTCCGACGCCGAAGCCCGCGAGGTCTTCCGTCTGCTCGGATCGGACTATGTGGCGTGGCTCGGCTATCAGGGCCTCTACGAGCAAGTGCTGCGCGAATGCCCTGACCTCCGGTCGGCCCGGTAATCAGGTCCGTTCGCTGACGCGTTCGCCGAGATACCCGTCGACAGCGCGGCGTAACCAGGCGTCGAACTGACGCAACGGTGTCCAGTCGCGACGCTGCGCCGGGTACGAGAAGTAGATGGTCTGGGGATTCGCGAGCGTATGCGCGTGGGCCTGCATCAAGGCGCCACTCGCGAGTTCGCGCTCGATGAGCACACGCGGCAGCAACGCCACGCCGAGTCCGGCGACTGCCGCGTTGATCGCCATGATGAACATGTCGTAACGCTGCGCACCGCGTTGGGGCCGGATCTCCGACGCGTGCGTCGCACCTTGCGACGCGAACCAGTCGTCCCACACGCGCGGGAGATCGCGCGGGCAGATCCACGACTGCCCGGCGACTTCGTCGAGCGTCAATGACGTGCGCCCCGCCAGCAGTCGAGGCGCGGCCACGAGCAAGAGCGAATCGTCGGTGACAAGCGCCGTGCCGGGCATGCCGGGCCATAGCCGCGTGCTGAAGTAGATCGCCGCATCGAATGCGGAATCGTCGAAGAACACGGGCTGATCGCGCCCGAGAATATGCAGACGCACGTCACGCGTGGTGGCATAGAAGTCTTCGAGCCGGGGAATGAGCCACTGCGCGGCGAACGTCACACCGACGGCAATTTCCAGCTCGGATTCACGGCCCTGCTGCACGACGTCGAGCGTGTCGCGGCGAATCTGATCGAGATGCACGCGAATGCGTTTCGCGTATTCGGCGCCAGCGGGCGTAAGCACGAGCCGCTGCCGGACACGCTCGAACAACGCGACCCCCAGGTGCTTTTCCAACTCCCCGACCCGCTTGCAGACGGCGCCGTGTGTGAGCGCGAGTTCTTGCGCGGCTGCCGCGAAATTCTGATGACGGGCACTGGCCTCGAAGGCCTGCAACGCCGAGAGACTGGGGACGCCCAGACGCATGGTGGCTCCTGCGGGAAAACGATGTTGCCCGACAGTCTATGCGATGCGTCTCGCACAAACCAAGGCCCGTCGTGCCTTCGCATCGACGGGCCTGAGATCCTGCATGCGAGCGCCAGCCCGCGACAATCGACGAACGACGCCTACTCCACGCTTATTCCACGTGCGCGACACCACCGGCGAGCACCGGCGCACCCGCCACTTCCTTGGGCAAGGCCCACGACATCCAGTGCGTGCGCAGCGCAACCACCAGCACGAAGGCGAGCGCCGCCAATGCGCCAAACGTGGCGAACCCCATCTGATAGCTGCCCGTCGACTCCTTGGCGATGCCCATGATCACGGGCAGATAGAAGCCGCCGATACCACCGGCTGCACCGATGATGCCCGACATCAGGCCCGTCTTGCCTTGCCAGCGTTGCGGCACGAGTTGGAACGTCGCCCCGTTGCCCAGACCGAAGCACAGGTAGATCAGCACGAGCAGCGCGATACCGGCGCCTTGCGGCGGCATCCATGCCGCGAAGACGAAGTCGATGACCGAGATGGCGGCGAGCAGCAACACGAGCGCGCGCACGCCGGAGATGCGGTCGGCCACCAGACCGCCGATGGGACGCACCAGCGCACCGAGGAACGCGAGCAGCGACATGAACAGACCGGCTTCGAGACGCGGCATGCCGTACAGCGAGATCAGCAGCGTGGTCACATACGACGACATGCCGACGAAGCCGCCGAACGTGATGCTGTAGACCAGCATGATGACCCACGTGTCACGCTCACCGAGCACACCGCGATAGTGACGCGGCAGCACGGCGATGGCGAGCAGTGCACCGAGCACCGGCAGCAGCAGCACGCCCGCCTTGCCTTCGCCGAAAGCGCCCGCATGCACGCACAACACCAGCGCGACGAGCCCGAACACCGTGATGAAGAAGCTCGAGAACGCACGCGGTGCGCTACCCGACTTCACGCCCTGATCCTTGGCCCAGAACACCAGCGCCAGCCCGGCGAGTGCGAGCAGCGGCAGCGCGGCACCGGCGGCGCGCGCCCAGCCGAAGTGTTCGGCCAGTCCCGGGAACATGAAACCGTCGAGCACGGCACCGACGTTACCCGCTGCGGCAAGGCCAAGCACAAGACCCTGCACCTTCGGCGGATAGTTGCTGCCCGCCATCGGCAAGGCCACGGCGAAGCTCGCACCGCCCACGCCGAGGAACACCCCCAGCACGAGCAGCAACGTGTACGACGGCGTGCCCGGCATCAGCAGCAGCACGACCGACGGAATGGCCGACAGTACGAGCCCCATCAATGCGATCTTGCGGCCGTCGTAGGCCTGATAGAGATTGCCCAGCGTGACGCGCAGGATCGCGGCGCCCAGCACCGGCACGGCCACGAGGAAGCCGGTCTGTGCGGGCGTCATCGCAATGTCCTTGCCGATGAACGGGGCCAGCGGTCCGAGCATCACCCAGACGGTGAAACCGGTGTCGAAGTAGAGAAAACACGCAACCAGCGCGCGCCAGTTGCCACTTTTCAACGATTGCGTGAGCGTGCTCATGGATACCCTCGTGTGCGGATGCCAAAAAAAAGCGTCCCGAAGCCGTCGGCCTGTGAACAGACCTGTAGCTTCGGGACGCCGTTGCCCCGAAATCCCCGCGCTTGCGGGGTCATGCATGCGGTGCAGAAAATTCGCTTGTCTTCGCTTACATTACTCAGCCGCCGTTGGCCTTATGCAAGGATTAGCAATTGGCGTGCCAAGTGGGTGTCATGTACGGAACAAAACACGGCAGATGTCCATTTCACGGGGCTTTTGCGGGAGTACGGCGCGCGGGAAATGCCGCGATGAGGGGCAAGCGGCGCGAGCGCTGGCCGCCCTCTCCATGACATCGCAACGGGCACAATGCCGCATCGCGATGCGGCGGCGCACCATTAACGTGCGCCGCACGCCGCATGACGGCAAGCAACAACGCGTCGCGATTTCCGAAGACTTGCTCCAGATGGCGCATCGTTTCCCGATAGCCGGCCCCGCTTCAGTTCAGGCATGCTGGGGTCGTTATGCCCTTCAGACAGACTGCGAGCGCAGTCGACGACAACGATATCCCGGGAAATCTCGCGTGTACCGCATCCTGCTCCAGCTCTCGATGGCCGTGCTCGGCCTTCTGCCCGTCTTTTCCACCGCCGCCCCGCCCAAGGGGACCTCGCTGCTGACGCAAGACGCGCTGTCGCAGCAAGTCGATGACGCGTCGCTCGCCAAGTATCGCGAGATCGTCGCGACGTTCGACGCGGCCGTGCGCGAGCACCCCGCCGATCCGAAACTGGCGCTCGCGCGTTGCCAGTTCATGCAGAACTATTCGTGGTCGGAGGATCTGCGCTGGGCCGGGCAAGCGCAAACGGACTTCTCCGCCTGCCGGCAAACGCTCACCGACAAGTTCGCCAACGTTCCGGAGGTCGCGCTATATCTACTGCAAAGCACGTACGGTAAAGCGCTCATCGAGCAAGGCTCGCCTCTGCTGGCGGCGTCGGCCAAGTGGTCGCCGCAGGACCGCGCCCGTTTGCATGCTGCGCTCGCCAATGCTTACGAGGCGACGCAAGACAAGCGCAACGCAGGCCAGCAAGCGGTGGAAGCCGCCATGCTGGCCCCCGATACCCCGGTGCTGTTGCTGGCCGTTCGCTATCTCGTGTCGAACGGAGAGAAGACGCAAGCGAAGCGTCTGTTGATGGCGGCCCCGGCGCCCAAGGTCCCCTGGCTCGCCAACGCCCGCATCAACACCGCGCATGACGTCTTGCCGGGCACCACGGCGCGCGACCTCCTGCTGCAAATGCAGCAGGCCGGTTTGAAGATCGATCCGTACACCAGCGCACGCGCCTGGCTTCAGGCCGGCGACCCCGCCCACGCACAACGTGCGCTCGCCGATACGCCGCCCAGCGCGTCGGAGTTGACGCAGAACCGCGCGCTACGTCTGTCGGTGGCGCTCGCCGCCGGCGACGGCAAAGCTGCGGCGGCGGCTATCGAATCGTCGCTCGAACACGACAAAGGCAACCGCTGGCCGCTCTCCCAGTCGTACGCCGTGCTGCTGACGATCGACCCGGCGGCGGCCCTGCATCCTGCCTTTGCGGGATTGGCGCTGACGTTGCTCGCCATCGGTCTGTGCATCGCGCTGGTGCCCGGCCTGCTGATGTTTCCGGTGCACTATGTCGGAACCGTGCGCGCCCGCAAAGGCCGTCCGACCCCGGCGATCTTCGACGGCATCGGCCTGCGGCATGCCTGGTATGGACTCGCCGTGTTCTGTCTCGCCAGTTGGGTGATCCCGGTGTTCATGCTCGGACAGGTGGCATCGGCCTATCCGGTCGCGGCGACGGGAGCGGCGCTGTTGCAGCCGAAGCTGGCCATCGCTCACTTCGTCACGCTTGGCGTCGTTTCGCTCGCACTCGCCCATACCGTCTGGAAGTTCGGCTGGCGCCAGTGGCCCGGCTACGGCACGTGGAAGGTTCGCTGGTTCATCTGGCCCGCCATTCTGCTCATGATCGCGGCGTTCAGCGCCTGGATGATGGCAAGGCATGGCGTGCCGGGGGCGGCGGACAAGCCGGTCTGGAATGAAATCATCGTGCTCAGCGCGCGGCAGGCCGGCGGCGCCGGACTCGCTTACCTGCTGATCGCCGTTGCCGTGCCGATCGTCGAAGAGTTCGTTTTCCGGGGCTGTCTGCTCGGCGGCCTGACCCGCCATATGAGTTTCGCGGCGGCCAACGTCTGGCAGGCCGTGATCTTCGCGTCCGTGCACTTCGATGCGAAACACTTCGTGTTCTTCGTCCTGTTCGGCCTCACGACCGGCTGGCTCGCGAAGAAGACACACGGACTGGCCGTACCCATCGCCATTCACGCCATCAACAACGCCATCTTCGTCTCGATGGTCCTGTCACGCTGAAACGCCGAACCTGATGACGCCCCGCTCACAGGCGACACCGTCACGAACCGGGGCATGGCACCGTTGAGGGATAATCGATCCACCCGTTGCCACGCCCCGCCCGGACATCGCTCATGAACGCCAAGCTTTTCCCGCATCTGGTCCGCTTCCACCCGCGGCTGCTCATCGCCATCGTGATTGGCGTCGTTGCAGGCCTGTTCGTGCAGGTCGTCGTCAAGGGAGAGTTCAGCACCGTCACCCGCGTGCTGATCGGCTGGAACGCCGGGGCGTGGTCGTATCTGGCGATGATCTGGTTCATGATGGTCACCGCCCCGAAACGCAGCATCGAGCGCTTCGCCGAGCAGGAGGACCAGAGCGCCGTCATCGTGCTGAGTGTCGTCAGTCTGTCGGCGATCGCCAGCGTGGCCGCCATCGTTCATATTCTCGCGAGCGCGAAGGCCGGGGGTGCATCGCACGCCTCTGAGCATGTTCTGTTTGCTGCCGCCACCCTCATCGCCGGCTGGTTTCTCGTCCCGACGATCTACACGCTGCATTACGCGCGACTGTACTTCACCGATACCGAGTCGCCGTATGCGCTCGCCTGGCCGGACCGGGATTGCGATCCGGACTACTGGGACTTCCTGTACTTCTCGTTCACCATCGCGGTCGCGTCGCAAACCGCCGACATCGCGCTCAAGTCGCGCCGCATGCGACGGGCCGCCCTCGCACAGGCCATCCTTTCGTTCTTCTTCAATCTGGCGGTGCTCGGTCTGTCGATCAACATCGGCGCCGGATTGCTCAGTTGAGCCGTGCGACGCACCAACGCGAGGGCCGACGCTGCGTCGTCACGTTTGACGACATGTGACATGACGCCGCACCACCCACAGACATAAATCCCAATAAAAACATACAAATAGCGAAGATTCGGTCGATGGCAGATCCCGCGTCAATGCGCCACATGTGACGACTTGTCACGCGTGCTGCGACGCAGCAACGCCTAATATGCATGCAAACAAGTGGTGAAATCATAAGATTATCACCATACAAGACAGGGTTTAATTGCATACATAGAGCGCAACATGACTGCCGTTCCGGATGCCCTCGACCTCGCACGCCTGCAATTCGCGTTCACGGTCTCGTTTCACATCATTTTCCCCGCCGTCTCCATCGGTCTGGCGAGTTTCATCGCCGTACTCGAAGGGCTCTGGCTCAAGACACGTCAGCAGCACTATCTCGATCTGTGCCGCTTCTGGTCGAAGGCGTTCGCCGTGTGCTTCGGCATGGGCGTGGTCTCCGGCGTGGTGATGGCCTATCAGTTCGGCACGAACTGGTCGGGCTTCTCCAGCTTCGCCGGCGCGGTCACGGGACCGCTGCTCACTTATGAAGTGATGACCGCGTTCTTCCTCGAAGCCGGGTTCCTCGGCATCATGCTGTTCGGCTGGCATCGCGTGAGTCCGCGCGCACACTTCGCCGCCACGCTCTGCGTGGCCATCGGCACGCTGATCTCGACGTTCTGGATTCTCGCGTCGAACAGCTGGATGCAGACGCCGCAGGGATACGAGATCGTCGACGGACGCGTGGTCGTACTGTCGTGGTGGGACGTGATCTTCAACCCCTCTTTCCCGTATCGACTCGCGCATATGAGCATTGCCGCGTTCGTGGTGGCTGCGCTCGTCGTGGCGGGCACCGGCGCGTGGCACCTGCTGCGCGGGCGTCGCGACCCGGCCGTCAAGACGATGTTCTCGATGGCGATGTGGCTGCTGCTCATCTTCGCGCCGCTGCAAGCTTTCGTCGGCGATCTGCACGGACTCAATACCCGAGAGCATCAACCGGCGAAGATCGCCGCCATCGAAGGCCTCTGGGAGACAAAGACCGGCGGCACGCCGCTCAACCTGTTCGGCTGGCCCGACATGAAGGCCGAGACCACGCGTTACGCGATCGAAGTGCCGCATCTGGGCAGCCTGATCCTCACGCATAGCTGGGACGGCGAGATTCGCGGCCTGAAGGAATTCCCGAAAGACGAGCGCCCCAACGTGCCGCTGGTGTTCTGGAGCTTCCGCATCATGGTCGGTCTGGGTCTGGCAATGATCGGCGCGGCGCTCACGGCGCTGTGGCTGCGCCGTCGCGGCACGCTCTACGCCTCGCGCAACTTCGCCCGCGTGATGCTGCTGCTCTCGCCGACCGGCTTCATTGCGCTGCTCGCCGGATGGGTCACGACCGAAGCGGGACGTCAGCCCTGGGTCGTGTACGGCGTGATGCGCACGGCGAACGCCATGTCGCCGGTGAGCGCCCAGCAGGTACAGGTGTCGCTGCTGGTGCTCGTGCTCGCCTACTTCCTCGTGTTCGGCACGGGCGTGTATTACCTGCTGAAAATTCTGCGCAGCGGGCCGGTCGGGGCTGACGTGACGCCGCCCCCGAACCGCGCGCCGGGCACCCCGGCAGGCGCATCGCATACCGATGACGTCCACCACGGGCCGCAGGCGATTCCGGCCATGTCGGGGCTGTCAGGACGCATCGACACCGACAGCGCGCACGCGACCTGATCGTCGTCGGTCGCAACGACACGCGCTCATACCGACACGCCCCGACACACTTCGAACCGCATCGGCACGCTTCGACACTTACCGGACATAGCGAGACTTCTCATGGATCTGACCCTGGCGTGGGCCGCCATCATCGCGCTCGGCCTTTTTCTCTACGTGGTGCTCGACGGTTTCGACCTCGGCATCGGCATCCTCTTCCCGTTCTTCCCCGACGCGCGTGAGCGCGACACGATGATGAACTCCGTCGCCCCCGTCTGGGATGGCAACGAGACGTGGCTCGTGCTCGGCGGCGCCGGTCTGCTCGCGGCGTTCCCGATGGTCTACTCGGTACTGCTCTCCGCGCTGTATCTGCCGCTCGTGCTCATGCTCGTGTGTCTGATCTTCCGCGGCGTGGCCTTCGAGATTCGCGGCAAGTCGCGTCGCACGCGGCAGTGGTGGGATCTCGCGTTCATCGGCGGATCGGCCGGGGCGACGTTCTTCCAGGGCGTGGCCCTCGGCGCCTACCTGTCGGGCATTCCCGTCGAGCACGGACAGTTTGCCGGCGATGCCTTCGCGTGGGTCACGGCGTTCAATCTGTTCACCGGTCTCGGATTGCTCGTCACGTATGCCCTGCTCGGCGCGTGCTGGCTGATCGGCAAGACCGAGGGCGATCTGCAACGTCGTCTGCGCGTGCTCGCGTGGCCGTTGACGATCGCCCTCGTCGCCACCATGGCCATCGTCTCGTTGTGGACGCCGCTGCGCTTGCCGCTCGTAGCAGAACGCTGGTTCGACGGCCAATGGTTCTGGCGCTGCCTGCCGGTGCCGTTCGTGGTCGCGGGGGCCACGCTGGCCATGCGTCGCGTGCTGCAACGCGCGCACGACGCCACGCCGTTCTGGCTCGCGATCGGTCTCGTGTTTCTCGGCTACAGCGGTCTGCTCATCAGCGCGTACCCGTACGCGATTCTGCCGGGCATCACGCTGTGGGACGCCGCCGCGCCGCACTCCAGTCTCTCGTTCACGATGTGGGGCGCGGCCTTCATCATTCCTGTGATCCTCGCCTACACGATGCTGGCGTACTGGGTCTTTCGCGGCAAGGTGGCACACGATGCGCACTATCACTGATCTCGTACGTCCCGGCGTGCGCCGTCAGCGCGAGCGCGACGGCACCCACACCCCTGACATGGCTCGCCCGGCATGGCAACTCATGTGGATTCGCTGGGGATGGTTCGTGGCGCTCTGGTGCGCGGGTGTGGCGGGCACGGCCCTGCTTGCACTACCATTCAAACTCATCATTGCAACTGCCAAATAGGAGGCAGCTTATGAATCGGCTTTCATCCCCGAACGTGACGCGCATTGCAGGGGCCGCGGCCATGGCCGTCACCCTGCTTGCCGGATTCGCCGGCACGGCACGTGCGGAAGGCATGAGCGTTTCATCCAGTGCATTCACCGACAGCGCCCTGCTGCCTGCGATTCACGCTGGCCTCGACGCCTGCGGCGGCGAGAACAAGAGCCCGCCGCTCGAATGGAAAAACCTGCCGCAGGGTACGCGCAGCGTGGTCATCAAGATGACCGATCCGGATGGCGCAAAGGGTGGCGGTGTCGTTCACTGGATTGCCTACAACATCCCTGCATCGATGACGTCGCTGCCCGCCGGCGCGGGCGAGAAAACCGGCCCGAACATCACGGTCGGCAAGAACATCACCGGTTCCGAGGCCTATCGCGGCGCCTGCCCGCCGGTCGGCGACACGCCGCATCACTACATCATCACGGTGACGGCGACCGATATCGCCCCGGGCGATCTGCCTGCTGGACTCGACGCCAACGGCCTCGCAGCCAGGCTCGCCGGTCATACGCTGAACGGCTCGACGATCGTGGCGCGCTACGGTCGCTGAGGTCGCTGATGGCGCTGTCGTCGCTGACGGCGTGACGTCGACGGGGAAACCTTGCCGGTCGCGCCCTCCACGCGAACGCGACGCATCAAAAGAAAACGCCAGCGGCATCCACCGCTGGCGTTTCTCGTTTCAGACCGTCGCGAATTAAACGTGTAGGTCGAACGCGTCAATCGAACGCGTAGAACGGCGCGAACCGCCGCGCGATCACTTGTCCCGGGCGAGGGCGAGGAATTCCGTGCGCAACGCCAGATTCGGCTGCAACTCGCCGAGCATCGACGACGTCACCGTTTCCTCACCGGCCGTGCGAATGCCACGGCTTTCCATGCACATGTGACGGCATGACACCACCACGCCGACCGCCTTCGGTTGCAGGTGCGTCATCAGCGCTTCGGCGACTTGCGTCGTCAACCGCTCCTGCACTTGCAGACGACGTGCGAAGCAATCGACCAGACGCGTGAGCTTCGACAGGCCGACGATCTTGCCGTTGGGCAGATAGCCGATCGTCGCCTTGCCGAAGAACGGTGCGAGGTGATGCTCGCAATGGCTGTAGACGGGAATACCGCGCACCACGATCAATTCGTTGTATTGCTCGGCGCCGTCTTCGAAGACCTTGAGCACCTCGGCCGGGTCCTGGTCATAGCCCGCCGTCCATTGACGCCATGCCTTCTGCACACGTGCCGGCGTTTCGTGCAGGCCGGGGCGGTTCGGATCTTCGCCGATGTGTTTGAGGAATCGCTTCCAGTCGTTTTCGTCGAACGTGTCGTGAGACATATCAATCAAGCTCCGTTGCATTGGATCCGGGGCGCTGCGCCAACACCGCTCGCGCCTCCCCGCGCCGCCGGACATGTGCGCACAATAACAGAGAGTCTCATCGCACGCATGAAGCCTTCTTGATCTTGTCTGGTCCATGATGAGGGCCGCGCCGTGATCCGGACACCACGGCTGCATCATGCCTGCGGCCTCACGCGGATCAGTCGCAGACACGGTAATGACGCCAGTGCCAGCCGTAGTAGCCGTTGTCAGGCTCGCGGCGGGCGATCCAGTGACACACGATCGGACGCGGCGCGACGACCACGACAGGCGGAGCCACAACGGCCGGAGGCGGGGCAACGACCACCGGCGTCGGCGCCACCACCACCGGGGCAGGCGCGGGTGTCACCACCACCTGCGCCGCAGCCGGCTGTGCGGGGGACATCAGGATAAATGCGGCGCACAGCGTGGTCGCGAACAAAAAAGAAGATTTCAACATAGTCGCGTATTCAAAGAGAGCGATGGCGGGAAAGCCTTAAAAAGCGAAATGAGTGAGTGAACGCACAACGAAGAAGGCAAAGGCAATGTGGTCGCAAACCGTTGCGACAAATGGTTTAGCGCCAATAGCCGTGATGCCAGTAGCCCCACGAGTCGTAGTGGGCAGGCACCCACTGCGCTGGGGCGGCCGGGGCGACGACACAACCGGTCAGACTTGCGGCGATTCCGAGCAGCAGCGCGATGAGAGAGAGTCGTTTCAACATGTTGGCGATCGGCCGACGGGGCATACCCCGGGGCAAGTCCTGTAGCAAATGAAGGGAAAAACATGAAGCGGGCGGCGTGAGTGCGGCCCAGAAGCGCAAGACGCCGCTAACGGCTTATCGAACGCGGCAAGACGGGAAAGCCCGCCGGCGTCTTACGATCCGCAGTCGTGTCAGGGCGGATGTAGCCGCAACGCGACCTCGTCATCGAAATCCGCAGCGCACAGCGACTGGCGATACGTTTCCAGCACCTTGCCGTCGAGCAGATCGATCACGTCATCATCGTCGTTGCGATGCTTGGCGACGGGTAGATGACTGCCCCGGCAGGCGGACAGCGCGAACGCGGCGATTCCGGCAGCCAGCAGACATCTCAGCCTGCGGTCGCCACGCCAACGGTCCTGTTTTGCCATGATGCCTCACTCGATATGTGCTTCGGTGGGACATATCGTAGAAGCGAAGAATGAGCGGGAAATGAGCGTGAGAATGCGTCGTATCAACACGACGCACAGCGCGCACGATGCGACGGCCGGATCGTAGCTTCGATGGCGGATCGACAGTAAGTATCCCTCGTCAGTCGGCGTTCTCGCCGCGCTGACCGGCGTCGCCCGCCTGCCCCACATTACCGAGCATCACCGTCCAGCCGAGGCCGCGCACGTTGCGAATCACCGATGCGCCGACCTTCTTGCGCACCGAGTGGATCAACGCGTCGACCGCGTTGCTTTCGACTTCCTTGCCCCAGCCGTACAAGCGGTCTTCGAGTTGCTCACGCGAGAGGATCGTGCCGGGCCGCTCGAGAAACGCCAGCATCAGCGAAAACTCCCGTGCGGACAGCACCGTGGTCACACCGTTGCACGTGAGCGTGCGTTTATCCAGATCGAGATTCAACGCGTCGTCGCCAAGCCGCGAAGACGCGTAGCCCGCTTTGCGGCGAATCACCGCGCGCATGCGCGCGAGCAACTCGGGAACCGCGAACGGTTTGAGCAGGTAGTCGTCCGCCCCAAGATCGAGGCCTGCCACACGCGACTCGAGATCGTCCTGCGCGGTCAGAATCAATACCGGCACTGCGACGCCTGCCGCCCGTACGGACCTGAGCAGATCCATGCCGCCCATGCCCGGCAAGCCCAGATCGAGCAGCACGACCATGTAATCGGCGTCAGCGACGGCATGTCTGCCGGCCACGCCATCGCGCACCCAATCGACGCTGTGCCCCGCGTCCTTCAAGGCGCGCAGCAGACTTTGGCCGATCTGGACATCGTCTTCGATGAGCAGCACTCTCATGTCTTTGACCTCATGAAACCGTGACGTCTTGTTTGCCTTATGAACGCTTGACCGCTTGACCGCTTGACCACCGTACGGCATCCGTGCGTCAGCCGGATCGTGCGTCATGCCCCAGCGGTGCGCTCGACCGGCAGGCTGACCGTCGCCACGATGCCGGATTGTCCGTCGCGGCGGTTGCGCAGGGTGACAGTGCCCTCGTAACGCATAACGATCGCCTTGACGATCGCCAGCCCGAGCCCGCTGCCCTCGCCGTCTGCGTTCACGCGAAAGAAGCGATCGAACACGCGCGGCAATACGCTTTCGTCGATTCCCGGGCCGCTGTCCATCACCACGATGTCCACACTCAGGCCGCGCACGCGAGTGGAGATGTCGACGCGCCCGCCGTTGGGCGTATATCGCACCGCATTGCAGACGAGATTGCGCACGACGGTATCGACGTCGAGCGCGACCGCCTGTACGCGAGCGTCGTCCATTTCGTCCGCGCCGATATCGATGCCACGCTGTATCGCTGTGGGCAGCACGTCGGCGACGGCCGTCACGACCGCCGCGCCCACGTCCACGCTCGTCATCGCACGCGTCATGGACTTGCCCACGGGCGGCGCGTCGGCGCGGGCGAGTCTCAGCAACTGCGTGATGAGGTTGCTGCTGCGCGAAATGCCGCCCTGCAACTCCCGGAAACGTTCGAGGCTGCCCGGTGCAATTTCGCCTTGCAGATTGTCAGCTTGCAGTTGTAGCGCGGTGAGCGGAGTGCGCAATTCGTGGGCGGCGTCGGCAATGAACTGACGCTCCGTCTCAATCGAATGAGCTAGCCGCTCGATCATCATGTTGATCGAACGAACGAACGGCAGCAGTTCGTTCGGCACGCCGGTGAGCGGCAAAGGTTGCAGATGGTTCACGTCGACGGCACGCGCGCGCGCGCCGAGCTGGTTCAGTCGTCGTAACGACCGACTCACGACGAGCAGCACGGCGACCCACACCAGCGGAATGAACAGCACGATCGGCCAAAGCGTGCGCGTTGCCGCGCGCTTTTCGATGGAGTCCCGCACCGAGATACGTTGCGCGATCTGAACGAGCTGATCGGGACGCCGCCGGGTATAGAGCCGCCACTTCTCGCCGTTGATCTCTCGCGTGGTGAAGCCAAGCGTTGCATCGCGCGGCAGCGTTATCGTCGGGTCACTGGCGAACGCCGGCGCGTCCTCACCGTTTTGCCAGACCGCGATCACGAGATCGTGCGTGTCCGGTCTGGTGAGCAGATGGAACGACAGCGAGCCGTCGCTGAAGTCGACACGCACCCGCGTCGCCAGCCATTCCATGCGCCGGTCGAGCAACGCCGACGTCCCCGTCACGGAGAAATGGTAGGAGCTGACACCCTGTATCACGGCGAAAAGGCTGACCACCACGCCGATGGCGATCACGAGCTGGTTGCGAAGCGATTTGAGCATGAATGAACTTGCGAGATGCCAATGCCGTGGGCTTTCCGGGGTCCCCCCGCTGACGTCGTAGCGGCATGAGCGGCCGGTCGGCGCGGTGCCGCAAGACGGCGGCGCCAACGCATGATGATAGTAACGAAGAATGAGCGAAGAATGAGCGCATAAAAAATTGAAAATCACTTGAGAATCAAGAGATTAGTGAGTGCCCTCAGTCCCGATTGCCTCCCGCTGCGCTTTTGCGCTAAGGTGGCGACGGACACCCGCAACGCACGAGGCGCGCCATGTCGGCACCCCGACGCATGTGCACCAACGCGATGACTCTTGCTGCCGTGGCGACATTCGCCCTGCTGGCAGGCTGCGGCGACGGCGGCCCCAAGCCGTGGCAGGGCTACGTCGAGGGCGAGTTCGTCTATGTCGCCTCCTCGCAGGCCGGCACCTTGCAGACGCTTTCCGTCGCGCGCGGCCAACAGGTCAAGACCGGGGATGCCCTTTTCGATCTCGAAGCCACCTTCGAGATCGCCGCACAGGCCCACGCCCGCGAGACGCTCGCGAGTGCCGAAGCCCAACTGCGCGATCTCGGCACCGGCAAGCGCCCCGACGAGATTGCCGTCTCGGCCGCGCAACTTCAGCAGGCGATTGCCGAGCGCGACAAGGCCGTCACCCAGTTCGACCGCGATCAGGCGCAATACGCCGCCGGTGGCATCTCGCGCGAGCAGCTCGACGCCAGCCGTGCCGGTGCCCGCAGCACCACAGCACGCGTTCAGGAGTTGCAAAGCAGTCTGGCCGTCGCCCGGCTGCCCGGACGCGAGGCGCAACGTCAGTCGCAGGCCGCGCAGGTCGACGTGGCGCGGGCATCGCTGGCGCAAGCCGACTGGCAGCTCGCGCAGAAGCACGCGGTAGCCAACGCGCCGGGGCGCGTGTACGACACGATGTATCGCGTGGGCGAGTGGGTCGCGGCAGGCAGTCCCGTCGTGCGGCTTCTGCCGCCCGCCAACATCAAGGTCCGGTTCTTCGTGCCGCAAGCCGCGCTCGGCGACCTGCATGCCGGTCAGACGGTGCATATCGCTTGCGACGGCTGCGGCGCGGGTGTCGACGCCCGTATCACCTACGTCGCCAATCAGGCGGAATACACGCCGCCCGTCATCTACAGCAACGACACGCGCGACAAGCTCGTCTACATGATCGAGGCGCATCCGGCGCCGGCCGACGCGATCAAGCTCAACCCCGGGCAGCCGGTGCAGGTGAGTCGTCAATGACCGGCCTCGCTGCCTCGACGCGCGACGGGACACCGACGTCCGGCGAAGGCGCCGACGGCGCGCGCAACGGGCATGACATCCACGATAACCACGACAGCCCCAACGAACTCGCCATCGACGTGCGTGGACTGAACAAGCACTTCGGTGACAAGCACGTCGTGAAGGACCTGTCGATGCAGGTCCGGCGCGGCGAGATCTTCGGCTTTCTCGGACCGAACGGCAGCGGCAAGACCACCTGCATTCGCATGATGTGCGGCCTGCTCACGCCCGACTCCGGCAGCGGCACGTGTCTGGGCTTCGACATCGTGCGCGAGAGTGCGCAGATCAAGCGGCACGTCGGCTACATGACGCAGCGCTTCTCCTATTGGGAAGACCTGACGATTCGCGAGAATCTCGATTTCGTCGCCCGCGTGTACGGCATGCCGAACCGCAAGGACACCGTCGAGCAGGCCATCGAACGGCTCGGCCTCAAAGCGCGCGCCAATCAACTCACGGGCTCGCTCTCGGGCGGATGGAAACAGCGGCTGGCGCTGGCGGCGTGCATGCTGCACGAGCCGCAGGTCCTGCTGCTCGACGAGCCGACCGCCGGGGTGGACCCGACCGCCCGTCGCGACTTCTGGGAGGAACTGCACGAGTTGGCCGCACGCGGCATTTCGGTACTGGTCAGCACCCATTACATGGACGAAGCCGAGCGCTGCCACAAGCTCGCCTACATCTCGTACGGCGAATTGCTGGCACAGGGCTCGGCGGCGGAAGTCATCGAAAGCCAGCACCTGTCGACGTGGACCGTGCATGGCGACGATCTCGTCGATCTCGCCCGGGAACTGCGCGAGCAACCCGTCGTGGCGCAAACGGTCGCGTTCGGCAGCGCCCTGCACGTGAGCGGCACGGATGCCGACGCGCTGGGCAAACTGCTTCGCGATCTGGCCGACACGCGCGGCCTTCGCGTAACGCCCATCGACACGAGTCTGGAAGACGTGTTCATCTATCTGATGAGCCACGCCAGGGACAACTTCGGAGACGGGACGTGAGCGCGCCGCTCGGGTTCTCCATCGCCCGCTGGTGGAGCATCGTCTGCAAGGAATTCCTGCAACTGCGGCGCGACCGGGTGACGTTCGCCATGATCGTCGCCGTGCCGCTCGTGCAACTGACGCTCTTCGGCTTCGCCATCAACACCGATCCGAAGCACATGCCCACGGCCGTGCTGATGCATGACGACAGCGAGTTCACCCGCAGCTTCGTCGCCGCGATGGAGCACTCCGAATACTTCCGCCTCACAGAAACGCTGTCGAGCGAAGAGGCGGGCCGCGCTGCGCTGGCACAGGGCCGCGTGCAGTTCGTGCTCAATATCCCGACCGATTTCACACGACGGTTGTTGCGTGGCGAGCGCCCCGCCCTGCTCGTCGAAGCCGATGCCACCGATCCGATGGCGATGGCCTCCGCGCTCGGTGCACTGCCCGCCATCGTACAGTCCGTCGCGCAGAAGGACCTGACCGGACCACTGGCCGGGCTGGCAGGCGGGCAGAGTGCGTTCGACGTGCAGGTGCACCGTCTGTACAACGCCGAGGGCATCACGCAGTACAACATCATTCCCGGCCTGATGGGCGTGATCCTCACCATGACGCTCGCGATGATGACCGGGCTGGCGATCGTGCGCGAACGTGAGCGCGGCACCATGGAGAATCTGCTCGCGACACCGGTGCTGCCCATCGAAGTGATGACGGGCAAGATCGTGCCGTACATCGCCATCGGTCTGATTCAGGCGAGCATCATCCTGATCGCGGCGCGCTTCGTGTTTCACGTGCCGTTCGAGGGCAGCGTGATCGCCATCTACCTGTCGGCGCTCGTCTTCATCGCCGCCAACCTGACGGTCGGTATCGCGCTCTCGTCGTTCGCGCAGAACCAGTTGCAGGCGATGCAGCTCACCGTGTTCTACTTTCTGCCGAACATGCTGCTGTCCGGCTTCATGTTCCCGTTTCGCGGCATGCCTGCGTGGGCGCAGGCGATCGGCAACGTGCTGCCGCTGACGTATTTCAACCGGCTCATTCGCGGCATTCTGCTCAAGGGCAACGGATGGGCGGACGCCTGGCACGATCTATGGCCGCTGCTCGTTTTCTGCGCCGTGCTCATGACGGTGGCCGTCAGATTCTATAAACGCACGCTCGACTGAACCGCCTATGCGAGCCGCCCGCCACGTGCTTTCTCGCCTCAGTTCCTGCCCCTCGGCGCTCGCCATGATGGGCGGGCTGATCGTGGCGTGCGCGCTTGCCGGTGTGCTGTCGGGCTGCGCCGTCGGCCCCGATTTCCGCACGCCAGACACCCCGGCCGTCGCGCGATACACCACCGGGGCGCAGCCCGAAACGACATCGGGTACGCCGGACCTTATGGCACCGCAAGGCCAGCGTCAGACGCTCACGACCAATGCCGACGTGCCCTCTGCCTGGTGGACGCGCTTCGGCTCGACCGAACTGAACGCGCTCGTCGCGCAGGCGCTCAGTGACAGTCCGACACTGCGACAGGCCGAAGCCAAGCTGCGGCAGGCGCAGGAGGACTATCGCGCGCAGGCGGGCGCGCGGCTCTTGCCATCGGCCGATCTGAAATTCTCGGGCACGCGCGAGCAGGTCGACCTCGCGTCGTTCGGCATAACTAGCGTGCCGAGCCCCGGGCCGTTCACGCTGTACAACGCCAGCGTGGACGTGTCGTACACGCTCGACGTCTTCGGCGGCAATCGCCGTGCGCTCGAAGGGCTGGCCGCGCAAATCGACTATCAGCGCTTCGAACTCGACGCGGCACGGCTCTCGCTCGCCGGCAATGTCGTCACCGCCGCGCTGCGTCAGGCCAGCGCTCGCGCGCAACTCGCCGCGCTCGAAGGCATGCTCGTTGCGCAACGCCAGCAGCTCGACATTACGCGCTCGCGTGAGCGCGTCGGAGGCGTGGCGACGCTCGACGTCCAGAATCAGGCTGCGCTGGTCGCGCAAACGGAAGCGCAATTACCGGGGCTTCGTTTGCAGATATCGCAATACGATCATCAGTTGGCACGCTGGGTCGGTCAGGCGCCCGGCGCCTTCACATCGCCCGCCATCGACATCACCTCACTGCAATTGCCGCAGACGGTACCGGTCTCGCTACCGTCGACGCTGGCTCAACGGCGGCCCGACATCCGGGCCGCGCAGGCACTGCTGCATAAAGCGAGTGCCGATGTCGGCGTGGCGACGGCGAACCTGTATCCGCAATTCACCCTGACGGGTAGCTTCGGCACCCAGCGCATGCGCACGGCCGATCTGGGCGATGGCATCAACATCTGGAACCTCGGCATGAACCTGCTGCAACCGCTCTTTCGCGGCGGCGAGCTACGTGCCCAGCGACGCTCGGCCATCGCCGCGTACGACGCCGCACTCGCTTCGTATCGGGACACGGTGCTGCTGGGTCTCGCGCAAGTGGCGGACGCGATGCGCGCCCTCGAAGCCGACGCGGACAAGCTCACCGCACAGGCCGACGCCGCGCAGCGCGCCGAGAACGCCTACCGAATCTCAAGCGAGCGTTACCGTGTCGGGGGCATCAGCCATCTGGCATTGCTGGACGCCCAGCGTCAGGCGCTCGATGCGCTCCGAGCGCGGCTGGACACGCAAGGCGCGCGGCTGGTGGACACCGCTGCGCTGTGGCAAGCGCTGGGAGGCGCGACGATGGCGTCGTCGCCAGGGAACGGCGATGTCACACCCGGCGCCGCCGACGACGTCAGCCCTGCGAATCCGCCTCGTCGCTAAGACATTTCATCAGCGTACCCACGGGCGCTCGCTTGAGCGCCGACTGACGCACCAGCACCCCAAGCTCGCGCGTGAGCGGCGCGCCTGACAGCGGCAGCACCTGCACGCCCGATGCCGCTTTAGCGGCTTTGGCGACATTGTCGGGCTCGTTGGCACCTCGGCCCCGCAGCGCGCCACGAACGGGCGCACCCGGCGCCTTCGCATCGACCGGCAGACCGATGAGCGTGGCCGGCACGATGGACCATCCGAGTCCCGCGCGCACCATGCGCAGAATCACTTCGGGCTCATCGAGCTCCACGCCTTCACGCACCCACAACCGGTGACGTCGCAAGTACCGGTCGACGAGATCGCCGCCGTAGGAACGCCGGTTGTAGCGCACGAACGGCAGCGCCAACGCCCAGTCGGCGACGTCTCCGCGCGTGCCCTTCGGCGCAATCGCAACGTACGGCTCGTGCATGAGCGTGAGCCACTTCATGTCGGCCGGCACCCCGATGCGCGGACGGATCATCACCGCCAGATCGAGCTCCTTGGCGTCGAGTTGCGCGAGCAGTTGCACCGACATGCCGGGCACGATGTTCAGATGCGGCATGGCGCCAAGCGCGGTCCAGCGCTGTACCGCACCGGGCAAGAGACCGAGCTGCACCGTGAGGATCGCACCGACGTGGATGGGCGCGAGCGCCGCCAGCCCGCCCTGCGCCCCGGCGTCTCCACGCATCGCCTGATAGCCCGCAATCACGCCTTGCGCCTGCGCCAGCAGACGCCGTCCGTCGTCAGAGAGCGACACGGCGCGCCCGGTGCGCTCGAACAGTTGCACGCCAAGGTCGTCTTCGAGACGCTGGATCTGGGCGCTCACGGCCGATTGCGTCAGCCCGAGACGCGTACCGGCCGCCGAGAACGACGCGGTTTCGGCAGCCGTGACGAAGGTTTTCAGGTAGCGGATCATGGATCGAAAATTTCTATGCTGAGCGGTCGAATTATTCGTTTCTGATTATTTTTATCGATGGATAGAATTTACAGCAAATCGACGCATCCATCGCGACACGCGCTGTGCACGACGTCGTTCAACCCCACATTGCACCGGAGTCCCCTATGGCCACGCCGCTTTTCCACCTCGCCTTTCCCGTCCACGATCTCGCTGCGGCCCGCCAGTTCTACGGTGACGTGATGGGCTGTGCCGAGGGCCGGAGCTCGGATCACTGGATCGACTTCGACTTCTTCGGCCATCAACTGGTCGCGCACCTGTCGCCGGACGACGCCGGCAAGCGCATCACCAACCCGGTCGACGGCGACGACGTCCCCGTCCCGCATTTCGGCGTTATCCTTGACATGCCTGCATGGCACGCGCTCGCCGACCGGCTGCGCGCGGCGGGCACGCGCTTCGTGATCGAGCCGCACATCCGTTTCGCCGGACAGGTCGGCGAACAGGCGACGCTGTTCTTCTACGACCCGTCGGGTAACGCGCTGGAGTTCAAGGCGTTCGCCGACATGTCGCAGGTGTTCGCCAAGTAACCGCGAGTCAGCGGCCAGGCCGTGGACCGGCGCGTCGGTCAGGCCATCCGAATTCCCGATGTCGTCACCGGGCTTGTCCCGGACGACGTCGGTTTGTGTTTGTTGTTGGTATTCGTCTCACATCGTTCGAGAGTCTTCTCATGAGCCAATTCGTTATTTCGGCCCCGCCCCAGGCGTCGGTCTCTGTGGCCGGCAGCGACGCCCGCTTCCCCGTGCGCCGCGTGTTTTGCGTCGGCCGTAACTACGCCGCACACGCCCGCGAGATGGGCAGCAACCCGGACCGTGAACCGCCGTTCTTCTTCATGAAGCCGGCCGACGCCGTCGTGCCCGCCGAGGGCACGCTGCCCTATCCGCCGCTCACGAGCGAGCTGCATCACGAGATCGAACTCGTTGTCGCCATCGGCGCCGAGGGCGAGAACGTGGATGCCGGCGATGCGCTGTCGCTGGTGTGGGGTTATGGCGTGGGCGTGGATCTGACGCGCCGTGACCTGCAACAGCAGGCCAAAGACACGCGTCGGCCGTGGGACTGGGGCAAGGCGTTCGACGCCTCGGCACCGTGCGGCCCGCTGCACGCCGTGGCCGACGTCGGTCATCCTAACGAGGGCCGCGTGTGGCTCGACGTAAACGGTGAGAACCGTCAGACCGGCGACCTCAACGAACTGATCTGGTCGGTGCCCGACCTGATCGCCGAGATCTCGCGCAGCGTGAAGCTCGCAGCCGGCGATCTGATCTTCACCGGCACGCCCGCCGGCGTCGGTCCGCTCGAACCGGGCGACAAGGTGAGCGCCGGCGTCGCCGGCGTGGGCGAGATCGCCTTCACCGTCGGCCAGAAACCGGCCGCCTGAGCGAGCCCCGTCAGGGGTTGCCTGACGTGACGGCAAGGATATCCACAGCAACTGTTGATAACCCTTTGCATAAGTCCCCTGCCGGCGGCGCAATCGCCCGCCGGCATTGACTGTCAAGTGCATTGCCTAATTTGCCGTCACGCGCGTCTTCACTCGCTTCTTCATGCGTCGCCTCACCATCGCTCATTGACGCAACGCCGTCGTCTCCCCGTGCACCGCTGCCCCGCGTGAAACATTTGCCGCGCGCGTGCCTTCCGGTCGTTCAATCCTGAAACGTTTTTCGCTGCACGGCGCAAATTTCGCCACCGTGCTCGTCGAACTTCTCTGACGATTCAATGGGTTGCGAGCATTGGCATGCTTCTCGCATTAATGAGGGGGCAAGCCGTCCGCCCCCGGGGAAGTCTCTTCGCCAGGCCGACCGCCTCGGGAATCACGCCATGCACGCCACATGGCCCCGGCACGCCCGATGCCTATCCCTCGCCGGGAGCGCCCCGGGTGCGGACGGATTTGCACCAGAGACCGACGGCGCGTGAAGCGTCAGATGTCAAAGACGCCGCGCCGGCCGGTCGGATCGGACAAGGGAATCGAATCAGGGAGAGGATCATGCAAATGCGCCGCACCGGGCCTTGCGCCCTAAGTCCCTGCGTCAGATCGCTCGCACCGGCGAGCCCGGCCAAGTCGGCCCGTCGTCATCCGCGCGAGCGGTGTGCAAGCTGGCGACACCGTCGGCACGAAGCCGCTGGTGATCGCCGTCATGTCGCGCCCGGTCGGGCGCTGCGCTGAAGCCACACTTCGGCGAGGCGACGCCGTCCGGTGACTTCAGCGCGTGACTGTCGCCGGCATGGCACGCGACAGCCGGTCGGCACGCTTTCTGCCAGCTATCAGATATCCATCAGCTATCTTCGGCCCACGCCTTCGCCGCGCGCACCGCACGTTGCCAACTGCCGACCGCACGCTCGACTTCCTGCCCGGACAGCTTGCGCGAGAAGCGCTGCTGCAACTGCCACTGGCGCTGCAACGTGTCGATGTCGGGCCAGTAGCCCACAGCCAGTCCCGCGAGATAGGCGGCACCGGCGGCCGTCGTCTCGATCACCTTCGGACGCACGACATCTGCCCCCAGCAAATCGGCCTGCCACTGCATGAGCAGATCGTTGGCTGCTGCGCCGCCGTCCACTCGCAATTCCGACACATGCAGACCGGCATCGGCTTCCATGGCGCGCAGCACGTCGAGTGTCTGGAAAGCGATGCTGTCGAGCGCGGCGCGGGCCACATGGGCCGCCGTGGTGCCGCGCGTGGCGCCGAACAGTGTGCCGCGCGCGTGCGGCTGCCAGTGGGGTGCGCCGAGTCCGGCAAACGCGGGCACGAGCACGACGCCGTCGGCATCGGGCACGCTCGTCGCCAGCGCTTCGACATCGCGCGAGTGACGAATGATGCCCAGTCCGTCGCGTAACCATTGCACGACCGCACCGCCGATGAAGATGCTGCCTTCGAGCGCGTAATCCACCCGGTTGCCGATCTTCCACGCGACCGTGGTGAGCAGGTTATGGCTCGACGCCTGCGGCTTGTCACCGGTGTTCATGACCATGAAACAGCCCGTGCCGTAGGTATTCTTCACCATGCCGGGCGAGAGGCACATCTGGCCGAACAACGCGGCCTGCTGATCACCCGCAATGCCGGCGATCGGCACCGGCGCAGAGAACAGCGGCGTGGCCGTATGCCCGTAGACTTCACTCGACGAGCGCACCTCCGGCAGCATGCTGCGCGGCACGTCGAGCAGCGCGAGGAGTTCGTCGTCCCATTCGAGCGAATGGATGTTGAAGAGCATGGTGCGCGAGGCGTTCGACACATCCGTCACATGCAGCTTGCCGCCCGTGAGATGCCACACCAGCCAGCTATCGACCGTACCGAAGGCGAGATGCCCCGCCTCGGCCGCCTCGCGCGCGCCGTCGATATGATCGAGAATCCAGCGGATCTTGCTGCCCGAGAAGTAGGAGTCGATGCGCAGACCGGTGCGGCTCGCGACCAGCGCTTCGTTGCCTTGCGCACGAAGCTGCTCGCAGAAGTCCGCCATACGACGGTCTTGCCACACGATGGCGTTGTACACCGGCTCGCCCGTGCGGCGATCCCAGACGATCGTGGTCTCGCGTTGATTCGTAATGCCGATGGCCGCGATGTCGTTGCCGCCGACGCCAGCGTGCGTCAACGCCTCGGCAGCGACACCGGCCTGCGTTGACCAGATCTCGCGCGGGTCGTGCTCGACCCAGCCGGGATGCGGATAGATCTGACGAAATTCCTTCTGGGCGGTCGCCACCACATGACCGTCGCGATCGAACAGTAGCGCTCGCGAACTCGTGGTGCCCTGATCGAACGCGAGGATGTACGCGCCTCCTGACATTGTCTTCGTCTCCTTGATGCGATGGCGGCCGCACTGGACGGCGGCCGCTCTTTGCTTTGTGTGGCGCTCAGGTCACCACTTGGGCCACCGCGCTCAGGCGGCCATGGCCAGATGCTGCTCGAACCATTGGGCCACGCTGGCCTCGCCTTCCTTACCGACGTGCAAGCCGAGTTTGGTCCGGCGCCACAACACGTCCTGCGCGGTGCGCGCCCATTCGTATTGCACCAGATAGCGCAGTTCGGCCTCGTACAGATCGCCGCAGATGCGCTGCCCCAGACCGTCGAGCGAATTCGCATCGCCCACGAGCACGTGCGTGCGTGTGCCATACGTGTGAGCGTAACGTTGTGCGAGCGACGCCGGCAGCCACGGCATCTGTGCACGCAGCGACGTCTCGAACACGCCGGCGTCCGGTTCGGCCATGTCGCCGCCCGGCAGCGATGCGCCGGCCGTCCAGTCGCCGTGCGTGAAGCCCAGCGCGCCATGAAGATGCGACATCGCCTCTTCCGCGAGACGACGATAGGTCGTGATCTTGCCGCCGAACACCGACAGCAGTGGTGCGCGCGTGCCGGGGGCATCGAGTTCGAGCTTGTAATCGCGCGTCACCGCCGACGGATTGGCGACGTCCTCCTCCATCAGCGGACGCACGCCCGCATACGTCCACACGACATCGGCCGGCGTAATCGCCTTCGTGAAGTACTCGCTGGCCGACTTGCAGAGGTAGTCGATCTCGTCGTCGTTGATCGCCACCGTTGCGGGGTCACCGAGATATTCGAGATCGGTCGTGCCGATGAGTGTGAAATCTCGCTCGTACGGAATCGCGAAAATGATGCGCTTGTCGGGATTCTGGAAGATGTACGCGTGGTCGTGATCGAACAGCTTGCGCGTCACGATGTGGCTGCCCTTGACGTTGCGGATACGATGCGTCGCCTCCTGACGCAGCACGTCGCCCAGCAGGTGACCGACCCACGGTCCGGCCGCGTTGACGATGGCGCGCGCACGCACGGTCTGACGCTCGCCCGCCGTCGTTTCGAGTTGCGCCGTCCAGGAGTGTTCGCCGCGCTCGGCGCCGGTCAGACGCGTGCGCGTGAGCACCGTTGCACCTCGCTCGGCGGCGTCCTGCGCGTTGAGCACCACGAGGCGTGCGTCCTGCACCCAGCCGTCGGAGTACACGAACCCGCGCGTCAGATCGCGACGCAGCGGCACGCCTGCCGGATGCTGACGCAGATCGATGCCGCGCGAACCGGGGAGAATCTCGCGTCGCGCGAGGTGATCGTAGAGGAACAGGCCCGCGCGAATCATCCAGGCCGGGCGCAGATTCGGCATGTGCGGCATGACGAAACGCAGCGGCCACATGATGTGGGGCGCGGCGCGCAGCAGCACTTCGCGCTCCTGCAACGCTTTGCGCACCAGCCCGAACTCGTAGTACTCGAGATAGCGCAGGCCCCCGTGGATCAGCTTGGTACTGGCCGACGACGTATGCGACGCCAGATCGTCCTGCTCGACGAGCAACACGCGCAGGCCGCGACCGGCGGCGTCGCGGGCGATGCCGGTACCGTTGATGCCGCCCCCCACGACCAGCAGGTCATACGGGGCAGCAGGCGCAGCGGCTGCGGAAGATGTCGTGGAGGCCAGTCCGTTCACGGCTGGGGATTGCGCGGGTGTCTGCACGTCGTCACTCCCAATATCGGGGGCAAATCAGGGAAAAGGTCGAACGGGTTCACGAAAGCTCGGAATGTTCGAAATGTTCGGAATGTTCGGAATTTTCGTGAACGCTCTGAAAATGTTCGTTTTCGAACATCAACATTCGAATTCTAACAGATCACGCCATATGAGTTTCGAATTCGCACATTTCAACGTCCCGATGTGGGAGTTCGCACATTCGTCATCGCACGCGTCCGGGCGGCGTCAGTCCGCCACGTGGACCAGCGTTCCGGCCTCGGCAATCACCGCCTCCATGCCTGCCGGGACCGGGCGGTCGGTGAACAACGCATCGACTTGCGAAAGATGGCCGAGCCGCACGAGCGCCGGACGTCCGAACTTGCTGTGATCGGCGGCGAGAAACACCGTCCGGGACTGCGCGATGATCGCTTCGGCCACCCGCACTTCGCGGTAGTCGAAATCGCGCAACGTCCCGTCGGCGTCGATGGCGGAGATGCCCACGATGCCGAAGTCGACCTTGAACTGACGAATGAAATCGAGCGTGGCCTCGCCCGTCACGCCCTGATCGCGTGCGCGCACCACGCCGCCGGTGATGATGACCTCGGCGTCGGCGTAGTTGCTCATCATCGCCGCCACGTGCAGGTTGTTGGTGATGACACGCAGACCACGATGGCGCGACAGCGCCCGCGCCACGGCTTCCGTGGTGGTGCCCAGATTGATGAAGAGTGACGCGTGATCGGGAATTTGCTCGGCGAGACGCACCGCGATGCGACGCTTTTCGTCGGCCAGTTGCGTCTGACGGGCGTCGTACGCGTCGTTCTCCGCGCCCCCGGGCAGGCCGACGCCCCCGTGGTAGCGCCGCACCCACTTGCGTTCGGCCAGGAAATTGATGTCGCGGCGGATGGTTTGGGGCGTGACGTCGAAGCGCGCCGCCAGTTCGTCGACGGTCAGGAAGCCATCGCGGCGAACCGCGTCGAAAAGCGATTGCTGGCGCGGGTTGAGCGACGCCTGTGTCGCGTCACCCGTCGCAGCAGGGCCATCGGGGATGTCGAGGGCATCGACAGGGTCGGCGGATTCGACAGATTCGGTAGAGGACATCGGCACGCACGCAGGTAATAGCCTTCGCGCCGCCCGACCGGCCGCGCGTTCGCCGTCATGATACTCCGCCGTTGTATGACGTCGCGGTGACAACAGCATGACAGCCGGGCCGACGCCGCCACCGCCCGATGACGCGACGGCGTCTGCGCGAGCCTGAATTAGTCCCTGCGAAGACGCCGGGAAGCCCTCAGAGGCACTGACGCACGGCGTCGGCCAGCGATTGCGGGCCCGTCGAGCCGAGGTAGAGCGACCCTTCGCTGCCCGGCTTGCGCGGGGCGAGGTCGAGAATGGCGAGAATGCCGTCGTCCTGAGACGAGAGTTCGAGCGTCTGTCCCACACCCGCCTTGACCCGCTGCAAACGGGCGTAAGGCAGTTGCTTCTTCCAGAGACGCGCGGTGCAGGCGCTCACGCGCGGGAAGGTCTTCTTCGACGATCCCTGCCAGACGGCGCCATTGGCGCGCGCATCGCTGATCGTGTCGCGATAGGCCGGCAACGTCTCGACTTTTACGTTTTCCGGTGCGACGTCGGCGACGCTGCCCACCGGCGGATCGTCAGGCTTGGCCGCGACCGGCGCGGTCTGCGCGCACCCGGCGAGCAGCACCGCCAGCGCCAGACTTGCGAGGCTCGCCGCCCGCACGACACCGCGCTGCGCAGCGCGCACCGTGCCGAAATTCGTGTTGATGCCCCGGTTCATGGCCCCGCTCCACACTTGCAAATCGTTGCCGCACGCGTCGCGTCAACTGGCAGCCGCCGGCTGTCACGGCAGGCCGGGCGATATCTTGACGTCATGCAGGATCTGGTCGAGGCGCGCCATCTCCGGCAGCCACGGGATGTCTTGATGCATCCGTGCCGGGCCGCCACGCGCGCCGTCTTGTTCGTTGATGTTGACCGGCTTGTTGTTCACTCACGCGCACGCCCGTTTCACGCGCCAGTTTCGCAAACGAATCTGCGAAACCTGCGGCCTGTCGGGTGACGCATTGCCGATTGGCGCTCATCTTACTCGTGTTATTCATAGCATGGCAATTCGCGCAATGCGCGCCGGCCCGAATCGCGTATATTGGCGGTTTCTGTCACACTGCGTCGCACCGCTTCGCGTCCCATCCAGCAGCGAAGCCAGCGTGCGACCCCGCCCGCCGGACTACGGACTCACCGTCCTGCCGGTACGCCATAAGCGATAACAACAAGCGGGCCGCGTCTTCACCTGCGGCGCACGTGAATCCTGCCAACCCGAATCACTTTTTGCGACTGTCCCGATTTCCATGTCCAGCAATGCGCAAGCCCCGATCATCGTTATTGCCCCCGATTCGTTCAAAGGTTCGCTGAGCGCGCCTGAAGTGGCGCAAGCCATCGCGTCCGGCATTGCCCGCGTGCTGCCGCAGGCCGATCTGCGTCTGCGCCCGATGGCCGACGGCGGCGAAGGCACGCTCGACGCCCTGCTCTCCGCCGGCGGACGTCGCGTGCCGTTGTCGGTGCGCGGCGCGGGCAACGCCTCGGTCACGGCCGAGTACGGCGTCATGCCCGACGGCACCGGCGTGCTGGAGAGTGCCAACGTCGTGAGCATCACCGACCCGGTCGGCATGCAGACACCCGTGGCCGAGCGCTCGACGATCGGTCTCGGCGAGTTGCTGCGCGCCCTGCTCGACACCGGCGCACGACGCGTGCTCATCGGTCTGGGCGGCAGCAGCACGAACGATGGCGGCGCCGGTCTGCTCGTCGGCCTCGGTGCGCGCCTGCTCAACGAAGCTGGCGAAGAGGTCCCGCCGGTGCCGGCCGCGCTGCATCGTGTGGCCTCGATCGATCTGAACGGACTCGACGCTCGCCTGAAAGACTGCGAACTGGTGGCGATGTCCGACGTCAACAATCCGCTGAACGGCACGCAAGGCGCGACGGCCATCTTCGGGCCGCAGAAGGGCGTGAGCGAAGCGCAGGTCGAACCGCTCGACCGCGCCATCGCCCACTTCGCCGGTCATGCGCATCGTGCGTTCAACGCCAGTGAAGCGGCCAGCCGTGCAGGCGCGGGCGCCGCAGGCGGTCTGGGTTTCGCCCTGCACCTGCTGGGCGCGCAATTCCGCTCCGGCGCGGAAGTGGTCGCGGAACGCGTCGGTCTGCCGCAAGCGGTGGAAGGCGCTGACTGGCTCATCACCGGCGAGGGCCGCAGCGACGGTCAAACGCTGTCGGGCAAGACCCCGATGATCGCCGCGCAGGTCGCCATCAAGGCGGGCGCGACGGCGTCGCTGCTCTCGGGCGCCATCGACCGCAGCGCGCTCGACAATCTCTCGCGCGTCTTCTCCGGCTGCTTCTCGCTGACGTTCGGACCGACCACGCTCGAGAAAGCCATCGCAGACGCCGCCGGCCTGCTGGCGGACAGCGCCGAACAGATGGCTCGCCTGCGTTATACGCACAAGGGCTGAGCGACGCACGTCGCGCCGCGCCCCTGGAGAGTCAGCCGAGTCCGGCGATCCTCTCCCGCAGGCGCGGTGCGGCGAAGTCGAGAAAGACACGTAACTTCAGGGGCAGCGGCGTCTGCCCCTTGTGCACGAGATTGACGGGAAGCGGCATGGCTTCGAAGTCTTTCAGCACGACGCGCAGGGCGTCGTCGCCGAGCGCCTGCGCGACCTGATACGACAACACGCGCACGAACCCCACGCCGAGCACGGCTGCCGAGATCGCAGCTTCGGCAGTATTCACCGCCAACCGGGAGCGAATCGGCACCGACTGCCCCGTTCTGCCCTCACCGAACTCCCACGCGCGACGCGACGCCAGCACTTCGAACGTAATGCAAGCGTGCCCCTCTAGGTCCCGGGGTCGCTGCGGTACGCCATGCGCCGCGAGATAACCGGGACTCGCGCAGATCACCCGGCGCACCGCGCCGATGCTCGTCGCCACCAGTGAACTGTCCGGCAAATCGCCGATGCGCAACGCGACATCCGCGTGTTCGTCCATCAGATGCACGACACGATCGGTCAGCATCAGACGCACGTCGATCTCCGGATACTGCGCGAGAAATTCCGCGACCACGGGCAGCACATGCAGACGACCGAACACGACCGGCGCCGTGAGTACCAGTTCACCCTTCGGTGTGACGTACTCGCCCGTCGCCGTCCGCTCGGCCTCGCCAATGTCTTCGAGAATCCGGCGGCACGCCGCCACGTAGGCGCTGCCCGCGGTGCCGTTCGCGGCCGACATGTCACGCCCGGAGCAACGCGGCCGATCCGTCGGCACAGTGGTGAGCGGCATCATGGTCGGCATTCTGCTCGGACGCACGATTGCCGGCGTCGTCGGCGAGACCTTCGGCTGGCGTGCCGTCTACGGCATGGAGGCAGCCTTCATGATCCCGGTGTGGTTCGCGGCGGCCGTGCTGTTGCCGAAAGGACGTCCGAGCACCGACCTCTCGTATGCCCGGCTGCTGGCCTCGCTGTGGCCGCTCGCCCGCGATCATCGCCCGCTTCGGGAGTCGATGATGATTCAGGCGCTGTTGTGGGCCTGCTTCAATGCGTTCTGGGTGAACCTCGCCGCGCTTCTCGCGAACGGGCCGTGGCATCTCGGCAGCGCGTGGGCGGGAGGCTTCGGCATCATCGGTGCGGCGGGTGCGTTCGCGGCGTCGCTTGGCGGACGCGCCACCGACAAGCTCGGCCCGCGCGGCATCGTCGGTGCGAGCATCGGCATCGTCACGCTGTCCTATCTGGTGCTCGGCGACGCAAACGTGTCGCTCGCGTTGCTCGTGATCGGTGTGATCGTGCTCGATATCGGCGTGCAGGCGGGCCTCGTCGCCAACCAGACGCGTGCGTTCGCCGTCGACCCGAAAGCGCAGGGACGCATCAACAGTCTCTACATGACGGCGACGTTCTTCGGCGGCGCGGTGGGCGCGACCGTCAGCGGCTGGCTGATGGCGCGCTTCGGATGGACGGGCGTCGTCGCACTGGGTGTCGTGCTGGGTGGAATCGCGTTGGCGCTGCACTGGGTGGGTGGACTGCGCCGCCCGGTGGTCGCGGGCGACAACGCATCCGCGATGTAATCGATCGGCATCCGGTGCCGCGCCTCGCGCCGGATGCCGTCGGCATCACACCATCAAATCCACGAACTGATGCACCGGCATCGTCTCCAGTCGTTGCCGGTCGAGCGCCACGTCGAGAATGCGGGTCTGCGCGCGGGCGGCGAAGCGGCGCGCCAGGTTCGTTCTGAACTTCTCCACGAGCAACGGCATGCCTTCGTCGCGACGCCGCTTGTGGCCGATCGGGTATTCGACGAGCACTTCGTCGAGCACGGTGCCGTCGTTCAGCGTGACGCTCAGCCCGTTGGCGATCGAGCGCTTGTCCGGATCGTGATAATCGCGCGTGAACTGCGGGTCTTCCTCGCAGACGATCTTCGCGCGCAACGCGTCGATACGCGGGTCGGCCGCGACATCGTCTTCGTAATCGGCCGCCGTCAAGCGTCCGAACAGCAGTGGCACGGCGACCATGTACTGAATGCAGTGATCGCGATCGGCCGGGTTGGCGAGCGGCCCCTGCTTGTCGATGATGCGAATCGCCGCCGCATGCGTGCGAATCTTCACCGAGCGGATGTCCTCGGCGCCGCACCCCATCGACGTCAGTTGCCGGTGCAGCATCATGGCGGCCTCGGCGGCCGTCTGCGCATGAAACTCGGCGGGGAACGAAATCTTGAACAGCACGTTCTCCATCACGTACGACCCATAAGGCCGCTGAAAGGCGAACGGCTTGCCTTTGAACAGCACGTCGTAAAAGCCCCACGTCTTCGCCGTCAGCACGGACGGATACCCCATCTCCCCCGTGCGCGCCATGAGGGCGAGACGCACCGCGCGGCTCGTCGCATCACCGGCGGCCCACGACTTGCGACTGCCGGTGTTCGGCGCATGACGATACGTGCGCAGACTCTGTCCATCGACGAACGCCAGCGAAAGCGCGTTGATCAACTCGTCGCGCGAGAGGCCCAGCATCTCGCCGACCACCGCCGTCGATGCGACCTTGACCAGCACCACGTGATCGAGCCCGACCTGATTGAACGAGTTCTCCAGCGCGAGGCATCCCTGAATCTCGTGCGCCTTGATCATCGCTGCGAGCACGTGACGCATCTTGAGCGGCGGCTGCCCCTGCGCCACCGCTGTGCGCGAGAGCCAGTCGGCCGTCATCAGGATGCCGCCGAGATTGTCGGACGGATGCCCCCACTCGGCGGCGAGCCACGTGTCGTTGAAGTCCAGCCAGCGGATCATCGCGCCCAGACTGAACGCGGCCTGCACCGGATCGAGCTGATACGGCGTGCCGGGCACCTTCGCCCCGTTCGGAACGACGGTGCCCGGCACGATGGGGCCCAGCAGTTTGGTGCACGCAGGATAAGAGAGCGCTTCGAAACCGCACCCGAGCGTGTCGATCAGGCAGTAACGCGCGGTATCGAAGGCGAGATCGCTGCGGATCTCGTAGGTCAGGACGTAGTCGACAATGTCGGTCAGCACGTTGTCGGGCGAGGGGCGCACGTTCGAAATGGGTGAATTTTTCGGAACGCTCGATTCATTTGCAGACATCGACTACCTCCTGTGACGGGGATCAGCGCCTCGTCAGAACGCGTCTCCCGGAATGCGGACCCAGCCTTCCATCAGCACACGGGCACTGCGGCTCATGATGGCCTTCGTGACCGTCCACTCGCCGCCCGCCTCGTTGGCCTCGGCACCCACGCGCAACGTGCCCGACGGGTGGCCGAAGCGCACGGCATTGCGTGCGCCGCCCCCGGCGGCCAGATTCACGAGCGTGCCCGGAATGGACGCGGCCGCGCCGATACACACCGCCGCCGTGCCCATCATCGCATGATGGAGCTTGCCCATCGACAGCGCGCGAACCAGCAGGTCCACGTCACCGGCATTCACGACCTTGCCGCTCGACGCCGTATAGCCCGCAGGCTTCGCCACGAACGCGACCTTCGGTGTGTGCTGGCGCGTTGCCGCCTCCGACACGTCCTTGATCAGCCCCATGCGAATGGCGCCGTGAGCGCGAATCGTCTCGAACATGGCGAGCGCTTTCGGATCGCTGTTGATGGCGTCCTGCAACTCGGTACCCTTGTAGCCGATGTCTTCGGCGTTCAGGAAGATCGTCGGAATGCCCGCATTGATGAGCGTCGCCTTGAACGTGCCCACGCCGGGGACTTCGAGGTCGTCGATCAGATGCCCGGTCGGGAACATCGCGCCGCCCCCGCCGTCACCCTCTTCCTCGGCGGCCGGATCGAGGAATTCGAGTTGCACTTCGGCGGCCGGGAACGTCACGCCGTCGAGTTCGAAGTCGCCCGTCTCCTGCACCGCACCGTTCGTCATCGGCACATGCGCGACGATGGTCTTGCCGATGTTGGCCTGCCAGATGCGCACGACGGCCACGCCATCGCGCGGCACCCGTGCCGGATCCACCAGCCCGCCGCTGATCGCGAACGGGCCGACGGCCGCCGACAGATTGCCGCAGTTGCCGCTCCAGTCGACGAACTTCTGATCGATCGAGACCTGCCCGAACAGATAGTCCACATCGTGGTCCGGCCGTTCGCTCTTCGCGATGATGACCGTCTTGCTGGTGCTCGACGTGGCCCCGCCCATGCCGTCGATCTGCTTGCCGTACGGGTCGGGGCTGCCGATCACACGCATGAGCAACGCGTCGCGCGCGGCGCCCGGCGTCTGCGCGGCGGCGGGCAGGTCCTGCAAGCGGAAGAACACGCCCTTGCTCGTGCCGCCACGCATATACGTGGCGGGAATGCGGATTTGTGGCTGATGTGCCATCACGTCTCCCCTCAGGCCGCGGCCTGCGACGATTCCAGAAAGTCTTGCGCGAAGCGCTGAAGCACCCCGCCCGCCTCGTAGATCGACACCTCTTCGGCCGTATCGAGACGGCAGGTGACCGGCACGTCGATACGCTCGCCGTTCTTGCGATGGATCACCAGCGTCAGATCGGCGCGCGGCGTGCGCTCGCCAACGACGTCGAACGTCTCACTGCCGTCGATGCCGAGCGTCTTGCGGTTCGTACCCGGCTTGAATTCGAGCGGCAACACGCCCATGCCGACCAGATTGGTCCGGTGGATACGCTCGAAGCCTTCGGCAACGATGGCTTCGGTACCGGCCAGACGCACGCCCTTGGCCGCCCAGTCGCGCGACGACCCCTGACCGTAGTCGGCCCCGGCAATCACGATGAGCGGCTGCTTGCGCGCCATGTACGTCTCGATCGCTTCCCACATGCGCGTGACCTTGCCTTCCGGTTCGATGCGCGCGAGCGAGCCCGCCTTCACCTGACCGTCGACCACGACCATCTCGTTCTTGAGCGTCGGGTTCGCGAACGTGGCGCGTTGCGCCGTGAGGTGATCGCCGCGGTGCGTGGCGTACGAGTTGAAGTCTTCTTCCGGCAGGCCCATCTTCGCCAGATACTCGCCTGCGGCGCTGTCGGCCATGATGGCGTTCGACGGCGAGAGGTGATCGGTCGTGATGTTGTCGCCCAGCACGGCCAGCGCGCGCATGCCGCGCAGCGTGCGCTCCCCGGCGAGTGCGCCTTCCCAGTAAGGCGGACGGCGGATGTACGTGCTCATCTCGCGCCAGTCGTACAGCGGCTCGGCCGATTCGCACTGCGCCACGGACGCCGCAAACATCGGCTCGTACACGCGACGGAACTGCTCCGGCTTCACGCTGTTCGCGATGATCGCATCGATCTCTTCGTCGCTCGGCCACAGATCGGCGAGCTTCACCGGCTTGCCGTCGGCATCGACACCCAGCACGTCCTTCTCGATATCGAAGCGGATCGTACCCGCAATGGCGTAAGCCACGACGAGCGGCGGCGAGGCGAGGAATGCCTGCTTCGCATACGGATGGATACGGCCGTCGAAATTGCGGTTGCCCGAGAGCACGGCGGTGGCATACAGATCGCGCTCGACGATTTCCTGCTGAATCACCGGATCGAGCGCGCCCGACATGCCGTTGCACGACGTGCAGGCATATGCGACCACGCCGAAACCGAGCGCCTCCAGCTCCGGCAGCAAACCGGCGGCTTCCAGATACAGCGTGACGGCCTTCGAGCCCGGGGCGAGCGAACTCTTGACCCACGGCTTGCGCACGAGGCCGGCGCGATTCGCGTTGCGCGCGAAGAGTCCTGCCGCAATCATGTTGCGCGGGTTATTGGTGTTCGTGCAGCTCGTAATGGCGGCAATGATGACTGCGCCGTCGGGCATCAGCCCCGGCTCGTTCTCGACCTTGCCGCTGATGCCGCGTGCCGCGAGTTCGCTCGTCGGCACGCGCTTGTGCGGATTCGACGGTCCCGCGATGTTGCGCACCACGCTCGACAGATCGAACGTGAGCACGCGCTCGTACTGGGCGTTCGTCAGGCTGTCGGCCCACAGGCCGGTCTGCTTCGCGTAGGTCTCGACCAGCGCGACGAGCGCGTCGTCGCGACCGGTGAGTTTCAGGTATTTGATGGTTTGGGCGTCGATGTAGAACATCGCCGCCGTCGCGCCGAACTCGGGCGCCATGTTCGAGATCGTCGCGCGGTCGCCCAGCGTGAGATTCGACGCGCCTTCGCCGTAGAACTCCAGATAGGCGGACACGACCTTTTCCTTGCGCAGGAACTCGGTGAGCGCCAGCACGATATCGGTCGCGGTAATGCCCGGCTGCGGCTTGCCCGTCAGTTCGACACCGACGATATCCGGCAGACGCATCCACGACGCGCGGCCGAGCATCACGCTCTCCGCTTCCAGCCCGCCCACGCCGATGGCGATCACGCCCAGCGCATCGACCATCGGGGTATGCGAGTCGGTGCCCACGAGCGTGTCGGGATACGCCACACCATCCGCCACCTGAATCACCGGGCTCATGCGCTCGAGGTTGATCTGGTGGAGGATGCCGTTGCCCGGCGGGATCACGTCGACGTTGCGAAACGCCTTCTTCGTCCAGTTGATGAAGTCGAAGCGGTCTTCGTTACGACGATCTTCGATCGCGCGGTTCTTCGCGAACGCGTCCGGATCGAAACCGCCGCATTCGACTGCCAGCGAGTGGTCGACCACGAGTTGCGTCGGCACCACCGGATTGACCAGTGCGGGGTCGCCGCCTTGCGCCGCAATGGCGTCGCGCAGCCCGGCGAGGTCGACGAGCGCGGTCTGCCCCAGAATGTCGTGACACACGACGCGTGCCGGGAACCACGGAAAATCGAGGTCGCGGCGTCGCTCGATCAGTTGTCGGAGCGAGTCGGTGAGCGCCGCCGGTTCGCAGCGGCGCACGAGGTTTTCGGCCAGCACGCGCGACGTGTACGGCAGGGAGTCGTACGCGCCGGGCGCAATGGCCTCGACAGCTGCTCGGGCGTCGAAATAGTCGAGCGACGTCCCCGGCAGGGATTTACGGTAGGCGGTGTTCATGTCGCGGTGTTATGGATTTGACGCGTATGGGGGACGGTAGGAACGGCAGACGCTGGATCGAGACGCCCCGGTGCCGATCGGCCCACAGAGAGCCCATCGGTGCCGAGGGTCGAGCGTCGGTACTCAGCGCTTCTCGATCGGCACGAACGTCTGGTCTTCCGGTCCCGTGTAGTTGGCGCTCGGACGAATGATCTTGTTGTCGATGCGTTGCTCGATGATGTGCGCGCTCCAGCCGGACGTGCGCGCGATCACGAACAGCGGCGTGAACATCGCGGTCGGCACGCCCATCATGTGATAGCTCACGGCGCTGAACCAGTCGAGGTTCGGGAACATCTTCTTGACGTCCCACATCACCGACTCGAGACGCTCGGCAATGTCGTACATCGCCGTGTTCTGCTGTTCCTTCGACAACTCGTGGGCGACTTCCTTGATGACCTTGTTGCGCGGATCGCTCACGGTGTAGACCGGGTGGCCGAAGCCGATGATCACTTCCTTGTTCTCGACGCGCTGACGGATGTCGGCCTCGGCTTCGTCCGGCGAGTTGTAGCGTTTCTGCACTTCGAAGGCGACTTCGTTCGCGCCGCCGTGCTTCGGACCGCGCAGCGCGCCGATGGCGCCGGTGATGGCCGAATGGATGTCCGAGCCCGTACCGGCGATCACGCGCGCGGTGAACGTCGACGCGTTGAATTCGTGCTCTGCGTAGAGAATCAGCGAGGTGTGCATCGCACGCACCCACAGGTCCGACGGCTTCTCGCCGTGCAGCAGATGCAGGAAGTGGCCGCCGATGCTGTCGTCGTCCGTCTCCACGTCGATACGCACGCCGTTCTGGCTGTAGTGATACCAGTACAGCAGCATCGAGCCGAGGCTCGCCATCAGACGATCGGCGATATCGCGCGCGCCGGGAATGTTGTGGTCGTCCTTCTCCGGCAGCACGGTGCCGAGCACCGACACGCCCGTGCGCATCACGTCCATCGGGTGAGCGGCGGCGGGCACGGCTTCGAGGGCGTCCTTGACGGCGGCGGGCAGACCGCGCAGCGACTTGAGCTTGGCCTTGTAGCCACGCAGCTCGGCCACCGTCGGCAGCTTGCCGTAGACCAGCAGATAGGCGATCTCTTCGAATTCCGAGGTTTGCGCCAGATCCAGAATGTCGTAGCCGCGATAGTGCAGATCGTTGCCCGAACGGCCCACGGTACACAGCGCGGTATTGCCTGCGGTCACACCCGACAGGGCGACGGATTTCTTCGGCTTGAAGCCGGTGGCAGTCGTCTCGCTCATGCTCATTCCTCCAGGATCAGGGGTTCGTTATTTCTGTTGGGCGAACAGCGCGTCAAGCTTCTGTTCGTAGGCGTGGTAGCCGATGCTCTCATAGAGTTCGGCACGGGTTTGCATCGTGTCGAGCACGGCCTTTTGCGTGCCGTCGCGACGAATGGTGTGATAGACGTTTTCCGCCGCCTTGTTCATCGCGCGAAACGCCGAGAGCGGATACAGCACCAGACCGACCTGCGCGCTCTTGAGCTCTTCCACGGTGAAAAGCGGCGTCGAGCCGAACTCGGTGATGTTCGCGAGCACGGGCACCTTCACGGCGTCGGAGAACTGGCGATACATCGGCAGTTCGGTCATCGCTTCGGGGAAGATCATGTCGGCGCCCGCTTCGACGCATGCGCAGGCACGGTCGATCGCGGCTTGCAGCCCTTCGACGGCGAGCGCGTCGGTGCGCGCCATGATCACGAAGTTCTCGTCGGTGCGCGCGTCCACGGCCGCCTTGATGCGGTCGACCATCTCCTGCTGCGTCACGATGGCTTTGCCCGGACGATGGCCGCAGCGCTTCGCGCCGACCTGATCTTCGATGTGCATCGCGCCCGCGCCGAACTTGATCAGCGATTGCACCGTGCGCGCGATGTTGAAGGCCGACGGACCGAAACCGGTGTCGACATCCACCAGCAACGGCAGGTCGCACACGTCGGTAATACGGCGCACGTCGGTGAGCACGTCGTCGAGCGTCGAGATGCCCAGATCGGGCAGGCCGAGCGAGCCGGCGGCGACACCGCCGCCCGAGAGATAGATCGCCTTGAAACCGGCCGCCTTGGCGAGCAAGGCGTGGTTGGCGTTGATCGCGCCGACAACCTGCAACGGTTGCTCGGTCTTGACGGCCTCGCGGAAGGCGGCGCCGGCCGAACGAATGGTTTGCGTCACTTGAGTCCCTCGGTCGTGTCTTGCACGATGCGCGGCATGACGTCGCAGCATCGCACGTGGGTTGAGTAGCGATTACGTCATAGCAACGGACGTGCCAGCCTGCGCCACGGCTGTGAACATGCGATGGCTCCGCAGGCGTAACGCCTTCATTTGTCGACGGAAATTCTTCGCCGGCATGACGTTTACGTCAAGGTAAATATGCCTCGATTGGCGGGCATCCCGTCTCAGAACGTTTCATTTTGAAACGAAAAATGAAACACATCGTCGCAACATGCTACGATGTGACGCCATCAATCTCTGCCACCTCGCACCCCGCCATGCCGAATTCGATCCCTCCGGACCTGCCTTCCCGTCTGCCGGTCGGCGCGTCGGGCGCCCTGAGCGCGGCGCGCGCAGGATCGATGCCCGCCATGCGAAAGCCGGTGATCTGGGCGGTCGGCATCAGCAAGCTCGGCGAGTTGTATCGCGACATCGTGCCGGACTACGCCGCGCAAGCCGAAGTGCATATCGTCGACAAGGGTTACGAGGCGGTCATCGAGGCACTGGAGCGGCTGCCCGCCGGGAGTGTCGACGGCATCGTCGCGGCAGGATCGAACGGTGACTTCCTGCGCGAGCGCCTGGCACTGCCCGTCGTGCTCGTGAAGGTCACCGGCTCGGACGTCATGCATGCGCTGGCCCGCGCGCGACGCGCGCTGCCGTCGACGTCGCCCGACTCGCGCATCGCGCTGGTGTCCTACGCGCGTCCGGCCGCCGAGTTCGAACGCTTCAAGAGCGCCTTTCATATCGACATCGCCCAGCACACTTACGTCGATGCGCAGAATGCCGAAGACCTCGTGCACCGCCTGCGCGACGAGGGCATGCAGGTCATCGTCGGCCCGGGGCTGGTCACGCAACTGACCGAGCGCGCCGGGCTGACCGGCATCTTTCTCTACTCGCAGGATTCGGTGCGCGCCGCGTTCGATACGGCGCTGGAAGTCGCGCGCCTCGGGCGCATCGAAGCGCAACGGCGCGAGCGTCTCGACACGGTGCTGCGACACTTGCACGAAGGCGTGGCCGCCGTCGACCTGAACGGACGCATCGAAGCGATCAACGCGTCGATGGCCGGCATGCTCCGCGTGACGGTGGCCGACGCGGTCGGGCGCCCGCTCGACGCCATCGCCCCCGCGCTCGACATCGCCCGCACGCTGGAGAGCGCGAGCGCCGAACTCGAAGCCATCGTGTCGATGGCGGGCAAGACGTGGGTCGTCAACCGCATTCCGCTGCTCGATCAGGGCACGCTCACGGGGGCGCTGCTTACCTGTCAGGATTCGCAGTCGTTTGCCCGGGTGGACCGGTCGCTGCGTTCGCGTCATCGCCCACGACACCTCGTGGCACGCTACCGTCTCGAGGATCTGATCGGCGACTCCGCCGCCATGACACAGGCCCGCGCACTGGCGCGCCGATATGCGCAGACCGACTCCACCGTGCTCGTGCACGGCGAGAGCGGCACGGGCAAGGAACTGCTGGCGCAAGGCATCCACAACGCGAGCCGCCGGCGCGACTATCCGTTCGTTGCCATCAACTGCGCGGCGTTTCCTGAAACGCTGCTCGAGAGCGAGTTGTTCGGTTATGAGGACGGTGCGTTCACGGGCGCGCGGCGCGGCGGGAAGGCGGGTCTGTTCGAGACCGCGCACAACGGCACCCTCTTTCTCGACGAGATCGGCGAGATGCCGATGCCGCTGCAAACGCGTCTGCTGCGTGTCTTGCAGGAGCGCGAAGTGCTTCGTCTGGGCGCCAACGAGCCGATCCCGTGCGACGTGCGCGTGATTGCGGCGACGCACCGCGATCTGCGCCAGCAAGTCGCCGCCGGTGAATTCCGCGAAGACCTCTACTACCGGCTGAACATTCTGCGCATGGTACTGCCGCCGCTGCGCGAACGTATGGACGACCTGCCCCGTCTCACGCCGCTCTTTCTGGAGCGCGCCCTCGCCCGCGCCGGCGCGCGCATGAGTGTCGACGCGTTACAGGCTTCTCTGCTGCCGCTGCTCGCGACCTATCGCTGGCCGGGAAACGTGCGGGAACTGGAAAACCTGCTGGAACGGATCGCGGTGGTTTGCGCCGACGTGGTCGACGCGCGGGAGGTCAGCCGGGCGCGTCTGATGGAAATCGCGCCCGAGCTTGGTGCACGCACAACGGGACCGTCCCCCGATGTTTCAGGAACGAAAGCCGAACGGCAGATCGCAGCGCTCACCGGGCAGGACACGTACGCCACTCACACCCCCGCCTCGCTGACCGGACGCGAGCGCCGCGCCGCCGAGGAGCTTGCGCGCATCCACTCGACGCTCGCCGCGTGCGGCGGCGACCGCAATGCCGCGTGCGAAGCGCTCGGCATCAGCCGCTCGACGCTCTGGCGCAAACTTCGCGACGAGGCATGACGGGCGCGGGCGTGCCCCGGGTCTTGAGACGCCGGATGCCGCTCAGTGCTGATGACGGATGCGCTCCCACATCTCATGCCAGTCCAGACGCTTGTGCTCGGACGGCTCGTCGTGATGCGTCACCCAGAAGTGATCCACGAGCATGCCGATGGCGAAGCCGACGAGCAGCGCCACCAGCATCATCGAAATGTTGATCATGGACATGGCGGCCTCCCGTCGATAGGAATCACACTTTCATTCTAGTCAAACGCTTTCGTGCCAGCGCCGCAAAGTGCGATGACGCGAGACACGCAATGTCCGCGCGACAGACGGGCATAAAAAAACCGGGGTCGAAACCCCGGTTGCTCGTATGCGGCGTTCGATGCGCGTGTTGCGCACCGATTCGTTCGCTCACGCTTACCACGTTGCAATCAGCGCGCCCTTGAACTGGCTGTCGATGAATTGCTTCACTTCGTCCGAGTGATAGGCATCGACCAGTTGCTTGACCCACGGCTTGTTCAGGTCTTGCGTTCGCACGGCGATCAGGTTGGCGTACGGGCCCTTCAGGTCTTCGATGGCGATGGCGTCACGCTTGGGCACCAGACCGGCCTGCGCGGCGAAGTTCGTGTTGATCGATGCGGCATCCAGATCCGGCAAGGCGCGCGGGAGTTGTGCCGCTTCCAGTTCGCGAATCTTCAGCTTCTTCGGGTTCTCGGCGATGTCCAGCGGCGTGGCGTTCTTGCCTTCCAGACCGGCGCGCAGCTTGATCAGCCCTTCCTTTTGCAGCAGGAGCAGCGCGCGATTGCCGTTCGACGGATCGTTCTGGATACCGACCTGGGCGCCGTTGGGCAGATCCTTCAGCGACTTGTACTTCTTCGAATAAAAGCCCAGCGGCGAGACGTAGGTCAGGCCGGCCGTGGTGATCTTGTAGCCGCGATCCTTGACCTGGCTGTCGAGGAACGGCTTGTGCTGGAAGCCGTTGGCGTCCAGATCGCCGGCGTCGAGCGCGGCGTTCGGCTGTGCATAGTCACTGAACTCGACGATCTTGATGAACAGGCCGCGCTTTTCGGCAACCTTCTTCACGACTTCGAAGATCTGGGCGTCCGAGCCGGCCATCGTGCCGACTTTCAGGGGCTTGTCGGCCGTCTGGGCCGAAGCGCCGAGGGATGCGAGCGCAAACGTTGCGCCGAGGAACGCGTTGATCAGTTGACGGGACAGCATGTGCGATTTCTCCTTTTTGCTTATAGGAACCGACGCCTGTTGGGCATCTTTGCGAGTCACGGCGGACCTGATGGGCCCGCTACGGTCGCGCGCGGCGGACAGTCCTTTCGCGCGACCCGGAAACCGGATGCTGCCACAAATGCGGGTTTACACGAAATACATAATCGGCATTTCGATATCCCCTTTTTCGTTTCGATAGTCTGCGCACATCATAAAAAAACGCCCCTTCGGATCACCGAAGGGGCGCTTCGCCGGGAGAACAGCCTGATCACGGGCCGGGGGGGTGGCACGGCCAACGGCAACGCCGTCAGCCGGTCGCGTCAGGAACCGACGAACAACCTGCGAGACTCGTTACACCATCGAGATACCGAGGGCCAGCGCCTGCACGCGCTGTGCCGAACGCGTGCAGGCTCCTCCCCGCGACTGGCTCAGGGACATGGCTCCTCGCCTGCCTGGCCGTTCATTGCACATCCGCCGCCGCCGCCAAAACCGCTCGGCCCGCCGAATGCTGCCAATCCGTTACCGCCGGCCGAGCCACCGATGCCGCGCCCGCCCGGGCCACTTGCACCGACGCCTCCGCCACCGCTGGCGCCAGTCCCACCGCCGCCGCCGGTGCCACCACCACCGCCGCCGCCACCACCACCGCCACCGCCGCCACCACCACCACCACCACCACCACCACCACCACCACCACCGCCGCCACCGCCACCACCGCCACCGCCGCCACCACCGCCACCGCCACCACCGCCACCGCCACCACCACCACCACCACCACCACCACCACCACCACCGGGACCGCCGCCGTGCCCGCCGCAGCCGCAGCCGCCTGCGCCACCGATACCGATGCCTACGCCGCCGCCCGGGCCGCTCGGGCCGCCGAATGCGCCTAACCCGCCCAGGCCGCCGGCACCGCCGAAGCCGATGCCGCCGCCACCGCCGCGTCCACCCCCGCCGCCACCGGCAGCGTACGACGCATTGATCGAAATGCCGCACAGCATCGCCACTGCGGCCGCCCCTACCAAAGTCGCCTTGAACCCGTTCATGGTCCCCTCCCCGCGCACGCGCACACACTCACTTCGGAACACGCCGCACCCCGCCATAAGGTGCAGCGTTACGACGAGAGCGCATCAGCGGAAAACGCGGGCAATAGAGAGCCCGCCCGTGCAACGATGCACAGGAGTCCCTTGCCAAGAGCCTGCGGAAGATCCGGGTTGGCGCTTCGCCATACACGATTCACATACGCGAATTCCGTGCCAGACGATATAACCCATTGATTAAAAAAGAATTAATAACTCAATTTGCGAGACATCGAGGGACACCCTGTCGAAAACGTATCGTTCATGAAACGCTGACAAAGCCACAGGGCGCAAAAAGCCACTCGACCGCATGGACGAATTCGTCATGAACGCGGGCGGAACGGGGGATGAAACAGGTATGAGCCGCGTGCGGGCAGGTCGAACGTTTCAGGCGCGCATGCGTTCGCGCGCCTCACGCAACAACGCTTGCGGCGGCTTGCCCAGCGTGCGCACGAACGCGCGCCGCATCCGTTCTTCGTCACCGAATCCGGTCACGTTCGCAACACGCGCAATCGACGCCTCCCCGGCTTCGAGCAGCGCTTGCGCCGCCTCGAGACGCAGCTTCTCGATGGCCTTTGCCGGCGTGAGTCCGGTCTGCAACGTGAATTCACGGCTGAAATGCCGCGCGCTCCAATGCACCTGCGCCGCAAGCTGCTCGACCGACAACGGTTCGCGCAAGTGCTCTCGGGCATAAGCGAGCGCGGCACGTACCCGATCGGACGTGGGTTCCAGCGCCGAAAGTGTGGAGAACTGCGACTGTCCGCCGGTGCGGCGGTAGTGCACTACGAGTAGCCGCGACGTTTCACGCGCGATCTCGCTGCCGTAATCCGCCTCGACCAGCGCGAGCGCCAGATCGATACCGGCGGTCATCCCGGCCGACGTCCAGACCGCCCCATCGTTGACGTAGATGCGATCGTCCTCGACGAGCACGTCCGGGTGTTGCTGTTGCAGCGCGCTCGCCTGACCCCAGTGCGTCGTCGCACGGCGGCCTTCGAGCAGACCGGCATCCGCAAGCACGAAGGCCCCCGAACAAATGCTCCCGATGCGCCGCACCTTCGGCGCGAGCCGCTTCAGCGCCTCGACCAGCTCCGGCTCCGTCGGCACGACGTATGTCGCGCCGGCCACCAGCACGGTGTCGTAGTGGCTGCGCCCGATGGCCTCCGTTGCCACCGAAATGCCCGCCGAATCCCGGATCAGCCCGCCCTCGACCGAGACGGTCGACACCTCGTAGAGCGGCACGTCGCGCCCGAAATTCGCGATCTCGAAGACCGACATGGCCGCCAGCGAAATCATCTGGAAACCGGGGTACACCACCAGCGCAATACGTTTCGTCATGACTGAAAAAGGCGCGAAAGGCCACGGCAAAGAGATCGCCAGAGACGGGACACCCACCCGGGCACGGGCGGCCACGACCGCGCGGCGGCCGATGCGTCGATTGTAGTGGGCCGGTGGCGGCCACGTCGGACAAGTTTGTCTGAAAAGGAGGTTTTCTAGTCATTTCAGACAAACACCGTGCGCACCACACTAGAAGCCATCGACGCAGTGACACGCCAGACAGGCCGACAACCCCGCTTGCCGTCCGGCGACGCTATCGACGTCCGAAGACCCTACGCACAGGAACTGGAACCATCATGAGCCAAACGTCCCAAACCTCCCCGGGCACCGCCCTGATCACCGGCGCTTCGTCGGGTATCGGCGCCATCTATGCCGACCGCCTCGCCCGACGTGGGCACGATCTGATTCTCGTCGCTCGCAACACGGCGCGTCTGCGCGACGTCGCCGAGCGCATCCACGCGCAAACCGGTCGTCAGGTCGACATTCTGAGCGCCGACCTGTCCACCCGCGAAGGCCAGGACATTGTCGCCACGCGATTGCGCGAGGATGCCACCATCGACACGCTCGTCAACAACGCGGGCTTCGGCGCGGTCGCGCCGCTGCTGCAAGCGGATGTCGAGCACATGACCGACATGATCGAAGTGAACATCACCGCGCTCACACGGCTGACGTACGCCGCCGTGCCCGGCTTCGTGGCCCGCAAACGCGGCACCGTCATCAACATCGCCTCCATCGTCGCCATCGCGCCGGAGTTGCTCAACGACGTGTACGGCGGCTCGAAAGCGTTCGTGCTGGCGTTCTCGCAATCGTTGCAGCATCAGCTCGCCGACACGGGCGTGCGCGTGCAAGCCGTGCTGCCGGGCGCCACGGTGACGGAGTTCTGGGATGTCGCGGGCAAGTCGCACAGCGAGTTGCCGCAGGAATGGCTGATGACGTCGGCCGATCTGGTCGACGCAGCGCTGTCTGGCCTCGATCAGGGTGAGAGCGTCACGATCCCGCCGTTGCAGGATGGCGCCGAGTGGACATCGTTCGACACGGCACGTCGCCAGATGTCGGGCGGTCTGAGCAACCGCACACCGGGCCAACGCTACGGCGTGAACGTTGCCGCCCGCGCGGCCTGACGGTGACGCCATCCATGCGCACCGCCGAAGGTCGGCACAGGCGCATGGACGGTCGTTAGCCGTGGGCAACGATGGGTGCGCAAGCGGCAAAGCCCTCAATTGCCGACCGGGCGCCTCGTGGGCAAGCAACTGCCAGTCACGCGCACCCGCGCGGGCGGACCTGCACGGCGATGGACGCAGTAACCGCTAGAATTACGGTTTTTGCATCCATCGCCCTCTGCTCATGTCCTTTGCCTCGCTCGGCCTGATCGATCCGTTATTGCGGAATTTGCAGGATCTCAATTACCGGACACCGACCCCGGTGCAGGCCGCTGCAATTCCGGCAGTGCTCAGCGGCAAGGACGTCATGGCCGAAGCCCAGACCGGCACCGGCAAGACCGCAGGCTTCGCGCTGCCGCTGTTGCAGCGTCTGGTGCAGGAAGGCTCTGCCGTATCCAGTAACCGCGCGCGCGTGCTGGTCCTCGTGCCCACGCGCGAGCTGGCCGAACAGGTCCTGCAAAGTTTCCTCACGTACGGCAAAGGGCTTGATCTGCGTTTTCTCGCCGCTTACGGCGGGGTGAGCATCAATCCGCAGATGATGAAGCTGCGCAAGGGCGTGGATGTGCTCGTCGCCACGCCGGGCCGCCTGCTGGACCTCAACCGGCAGAACGCCGTGCAGTTCGATCAGGTACAGACCCTCGTGCTCGACGAAGCCGATCGCATGCTGGACCTGGGCTTCGCACGTGAGCTCAATGCCGTGGTCGACGCCCTGCCCGCCAGACGGCAGACGCTGCTGTTCTCCGCCACGTTCACCGATGACATCCGCGCCATGACGCAGCGCGTGCTGCGCCAGCCGGTCAATGTCAGCGTCAGCACGCCAAATGCCACCGCCAGCCGCATCAAGCAGTGGGTCGTGACCGTGGACAAGCGCAACAAGCCCGATCTGTTCATGCACCTGATCGCGGAAAACCAGTGGACGCACGCGCTGGTGTTTGTCAAAACCCGCAACGGCGTCGACTATCTGGCAGCCATGTTGCAGGACGCAGGCTATTCGGTCGACACCATTCACGGCGACAAACCGCAACCGGCACGCCTGCGGGCGCTGGAGCGTTTCAAGACGGGTGAGGTTCACATGCTGGTCGCGACCGATGTGGCCGCGCGCGGGCTGGATATCGACGATTTGCCGCTCGTCATCAACGTCGATCTTCCGATCGTGGCGCAGGACTATGTGCACCGTATCGGCCGCACCGGACGCGCCGGCGCCAGCGGCGTGGCGGTGTCCCTCGTGTGTGCCGACGAAGCGCCGCAACTCGCCGCCATCGAGGCGCTGATCCGACAAACGCTGCGTCGCGAGGAGGTGCCCGGCTTCGAAGCGGAACATCGCGTGCCGCAGACCGACGCAAGCGGTCAGATTCTGAAGAAACCCAAAAAGCCGAAGAAACCGAAATTCCCGCCAGGTCCGACGATCGGCGGCAACGCTGGCAAGATCGCTGGCAAGGACAAGGTTAAGGTCAAGGCCACGAGCGGCTCGTCGAGCGGAAATCCGTTCGGCGCAAAAAAGACGCGTCCCGCGTCAGGAGGCAAGCCCACGTCGGGCGCACGCAAGTCCACCGGCAAATCTGTCGGCGTGAACGGTCGCAGCAAGCGCAAGCCCTGATTCGAGGGGATGAGGGCCGCCGCCCGGGCGGCCCCGAAAACTATTCCTTGTGCGCCCTCTCATGTGACAGGCGCACACCTAGGCCCGATCAGTTGCGATAGTCCAGTTCACGCGCCAGCGTCGCGCAGCGCTGCTCTCGCGGCAGCGCGCTGGTCGACGGCAGGTTACGACGGCGCTCGAAGGCGTTTAACCACTCGTCGCTGCCCAGATCCGGGCCGTGCCCCTGTGCATCGCCAACCGCAGCGTAGTGCTTTTCCAGATAGGAAAACCACTCGGCGGTGCAAGGACGACGCGAGGGATTATTCAGCGCCGAAGGCACCGCATCCCGAACAACGGGCTGCGGTCCCGAAGGCAAGGTCGTGGGTTTGGGGACGTCAGACGGGACAGGCTGAATCGACGGCTGCGGCGCCGGGCGCACCGGCTGAATGACCGGCTGCGGCGCGGGACCCGGTACCGGCAGAATTGTCGGCTGCGATGTCGGCGGCACCGGCTGGATCGCCGGCTGCGGGGTCGGCCCCGGCACAGGCAGGATCGTGGGATTCGCTGGCGACGTCACAGGTTGCGTGACCGGCGTCGGCTTGCCCATGGGGGCCGTGCATCCGGTTGCGACGACCACGGTCGCCGCCAGTGCACAAGCGCTCAAGACACGCAGCGAGACAGGTGGGGTGCGGAATTTCATAGTTTGCCTCCGGGACAAATCCGTTCATGGATGCGCCAGTCTAGGCATGCACGGATGGGCAATTTCCCGCTTTCCCAAAACGCTCAAATACACCACCTCCTCGACGTCAGCCACAGTCACCCCCGTCATGCATTCGTCGCATTCGTCGCATTCGTCGTGCAATGGCCTCGTCACGACGCATCAGTTCGCGTCGATCAACTCCGCCGACGATTCCCGCAGGCAAGCGGCGAACAGTTGTGCGGCGGGCGTCGTCGTGTCCTCGCGCCAGTACAGAATCGCTTCGCCCAGCGGTGCCAGCGGCGGCAACGGCAACACCCGCATCGTACCGCGCTGCACATAACGCCGCGCCAGCGAGAGCGGCAGGATCGAGACGAACTCGCCGCCACGCAGCAACGACAGGTTCAGCGCCAGTGAACTCGACTCGATGACCGGACGCTGCAACGTCACCCCATGCTCGGCCAGAATCTCGGCCATCGTCGTGAACGCCGGCGAGCCGCGCATCGGCGTGATCCAGCGCACCGTCTGCAAGTCGTCCCACGAGACAGCGGCGTCCGGACCACCCAACGGATGCCGTGTCCCGACGACGAAGACGAACGGCTCGTGATGCAGCGATTCGTGGCGCATCTCCGGCATATGGCCAGCCACACGATTGCGTCCGAGCGCCAGATCGAGATTGCCTTCGTCCATCATCTTCAGCAGCCGGTCCAGCGTCGCTTCGACGAAGGAGAACGAAGCGTTCGGCGCGCGTCGCGTGAATAGCTCCACCGCGTGCGCGATCAGCGGCTGAGGAATCGTCACCACCGCACCGAAGCGCACATGCCCCGCCGTCCCGGCGGTCAAGGCACTCACATCCCGGCGGGCAAGTTCGATCTGCCGCAGGATCTCGCGCCCGCGCTCGACGAGCACCCGCCCGATCCCCGTCAGCTCGACCGCATTCCCCACCCGGCGAACGACCGGCGCGCCGAGCGCCTCCTCGATTTCCGCAATCTGCTTGGAGATGGCCGGCTGCGTGACGTGAAACGCCGCCGCCACGCGCGTGACCTGACGCAGTTCGCCCAGCGTCACCAGAATGCGCAGGTGGCCCAGCTTCAGGCCACTGCGGAAGAAACGCTCGATCGAGTTGTCGGTCGTGGTCATGGCGCTCAGAACGGTAAAGACAATGGCGGGGACGGTCGAACCGTCGAACATCCGAACGACCGGAAATGCCGGTTACCCGGCAGCGGATCATCGACATCATAACCAAATGGTAATGCCGAATGCGCAAAGTGTGATTTGCCGAGGCAACCGCCCTCGCTTTACCCTTCGATCGAGCAGCGCTAGCGTTTGGCGGGATTTTCGTTTCGATTTCCAACCCCATCCGAGCCCGTTGGCCCGGATTTCCGGGATCCCGATCCGGCACCGCAAGGCGGTCGACGTATAACCGAACGCCGAACGCGGGGCCAGTCGCGCGAACCCCATCCGACGCTACGCGCTGCCAGATAACTCGACGTGCCGCATGGCACGCACCTCGGAGACAACACCCATGAGCACGTCCCTTTCGGGCGGCGCGCAGCCGCATGCCGCCCCGATCACGCTAGATCCCGTGCAGCGCGACGCGCTGTACCGCAAGCTGACCTGGCACATCATCCCGTTCCTTTTCCTGGCGTTCATCGTCGCGTACATCGACCGCGTGAACGTGAGCTTCGCCAAGCTGGAGATGCTCTCCGACCTCTCGCTGTCCGAGACGGTCTACGGCGCGGGTGCGGGCGTGTTCTTCCTCGGCTACTTCCTCTTCGAGGTACCGAGCAACCTGATCCTGCATCGCGTGGGCGCCCGCATGTGGATCGCGCGCATCATGGTCACGTGGTCGATCATTTCCTGCCTCACGATGTTCACGCAGGGACCGACGTCCTTCTACGTGCTGCGCTTCCTGCTCGGCGTCGCCGAAGCGGGTTTCTTCCCCGGTATCGTGCTGTATCTGTCGTCTTGGTTCCCGTCGAACAAGCGCTCGCAGATCATCGCGCTGTTCATGGTCGCGATTCCGGTTTCGGGCGCCATCGGCGGTCCGCTCTCGGGCTGGATCATGCTGCACTTCGGCGGCATGCACGGCTATTCGGGATGGCAATGGCTGTTCCTGATCGAAGGCATCGCCTCGTTGCTCGTGGGCATCGCAGCGTTCTTCGTGTTGCAGGACAAGATCGAGACGGTGAAGTGGCTGAGCGCCGAAGAAAAGCGTCTGCTCGCCCAGGACCTCGCCGCCGATGGCAGCACGCGGGCTCAGCACAGCGTGCGTGAGGTGTTCGGCAGCCCCAAGGTGTGGCTGCTCGGCCTGCTGTACTTCTGCATCGCGATGGGCAATTACGGCCTCGTGTTCTGGCTGCCGACGATGATTCGCGCCGCCGGTGTCGCAAACCTCGGCAACATCGGCCTGCTCTCGGCGGTGCCGTCGCTCGTGAGCGCCGTCGCGATGATTCTGATCGCGCGCCACGCCGACCGTCACAACGAACGCCGCATGCACGTGGCCGTGTGCTGCCTGCTCGGCGCGGCCGGCATGCTCGCTTCCGTGCTGCTCGCGCAGCATCTGTGGTGGTCCATGGCGGCCCTGATCGTCGCGGCCATCGGCATCAACTCGATCGCACCGGTCTTCTGGGGCATTCCCACGGCCATGATGGGCGGCGCCGGCGCGGCTGCCGCCATCGCGCTGATCAACTCGACCGGCAACCTCGCGGGCTTCGTCAGCCCGTACGTCATCGGCTTTCTCAAGGACAGCACGGGCCAGTTGCTGCCGGGCATGATCGTGCTGGCATGTGCGCTGGTCGGCGGTGCGTGCCTCGTGATGTCGCTCAAGCCCCAACGGAGTCATGCATGAGTTTTCCCGTCTGTCTCGTGACCGGTGCCGCCACGGGCATCGGTGCGGCCACCGCCCTGCGCTTTGCACAGGACGGCTGGGCCGTGGCCATCAACAATTTCGACGACAGCACGCGTGCCGCAGCCGAAGCGGTTGCCGCGCAGTGTCGCGATGCCGGCGCGCAAACGCTCGTCGTCGATGCCGATGTCGGTGACGACGCCGCGTGTCGCCGCATGGCGGATGCCGTGGGCGCACGCTGGGGACGGCTCGATGCGCTCGTCAACAGCGCGGGCACCACGCGCGTCATCCCCCACGGCGATCTGGACGCCATCGATGCCGCCGAATTCGAGCGCATCTATCGTGTGAACCTCATCGGCATGTTCCAGATGACGCGCGCGGCCGCCCCGCTGCTGCGCGAGCGCCCTGCGAACCGATCGGCAGCGTCATATGGGTCGTATGCGTCGGTCGTCAATATCTCGTCGCTCGCGTCGCTCAACGGCACCGGGTCGTCGATCGCTTATGCGGCGTCCAAGGGCGCCGTCAACGCGCTGACGCTGTCGCTCGCGCGCAACCTTGCGCCGCAGGTGCGCGTGAATGCCATCGCGCCCGGCATGGTCGACGACGGCCTGCTGCGGCGCGTGCTCGGCGACGAAGCTTATGGGCGCGTCGTCGAAGGCATGCGGGAGAATTCGCCGCTCGGACGCGTCTCGCAGCCCGCCGAGATCGCCGAACTCGCGTGGTTCCTCGCCGCACGCGCCCCGGCGATGACCGGTCAGGTGCTGGCCATCGAGAACGGACTGCTGCTCAACACCTGAGTCCGCGAGTCCGTACAAGAACATCAAAGGAAGTCCCCCATGACTGATCTGCACAAACACCGCTCCCGCACGGTCACCGAAGGCATCACTCGCACGCCGCACCGCGCCTTCCTGCGCGCCACCGGCCTCGACGACGCCGCCATCGACAAACCGTTCGTCGCCATCGTCGACACGTTCGGCGAGAACACGCCCTGCTCCATGTCGCTCAACCAGATATCGGACAACGTCCGGCTGGGTGTCGCGGCCGGCGGCGGCGTGCCGATTCGCGGCTCGGCGATCTCGGTCTCGGACGGCACGTCGATGAACCACTCGGGCATGCGCTTCTCGCTGGTCTCGCGCGAGACGATCGCCGACAGCGTCGAGCTATTTGTGCGCGCCCATTGCTATGACGCCCTCGTCGGTGTGGCCGGTTGCGACAAGACGCTGCCCGGCATTCTGATGGGCATGGTGCGAGTGAACGTTCCCGGCGTCTTCCTGTTCGGCGGTGCGATGCTGCCGGGCGTGGCCCCGGACGGCTCGCAGGCCACGATCCTCACCGCCATCGAAGCGGTCGGCACGGCGCAACGCGGCGACATGTCCGCCGAGACGCTGCGCGGCATTGAAAAGCGCTGCACGCCCACGGCGGGCTCGTGTCCTGGCCAGTTCACGGCGAACACGATGGCGATGGTCGCAGAAGTGCTCGGCCTCGCGCCGCTGGGCTCGGCCATGGTGCCGGCGGTGTACAGCGAACGGATCGCGATTGCGCGTCGGGCGGGCGAGAACGTGATGCGCGCCCTGCGCAACGGCGGTCCGCTGCCGCGGGATCTCGTCACGCGCAAGAGTCTGGAGAACGCCTGCGCCGCGGTGGCCGCTACCGGTGGCTCGACCAACGCCATGCTGCACATCCCGGCGATTGCGCACGAGGCGGGCATCGAGTTCACGCTCGACGACGTCTCCGAAGTGCTCGCCCGCACGCCGCTCATCGGCGACATGCAACCGGGCGGACGTTATCTTGCCGTCGATCTGCACCATGTCGGCGGTGTACCGGCCGTCCTCAACGCGCTGCTGGCGGGCGGCCACATCCACGGCGACACGCTCACGCAGACCGGCGAGACGCTGGAAACGGCGTTGCGCGCCTTCCCCGGTCCGGACGGCCGTGTCGTCAAGCCGCACACCGAACCGCTCTCGCCCAACGCGGGGCTGGTCGTGCTGCGCGGCAACCTCGCGCCGGACGGCGCAGCGCTCAAGACCGCAGGTCTCAAACAACTGAAGTTCACGGGCAAGGCCCGCGTGTTCGAGACCGAGGAAGACTGCATGGCCGTGGTGTCGGCACAGACCTACCGTGAAGGCGACGTGCTCGTGATTCGCAATGAGGGTCCCAAAGGCGGCCCGGGCATGCGCGAAATGCTGAGCGTGACTGCGGCCATCTACGGGCAGGGCATGGGCGAGAAGGTGGCGTTACTCACGGACGGTCGCTTCTCAGGCGCGACGCGCGGCATGTGCATCGGTTACGTCGGCCCCGAAGCCGCGGCCGGCGGACCGATTCGCTTGATTCGAGACGGCGATACCATCCACATCGACGCAATCAAGGGTAAGCTCGACGTCGAACTCTCCGACGAGGAACTCGCCGCGCGGGCCGTCGAGGCCAAACCGTTCGTGCGCGGCCGTCTGGGCGGCGTACTGGAAAAGTACGAAGCGCTCGTGCGGCCGGCCAAGCTGGGCGCGGTCACGCATTCGGGGGCCGTGCCATGGCCCTACGAAGCCTCCATCGGGGAGACGCCAACCCACGAGGACCCGAATTGATGACTACCCCACGCGTAGGCTTTTGCGGCATCGGCCGCATGGGCGAACCGATGACGCGGCGCCTGCTGGCCGCCGGCCACGATGTCGCCGTCTGGAACCGTTCCACCGCGAAACTCGCCGCGCTGCTCGATGCCGGCGCCATCGCCTGCGTGACCCCGCAGGCGCTTGGCGAATGCGTCGATATCGCGTTGCTGTGTCTGGGCGACGGCAAGGCCGTCGAAGATGTCGTGTTCGGTGAGCACGGACTCGTGCACGCCGCCACGCCGCCGCGCTTCATCGTCGATCATTCGACGCTCTCCCCCGCCCTCACGCGCAACCTGGCCAGGCGCTGGCACGAGAGCACCGGCAGCGTCTGGATCGACGCCCCGGTATCGGGCGGCACGGGCGGCGCCGAAGCGGGCACGCTGGCGATCATGGCGGGCGGCCCCGCCGACGCCATCGAAGCCGTCACACCGGTGCTGCGCGCGTTCTCGTCGCGAGTCACGCGCATGGGCGACATCGGCGCCGGCCAGACGACGAAGCTCGCCAATCAGGCCATCGTCGCGACGACGCTCGCCGGACTGGCCGAGGCCTTCGTGCTGGCCAAGCGCAGCGGCATCGACACGGCGGCCGTGCCGTCGGCACTGCAAGGCGGCTGGGCCGACTCCGTGCTGATGCAGACGCTATGGCCGCGCATGGTTACGCCGCCCGACTTCGCCACGGGCACCGTGCGCGTGATCCTCAAGGACCTCGATGCGATTGCCGAACTGGCGCATACGAGCGCCACGGTGCAGCGTGTGCTGCCCGAAGTGCGCCGTCTGCTGAAGGACGCCGCCGATCGCGGCATGGCGGACTGGGATCTGTCGCAAGTCTTCCGTATCGGCGAAGCCGAGAGCGCACCGGACGCCTGACGTTCCACACATCCGGTCGCCAGCAAAAAAGCCATGCCCCGCAAAGGGCATGGCTTTTTTTCGCTCAGGACACGAGCGGCCGAGGCTTCGCTGCCGGCGTGAGCGCCGGCTCGCCCCTGACCGGTGCCTTACTTGATCTTCACGGCCGAGAAGTCCTGACGGCCGAACGGGCTCACCCGATAGCCCGACACATCCGCGCGCGTGATCACCGACGCGACCGGGTGTGCGAGCGGAATCCACAACGCATCGTCCTTGATGGTCTTCTGCGCGGCCTGATACTTCGCGGTGCGCGCGGCGATGTCGTGCGTGCGCTTGCCGTCACTGATCAGCTTGTCGAGACTGGCGTCGCAAAAGCGCGCGAAGTTCGTGCCCGACGTCACCGCCGCGCAGCTGAATTGCGGCGTGAGGAAGTTGTCCGGATCGCCGTTGTCGCCCGACCAGCCCATGAACAGCAGGTCATGCTCACCCGCCTTGCCGCGACGGATCAGCTCGCCCCATTCCACCGTCTTGATCTGTGCCTTCACGCCGATCTTTGCCAGATCGCTTTGCAGCATTTCGGCGCCCACACGCGGGTTCGGGTTGAGCAGACTGCCTGCAGGACGCGTCCAGATCGTCGTCTCGAAGCCTTGCGGGAAACCCGCGTCGGCGAGCAGCTTCTTCGCCTTCGCGATGTCGTGCGGATAGTCGGCGACGTTCTTCGCATAGCTCCACGTGTTCGGCGGGTACACGTTGACGGCCGGCGTAGCCGTGCCCTCGAACACTTGCTTGACGTAGCTCGGCTTGTCGAACGCGAGGTTCAGCGCCTGACGCACACGCACGTCGCTCAAAGGCTTGTGCTGCGTGTTGATGGCGACGAACGCCGTCATGAACGCGGGCGTCTCGACCACCTTGAGCGCCTTGTCGCTACGCGCGGCCTGCACGTCAAGCGGCTTGGGCGAGAGCGCGATCTGGCATTCGCCGACCTTGACCTTCTGCGCGCGCACGGCGGCGTCCGGCACGATCGTGTAGATGAGACGCTCGGACGCCGGTGCGCCGCCGAAGTACGCCTTGTTCGCGTCGAAGCGGACCACGCTGTCCTTCTGATAGCTGCGGAAGACGAACGGCCCGGTGCCGATCGGACGCGCATTGAGTTCGTCCGTCTTGTTCGCGGCGACGAGCTTGTCGGCGTACTCCGCCGAATAGATCGACGCGAAGCCCATCGACAGCATCGAGAGGAATACGGCGTCCGGCTCGGAGAGCGTGAAGCGTACCGTGTTGTCGTCGACCTTCTGCACCGACTTGATCAGCTTGCCCAGCGAGAGCGACTGCGCATGCGGGAAACCCGACGGCGTGAGCTTGTGCCACGGCGCGTTGTCGTCGAGCATGCGATCGAAGGTGAAGACCACGTCGTCGGCGTTGAACGCGCGCGTGGGCTTGAAGAGGTCATTGCTGTGGAAACTCACGTTCGGGCGCAGCGTGAACGTGTAGGTCAGACCATCGGGACTGACTTCCCACTTCGTCGCCAGACTCGGCACGACCTTCGCCTGCGCGGCATCGAATTCGACCAGACGGTTGAACACCGGATCGGCAGACGCATTGGTCGTGGTGAGCGAGTTGTAACGCACGACGTCGAAGCCTTCCGGACTGGCTTCCGTACAGACGGTGAGCGGCTTGGCTTGCGCCGCGAGCGGCAGGGCAAGCGCAGTGAGAACGGTGGCGACGGCAGCGAGCGTGGGACGCGAGGCGAGCGAGCGAGGGTGCATGAGCTTCTTCTCCAGGAAGTCGATGACGGATTGCGGATAGCGAGACGATCGTCAGGCGAATGGCGAAACGACCGGTCAAACAGCCGGCCAGAATATCGCAAATTCAGGACCCCTGCCTTTGCGCCGCAGCATATCGATATATGCGCGGCCATAAATACGGAAAGCGAACGTCAGTTCTGCCAACCGAATGCCCGCATCCGATGCACGATGCTGTCGCGCGCGGCCACCACCGTCAGTCGCGAACTGACCGACATGTCGTAGAGATAGCGTGTGCTGCCGGCGTACGGCACGCTCACGTAAGGATGCGCCAGCAGCGGAATGTCGGCGCCGGACGCCAACGCCTCGCCCTCCCCCGCCAGGCGCGCCAGACAGGCGCGATGCGCGGCGTCGCGCGCCACCGCAAAGGGATCGAGCGCGGCGGCCGACGCACCCGCCTGCGCGATCACGGAGACAGCGGGAGCACCATCCTCGCCCCCCACGGGCGTCGGCGCGTGAGCGGCCAGCGCCACCGGCCCCTGTCCCATCGCCACAAAGAGCCACAGCCCGGCGTGCGCCATATCGATCCAGACCTTGCCGTGAGGACCGTCGCATTCCAGCGACGACACCCCGGGTGTCGCGACCGGCACCGGCGCCTGCGCCGGCGTGCACCGGAACCAGCGGCCGAAGATCCAGCGAAGGGCAATGCGCTCAGATAAGAAGCGGTGGCGCATCTGCGTGCGCGGCAGACGACGCGCGAGCGAGTGCTCGGCCGCCGATAGCCACGTCGCGCCATCGTCCGGCCCGCCCGCTGCCGCCCCCGTCGCCCCGAAGGGACGCCCCGCGAGCAGAAAACGCCACAACCATAGCTCGTCGCTGCCGCATTGCGGCGAGGAAGCAGCCGAAGCGGCCGCTGTGCGCGCCTGCGCGCCGGTGTCCCCCGCACGCCCGAGCGCCTCGACATCGCTGCTCGCCAGCGCACGCTTTTGCGCGCCACCCGTGAGCTTCCGGTCGCCCTGTCCGAACTGCCCGAGCGGCACGTAAGTCATGGAAGGTGTTGGAATCGATGCGACGCGCGGTGTCGATTCGACCGTTCGTTTCAACATCAACAATTACGACCTCCACAGACGTGATTCCCGATGACTCACCCCGCTTTGCGCAGGGCTATCGGAAATCACTCATTTGGTAATGAGAATCATTATCAAATGATAGCACAAGCGTCTACGCGAAAGGAGTGACAAATGCTTGGGAATGCACCCGATTTGGCAGGTCGGACGCCGCGCCGCAGCAGGAGATGCGGCCGCTTGCGCGACCGCCATCGTCTGGAGCGTCTCGGCACGTCGACTTCATCCGCCCTTCGGAACGGATACGCGGATGAGAGGCGTGAGAGCGATACGTGGGGAACCCGGGAACGGGAAAGCCAGCGATCAGGCGCTGGCAGGCAGTGGCGGCCGGTAGCCCAGTGCGTGACTCGCCGCCAGCGCCTCGCGACGCACGGCCTGACCGATGGGACTGTCGATGCGGGGATCGAAGCCACCCGTCGCGCCGAGTGCCGTGATCACACCCACGAGCCGCCCGTCGTAATTGAAGACCGGCGCGGCAATCGCGCTGATGCCCGTGAGATTCGTGTCGCGCACGCTCGCCCCCTGCACCGCACGCACCGACGCCCGCAACGTGCCGATCGGATCGTTGGCATCGAGTTGTGCGCGATGTTCCGGGGTGGCATGTGCCCACTCGCTCTGCGCCATCGCCAGCACCTGCGGGTCGTCGAGCAGCCCCAGAAAGACCCGACCGGCGGCGGACCAGAGCACCGACATCACCGAACCGATTCGCACGTTGATCGTGACCGGCAGACCCGGCTCCTCGAAGCGGACGATGGTCGGCCCCTTGTTGCCCATGACGGCGATGAAACAGGTGACGTCGAACGCCTCGCGCAGACGCACGAGCGCCGGTTCGGCGGCCCGCACCGGATCGGCCTGCCGCATGGCTGCCACGCCGATGAGCATGGCTTCGAGTCCGAGGAAATATTGCTGCGAGTCGGCGTCCTGCGCGACGAGCCCTTCTTCCACGAGACTCATCAGATAGCGGTGAACCTTGGCGGGACTCTGCTGCACATGCAGGGCAAGCGCGGTGAGGCTCGCCCGGCCGCCCAGGCGAGCCAGCCCCTTGAGCACGACCATGCCGGTCTCGGCCGACTGCACGCGCTGTCGGCGCCCGCGCTCACGCGGCGCGTCGATGGCATCCTGCGCGGCGGCATCAGTGCCATCCGTTGCGTGTGTCGTGCGGGAAAGCGCGGCCGCGCTTCGCGGGCGGCCTGCTGTGGGTCGTTTGCTTGTCGTCATCGGCGAGATTTTAAGATGCAAATCATCGTTGCCTCGTATCGACCAGTCTAGAGGTTAACCCCAGTCCACTAATTTACGCTATGCGTATTATATTTACGCTTAACAGATTCAGAGAATGTGTCAGCGTGCCGGGATTCCATGCGCATGCGGAGTATCACATCGAACCGAGGAGACAACCCTGCCGATTTTGGGTACCTGTGCCGGTCATCGCCCGATGCACACTGCCCGGATGGCAACGCTCCTCTACACTGGATCTATTGTGTGTGTCCGGTGGTGTCCTGCAAGACTCGCCGACGCACGATAGCCTGACAAAGCCTTGATAAAGTCCCGACAAAGCCCGGACGACAGGCAATAGAGAGCCTCAGAGAGCGAGCGGATGAGCCAGACGACTTCCCCCACCCCGAATGCCACGACCGGCGCGCCTGCCGGCGCGAGCGGTTGCCCCTTCCATCAAACGACGGCACCGACGGCGCAGACAGCACCGAATGGCTGCCCGGTGAGCGCCCGCGCGGCTGACTTCGATCCGTTCGAGGACGGCTATCAGCAAGACCCGCCGGAATACGTGCGCTGGGCGCGTGAGCAGGAGCCGGTGTTCTACAGCCCGAAGCTGGGTTACTGGGTCGTTACGCGCTATGACGACATCAAGGCGATCTTCCGCGACAACCTGACCTTCAGCCCATCGATCGCGCTGGAGAAGATCACGCCGACCGGGCCGGAAGCCAACGCCGTGCTCGCCTCGTACGGCTTCGCGCTGAACCGCACGCTGGTCAACGAAGACGAGCCCGCGCACATGCCGCGCCGCCGCGTGCTGATGGAGCCGTTCACGCCGGAGCATCTCAAGCATCACGAACCGCTGGTGCGTCAGCTCGCGCGTGAGTACGTCGACCGCTTCGTCAACGACGGCCGCGCCGATCTCGTCGATCAGATGCTGTGGGAAGTGCCTCTCACGGTGGCGCTGCACTTCCTCGGCGTGCCCGAAGAAGACATGGACAAGCTGCGCGAGTACTCGATTGCGCACACCGTGAACACGTGGGGACGTCCGAAGCCCGAGGAGCAGGTCGCCGTGGCGCACGCCGTGGGCAACTTCTGGCAACTGGCGGGCAAGATTCTCGACAAGATGCGTCAGAACCCGGACGGCCCGGGCTGGATGCAATACGGGATTCGCAAGCAGAAGGAACACCCGGAAGTCGTGACCGATTCGTACCTCCATTCGATGATGATGGCGGGGATCGTGGCCGCCCACGAAACGACGGCCAACGCGACCGCCAACGCGATGAAGCTGCTGCTCTCGCATCCGGACGTGTGGCGTGAAATCTGCGAAGACCCCTCGCTGATTCCGAACGCGGTGGAAGAATGTCTGCGCCATAACGGCTCGGTCGCCGCGTGGCGGCGCCTGGCGACGAAGGACGTCAACATCGGCGGCATCGACATCGCGGCCGGGTCGAAGCTGCTGATCGTCACGTCGTCCGCCAACCATGACGAAGGGCATTTCGCCGATGCCGACCTGTTCGATATCCGCCGGGAGAACGCCAGCGATCAACTGACCTTCGGTTACGGCTCGCATCAGTGCATGGGCAAGAACCTCGCCCGCATGGAGATGCAGATCTTCCTCGAAGAATTCACTCGCCGTCTGCCGCACATGAAGCTCGCGCAGCAGACGTTCACGTATGTGCCGAACACGTCGTTCCGTGGCCCCGAGCACGTCTTCGTCGAGTGGGATCCGGCGCGTAATCCGGAGCGTGACGATCCTGCCGTGCTCACGCGTCAGTCGCCGGTGCGTATCGGCGAGCCGTCGGGACACAGCGTCACGCGTCCGGTCGTGGTCGAAGCCGTGACGCCAGTCGCCGAGGGCATCGTCAAGCTGCGTCTCGTCGCGCCGGACGGCCGTGCCATGCCCCGCTGGGCGCCGGGCTCGCACATCGATATCGAATGCGGCGAGACAGGCTTGTCGCGCCAGTATTCGCTTTGCGGCGATCCGGCAGACGCCGGTGCGCTGGAGATTGCCGTACTGCACGAGCCGGAAGGCCGTGGCGGTTCGAACTGGGTGCACACGCAGGTGAGCGTGGGCGACCGGTTGCGCATCCGTGGCCCGCGCAATCACTTCCGTCTGGACGAGACGACGCCTCGCGCGATCTTCGTGGCCGGTGGCATCGGCGTGACGCCGATTGCCGCGATGGCGCGTCGCGCCAGGGCGCTGGGCATCGATTACGAGATTCACTACAGCGGTCGCAGCCGTCGCACGATGGCGCTGCTCGACGAGCTTCAGGCGCTGCACGGCGATCGCCTGCATCTGTGGGTCAAGGACGAAGGACAACGCGCCGACTACGCGAGCCTGCTCGCCACGCCGCAGAACGGCACGCAAGTCTACGCCTGCGGTCCGGTGCGCATGCTCGATGCGCTCGCACAGTGCAGCGCGCACTGGCCGGACGACACGCTGCGGGTCGAACACTTCCAGTCGCAACTCGGCACGCTCGATCCCGAAAAGGAACAGGCGTTCGAGGTCACGCTGAAGGACTCGGGCATTACCGTCATGGTGCCGGCCGATCAGACCTTGCTCACCGCCTTGCGCGCCGCGAACATCGACGTGCAGAGCGATTGCGAAGAAGGGCTGTGCGGCTCGTGCGAAGTGCAGGTGCTGGAGGGCGACGTGGATCACCGCGACGTGGTGCTCACACGCGCCGAGCGCGATGCCAACACGAAGATGATGTCCTGCTGCTCGCGTGCCTGCGGCAAGAAACTGGTGCTGGCGCTGTAAGGGCCACACCTAAAGCAGGCTGCACGGAAATACGAAGGGGCGCCACGGCGCCCCTTCGCTTATGCTTCGCCGGCTTACGTCGCTGGCGTGTCGAGGAAATCGAGCGTGTCGCGCGCTCAGTGAGCACCGTGCGGCTGGCGCAGCATCGTCGACAGCGCAATCAGCGCCAGCAGGGCGAAGCCGCACATGACGCTCACCAGCGGGCGCGGCGAGCCGTCGTTGAGCAGACCGAGCAGGCCACCCGCCGCAAAGCCGAACCCGTACTGCACACTGCCGACGAGCGCCGCCGCCGCCCCGGCCCGCGTCGGGTGATTCGCGAGCGCGCCCGCCACTGAGTTCGCCGTGATGATGCCGCGCAGCGACATGAACAGGAACAGCATCACGACCATCAACGGCAACAGCACGAGCCCCAGCCAGACGGCCGCGCACAGCGCCGACGTGACGACCGCACAGCCGATGATGCCCACACGCATCAACCGGTACGCACCGAGTTGCCCGACGCGGCGCGAGTTGAACATCGTCATCGCCGCCATGCCCACGATATTGATGCCGAACAGCACGCCGAAGAACTGCGGCGACACGTGGAAATACTCCATGTACACCAGCGGCGTGCCCGTAATGTAGGTGAACGACGCGCCGAACACCGCACCGCCCGCCACCATGTAGCCGACGAAATGGGCGTCGCGCAGCAAATGCCAGTAGGACATCAGAATCGCGCGCGGCCCTCCCGACTGGCGGACATTCACGTCGCCCGTCTCCGGCAGACGCCACAGCGCCAGCAACGCGCCGACACCGAAGACCGCGAGAATGCCGAAGATCACGCGCCATGTCGTGAAGCGCAGCATCTGCCCGCCAACCAGCGGCGCGACGATCGGCGCGACGCTCATCACGAGCAACATGATCGAGAAGGCACGCGCGCTGTTGCGCGGCCCGTAGACGTCACGCACGATGGCCTGCGCGATCACCGGCATGGCACACCCGCCCAGCGCCTGCACGAAGCGCCACATCATCATGTGATCGATGCTGTCGGCGAACGCACAGCCGATGCTGCCGAAGATGTACAGCGCAATGCCGGCGGCCATGGGCTTGCGGCGTCCGAAGCGATCGGCAAGCGGCCCCCAGACCAACTGGCCGAAGGCAAAACCCAGGAAGAAGTACGACAGCGTGAGCTGCGTGGCCGCCGCGCTCGCGCCCAGCTCGTGCCGCATCGTCGGCAGCCCAGGCAGGTACATATCCGTGGACGCGGGCGCAATCATCATGAACAAACCGAGAATGCCCAACAGCACACGCTCGGAAGGCAAGGCGGGAGAGAGTTCGGACGTCGAGGTCATTTATCGTTCTGATTTTTTGTGCGAATCCCGTCGGCGCCGCGAGAGATTTCGCGAAAACGACGACGCCCGCCATGATAACGCCGGCGGGCGTCGACCTTTCATACTCGATGGTTATCGCAAACCTAACCGATGCTTATGCCGTGACATGGGATCGGTCGCCCGCGTGACCGTGTCACCGCGTCGATCGTCCGCCATCGAAGGCTCAGCTCGCCGTTGCCGCGCGCAGATTGCCGCCGTCGCTGCGTTGCGTACGAGCGATGGCAAGCACACCGATCAGCGAGACACAGGCCGGCACGGCCGCCGCGAGGAACAGCGACGACGACGACCATTGCAGATGCATCAGCGCACCGCCGAGCACCGGGCCCAGCACCGATCCGATACGGCCGATGCCGAGGCTCCAGCCAATGCCCGTGGAACGCAGGGACGTCGGATAGTAGGTGGCCGCCAGCGCGTTGAGCGCCGGCTGACCGCCGATGATCGAGAAGCCCGCGAAGAAGATCGCGATGAAGACCGCCACCATCGACACCATCACCACCGGATTGCCGATCGCGGCCGTCGCGGCAATCGCGATCAGGAACGTGACGGCCAGCACACTCGTGAAGCCCACGCGGTCGATCACACGGCCCAACAGCAGCGTGCCGATCACGCCGCCCGCCCACAGGGCAGTCCCCGCCATCACGGCGACCTGCGTCGAATAGCCGGCGTCGCGAATCACCGTCGGCAGCCAGTTCGACAGGAAGTACATGTCGAGCAGGTTGGCGAAGTTGATGACCCACAGCAGGATCGTCACGCGGGCGCGACCGTCCTTGAACAGTTCGATGAACGGCACGCCCTGGGCCTTTTGTTCGTTGAGCACGAAGTGCGCGTCGGCCGGCACATTTGCCGTCGGCGCGACGCGCAACAGTTGCTTGCGGATACGCACACGGTCGCTCTTCCTGAACATCAGGAACTGGATCGATTCGGGCAGCGAGATCCACATCAGCACGCCCAGCACCAGCGGAATCGCGCCACCGATGTAGAACACCGCGCGCCAGCCGAGGCTCGGAATGATCGCCGCCGTAATCAGGCCGCCGACCACACCGCCCAGCGTAAAGCCGCACGACACGATCATCATCAGCGAGACGCGGATGCGGCGCGGGCTGTACTCACCAGCCAGCGCCATCGCGTTGGGCATGATGCAACCGAGCCCCAGACCGGCGACAAAGCGCCAGACGACCAGTTCGGTGATCGTGTTGGCGAATCCCGTGACGATCATGCACACCGAGAAGAACAGCGTCGCGCCGATCAGCACCGGACGACGCCCCAATTTGTCGGCCAACGCCGAAAACGTGAGCGAGCCGACGAGCATGCCGAACAGCCCCGCGCCGAACACCGGCGAAAGCGTTTCCTTGGCAATGCCCCACTCGCGAATCACCACCGGGGCCACGTAACCCATGGCCTGCACGTCGAAACCGTCGACCACCAGACACATCGCGCACAACGCGATCACCCACCACTGATAAGCGCCCAGCCGACTGTCGTCGATCAATGCGCCCACATTCACTTCTGCTGCTTTCATGCTGTCTCCAAACGTTCTCGCAACTTCGTGGTATTGCGTCCCGGTCGAGGCGCCGGCTTTCTGACTGCTGATGACTGACGCTGCCTCGCGGGCACCGCGCCGCCCCGTTCGGGCAGCGTGGCATTTCGTGCCGAGGATCGAAGGACGAACGGTGCCATCCACTCGCGCACGCAAATTACGCTTTGCGGAAGTTTATCTCTCCCAACGTAAATCAATGCTTGGTGTTAACACTTAGAGGCGACCCGAATTCTCGTCGGATGCCAAGGTCGGGGCAGAGGAAAGCGTCGCGGGCCGATGCCGGATGCTTCGCCTTGGCGAACGGCACGCGTTTTTGTGGTTTTTCTCCATACCAACGATGGGAGAACGCCCGCCCGATGTACGCAAAGGCTATACGGGGCGTGGAAATGGGCGGTCAGCGCGGGAAAAAGCGGCGAATTGTCGCAGATGTGGTTTTTCTACAGATTTTTTTGCCAAAGGTTTACCCGTCTAGGGATTTCCCTGATATAGTTGCACCTGTCTCCTCCACCTCCTCCTGGTGGATTTCACGGCCAGCAACGCGCTGGCCGTTTTTTTTGCCTGTCGATATCGTGAGGGCGGATTCGTAGGGGACGAGGCGGATGGGCTAACGGAACGTAATGCGATCGCGCGGGCAGCGATGCAGCGCGCATGAATTCCTGCGCTACACTCGACGCCATGAAAATCGCGCCGCTCGCCACCCTGCTTTGTGTTTTGCCGCTCGCCGGCTGCTATGTCGTGCAGTATCCGGGCGGCGCCTTGACGCTGTCGCCTACGCCCACTGCGCCGCAAGCCATGCGTGCCGCCCCGGGGTCGATCGGTAGCACCGACGTGACGACGGCGCCGATCCCGACGCCTAACGTTGCCGCCGCTCCAGTGCGCGCAACGCCGCCACCGCAGTATCCGAACGGCTCGCCCGTCCCGCCCGACTTCCAGCCGGGCAACGGCTCACCGGTGCCGCCGGACTATCGGCCGCAAGCTCAGCCTGCCGCCAATCCGCGCTACCCGAACTATCCGAACGGATCGCCGGTGCCACCGGACTACGTCCCGCCACCGTCGTCGAGAGCCGCACCGGGTGCCGCCGCAAGTCCGGCCGCTTATGTGGCAGACCCCGCTTACGCGACCTATCCCGCGTATTCGTCTTTTCCCGTTTATTCCGCCTATCCGGCGTACGCGACATACCCCGTGGCCTACCCGGCTTATCCGGCGTACGCGCCGGTCTACCCGGCGTTCGCCCCGTCGCCCTGGCTCAGCAACGTGTCGTTTTCCGTGTCGTGGGGGCGCGGTTGGGGAGGATGGGGAGGCCGTTGCTGCCACCGCTGGCGCTGAACCATCGTAGACGGTTCAGGCAACGTGGCCCGCGCAATCTCAGTGCGACGTCTGACGTTCCTTCGCGACGCGATCCTCGATGCGGCACTCGATACGTTTTCGAATCTGCGCTGCGGCATCGGACGCGCAATCGGCGTCGATGCTCGAAAATTCGCATCGACCGATGTAATCCCCGTCGCAATAGGCGTCGACAGCGCCATCGAAGCGCTTGTCGGCGCGCGGGGTAATGGCGCCTGCCAGGTCGAATGGCCGCCCTGGCGGCGTATGACTGACATAATGCCAGTTGAATTTGAACGAATCTGTCATAAGTCCCCTTCTTTCAAACGGCAGCTGCGGACCGGTTCGCCAACGCTGCTTTTTTGGGAAATCGTAACATGTTCATGAATTTCGACTAGCAGTCGAAAAAAAAAGCGGCCCGCCAGAGCGGCGAGCCGGACAGTCCGTGGAGGTCGGGGGCACATCAGGACCACGGTGATTTCACTGTAGTCCCGAATCGTTGTCGTTATTCTCGGTAATTTGCCTAATCTGTTGCTTCAGGCCTGCACTGCCATCCCCCGCTCCGGCATCAGATCGTCGGCGGTGACCGCCTTGCCGAACAGCCATCCCTGACCGATCGCGTCCGGGTGAATCGCCAGCATGTAGTCGGCCTGCGCTTGCGTTTCCAACCCTTCCACGATGACGTCCACGCCGAGCAGCGTGGCCATCTTGCAGATCTGATCGACGATGGCGCTGCCCACGGTGTCCTTGCCGATCGCCTGCGTGAACATGCGGTCGATCTTCAGTGCATCGACGTTCAGCGTCGACAGATACGCGAGGTTGGAAAAGCCGGTGCCGAAGTCGTCGATGTGAATCTGATAGCCATCGATGCGCAGCCGGTCCAGCGCTTCGCGCAGTTTCGTCATGCTGTCGGTCGAGCGCTCCGTCACTTCCAGCGCAATCTGCGCGCGCGGCACACGCAGCGATGCCGCCATGTGATTCAGATACGTGTGAAAAGTCTGGTCGACGACATCCGTCGCCGCGAGATTGATGCTCAGGTGGAACTCCGGATCCGCCAGCATACGCCCGTGCATCTCGATCAGCGCCTTGCGCGCCACCTGCCGCGTGATCAGCCCGATCACCCCCTGTCGCTCGGCAATCGGGATAAAGATGTCCGGCGAAATCGGGTTGCCCGCACTGTCGTTAAGGCGTGCCAGTGCTTCCACACCGACCATCTTGCCGTCACGCAAACGCACCAGTGGCTGGTAGACGAGGTGGATGCCGCCCGACTCGGCGGCCTGCTGTGTCACCCAGTCGATGGACATACGGTAGCGCCGGCGCGAACGCCATGACATGCCCACCGCGCCACCGGCTACCGCCCCCGTAAGCAGCGCAAGCAGCAGCCCCCAGGGGTTGGCCACCAGTCGCGACGACGTGTAGACAGCCGACACACAGACGTCCACGCTGCTGGAACACATCGAATACTGACGCAGCGAACCGATGTCGAGCCAGCGTGAGGTCTGCCCGAGGGTGATGCGCTGCTGGTCCTCGAACTTGCCCGCGCGCCAGAACTGGAAGCGCATATCCCCCGTCGACGCCACCGACGCGAACCCCGGCGCCGGGGTGCCGAGCCGTGTCGGCAATATCGGCGGGCTGAACACCACCACGTCGCCCAGACCAATCGCATTGACCTGCACGCCCGGCGTGACAATGCCGGTCAGCGTGTGCCAGAGCTTCACGCCCGTGCGCGTCTCATGACTCGGCGGGGGCAGTTCGGGCGCGGGGTCCAACCTGCCGACCACGGCGGAACACAACAGACGCGAGTTATGAACGCGACCGATGTCATGGAAATAAGGGCTGCGCATGGCGACACGTCGCAGCGAGAGGATGTCGGCGTCGGTACAGGGCAGCGCGCCACTGTACATCGCGTCCTGCAACGCGTTGCGACTGGAAATCGACGCATCGCCCATGAACCCCATGATGTCCTGCGCATAGTTTCGCAGGCGAAAATCGTCGACACGGGTCTGCGCGACCTGACCCATCAACAGCATGACCAGCATGCCCGCCAGGGCCCCGACAAGCACCGGCAACCAGCGGGTCAGCCTTCTGAGCGTTTGCATGGAGAGTGGCGTCCACGATAGTGCCCCTTGCCGGGGCTTGTCCGCAGTGTAGCGCACTGCCCGGGCGATACATCGGATTGCCAGACAATCGCCTGCTGCACCGCGCGCCAAGGGGATTTTCGAGTGGGACGATAGGGGGTCGGCACTCGGTTACCTTGCCGACTCCCGCATTCTCGATACGACATCGGACCTCGCCATGACACTCAAATTTCGCAATCCGGCGAACGCTGACGTCATCGAGATATCGTATCTGTCCTGCATCGCGGCCTTCTTCCTCGGCCCGCTCTACCTGCTGGCGTATGGCTTCACGTGGCACGCGCTGCTGTGGACGCTGCTCGCTATCGGCCCTGCGCTGCTCTGGAAGGAGTCGCTACTGGCGCTTTCACTGCCCGCGACGTGCCTGCTTTATGCGGTCATGATCCATCCGCTGCTCATCGGCCGGTTGCGTGCGAACGGCTGGGAGCCGACCGGCGACGATGCCCTGCCGGGCCCGCGTCAACGCGGCTATCACTGACTCGCGTCGCGCACGCCCGCATTCCCGGCGGCGTCCGCAGGCATCATCGCAATGAAGCGATCGAGCGCCGCCGAACCGTGGTCGGTGCGATACGCCAGACTGATGGGCGCTAACGGCACCTCTCCCGCCGGCGCTTCGATCGGCCAGAACCCCATGCCGGGCGTGCGGATCTGACTCACCGACGCCGGGACCAGCGACACGCCGAAACCCGCCGCCACCATCGGCACTATGGACGTGATCTGCGGCGCCTCCTGCCCGAGCTTCGGACGAAACCCCGCTGCCTCGCATGCCGCAATCGTACGGTCATACAACGCCGGACTGATGTCGCGCGGCAGTAGGATGAACTCGTCCTGCGCGAGTGCGGCGAGCGGCACTCGCTCACGCGCGCTCATCGGATGCCCCAACGGCAACGCCAGCACCATCGGCTCGTCGACCACGCGCACACTCACAATGCCGTCCGGCACCTCGAACGGCGTGCGGATAAACGCGGCATCGACGGCGTCGTCCAGTAGCGCGCTCAGCAAACTCGCGGTGTTGCTCTGCTGCGGATGCAGTTGCACCTCGGGATAACGCGCCCGGAAGTCGCGAATCCATGCCGGAATACGCGGCTCGAAATACGTCGCACCGGCAAAGCCGATACGAATCTGCCCCGCTTCGCCGCGCGAAATCTGCTGCATGCGCCGTTTGGTCCGCGCCACGCGCTCGAGAATTTGCTGTGCCTCCGGCAGAAATGCCTCACCCAGCTCCGTGAGCACGACATCGCGCGGCAAGCGCACGAACAACGGGCCGCCCAGCTCCGCTTCCAACTGCCGGATCTGCAAGCTCAGCGGAGGCTGCTGAATCCCGACGCGCGCCGCCGCCCGCGTGAAATGACGCTCCTGCGCGACAGCAATGAAATATTGCAGATGCCGCAATTCCATAACCACTCCCCGGTCAGCCCGATGCCGTCGGGCTTTTCCCTATCAATACTTTAAAAGTATGAAATTTGCTTGTTCAATATATTGGAAATGTGACCGATGGGTCAATACACTTCGAGTCAAGCGCAAACCGGCTCCCCCAAAGCGGTCGCGCCGAGAATTCAAGAGATTCGAAAAAGAGACTTAGAGAAGAGACACGAGGAGCCTCACGATGTTTGAAGATCGCATCCGCCTGGCGTCGCTACGCGACCGGGTGATGAGCGCAGACGACGCTGCCAAGCTCGTTGGCGACGGCATGGTGGTCGGCATGAGCGGATTTACCCGCGCCGGCGACGCCAAGGACATGCCGATCGCTCTGGCCCGACGGGCGAAAGCCAACCCGATGAAAATCACCCTGATCACCGGGGCATCGCTGGGGCACGACTCGGACAAGACCCTCACGGAAGCGGGCGTACTCGCCAAACGTCTGCCGTTCCAGGTCGACACCACGTTGCGCAGCGCGATCAATCGCGGCGAAGTGATGTTCGTCGACCAGCATCTTTCCGAGACCGTCGAATTCCTGCGCACCGGCCAGTTCGGCAAGCTGGATGTCGCGGTGATCGAGGCGGTCGCCATTACGGAAGACGGCGGACTCGTGCCGAGTTCGTCGGTCGGCAACTCGGCGAGCTTCGCGATCCTCGCCGAGAAGGTGATCGTGGAGATCAACCTCGCGCAGCCGCTCGCGTTCGAGGGCATGCACGACATCTGGATTCCGGGTCAGCGCCCGCACCGTGCGCCGCTGCCCATCGTCGACGTGCGTGACCGCGTTGGCACGCACGTGGTGAAGATTGCGCCGGAGAAGATCGCGGCCATCGTCATCACCGATACGCCGGACAGCGCCTCCAATGCGCTGCCGCCCGACGCCGACACGCAACGCATCGCCGGCCATCTCATCGAATTCTTCCAGCACGAAGTCTCGCGCGGACGTCTGCCCCGCACGCTGCCCGCGATCCAGTCGGGCATCGGCACGATCGCCAACGCGGTGCTCACCGGCTTCATCGATTCGCCGTTCGAAGACCTGACGATGTACTCGGAAGTGCTTCAGGACTCGACGTTCGATCTGATGGACGCCGGCAAGATGGTGTTCGCCTCGGGCTCGTCGATCACGGTGTCGCAGGCGGTGCAGGACCGTGTGTTCAAGCATCTGGAGCGTTACCGCGACAAGCTGGTGCTGCGCCCGCAGGAGGTCAGCAACCATCCGGAGGTCATCCGTCGTCTGGGCCTGATCGCCCTGAACACCGCGCTCGAAGTGGATATCTACGGCAACGTGAATTCGACGCATGTCGGCGGCACGCACATGATGAACGGCATCGGCGGCTCCGGCGACTTCGCCCGCAATGCCCGCATGGCCATCTTCGCGACGAAGTCCATCGCCAAGGAGGGCAAGATTTCGAGCATCGTGCCGATGGTGCCGCACGTGGACCATAACGAGCACGACGTCGACATCATCGTGACCGAACAAGGGCTGGCCGATCTGCGCACGCTGGCGCCGCGCGAGCGTGTGAATCTTGTCATCGACAACTGCGCGCATCCGAGCTACCGCGACGTGCTGCGCGAGTATTACCGCGACGCGCAGCGCTACGGCGGCCAGACGCCTCACGCGCTGGAGCACGCCTTCGATCTGCACGTCAACCTGCGCGAGCGTGGCTCGATGCTGGCGGGCAAGTGATGGGAATAACGGGATCGACGGAAGCGATCGAGACCGTCGGATGAAGCCAGCGGCCGACACAGCCGGGTGACATCTCCGACATCGGTGCCGGACGCCATCGCCGGGGGGCGGGCGGCCGGACACCGGTTGGCCGGCATCGGCGCAGTCCACAAGACGCGCCGGTGCCGAGAAGAACGTGAGACGCATGCGGTCTCATGGGCCGGACGCTGGTGAGAGCGCTCCGGCATTCACGGCTCGCCGGCACCCGCGGGCGAGCCGTTTTTTACGGTCCGGCAACACGTCTCAACGACACCCGCCACCGCACGGACCCGCAGCCGTCACGCGATCATGCGCGGCGCCTGACCGGTCGCCCCGTCGATCCGGAAGATCGACACCAACTCGCGAAGGCCGCTCGATTGGGCCGCCATCGACTGAGCCGCCGCCGAGGCTTCTTCCACCAACGCCGCATTCTGCTGCGTGACGGTATCCATCTGCATCACCGCCTGATTGACCTGCTCGATGCCCGTGCGCTGCTCGGTCGACGCCGCCGCGATTTCCGCCATCAGATCGGTGACCCGTTTGACGGCGTGGACCACTTCGTCCATCGTGCCGCCGGCTTCGGCCACCAGCTTCGTGCCGTCGCTGACTTGCCGCGTCGAGGCATCGATCAACTCCTTGATCTCCTTCGCGGCATTGGCACTGCGCTGCGCGAGCGTTCGCACTTCGCCAGCGACGACAGCGAAACCACGTCCCTGCTCCCCTGCGCGCGCCGCCTCGACCGCCGCGTTGAGCGCCAGGATGTTGGTCTGGAAGGCAATGCCTTCGATCACGCTCGTGATGTCGGCCACGCGCGCGGAGCCGTCCGAGATCCCCCGCATCGTCTCGACGACCTGACGCACCACTTCGCCGCCGCGCTGTGCGATTTGCGACGCATTCGAGGCCAGCACATTGCCCTGCTCGGCGTTGTCCGCGTTCTGCTTGACGGTAGTCGTGAGCTCTTCCATGCTCGCGGCCGTTTCCTCCAGCGAAGCGGCCTGCTGTTCGGTGCGTGACGACAGATCGGTGTTGCCCGCCGCGATCTGTGCCGAGCCGGTCGCGATGCTTTCACTGGTATTGCGCACCTGCCCCACGACCTGCGCGAGCCGGGTGTTCATGTCGCGCAGCGAGCCGAGCAATTGGGCAAGTTCGTCCTGTCCCTGCACGTCGATACGCGAGCTGAGATCGCCGCGCGCCACCGTCTGCGCAATTTCCACACAGCGACCGATAGGCACCGTGATCGAGCGCGTAATGAGCCAGGCGATGAGCGTCGCCACGGCCAGCGCCAGCAGAATCAGGACGATGGTGGCGGTGAACGCCGCGTGATAGCTGCTGGCGGCAGCGTCAGTCGCCCGCGCGGCGCCTGCACGATTGACTTCCACATGGGCTCTCAGCTTCTCGGCGAGGACCGCGAACGGCTTGGTGGCCTCGGCCATGGCGACGGAACGAGCCAGCACCTTCGAGTCGCTATCGCCCTTTTCCAGTTCGGCAACGCGATTGTCGACGGCCAGATAGGTGGTCCAGGCGTCACGCACGGCCTCATAGGCCACACGATCTTCGTCCGACGCGATCATGCCCTTGTAGGCGTCCAGCGTCTTGTTCATGCTGTCGATGGCCGCCTGACGTTTGGCCGTCTCGTCCGAGCGCGTCGTCTCGTCGGTGGACAACAGCAGCGCGAGCGTAGCGCGACGTGTGGCGTTGGCCGCCGCCTGCGCCGTGCCGAGCGTCTGCACGCTGGGCAGCCAGTTATCGGCGAGGTCGCGCGTACCGCCGTAAATGCGCGACGCCTGGAAGACAGCCATGCCGCCCACGATGCACAACAGAACCAACGTGATGGCGAACCCGACGCTCAACCGTGTGCCGATTTTGAGACTACCCAAGAACTTCATGCCCGCTCCATATGCGACAAAACGATAACAATCGCATGCCATAACGGGTGAGCATTCGACAATCTTGAGCCAATAACCCCTTGATTCTCACGCAATGACTTTCGAAACATTTCAAAAATCCGAAAATCAATTGCATATCGATCGTTTTACGATGCCTGTTTCTCCTGGCAAACTATCGCTCAATAAATATCCATCAACATATATTTAATAATCTATCGATTGAAATACCGGATTACCGGCTCGCGCCATCGATGGGTGTCGGATGCACCGTATCGAGATCGATGTCATCGATGCAGCGCACATTGATCGCTGCCATCTTCGCGCCATCGGGCATCTGACCGAACGCAAACGCTTCGACACCGCAATTCGGACAGAACTGGTGACGAATCACATGCTTGTTGAAAAGGTATTCCCGCGCTTTCCCATCGCCTGCCGTTTGAGAGAATTCCGAGGCAGGTGTAAATGCGAGAATCAATCCGCGCTTTTTGCAGATGGAACAATTGCACGTAATTGTTTTGGACAAATCAATATTTGCAGTGAAGCGCAAATCACCGCAATGACATCCGCCCGAATATTGCTGATTCGCCATGACGTCTCTCCTCCAGATGATGGAATGATCGCCAGCGGAAAACGACGTCGCAATGCGGGCGATCCCGACGTGGACGACACGTCGGCTTTGCCGCGTTCATGCGAGAGGGGGAAAAGCGCCGCCGGCGTGCGGTCTATTGTGCGACAGAATCCGGCGGGCGGGCAGCGACCGGCGCCAGCGCCGGTCGTGTCGAAGGAGGGGGTGAGTCTGCGAAGTTGACTCAGCGCGTCAAGACGCTCAGTGACTCAGCGCGCCAGGGCGCTCAGGCCGCGAGTGCCGGCTCGTCGCGACGTGGAGGGCGGCCGCCGTGCTGCGTGTGCATGACCGTCACACCATGACGGCTGTGCTCGCGCAACTGGAATAGCGCCACCGTCTCGGCCAGATTGCGCGCCTGCTCGCTGAGCATGGCAGAGGCGGCGGCCGATTCTTCCACCAGGGCGGCGTTCTGCTGCGTCGACTGATCCATCTCGGCCACGCTGCGGTCGATCTGGCTGATGCCGGTGCTCTGCTCCATCATGGCCGTATGAATCTCGCTGATCAGACGCCGCACGCGTGCGATGCCGTCGACGATTTCCCCCATCGTGTCGCCCGCCGCCTGCACGCGTTGCGTGCCGCTCTTGACGTTCTGCACCGAGGCTTCGATAAGCGTCTTGATTTCCTGCGCGGCGGCGGCACTACGCTGCGCCAGCGTGCGCACTTCCCCGGCCACGACCGCGAAGCCACGTCCCTGTTCGCCCGCACGCGCGGCTTCCACCGCCGCATTGAGCGCGAGGATGTTCGTCTGGAACGCAATGCCGTCGATCACGCCGATGATTTCGGTAATGCGCTCCGACGACTTCGCAATCTGGCTCATCGTCGTGACGGCCCCCGTGACGACGTCGCCGCCACGCGCTGCGGCGTCGCTCGCGTCGTTGGCCAGACGCGTGGCATGCTCGGCCGCCTCGGCCGTCTGCTTGACGCTCGCCGTCAGTTCGGTGAGCGCCGCCGACGTCTCCTGCAACGTGCCGGCCGATGCCTCGGTGCGTTGCGACAGATCGCGGTTGCCCATCTCGATCTCGCTCGTCGCCGAGGTCATGCCGTGAACGCCCGAGCGCACGTCGACCATGACCGTGCTGATCTTGTCGACGAACGCGTTGAACGACTTCGATATCTGCGCGACTTCGTCGTGCCCGATGACATCGAGGCGGCGCGTCAGATCGCCGCCGCCCGAGCCGATGGTGTCCATGGCATCGCGCACTTGCGACAGACGGCGGAAAGCCTGTGACGTGAAGAAGCTCGCGATGCCGATGGCGCACAGCGTGAGCACGATCAGCGAGATGAGCGTGCCGCTCAGCACGCGCGACAGCCCGGTGGTGGCTTCCGCCTTGTCGAGGGCGACGACGAACAGCCAGTCGGTGCCTGGCACCGGCTGCGCCTTGACCAGCTTTGCCGCACCGCCGAGTTCGACTTCCGTGGGGTTGGCGGCGTGCTCCATCTTGCCCAGCGCGTCGGGCGTGAGCGCGGCGGCGAGATCGCTCGACTGCTTGAGCATGAGCTTTTCGTCCGGATGCGCGATCACGAGACCGTCGCGCGAGACCACGAAGGCGAGGCTCGACGGCGTGGGGTGAACGGCCTTGACGACGTCCTGCACAGCGTCGAGCGGCACCGCGCCGCTCACCGCACCGAGCGTCTGACCGTCACGCAGAATCGGCGCAGCGAACGACACATAGAGCTTGCCCGAGGCAATGTCGGCGTAAGGCTTGACGACCGTGAGCTTGCCGGCAGACGTGGCGCCCTTGTACCAGGGGCGTGCGGTCGGGTCGTAATCGGGCGGCGTGGGGCCGCTGGAGAAATACGACTTGTCGCTCCAGCCAATGCTGGAGATCGGGAAGCCGTTGGTCGCGCCAAGCAGCTTCGTGAGGGCCACGCCCTGCTCGCCCTTTTCGACGGCGGCGGCGGTGCCCACGACCGACTGGCCCTTGGCGGCGGCCCAGCGTTCCACGGCCAGCGTGTTGCCACTGGCGACGGCGTCGAGCGTGTCTGAGATGGTCGACATCATGCTGTTGCGCACGATGACGTAAGTGGTAATGCCGGAGAGGATCAGTGCACCAATGACGGTGGCACACGCGATCAGAATGATGCGTGTTCTAAGCGAAGATACTGTCATGCTGTCGAGGCAGGCCTGCGGCTAGGGGGATCGAAAGACAGAAGACCGGCACCCAGGCTACCGGCTCCACGAGGTGGGAGAATCCACCTAAGACGTTACGGCAGGCAGGGAGAAAACTTTAGGTGTTAACCCGAAATGGCATCCAGACGCGCCATCCGAAATCGCTACGGACAGCAAAACATATGGTGTGCAAATGGATATGCCGGGGCGGTAGGGGAATGCGGTGCTGAGTAGTCCACCGGCACAGCGCAATGCCATGCCGGTAGACATCTCCGTCAGTCGTTCGCCGCCGCTTCGGCTTCGGTCTGCTCGATGGCCTGAACGATGATGCGCAGCGTTGCGTCGAGATGCGCCTGCGTGTGCTTGCGGGCTGCTGCAACGTCGCGCGTGCGGTACTCGTCGAGCATGGTCTCGTGCTCACGATTGCTCACGTCCACGTGCACGGGCCGCATGTAGAGCGACAAGGCGATGTAAGGCCCGGACGCATCGCGCAACGTCTTGATCAGATGGGCGAGACGGGAGTTGTCCTGCGACGCCCACAGCGCCGCGTGAAACGCCTGATTCAGTTCGGTCCACTTCACGACGTCCGTCGTCGCCAGCATCTCGGCATGTAGCGCCTGCGCGTGCGCGATATCTTCCTCGCGCATCGTCGCCATCGCCTGCTCGGCCATCATCGGCTCCAGCGTCATGCGCAAGCGGTAGATCTCGTTGACGTCGTCGATCGTGAGACCCCGCACCACAGCGCCACGATGCACGTCGAAAAACACCAGCCCTTCGGAGACCAGCGTGCGCAAGGCTTCGCGCACGGGCGTCGTCGACATGTCGAGACGGCGCGCAAGATCGTCCTGACGCAACCGGTCCCCCGCCTTCAGACGACCTTGCAGAATCTCGGTGCGCAAGGTCTCGATGGCATATTGATACGCGGTGAGCCGGCGACGGCCCGAAGTGACGGACGAACCGACGGCGCCGGATGCGGAGGACGTGCTTTTCAAAGGAAGGCCGTGTGAGGATTTATCGACGCGTGAGTTTACTCCAATTTGCCAATGCCTCTCCGAGGTCACCAGCCGCCGTGCCCGAGGCCAGAAGCGCCGTCACCAGCAGTCGCGTCTTCAGCGGCGACAGCCAGCCCGACAGATGGGCGCCGCGTCGCGCGAGATCGATTTCCGAACCGACGTAGCCGTACGTTTGCGACGCCGTCGAGCCGCTTGCCGCACGACTGGCGATCACCACCGGCACCCGCGACGTCAGCGTGCCGATGCGCTGTGCGAAGCCGAACGAGACGTGCCCTGCCCCCTGTGCGGCAACCACGAGCGCCTCGTAACCGCCCTCGACCGCCATCTCCGCCAGTTCACCGTCATCGCCGAGGACCGCCGTCACCAGCGCGACTTTCGGCCACGCCCGCACGGGTCGGGGCAACGGCTGCGCTTGCATGGCAGCGCCATGAAAATACGTGGGACGCCCTTCGACGAGGCGCGCCGCGACACCGCCGTCGAGCGACGCGAATGCCTGCACCGCCAGTGCGTCGCTCTTGCTGACCCAGCGTGCGTAATGCACCGTGTCGTTCATCACCACGAGTACGCCGCGACCGGCACTGTCCGGATGACAGGCCGTACGCACCGCCGCCAGCAAGTTGGCAGGACCGTCGGCACCGGCAGCCTGCGGCGCGCGCATCGCCCCGGTCACGATCAGCGGTGCCGGTGACTTCCAGAACAGATTCAGCAGAAAGGCCGTCTCTTCCAGCGTGTCTGTGCCCTGCGTGAGCACGACACCGCTCGCCCCCGCCTCGATCTCCTGCTCGGCCCACGCGAGCGCCGCCATCAGATCGTCGTAGCCCAGCGAGGCACTCGGCAACTGACGCAACGATGTCGTGCGGATGACCGCCACCTCGGCGAGGCCCGGTACGGAGCGGGCGAGTTGCGTGGCGTCGAGCGTCGGGACGACACCACCGGCCGCATCGGAGGGCGTCATGCTGATCGTGCCGCCGAGCGAGGCGACGGCGATCGTCGGAAGCGAAGCAGGGATTGAAGGCATGGCAGGCGTGGTGGGCGTGGTGGGCGTGGAAGACGAGTCGATCATGGCAGAGGGATCAGGTGAGTGGAGACGATTTTAATTTCGGTTGCTATGCATTGTGCATTATATATAATCGACAATCGTTTGCGAAGGGCATGATGCGCTTCGCGGCGCTCCCCCAGAGAAAACCCATATCAGGAGATGTCATGCAACCAACCACTGTGGGCCATCCGGCCGCCGGGGCGACCCGATACCGGTTCGCGGTATTCGCACTCATTGTCGTGATCGCCCTCGTGAACTACATCGACCGGGGCGCGATTTCGTACTCGGCCGCCCAGATCACGGCGGAATACGGCTTCGACCGGGCGGGATGGGGGGCCGTGCTCGGCTATTTCGGCTACGGCTATATGTTCGGCGCACTGTTCGGCGGTGCGCTGGCCGACCGGCTCGGCGCAAAGAAGGTATGGGTGATCGCCGGTATTGCGTGGTCGGCCTTTGCCATCGCGATGATCTGGGCGGGCGACATCGGCGTGGCGGTCTTCGGCGGCTCGGCGCTCACGGGCTTCGCCACGATTCGTGTGCTGTTCGGCTTCGCCGAGGGACCGGCCTACTCCATCATCAACAAGACGATGTCGGCCTGGGCGTCACCGTCCGAACGCGGTTTCGCCGTGTCGATCGGGCTGCTGAGCACGCCACTGGGCGCACTGCTCACGGCCCCGGTAGCAGTCGGTCTGCTGCTGCTCACCGATAGCTGGCGCACGATGTATGTGGTGCTCGGCGTAGCCGGCTTCGTGCTGATCGCGCTGTTTGCCCGCGTCTACACGAATCGTCCGGAAGACAATCCCCGCGTGAATGCGGCCGAGGTCGCGCTGATTCAGGCGGGACGCCCGGCGCAGCCGTCGTCGTCCGCCGCTGCGGCCAGCGAAATGCCGTGGTGGAGCTTCTTCAGGAGCAAGACGCTGGTGTTCAACTCGATCGGTTATTTCGCGTTCATCTACGTCAACTTCATGTTGCTGACCTGGACACCGAAGTACCTCGCGGACGAGTTCCATTTCACGCTGTCGTCACTGTGGTACATCGGCATGATTCCGTGGACGGGGGCGTGCGTGACGGTGCTGCTCGGCGGGCGCATCTCCGACTGGCTGTACCGCAAGACCGGCAAGCTGGTGATCGCACGCAGCTGGTTCGCCGCCGCGTCGCTGACGTGCACGACGCTGTGTTTCCTGCTGGTGTCGCAAGCGCAGAGCGTGTGGGCCGTGATCGCCCTGATGACGCTGGGCAATGCGCTCAATGCGCTGCCGAACTCAGTGTACTGGGCCGTCGTGATCGACACGGCGCCGTCGCGGGTAGGCACGTTCAGCGGCCTGATGCACTTCATCGCGAACATTGCGTCCGTGCTCGCACCGACCCTGGCGGGCATTCTGTCGGCGAAGTACGGCTACTCGTCGATGTTCATCGCCACGGCGGTCGCGACGGCCATCGGCGTCTTCGCGATGTTGCAGGTGAAACCTGGCGTCGGACCGAAGCTCGGACGCCCGGATGGTAAGACAGTGGCGGTCTGACAGCTATCGTGGGGCGCAAGCCCCAGGCAATGCCGGTGGCAGGATCGAATGCCGCCGGCATTTCACCCATGAATACGCTAGACGCCTCGCGCTTCGAGCATCAACCAGTCGAAGACTTCCTTGACCGCCAGCGAGCGCGGTTCTCCGGCGACGCGGGAGATCCACCACGTGCGGCCTTCGATGCTCGGATAACCGTCAAGTCCGCACAGGCGTCCTTGTCGCAACGCCTCATCGGCCAGCAATCGTGAAATGCATGCGATGCCCCGGCCTCGCAGCGCGGCGTCGAGCAGCAGGCGCTCGTCGTCGTAGATCGTATGCTTGCGAAACGACGCCAGCCGGTCCCGAAACAGCGATGCCGTATCGTCGCGGGTGAAGCTCTCTTCGAGACAGAGCAACGATGTCGCCTGCGCATGCGCTGACAGCGGCACGCGCGTCAGGCGATCCGCCAGCCTCGCCTCGGCCACGATCACCCACTCGTCATGCAGCCATGGCGTCTGCGTCAACCCGGTTTGCTGAAGCGGACGGTCGCTGATGGCGATATCGATGTCCATCTCGTCGATGAAACGCGCCGATTCGTCCGTCGACAGCATCGGGCATAGCGACGGAATACGCGCCAGCAGATCGTCGAGACGCGGGCTCAGCCAGCCGTGCAACACCTGCGCCGGCCCCACGATGACCACCAGTCCGGGGTCCAGATACGTGGCAATGCGCCCCAGCCCGCTGCGTAACGTATCGACCGAGCGCTGCACGCTGCGCTGTAACACCTCCCCCGCCACCGTCAGTTCGACACCGCGCCCCACACGCCGGAACAGCGGCTGCCCGATCTCCTCCTCCAGTTGCTGCACCTGATGACTGATCGCCGACTGGCTGACGTGCAATTCGTCCGCCGCACGCGAGAAATTGCCGTGGCGCGCCGCGGCTTCGAAGCCCATGAGCAACTTCAGGGAGGGAATTCGCTGACGATGCATCGCACGCCCCGAGATATGAGAAAAGTTGATCGATAATAGCAAAACATCTCGTTTTTATTTATCGATGATGTGCCTCAAACTGCGTGAACTGCCTGACCCGCCGACGCACAAGCGGTCACTTCATGGCGTCATCGTGCACAACATCATCAAGAGAATCAGGGCATGCCGACACGGCGAGGGTTTATGAAGACGGGACTGACGATATCCGGGGCGACGATGCTCGCGAGCGCTTTGGGTAGCGGGTTGACGGGTACTGCGTTCGCCGCCGGGACATCGTCGTCCGAATGGACCATGCCGGACGAAGGCGAGCGTCATGCTGCGACGTGGATGGCATTTGGTCCGAGCGAAGACGTATGGGGGCGTCGCCTTCAGCGCGCGGCGCAGGAAGGGCTTGCGCGCATCGCACAGGCGATCGGCAGTTTCGAGCCCGTCAACATGCTGGTTCGGGAAGATGACTATGACGTCGCGCACCGCATGTGCGGCAACAAGGTGAACCTGATCGTCCAGCCCATCGACGATCTCTGGATGCGCGACACCGGCCCCGTCTTCGTACGCACTCGTCGAGGTGAACTGGCCGGGATCGACTTCAACTTCAACGGCTGGGGCGGCAAGCAGACGTGCGAGGACGATGCAGAAGTCGCCAGGTTCGTTACGGGGAAAGCCGACGTGCGCCGACTGACGACGCGTCTGGTGATCGAAGGCGGCGGTATCGAGGTGGATGGAGACGGCACGGCCATCATCACGGAGAGTTGCGTGCTGAACCGCAATCGCAATCCGGGACTCAGCAAGACAGCTTGCGAAGCCGAGTTGATGCGCTTGCTCGGGCTGCGCAAGATCATCTGGTTGCCGGGGATCGCCGGGAAGGACATCACCGACGGTCACACCGACTTCTATGCGAGATTCATCCGTCCGGGCGTGGTGATCGCGCATCTGGATAATGACACGTCGTCTTACGATCATGCCGTCACGAAGCGCCATCTCGACATCCTGCGTCACGCGACCGATGCCGCCGGACGCCCACTGCAAGTGGTCGTTCTGCCCGGCCCCGACAGCGTGCGCAGCACGTATGAATCGGACGAATTCGCCGCCGGGTACGTCAACTTTTACGTGTGCAACGGTGCCGTCATCGCCCCGCAATTCGGCGATCGCGAGACGGATAACCGCACGCGGGACATACTGCGGGACCAGTTTCCCAAACGGGAAATCGTCCAGCTCAATATCGACGGCATCGCAGGCGGTGGCGGCGGGATTCACTGCACCACGCAGCAGCAGCCGGCTTGAGGGGCGTGACCGGGCGAGTGGTTACTCGCTCATCAAGCGAAGGCACTCGCTCTGACTAGTCGATCCAGTCAATCCGTTCACCAGCAACGGCAATTTACGCGACATGCTCAGCATCACTATCTTTCCGGTGCTGGCTGGTACCGCGCGAACCGAATCGCCGACGGCGATACGCCCCACACCTTTGTCCTGCCCAGGCTGTCGCGCGAGCTCGAATGCCGCATATCGCCCGGAAGCAAAACGCGCAACGAACCGCCCGCGCGACTCATCAAGGGCTTCGATCACGCCGTCTACTACTTCCATCGTCTTTTGCTCCATGTCATTCACATTAGTTCGGACAACAAAAAAGGGCCAGCAGATGTTCATCTGCTGGCCCTATTCCTGGTAGGCCGTGCTGGGTTCGAACCAGCGACCAAGGGATTATGAGTCCCCTGCTCTAACCGCTGAGCTAACGGCCCTTAACTACCGGCGCTCGCTCAGCAGCAATCAATTGCCTTCGAGGAACGACTTGAGCTTGTCGGAACGGCTCGGGTGACGCAGCTTGCGCAACGCCTTGGCTTCGATCTGACGAATACGCTCACGCGTCACGTCGAACTGCTTGCCCACTTCCTCGAGCGTGTGGTCCGTGCTCATCTCGATACCGAAACGCATACGCAGCACCTTGGCTTCACGCGGCGTCAGCGAATCGAGCACGTCCTTCACGACGTCGCGCATACTACCATGCAATGCGGCGTCCGCAGGCGCTACCGTACCGGTATCTTCAATGAAATCGCCCAAATGCGAATCGTCGTCGTCACCGATCGGCGTTTCCATGGAGATCGGTTCCTTCGCGATCTTCATGATCTTGCGGATCTTGTCCTCGGGCATTTCCATCTTCTCGGCCAGCGTCGCCGGATCCGGTTCGACACCGGTTTCCTGCAGAATCTGACGCGAGATCCGGTTCATCTTGTTGATCGTTTCGATCATGTGTACCGGAATACGGATGGTACGTGCCTGGTCCGCGATCGAACGCGTGATGGCCTGACGAATCCACCACGTCGCGTACGTCGAGAACTTGTAACCACGACGGTATTCGAACTTGTCCACCGCCTTCATCAGGCCGATGTTGCCTTCCTGAATCAGATCCAGGAATTGCAGACCACGGTTCGTGTACTTCTTCGCAATCGAAATCACCAGACGCAAGTTCGCCTCGGTCATCTCGCGCTTGGCCTTGCGGGCACGGCGCTCGCCTTCCGACATCTTGCGATTGACGTCCTTCAACTCGGTCAGCGGCAACACCACACGCGCTTGCAGGTCGATCAGCTTCTGTTGCAGTTCCTGCACGGCCGGGACGTTACGCTCGACCACCGAGCTGTAAGCCTTGTTATCGGCCACGACGGTGTAAATCCAGTCGAGATTGGTTTCGTTGCCCGGGAAACGCGACACGAAATCGGCGCGCGGCATGCCGCACTTGTCGACCACGATGTTCAGGATGGCGCGCTCGATGTTGCGCACTTCGTCCACCTGCGAACGCAGCGTGTCGCACAGACGCTCGACCGTACGCGCCGTGAAGCGGATCGTCATCAGCTCGGTCTGGATCGCTTCGCCAGCCTTCACATACGGCTTGGACTGGTAGCCTTCCTTCTCGAACGCACGACGCATCTTGCCGAACCAGTCGGCGATCACGGCGAACTTGGCGAGCGAATCACGCTTGAGCTGCTCGACCTGCGCTGCCGAAGCACCGCCGCCGCTGCCGCTATCTTCCTCGTCGTCGCCTTCTTCCTCTTCCTCTTCTTCCTCGTCTTCGTCCGCATCGGCGTCGAAGTCTTCGTCATCGGAGGCAGCGGCCGCCGCGTTGGCTTCCGCATTCGGATCGATCAGGCCGTCGACCACTTCGTCGATGCGCATTTCTTCGCGCTCGACCTTCTCGGCCATCGCCAGGATCTCGGCGATCGTCGTCGGGCATGCGGAGATGGCCTGCACCATGTGCTTCAGGCCTTCTTCGATGCGCTTCGCGATCTCGATTTCACCTTCGCGCGTCAGCAGCTCGACCGTACCCATTTCGCGCATGTACATACGCACCGGATCGGTCGTGCGGCCAAACTCGGAATCGACGGTCGAAAGCGCAGCTTCCGCCTGCTCCTCGACTTCGTCGTCCGTCGCAGCGTTCGGCGCGTTGTCGTTGAGCAGCAGCGTCTCGGCATCAGGCGCCTGCTCGTAGACGGCAACGCCCATGTCGTTAAACGTTGCGATCACGCCTTCCAGCGCGTCGCCTTCCACCACATCGTCAGGGAGGTGGTCGTTGATCTCTGCAAAGGTCAGGAAGCCTCGTTCCTTGCCCAGCTTGATCAGTGTCCGCAGCTTGCCACGACGTTCCTCAAGTTCCTCGGCCGTACCGGGCTGGTGCGAGGAAAATGCGTCCTTGAGCAGTGCTTTCTCTTTTGCCCGGCGATCACGCGCCTTCTGCTTTTCCACTTTGGTCTGATCTTCGTTCACGGGTTGATCATTAGTATTCGCTGCAACGTTTTGCTCCACCGGGGTCGCGGTCTTCGCGGCTCTGCCACGTGCTTTTGGGACGACCGACCCAACTGCTGTCGGCGTAACCTCCACCACTGCCTCCGGTTTGCTGGAAGCCCCGGTCTTGCGTGGGGCTTTCGTCGCAGGTGTACTGCGGCCCGCCAGGCTCGAAGCCTTGGCGGTAGTTGCGCTCTTCGCGCTTTTTTCAGCGGGTTGTCGGGCCTGCGGTTTCCCGCTTGCCGTCGCCTTCGTGGCCGTTGCCGCCCCGGTCGCTTTGACCTTCGCGGGCGGCTCGGACTTCACCGTCGGCCTGGCTGCCTTCGCAGCCCCCACCGTCGTGGCGGTCGCACTCTTGCGCTTGGTGACATCGGTCACCTTCGCAGCCGTCTTGCCGGTCGCCTTCGTGGCACCGGCGGCTGCCTTGGTTTGCGTAGTACGTTTCGCCGAACTTGCCTGGCTGGCTGTTTTCTTCGTCGCTTGCGACACCGCACCGGCTTTTCCTCCAACGCCAGCTTTCGCAGATCGAGACGCCCCCTTTCCACCAGATGCCGCCGCCGCGCTGGTCGCGCGCTTTGCCGTCGGTGAAGGGATAACCGTCTTTTTTCCGCTGGTCGTTGTCATCTTTGCCATAGCGATCTCGCTTGCCAGAAAACAGCCCACTGAAAACTTTCCATTATAGCACGCGGGCTTACCTCAACTTCGCGCGCCCCCTGTGCCGGCCGTAGCCAGCATCCGCTTCAGTTCGTCACGCTCGCGCGATAGCGCCTGCGCGTGACGCAATTCATCGGACGTCAGCGACGTCCGCTTGAAAATCGTCTCCAGTTCTTCGCACAACCGGTCGTACTGCAAGCGCCGGATCGCACTACGTAACTCGGTGAGTCGCAAGGCGATTTGCTCTTCACGGCGCTCGACCTGTGCTTCGTCCGCCGGGTCGAACAGCATCAGATCGCGCGCATTTTCCTCAAACGAGAGGATTTCGCGAATGATGTCGTCGAAACTCGCCCAGTTTGGCGAAATTCGCAGCCGATCCGACATGTAACGAAAGTCGGCCTGTGCGCCCATTTCACGGCAAAGTGTCAGCACTTCCGAGAAAATCTCGCCGTGGTGACCCTTCTCCCGCAAAATCTTGGTCTCTTCCTCGGTCAATTCGTTTCCGAGCGCGGGGAACATCAACAAATTCTGCAAAGCCCGGTGTTCGGTGCCCACCACACGACGTTTCTCGCGCTTGGCGGGCGCCTTGTCCCATGCGTTCTGACGGCGCGCGGCGCCAATGTGCAATTCGCACAACTCGGCCACTTCTTCCACCGAACTTCCCACACGCTCGGCCAGTGCGTGGATGATCTGGCCGCGCAGCGCATTCGCCGGCATCTGCTGCAAAAGCGGCTTCGCCTCGAACAACGCCCTCGCCCGGCCTTCCGGCTGGTGCATCTCCTTGCCTGCCGTCACTTCGCCAATCAGGAACTGCGACATCGGCATGGCGTGTGACACCTCGTCGGCAAACGCCTGCGTGCCGTGTTCGCGCACATAACTGTCCGGGTCGTGCTCGCTCGGCAGAAACAGGAACTTGAAACTCCGGTTGTCGTCGGCATGCGGCAAACAGGCTTCGAGCGCACGACGCGCCGCGCGTCGGCCTGCCGCATCGCCGTCGAAGCTGAACACCACCGTTTCCGTCTGGCGCAGCAGTTTCTGCACGTGCATCGGCGTACAGGCCGTGCCCAGCGTAGCGACCGCCTGCGGAAAGCCCAACTGCGCGAGCGCCACGACGTCCATATACCCTTCGACGACCAGCACGTAGCCCGCATCCCGAATACCGAGACGCGCCTCGAACAGCCCATAAAGCTCGCTGCCCTTGCTGAAGAGCGGCGTTTCGGGAGAGTTCAGATACTTGGGCTCGCCTTTGTCCAGCACGCGTCCGCCGAAAGCGATCACCTGCCCCTTCGTATTACGGATCGGGAACATGATCCGGTCGCGGAAGCGGTCATAGCGTCGCTTCGTGCTGCCCGCCTCGCCTTTCTCGCTCTCGATGACGAGACCGGCGTCGAGCAACTGATCGTCCCGGTAGTTCTCGAACGCGGCTTCGAGGTTCTGCCACGCGTCGGGGGCATAGCCCAGCCCGAAATGCGCGGCGATTTCGCCCGTCAGCCCGCGTCGCTTCAAATAGTCGATGGCCACGGGCGCACCGCGCAATTGCTTGCGGTAGTAGTCGCACGCACGCGTCATCACGTCGACCAGCCCGAGGGTTTGCGCACGTTGCGCGGCAGGTGCCGGCGCGCCCGGCATCGGCGCCTCACGCGGCACATCCAGCCCGACATTACGGGCCAACTCCTCGACAGCTTCGACAAATCCGAGTCCGGCATGCTCCATCAGGAAGCTGATCGCGCTGCCGTGCGCGCCACAGCCGAAGCAGTGATAGAACTGCTTGGTGGGACTTACCGTAAATGAGGGCGACTTTTCGTTATGAAAGGGGCACAGCCCCATGAAGTTCGCCCCACCCTTTTTCAACTGAACGTAACGGCCCACCACCTCGACAATATCGACGCGGTTGAGCAAATCCTGCAAAAACGACTGGGGAATCACTGGATCGGTGCCATCGCAACGCAGTGCCGGGCCGTCGCATGCGCAACGGCACCGTACCGCACCACTGGATTACGCAGCCAACGCCGCCTTCACTTGCGCCGACACGACCGTCATGTCGGCACGCCCTGCCAGCAGGCCTTTGAGCACGCCCATCACCTTGCCCATGTCCTGCGGACCGGCTGCGCCCGTTTGCGCCACTGCCGCCTTGACCGCTTGCGCGACTTCGTCTGCCGAGAGCTGCTGCGGCATATAGACCATGAGAACTTCGAGTTCAGCGGCCTCCTTGTCGGCCAGATCGGTGCGCCCGGCTGCCTGGAACTGGCTGATGGAATCCTTGCGCTGTTTGATCAGCTTGTCGACGATGGCGATCGTGGCCGTATCGTCGAGCGTGATGCGCTCGTCGACTTCCTTTTGTTTGATTGCCGCGAGCAGCAGACGGATGGTCCCCAGTTTATCGGCGGCCTTGGCACGCATGGCCGTCTTCATGTCTTCGTTGATGCGTTCTTTCAGACTCATGAGCAGGGATTCCGGAATTCGATTACGTTTCAGTGTAGTGCATGCCGTCCCAAAGAAAAGGACGGCGACGGTGGGCTTCGATCCGCCCCGCACCGCAGCCGGTAGGCTGGCGCAGGATTACAGGGGCACAAAGCACAAAAACCCGCTTGGGGTAACGATCACACATGCGATCACAAGCGGGCTCGCCGGAGACTCGGATCGTCACGACACAAGCCCTCTCGTACGCTCGTCATCGATGACGTGTCGGACGCAATATCGCAAACAATCCCTCGGAGGCGTCTCAAACGAGTCTTCGAACACCTGCCGAAACGACCGATACTGCTGAAATGGCGCCGTCTCCACGAAGGAGAGAGCGTAGCACGGCGCACTAGTGGCCGTCTACGACAGTGCGTCGCCTTACCGGCACTCGGTCCCTCCGGATCTCGCTCAGACGTAGCGCCCTGCCGCCCCTCAGACGACGCTGTCGCCAGCCTTGGCCGACTGGATACTTTCGGACATCCCCCGCGCGCACGCCACGGCTGAGGCCCACGCCCACTGGAAGTTATAGCCGCCAAGCCATCCCGTGACGTCGACGACTTCACCCACGAAGTGCAGTCCAGGCTGCGCACGCGCCTCCAGCGTGGCCGACGACAACGCCCGCGTATCGACGCCACCGCGCGTCACTTCCGCCTTGCGCCATCCCTCCGAGCCGCAGGGCTTGAGCGTCCACCCCGAGAATGCTTGCGCCAGAGCGCGCAGCGCCTTGTCCGGCAACTCCTGCACACGGGCCTGCGGCGACAGACCGCTGTTCGCCACCCAGGCGTCTGCCAGACGTGCCGGCACCCACTGCGCCAACAGATTGCTCAATTGACGTTTGGACATCGCCTTCGCCTCGAACAGCGCCGTCTCGATATCGGACGAAGGCGCGAGATCCAGCGTGATCGGCTGGCCCGGCGTCCAGAAGCTGGAAATCTGAAGAATCGCGGGCCCGGACAGCCCGCGGTGCGTGAACAACAGATCCTCAAGAAAGTTGCCCGCGTCCTTCCCCTTGCCAGTGCTGACGTCGACTTCCAGCGACAGCCCCGACAAGCCCGCGAACGGCGCCCACGTGGATGCATCGAACATGAGCGGCACGAGCGCCGGGCGCGGCTCGACGAGATCCAGCCCGAACTGGCGCGCGATCCGGTAGCCCCAGTCCGTCGCCCCGATTTTCGGAATCGACAGACCACCCGTCGCCACGACGAGCCGTTTGGCCGCGATATGCCCGGCATCTGTCGTCAGATGGTAGGGGTGCGCACCGCCGGCGGTCGTATGCGCCACCGTGTGCACGGCGCACGGCATGCGCCAGTGCACATGCCCCGCAGCGCACTCTTTTCGCAGCATTTCGATGATGTCTTCGGCGCTTTCGTCGCAGAAGAGCTGCCCGCGATGCTTTTCGTGCCACGCGATACGGTGACGCTTGAGCAGGTCCAGAAAGTCGCGCGGCGTGTAGCGCGCGAGCGCCGACCGGCAAAAACGCGGATTCTCCGACAGATAATTCGCCGGTCCGGCATTGATATTGGTGAAATTGCAGCGGCCGCCGCCCGAAATGCGGATTTTCTCCGCGAGACGCGTCGCATGATCGATCAGCACCACGCGCAAGCCCAATTGCCCGGCCACAGCCGCGCACATCAGACCGGCCGCGCCGGCACCCACGATCGCTACATCGAACTTTTCCATGGCGCGCATTGTAACCGGCAGCCGATGGGGTCGACTGGTATACTTCCCGGTTCTCCATCGACATTGACGCCGCGCGCATCTCCTCCCGCCATGCTGGTTCTAGGCATTGAAAGCTCCTGCGACGAAACCGGACTCGCCCTCTATGACACCGAGGCGGGCCTGCTCTCGCACGCACTGCACTCGCAGATTGCGATGCATCGCGAATACGGCGGCGTCGTACCGGAACTGGCATCGCGCGATCACATTCGTCGCGCTCTGCCGCTGGCCGAGGAAGTGCTGGCACAGGCCGGCAAGCCGCTCAGCGCGGTTGATGCGATTGCCTACACCCAGGGCCCCGGACTGGCCGGCGCGCTGCTGGTCGGCGCGAGCGTCGCCAATGCGCTGGCTTTCGCGCTGGATCGTCCGGTCGTCGGCGTGCATCACCTTGAAGGCCACCTGCTGTCCCCGCTGCTCGCGCCGGACGCGCCCGACTTCCCGTTCGTCGCCCTGCTGGTCTCCGGCGGTCACACGCAGTTGATGGAAGTGCGCGCCTTCGGTCGGTACGCGATGCTCGGCGAAACGCTGGACGACGCGGCAGGCGAAGCCTTCGACAAGACAGCCAAGCTGCTGGGCCTCGGCTATCCGGGCGGCCCTGCCGTCTCTCGTCTGGCCGAGTTCGGCACGCCGGGACGCTACGATCTGCCGCGCCCGATGAAGCACTCGGGCAATCTCGACTTCAGCTTCAGCGGCCTGAAAACCGCAGTGCTCACGCAAGTGCGCAATCTTGGCGGCAATGTCTGTGAGCAGGCAAAAGCGGATCTTGCACGCGGGTTCGTCGACGCCATCGTCGAGGTGCTCGTCGCCAAATCGATGGCCGCGCTCAAGCAAACCGGCATGAAGACGCTGGTCGTCGCGGGCGGTGTCGGTGCGAACGCCCAATTGCGCGCGGGGCTGAACGAGGCCGCACGCCGTCGCGGTTATCGCGTGCATTACCCCGATCTCGCGTTCTGCACGGACAACGGTGCGATGATCGCGTTTGCGGGCGCCATGCGTCTCAAGCACTGGCCCGACGAGGCCGACAGCGAATACGCGTACACCGTGCGCCCGCGCTGGGATCTGGCCGATATCGTACGAAGCGCCTGATCGATCGTTGCCACGCTCAGGCAGATTCCCATGAAAAAACCGCTCTGAGGAGCGGTTTTTTGTCGCTGCCGACATCACTGACGGCATCCATCGATCATGCGGCAATACGCTTGTCGCGCTCGATCACGGCATAGGCGCTGTGATTGTGGATCGATTCGAAGTTTTCGGCCTGAAGCACGTAAGCGGCGATACGCGGCTCGTCATTCAGACGCGTTGCCACGTCACGCACCAGATCTTCCACGAACTTCGGATTCTCATAGGCGCGCTCGGTCACATACTTTTCGTCCGGACGCTTGAGCAGCCCCCACAGTTCGCACGACGCCTCTTCCTCAGCCATGCGCACCAGTGCCTCGACAGCGATATCGCCCACGATTTCGGCGTCGATGGTGATATGCGAGCGCTGATTGTGCGCGCCATACTGCGAAATCTTCTTCGAGCACGGGCACAGGCTCGTGACCGGCACGAGCACCTTGAGCCACACACGCGTCTCGCCGTTGCGAACGTCGCCCGTGAGCGTCACCTCGTAATCCATCAGGCTCTGCACGCCGGAGACCGGCGCCGTCTTGTTGATGAAGTACGGGAACGTCACCTCGATACGGCCGGCTTCGGCTTCAAGCTTCTCCAGCATGCCATCGAGCATCGCGCGAAAGCCCGCGACATCCAGCGGCTCACGATTCGCTTCGAGCAACGCCACGAACCGCGACATGTGCGTGCCTTTCTGATCGGCCGGCAAATGCACGTCGAGATTAAACAGGCCGACAGTGGCTTGCACGTCGCCGTCGGCCAGACGCACCGACAACGGATGACGCACACCGCGCACACCAACGCGCTGAATCGGGATCTGCCGGGTATCGACGCTGCTCTGCACGTCCGGCATAACGAAAGCGGGGTTCATCTGGTTCATCAGGTTTCCTTCTTTGCCGGCAAGCCGACTGGGGGGAGGCAATGGGCAAAACGTACCCGTCGCACGGCTCACGAGCCTCTGGCGAGTGCCAACGGGAATGTGCCGGAGGCCCCGGCACAGAATGAAGAATGCGCTATGCAAAACGAAACGATCCGGCGCGCAAGCCGGATCGTTCTGATACTCAGGACACCGACGTCGCTCAGGCGACGAGCTTCGTCGTCACCTTTTCGGTGGCCTGCGAGGCATCCGCCGGCTGAACATCGAAGCGCTCGCAGATCGACTTGGTGATGCCTGCGGCGTCGAGACCCAGCCCCGACAGAAGCTGTGCCGGATCGCCATGATCGATGAAAAGATCGGGCAGACCCAATTGTAGTATGGGTCGATGGCCGCCGCTGGCCAGCAGGGATTCAGCCACAGCCGAACCGGCGCCGCCCATGATGCTGCCCTCTTCGACCGTCACCAGGTAATCGTGCGTCTGCGCCAGGCGGGCAATCAGTTCGTCGTCGATCGGCTTGACGAAGCGCATGTCGGCCACGGTGGCGTCGAGCTTTTGCGCCGCGGCCAGCGACGGCGCGACCATGCTGCCGAACGCGAGAATCGCGATGCGACGGCCGGCTTCCGCCTGGCTTTCGCGACGCACGATACCCTTGCCGATCGGCAGCGCCGTCATCGTCTGCTCGATCACTGCACCCGTGCCAGCGCCACGCGGATAACGCACCGCCGACGGACCGTCGATCTGCACGCCGGTGTACAGCATCTGACGGCACTCGTTCTCGTCGGACGGCGTCATCACGACCATGTTCGGAATACAGCGCACGAACGGAATATCGTAGGCGCCCGCGTGCGTGGCACCGTCGGCACCGACGAGGCCCGAACGATCCAGCGCAAACACGACCGGCAGATTCTGCAACGCCACATCGTGAATCAACTGGTCGTAGCCACGTTGCAGAAACGTCGAATAGATGGCGACGACGGGCTTGAGACCTTCCGTCGCCATACCACCCGCGAACGTGACCGCGTGCTGTTCGGCGATGCCTACGTCGTAATAACGATCCGGGAAACGCTTTTCGAATTCGACGAGGCCGGAGCCTTCGCGCATGGCCGGGGTGATGCCCACGATGCGCTTGTCCAAGGCTGCCATGTCGCACAACCAGTCGCTGAACACCTGCGTGTACGTCTTCTTGCTGCTCGTGCTCGGCTTGATGCCTTCGGCCGGATTGAACTTGCCCGGGCCGTGGTACAGCACCGGATCCGCCTCGGCGAGCTTGTAGCCGTAACCCTTGCGCGTGACGACGTGCAGGAATTGCGGGCCCTTCAGATTCTTGATGTTCTCGAGCGTCGGGATCAGCGAATCGAGGTCATGACCGTCGATCGGGCCGATGTAGTTGAAGCCGAACTCTTCGAACATCGTGGCCGGAACGACCATTCCCTTGGCGTGCTCCTCGAACTTGCGCGCCAGTTCCAGCACCGGCGGCGCCACGCTCAGCACCTTCTCCACGCCCTTCTTCGCCGCAGCGTAGAAGCGGCCCGACATCAGGCGGGCGAGATAGCGATTGAGCGCGCCGACCGGCGGCGAGATCGACATATCGTTGTCGTTCAGGATGACGAGCAGCGGCGCATCTTCATGCACGCCGGCATTGTTCATCGCCTCGAACGCCATACCGGCGGTCATCGAGCCGTCGCCGATCACCGCGATGCCGAAACGGTTCTCACCCTTCGTGCGTGCGCCGAGCGCCATGCCGAGCGCCGCCGAAATCGACGTGCTCGAGTGCGCCGTGCCAAACGTGTCGTAAGGCGATTCGTCGCGCTTCGGGAAGCCCGAGATACCGCCGAATTGACGTAGCGAGCCCATTTGCTCGCGACGACCCGTCAGGATCTTGTGCGGATAGCTCTGATGGCCGACGTCCCAGACGATGCGATCTTCCGGCGTGTTGAAGACGTAGTGCAACGCGATCGTCAGCTCGACCGTCCCGAGATTGGACGACAGGTGGCCGCCCGTGCGCGACACGCTTTCGAGCACGAAAGCACGCAACTCCTCGGCCAGCGGCGCGAGTTGGCGACGCTCCAGACGCCGAAGATCGGCCGGGTCATCGATAGTATTTAGAAGTTCGTACATCGTCGTTCCATATATAGGCGTTCTTTATCGGGCAGCACCCCCTGTGCGCTGTTCCCGATCTCCTGCCGGTGCGTTCTGTGGGGAGATCGCGCCGACCCTCCTTGCCCCTTGCTTATCGCTACTGCTACCGCCCCGTCAACGCGTGACTGACGTGCTGCCGGGGCCGTTCAGAAAACCATGTGTGGCTTGGCAACGCTGGCCTGCATTTCACCATTTCCACGGCGAACTACCAGCCTACGTCCATCAATTGATCCGATCGACCACGTAATCGGCCAGCGCACGCAGACGATCTGCGTTGCCGAGCGAGGTGCTCGCGGCATGCGCATCGGCGCGCAGCTTCTCAGCATAATCGCGCGCACCGTCCAGCCCCATGAGCGACACATACGTCGGCTTGTCGTTCGCGGCGTCCTTGCCTGCCGTCTTCCCCAGCGTGGCCGAATCGGCCGTCGCATCGAGAATGTCGTCCACGACCTGGAAGGCCAGACCGACAGCCGCAGCATACGCGTCGAGCGCGACGGTCTCGTCGTCCGACAGCGCACGGCCACAGATCGCGCCCATGCGCAGCGACGCACGCAGCAACGCGCCCGTCTTCAGACGGTGCATGTTTTCCAGCTGCGACTGCGTGAGCTTGATGCCTACGCTCTCCAGATCGATCGCCTGACCGCCGGCCATGCCGAGCGCGCCGGAGGCCAGCGCCAGTTCGCGCACCAGCGCGAGCGATTGCGCGGCGCTCAGGTCACCGGTCGCCTCACCCAACAGGGCGAACGCCTGCGTTTGCAAACCATCGCCGGCGAGCAGCCCGGTCGCTTCGTCGTATTGCACGTGAACCGTCGGCTTGCCGCGGCGCAGATCGTCGTCGTCCATGCACGGCAGATCGTCGTGCACCAGCGAATAGGCATGAATCATTTCGACGGCGCATGCTGCACGGTCCAGCGCCGCCTCGCTCGCCTGCGTGACCTCACCCGCGGCAAAGCACAGCAGCGGACGCACGCGCTTGCCGCCACCGAGCACGGCGTAACGCATCGATTCGTTGAGTCGCGCCGAGCCGCCGTCTGCGGCTTGCGGCAGCGCTGCATCGAGCGCCTGTTCCACACGGGCCTGCACTGCCTGCATCCAGGCCTTGATATTCTGATCCGCCATCGTCTTCATCCTGCACGTACCCCTTGGGCCGTGCGTGTTATTGAAGCGCCCCGGTGTCGCGGGAACGCCTTGGGTCGTGGGTCGCCTTGCCGTGTTGCTGTATCGCCGAATTCGGACGCGCCGCCTAGAACTCGTCGCGTGTCGCTTCGAGCGGCTTGAGCGTCTCGCCTTCGAGCACCTTAACCTGCTGCTCCACCTTCTCGAGCAGGCCCTGGCAGTATTTCACCAGGACGGCGCCGCGCCGGTAGGCGCCAAGCGAATCTTCCAGCCCCAGCTCCCCGCCCTCCATGCGCCCGACGAGCGTTTCCAGCTCGGCGAGTGCAGCCTCATAGGTCTCGGGCAGGTCTTGCGGCACGTCGGGTGCCGCGTCTTGCGACTTTGCAGTCTTGGCCATAAACGCAAAATTCGGGTCGAATGTTCCATTTTACGGCAAAAGCGCACTAGCTCGCAGAGCGTAAATTGCCTCAAATCGGGCCGCGTCGACAATTTTCGGACATTATTTAACGTAAATCATGGACTTAGCAGCCCCCGGGTGTCTAGACCGGGTATAATCGTCGGTTCCCCTAAATCGATTTTTCGATGGTTGGGTTGTTCACTGCTTTCAAGCTAGACGGGAGTGGGAATGTCCAATCTAAGCAGCGCTTTGCAACTGAAACCGGCCTCGAGCCAACTGCCGGTCTACACGTATTTCGACGAGGCGCTCCTCGCCCGCGAGCGTGAAGTCCTTTTCAAACATGGCCCGCGTTACGTGGGTCACGAGCTAATGGTCCCGGAAGCCGGCGATTACTTCGCCCTGCCGGCCGAGCAGGAAGGTCGCATGCTGGTCCGCAATGGCGCGGGCGAGCACAGCGGCATCGAACTGCTCTCGAACGTCTGCCGTCATCGTCAGGCGGTCATGCTCAATGGGCGTGGGAACACGCCCAATATCGTATGTCCGCTCCACCGCTGGACGTACGACACGAAGGGCGAACTGCTCGGCGCGCCGCACTTCCCGGAAAAACCGTGCCTGAACCTCGGCAAATTCCCGCTGCAACGCTGGAATGGGCTGCTGTTCGAAGCCGAAGGCCGCGACGTGCAGAAAGATCTCGCACGTCTTGGCGTGAAGCACCACCTCGACTTCTCGAACTTCATGTTCGATCACGTCGAAGTGCACGAATGTAACTACAACTGGAAGACGTTCATCGAGGTCTACCTCGAGGACTACCACGTCGTGCCGTTCCATCCGGGTCTGGGCAGCTTCGTCTCGTGCGAAGACCTCAGCTGGGAATTCGGCGACTGGTACAGCGTCCAGACCGTCGGCGTACACGAAGGTCTCGCCAAGCCGGGCAGCCCGATCTATCGCCAGTGGCACGACGTGCTGCTGCGCTACCGCGAAGGTGTCCCGCCGGACTTCGGTGCGATATGGATGGTGTACTACCCGCATCTGATGATCGAGTGGTATCCGCACGTGCTGGTCGTATCGTGGCTGATTCCGCGTGGCCCGCAGAAGACGACGAATATCGTCGAGTTCTATTACCCCGAGGAAATTGCCCTCTTCGAGCGCGAATTCATCGAGGCTGAACGTGCCGCCTACATGGAAACCGCCCGCGAAGACGACGAGATCGCCGAGCGCATGGACGCCGGTCGCCGTGCTCTGTTCAATCGCGGCGTCTCCGAAGTCGGCCCCTACCAGAGCCCGATGGAAGACGGCATGCAGCACTTCCACGAATTCCTGCGTCGCCAGATGGGCGATTTCTGAGGGGCGGATCATCGGCGGTCTCACCCGATGAGAAGCCGGCAGCATTCGGTTGAGGACAGCGGCGGCACTTTTTGCACTGCGCTGTGGTGGCTGCGAGACTGAATTAAATATTTGCCGAAAATTCGCGAAACGGCGGGCCAAGCGCCCGCCGTTTTCGTTAGAATCGTCTCCATGCTTTCGATATGACCGCGCATAAGACCTCGATGCCGTGTGGTCACCGGCGTTCGGCACAAAATACCGAAATACGCGCGTTCGTCACATCGTCGGCTAACCGCTCCTCTTGCCCCCTCTCGCCGTCACTGGCCACAATTCGCCATGCAATCGCTCTGGATGTTGGTCTCCGCCTTCATGTTCACGTTGATGGGGCTCTTCATCAAGCTGGCGGCAAACGAATACAACACCGGCGAAATCGTCCTTTACCGTAGTCTTATTGGCGTGATCGTGCTGCTGGCGATTGCGCGCATGCGTGGACAGACGATTCGCACGCGTCACATTGGCTCGCACATCAAGCGCAGCACCGCCGGCGTGGTTTCTCTCGGCCTCTGGTTCTATTCGCTCACGCAACTGCCGCTATCGACGGCCATGACGCTTAACTACATGTCACCGATCTGGATCTCCCTGATCGTCATGGGTACGGCGGCCATTCGTGGCAGCTTGCGCACCGACTTCCGTCTGGTTGCGGCGATTTTCGCGGGATTTGTCGGCGTTGCCTTGCTGCTGCAGCCCACGATCGACAGCCAGGCATGGGGCGGCGGGGTCGCAGGCGTGGTGTCCGGCGTGTTCTCGGCCATCGCCTACATGCAGGTCAAGGAACTTGGCGCGGCCGGCGAACCCGACTGGCGCATCGTCTTCTATTTCTCGGCTGGCGGGGTCTTGCTGGGGCTCGGATGGGTCGCCATCGACGGCATGCACGCGCTGACCTGGCGCGGGGCCGGCTTGATGCTTGGTGTGGGTATCGCAGCGCTCATCGCCCAGACCGCGCTCACTCGGGCGTTCAGTTTGGGCAATACCCTCGTCACCGCGAATCTCCAGTACTCGGGCGTAATCTTCGCTACACTGATCAGCATGCTTGTCTGGGGCGACTGGCCCGCGATGGCCGGCTGGATCGGCATGTTGCTCATCGTTGCGAGCGGCATGACCGCACTTCGCCGACCGTCACCCTCCGCCTGATCGCCGTAGCACGATTCCCCCCACGCCCGTCTGCGGAGACGTCATGATTCACACGCACTTCACCACGCTCATCAGTCCGCAAAATCTCGACGCGCTGATGCAAACCGCCGCCGGTGGCGGTGCCCCGGTGGTCATCTTCGATTGCCGGTTCGATCTTGCCAATCCGGCAGCCGGCGAAGCGGCCTACGTGAACGGCCACCTCTTCGGCGCGTTCTATGCGCATCTCGAACGAGACCTTTCCGGCAAGACAACCGGCAAGAATGGCCGCCACCCGCTGCCCGATCGCGACACGCTGGTGCGCCACCTCGCGGCATGTGGCCTGTCGAAGGGACAGCAGGTTGTCGCTTACGATGCGCAAGGCGGAATGTATGCCGCGCGTCTGTGGTGGCTGCTTCGCTGGCTGGGTCACGGGTCGGTCGCGGTCCTCGACGGCGGTCTGCAAGCCTGGGAAGCGGCTGGCTATAAACTCGACGCCGCACCGCCGGAAGGACCGCCCCCGGGGGATTTCGCACCGGGTGAACCGCTGGCGACGACCGCCGATGCGGCCGCAATCGAGCGCAACCTTACGTCGCATGAACGCCTCGTCATCGACGCGCGTGCGCCGGACCGCTATCGCGGTGAGAACGAAACGCTCGACCCGATCGGGGGCCATATTCCGGGTGCCGCCAACCGGTTCTTCAAGGACAACCTCGGGCCGGACGGCCGCTTCAAACCGGCCGCCACGCTGCGCGAAGAATTCGTCCAGGTGATCGGCCATGATCGCTTGCCCGAGCGCGTCATTGCTCAATGCGGCTCCGGCGTGACGGCGTGTCACAACTTGCTTGCCATGGAAGTCGCCGGCCTGCATGGCGCCAGCCTCTACCCGGGATCGTGGAGCGAATGGTGCGCTGACAAGCGCCGCCCCGTGGCGACGGGCGCACAGCCGTAAGCAATCTGCCGGGGGATATCGGGACGGCGATCCCTGCCGCACCAACGAGCCACGTACCGGCCACCGACGCCGCACAAAAAAAGCCGCTTCGACATCCATCGAAGCGGCTTTTTTGCGAACCGTGTGCCATGTCCTCATGGGTGACGCGAAAGCGGCCCCTCGACACGCGGCCCGCCAGCGACCGTTCACCACCGCTGATACCGCCGATACCGCTAACGGTCGATCCCGCCGGTCGTCAGCCGTGAGAGCTGACGACCATCAGCAGGCAGCACACGAGTCCAAGCCGACATGGCAGGCGCACTCCTGCACCCGGTCAATTCGGCCTTGCAATCTCTGACGATGTCGCCCCACGCCCAGACATCGCAAGCGCGCTCCCGCCCTTGTCGTGATCGTGCCCATGGTCATGCTCATGATCGTGACCATTGAGCCACACGACCAGCGCCAGCCCCACGGCAATCAGCAGGATCTGCGGCAGCGCATCGCGTGGGGACGTCCGACGCTGCATCTGCGGCATCAGGTCCGACACGGCAATGTAGATGAAGCTACTCGCGGCCAGCGCCAGCAAATAGGGAATCAGGCTTTGCAGACGGTCGAGCATGAAATAACCGAGCACACCGCCCAGCAACGCCGTCAGGCTCGAAGCCAGCGTGAGCACCAGCGCCTTGCGACGTTTGAATCCCGCATTGAGCAGCACCATGAAGTCACCGAGCTTGTGTGCGACTTCGTGCACCGTGATCGATACCGTTGCCGCTACGCCCAAACGCGGGTCCGTCAGAAACGCCGCCGCGATCACCACGCCATCGGCAAAATTGTGAATCGCGCTGCCGACCAGAATCATCCAGCCGCCCTTGCCCGCCTCGTGTGCATCATGGCCGTGCTCGTGATGATGCCCGTCGCCTTCGTGATGATGGCTGTGCCGAAGCAACGCCAGCTTTTCCAGCAGGAAGAACCCCAGCAATCCGCCCAACAACCAGCGAGTGATGACGTGTGCATCGACATGCGCCTCCAGACTCTCCGGCAGCAAGTGCAGTAACGCCGTGCCGAGCAGCACGCCCGCCGAGAAGCTGACCATCTTGTCGATGAGCTTCGAGAGCAGACCAAGCGACAACGACGCCGCCCCGAACAGGCTCAGCACGCCGGAAGCCAGCGTGGCGATAACGATGAAAAGAAAGATGGCGTCGATGGTGATTCTCCCGCAGGCAAGCCGGCGATTTAACCAGCTTTTACCGCGTCAGGCAAACCGCCGGCCCACGCGATGCAACGGCACACATGCCCCATGCACGCCATCAGGCAACGCCGTGCTTGCGGAACCACGCCTGCGCAAGCGCCCAGCCTTCCTTCGCATCGGCTTCGACGTAGCTCGCGCGGTAGTCTGCGAAGAACGCGTGGCCCGAATTCGGGAAGACTTTCAACTCGGAACCCTTCGACGCCGCGTTGCCCTTGGCCAGCGCCTCGCGCGCCTGTTCAACGCTCGCCACCGGAATGCCCGTGTCCTTACCGCCATACAGCCCGAGCAGAGGACCATGCAGCTTGCCAGCGATGTCGATCGGGTTGTATGGGAAGTTCTCGCTCTTGTCGCCGACGATGCGCCCATACCAGGCCACCGCCGCCTTGACATTCGGATTGTGTGCGTCGTACAGCCATGCCACCCGCCCGCCCCAGCAGAAGCCGGTAATGCCCAGACGCTTCTCGTCACCGCCGTTCGCCACCGCCCATTTGACCGTTGCGTCGATGTCGCTCAGCACCTGCTTGTCCGGCGTCTTCGCGACGATCTGCGACTGAATCTCGGCAATCGTACCCAGCGACTGCGGATCGCCCGCGCGCGCGAACAGCTCCGGCGCGACAGCGAGATAGCCGAGCTTGGCAAAACGACGGCAGATGTCGGCAATGTGCTGATGCACCCCGAAAATCTCGGAGACCACGACGATCGTCGGCAGATGCGTCTTCCCGGCCGGCTTCGCGTAGTACACCGGCATTTTGATACCCGGCACGTCGAGCATGTGCTCGCCGGCGTCCAGCCCCTGGGTATCGGTAGTGATCGTTTCGGCTGCCACCGGCAGCACGGCCAGCGCGAATGCCGAGCCGACGGCGGTCTTCAGAAAATCACGACGGTTACGCGGCGCCACTTCGGGCACGAGACTATCCAGATCCGCTTGCGACATGTCGCACTCCAGGAGAAAGCGTCAATGAAAGAATGGTCAGGAATTCTGCCAACGGGGAAAGCGTGATGAGCCGCCGGCCTGAAGCCGGACGTTCGGATATTACTAGAGAGGCCAGCGGCTTGCACTCAGACAGCGGCGCATCGGCGCTCGGAACTGTCTGAAAAGGCGTGAAGACCCGCGGACAAGGAATGAAGACAGGGGAAATTTACCCTCGATCGATCCGCAACGACGAGGCGTGACCGCCACCGGGAGCTGTCACACCCTCAAAGCCACAAGGGCCGCACAGGCAGAACACCTGAGCGGCCCTTGTGCCGAAAAATTTCGCCCGACGCTAGCAAGCCCGGGCGCGTTCGGCGATACGTGCGTCAGTGCAGCTTCACACGCGGCACCGTGGAGCGACGCAGCCGGTTCGCCACCGTGTCAAGCATCATGCGCCAGACGCCGTGCAGCGCCGCCACGTGCATCCGATAGAGCGACGTGTACATCACGCGCGCGAACAGCCCTTCGATGAACATGCTGCCGCCGATCAGCCCGCCCATCAGATTGCCCACGGCGCTGAACTTGCCCAGCGAGACGAGCGACCCGAAATCGCGATACGTGAACGTCGGCAGGCTTTGCCCTTTCAGGCGCGCCTCGATGGCCTTCACCAGAAAGCTCGCCTGCTGGTGCGCCGCCTGTGCACGCGGCGGCACGAAGCCATGCTCCGGCCATTCGCAGCTTGCGCAGTCGCCGAACGCGAAGATGTCCGGATCGGTCTTGCTTTGCAGCGTGGGCAGCACTTCGATCTGATTCAGACGGTTGACGGCGAGCCCCAGCGTGCCCAATACCGACGGCGCAGTAATGCCGGCCGACCATACCGTGATGTCGGCGGGCAACACCTTGCCGCTCGTGGTCGTCACCTCGTTGGGACGCACCTCCGCCACCGAATCGCCGCACAGAATGTCGACATCGAGCTTCGTGAGCAACCCGGCAACTGCGCCCGACACCCGCTCCGGCAACGCCTTCAGAATGCGCGGACTCGACTCGATGATGGTGATGCGCACGTCCTTGCGCGGATCGAGCTTCAGACCGTACGAGCGCAATACTTCCGCCGTATTGCGCAACTCCGCCGACAACTCGACGCCGGTCGCCCCGGCCCCCACGATCACCAGATTCACCTTGGGACGTTGCGCCGCAGGCGGCGACAGCAGCGCACCGCCGGGCTGAACTCCGGGTGACGCCGAAGCGGCCGCAGCCGCGACCGGTGTCTCAGCGGCGTTCTGTGCGCGAACGCAGGCGGCCATCAGGCGACGCCGGAACCGTTCGGCCTGCTCGACCGTATCGAGGGCAATGGTGTTTTCCTGCGCGCCGGCCACGCCAAAGAAATTGGTGGTGCTGCCGATGGCGAGCACCAGCGTGTCGTACGGTAGCGTACGCTCGGGCAACAGATCGCCCTCGCCTTCGTCAGCCGCAGCGGGCACCGCAGCGAGGCGGATCGTCTTGGCTTGCCGATCCAGCCCGATCATCTCGCCCGTCGCGAACTCGAAGTGGTGCCAGTTCGCTTGCGCGACATAGGAGAGCTGATGCGTCGCCGTATCCATGACACCCGCCGCCACCTCATGCAGCAGCGGTTTCCAGATGTGCGACAAAGAACGGTCGACCAACGTTACCTGAACGTCTTTGCCACGCCCGTACTTGTCGCCCAACCGGGTGACGAGTTCGAGACCGCCGGCGCCGCCGCCGACCACAACGATACGATGCACACTCACGATAACTCCCCGTGCTTGGAAAACCGTCCGACCGGTCGGCTTCAGCGCGACCAGCGATAGCGTTCACCATACCGCAGAGTGCGGACATAGGGTATACCCGCCACCCTATTTCCGCTATTGCGTGAACGGAATCGCGGCACCCCCCAAAGCGTGCTGGGATCTGCATCCATCAACGCACTTTGGGCATTTCGCCCGCATTTTTAGTGCGCTTGTTCCCAATTTTCGCCGACACCGACTTCTGCGATGAGCGGCACCTTCAGCTTTGCCACCCCGCACATCAACTCCGGCAGACGCTTGCGAACCTCGGCCAACTCGTGATCCGGTACTTCGAGCACCAGTTCGTCGTGCACCTGCATGATCTGACGTGTCTGCAAACCACTATCGTCCAGCCAGCGCTGCACCGCAATCATGGAAAGCTTGATGAGGTCGGCTGCCGTGCCCTGCATCGGCGCATTGATGGCGGCACGCTCGGCGGCCTGGCGACGCGGGCCATTGCCACCGTTGATGTCCGGCAGCCACAGACGGCGGCCGAACACCGTCTCGACGTAACCACGTGCCTTGGCGCTCTTGCGCGTCTCGTCCATGTATCGCGCCACGCCCGGATAGCGCATGAAGTAGCGATCGATGTATTGCTTGGCGGCGTCGCGTTCGATCCCGAGGTTCGCGGCAAGCCCGAAGGCGCTCATGCCGTAGATCAGACCGAAGTTGATGACCTTGGCGTAGCGGCGCTGCTCGGAAGAGACTTCCAGCGGCGTGACCGCGAAAATCTCCGCGGCCGTCGCACGGTGAATGTCCTCGCCGTTCGCGAACGCCCGCAGCAGGCTTTCGTCGCCCGAGATGTGGGCCATGATGCGCAACTCGATCTGCGAGTAGTCCGCAGACACGAGCTGGCTGCCCGGCGGCGCCACGAACGCTTCGCGAATACGACGGCCTTCGGCCGTGCGCACGGGGATGTTCTGCAAGTTCGGATCGTTCGACGCGAGACGCCCGGTGATGGCTACCGCCTGCGCGTAGTTCGTATGCACGCGCCCCGTCGACGGATTGACCATCTTCGGCAACTTGTCGGTGTACGTCGACTTCAGCTTCGCGAGGCCGCGATACTCCAGAAGTACCTTCGGCAGCGGATAGTCCTCGGCAAGCTTTTGCAGCACTTCCTCGTCGGTCGACGGCGCGCCGCTTGCCGTCTTCTTGACGACCGGCAGTTGCAGTTGCGTGAAGAAGATGTCGCCGATCTGCTTGGGAGAATTCAGATTGAACTGCTGTCCGGCCAACGCGTAGGCATCGGTCTCGAGCGTGATCAGCTTACGGCCGATCTCATCGCTTTGCGCGGCCAGACGCGCCGTGTCGACCAGTACGCCGTTACGCTCCATGCGCTGAAGCACACGCGCCGTCGGCATTTCGATATCGCGATAGACGAATTCGAGCGTGGCTTCGCGCGCCACGTCCGGATACAGCGCACGATGCAGGCGCAACGTGATGTCGGCATCTTCCGCCGCATATTCGGTCGCGCGATCGACACTCACCTCATCGAAGCCGATCTGCTTCGCACCCTTGCCGCATACGTCTTCGTACTTGACGGTGGTGACGCCCAGATGCCGCGACGCCAGACTGTCCATGTCGTGACTGCGATGCGATTCGAGGACATACGACTGGAGCAGCGTGTCGTGGGCGATGCCGCGCAGCGTGATGCCGTAGTTCTCCAGCACGTGCGCGTCATATTTCAGGTTCTGTCCGACCTTCTTGTGCTCAGGGCTTTCGAGCCAGTGCTTCAGGCGCGCGAGCACTTCGTCACGCGGCAACTGCTCGACCTCGCCGGGGGCACGATGGGCAACCGGAATGTAGGCCGCGCGACCCGGCTCGCACGAGAACGACAAGCCCACGAGCTGCGCCTGCATCGCGTCGAGCGAGGTCGTCTCGGTGTCGAACGCCGTGAGTTCAGCCGCTTCGATGATCTTCATCCACGCATCGAACTGCTCCCACGTCAGCACCGCCTCGTACTGACGCTCGATAGTGTCAGCGGTCGGCACGGGCGCCGGTTCGCCGGCTTGTGTCGCCACGGTGGCTTCGGCTTCGCGCAGCAACGTCTTGAAGCCATGGCGCGAGAAGAAGTCGCGCAGAACTTCGGCGTCTTCCGGCTGCGTCTGGAGGCTGGCTTCGATGGATGTGACTTGCGGCGCGAGATCGCAATCGAGCGCCACCGTCACGAGCTTGCGGCCCATCGGCAGCCAGTCGAGCGCACGGCGCAGGTTCTCGCCGACAGCCCCCTTCACGTCCGCGGCATTCGCGACGAGATTGTCAAGATCGCCATATTGCGTGAGCCATTTGACGGCCGTCTTCGGGCCGCACTTCTCGACGCCGGGCACGTTGTCGACCGTATCGCCCACGAGCGTGAGGTAATCGACGATGCGCTCGGGCGGCACACCGAATTTCGCGGTGACGGCGGCGGCATCCAGCGTTTCGTTCGTCATCGTATTGACGAGCGTCACGCGGTCGTTCACGAGTTGTGCGAGATCCTTGTCGCCGGTCGAGACGACCACGCGCATGCCCAGCTCGGCAGCGCGTTTCGCGAGCGTGCCGATGACGTCGTCTGCTTCCACGCCATCGATCATCAGCAGCGGCCAGCCCATCGCACGCACGGCTTCGTGAATCGGTTCGATCTGCGCGCGAAGGTCTTCCGGCATCGACGGACGATTCGCTTTGTACTCGGGATACCAGTCGTCGCGAAACGTCTTGCCCTTTGCATCGAAAACGCAAGCGCTGTACTCTGCATGAACGTCTTTACGCATGCGGCGCAGCATATTGACGATGCCGTGCAGCGCGCCCGTAGGTTCGCCGCCAGGGCCGCGCAAATCCGGCAGGGCGTGATAGGCTCGATAAAGATAACTCGAACCATCGACCAATAAGAGCGTCTTACCTTCCAGACTTTGCTGTTCCGACATATGACCAAGAGAAGAAAAGAGATACCGAGTCTGCGCATGTTGGCAGACCATGAACGCGCCACCGCCAAGAAGGCGCGGGCGTCGTGGCAGATGTTCACGATTATGGCAGAGTTCATCGAGGCGACCGAGTACCTGTCCGAGATCCGGCCGGCCGTGAGCATCTATGGAAGCGCGCGCATCAAACCCAAATCGCCGTTCTACAAACTGACGATGACCATCGCGCGCAAGTTCTCGGATAACGGCTTCGCCGTCATCTCGGGCGGCGGTCCGGGCATCATGGAAGCGGCCAACAAGGGCGCGCATGGCGGCGCGTCCCCCACCGTCGGCCTGAACATCGAGCTGCCGCACGAGCAGAAGGGCAATCAATGGCAGGACATTTCGCTGCGATTCCGTCACTTCTTCACGCGCAAAGTCACGTTCGTGAAGAACTCGGACGCCTTCGTCATCATGCCCGGCGGTTTCGGCACGCTCGACGAATTATCTGAAGTCCTGACACTCATCCAGACGCAGAAATCACGTCACGTACCGGTGATTCTCGTGGGTTCGGAGTTCTGGAAGGGATTGCTCGACTGGGTGCGTTCGTCGATGCTGCCGATGGGCCTCATCAGCGAGAAGGACCTCGATCTCGTGCAGGTGATCGACGATCCGGACGAGATCCTCAAAGCAGTGTTCGCGTTCTACGACGGCCACATCGAGCCCGAGACGGAAACCAGCGAGAAGATGTTCTATCTGTAATCGCACGGATCGCGCCCCTGCGGGCATCCATCCGCCAATGCAAAACGGCGCTGCGAGGCAATCGCAAGCGCCGTTTTTTATGGGCAGACGGTAGCGGTAGCAGCCTGCCGGTCAGTGACTCGCCTGCGGCATCAGCAGCCGCTCTCGCGCGGCGTGGTCTCGACTTCCAGGCCGAACAACGGACGCAGGCGCGTGCCGAACACGTTGCCGAAGAATGCCGCCACCAGCCAGAGCCAACCGTGCAGGCTGCCCGAGATGATGCCGCTGAAGTACGCTCCGATATTGCAGCCGTACGCCAGTCGTGCGCCGTAGCCGAGCAGCAAACCGCCCACGACGGCAGCGATCAGCGAGCGCACGGGAATCTTCCACACGGGCGCGAACTTGCCGGCGAGCGAGGCTGCCACGAGCGCGCCGAGGATGATGCCAAGATCCATCACCGTCGTCACATCTTGCGTGACCGGCGCGTTAAGGACATTGGCCTGTTTGGCCCAGTACGGCCACGACGCGACGTCCACGCCGAGCGCCATGAACGCCTTGGCGCCCCACAGCGCGAACGCCGATGTCACGCCCCACGGGCGACCGGCCAACGCGAGCGTCGCATAGTTGAGCAGCACCAGTGCCAGCGCACCCCAGAGCAACGGCCACGGACCGCGCAGCAGTGCGGGCGTGCCCTTCGCGCTGCGCGTCATCGGCACACCGACCACGCGCCCGTGCCGACGCTTCTCGGCCCACAGCGTGAACCCGGCGATCGCCGCGAACAACACAAGGTTGGCGATCAACGCGGGCCACAGGCCCCACGCCTTCACCAGCGAAACCGGCTTGATGTGCGGCAGCGATTCCCACCACGGCAGATGCGCCGTCGCCACGACCGAGCCGACAATGAATGCCGCGAGCGTGACGATCATGCGCGTGTTGCCGCCGCCAGCGGTGTACAGCGTGCCGGAGGCACAGCCGCCGCCGAGCTGCATGCCGATACCGAAGATGAACGCACCGAACGCGACGGACACACCGACCGGCGAGACCAGCCCGACGACCTTGTTACCGAACAACGTGCCTTCGGCCAGCGCCGGGAAGAACAACGCAACGCCCACGGCCAGCATCACCATCTGTGCGCGCAACCCGGCGCCGCGACGATCTGCGATGAACACGCGCCACGCCGAGGTAAAGCCGAACGCCGCGTGATAAAGCGCTACACCAAGCAACGCGCCGACACCCGCCAGCGCAGCCTGCTTCGGCCCCACCGTCGCTTGCAGGTAGGCGATACCGATGACGATGAGCACCAGCGCCACGGTCAGGGGCCGGGCATTGTAGGAAGACGGGGAAGGCGGCGCGGTTTTAAGGGCGGCCGGGGCGGCGGAAGACGACATGACTTTCAGACTCCAGAATGCAGATGGGTGGCACCTGGCCACCCATTGAGACAACGTGGCAGAGTGCCAGAGGGCAGCATCGATGAAAACGACTGTTTCGTGATTTTCTTATAACCAAAAGAAATAATAAGACTGCAACCCGCCACACCGGGCACCGACATTTCGGAATGAAGCGCTGTCACGAAACGTTCACAGCGGACCGACAACCGCCCCGCAGGCAAGGAACCACGCTGCATTCAACGCGATTCCACAATGCGAAGTGGAGCACGTTTGATAGAATGGACACATTGGAACCCACTGCGACGCCACGGTTTGCGCCTGTGCGTCGCAGATGCGTTCCCGCCCTCGGAGAATAATGATGAAAACGCGCTTTTCCCGTGCCCTGCCCCTGCTGATCGGTACCGGCCTGCTGCTCGCCGGCCAGGCGTTTGCCCAGGACGGCAAGGAAACCGCCGCCCAGGCCGCCAAACGCGAAGCCGACGCCCGCGCCGCCGCGACCAGCACACAGTCGGTGGACGTCAATCAGGAACGCAAGCCGAGCTATTACGTCAATGACCAGGGCACCACCGTGACCGAGTACCGCGATCGCGGCAAGCCCACGGAGATCGATGTGCACTCCCGCTTCGGCACCAACTACCAGTTGACGACCCCGCCGGACAACGCGCCGCGCGCCCGTGACAACACGTCGCAAAACGATCGTCTGCCGTCCGTCGGATTGAAGTTCTGACGACTCTGGTAATCTGACCCATTCGCGCGCCCTCGAAGTCGTACTGGCGGTATCAGCGGTATTGCGGCGCGCCAGCTTCCTGTTTGTCTCAAACCAGCGGCCCGCTGCACGCGCACGGGCCGTTTGTCTGAGTCTTATCCACTCAACGCACGCATGGCCGTTTTTACTTCCGTCTCGCCCGAGCAGCTTCAGCAGTGGCTGCAACGCTACGATTTGGGGAAAGTTCTCGACTTCCGGGGCATCAGCTCGGGCATCGAGAACACCAATTATTTCCTGACGACCGAGCGCGGCGAGTTCGTGCTGACGCTGTTCGAAAAGCTCACCGCCACGCAATTGCCGTTCTATCTGCAATTGATGGGGCATCTCGCGCATCACAGCGTACCGGTGCCGGACCCGATTCCGGATCGCTCCGGCGAGATTCTGGGCGAACTCAACGGCAAGCCTGCCACCATCGTCACCAAACTATCGGGGCGCTCGGAGCTGGCCCCCACGGCCGAACATTGCGCGCACGTCGGCGCCATGCTCGCGCGCATGCATCTGGCGGGCCGCGACTTCACGCTCGAACAGGCCAATCTGCGCAGCCTGCCGTGGTGGCGCGACGCCACGCCGGAGGTGCTGCCGTTCCTGAGCGACGCTGAGCGCGCCCTGCTGGAAAGCGAGATGGCGCATCAGGAAGCGTTTTTTGCGTCGAGCGATTACCGGGCGATGCAAGCCGGCCCATGCCATTGCGATCTGTTCCGCGACAACGTGCTGTTCGACACGGCGGCAGACGGTTCACCGCAGTTGGGCGGCTTCTTCGACTTCTACTTTGCCGGTTGCGACAAGTGGCTGTTCGATCTCGCCGTGACGGTCAACGACTGGTGCTGCGACCTGACGACCGGCACGCTGGACGACGCCCGGGTGCACGCGATGCTGCGCGCTTACGAAACCGTGCGTCCGCTCACGGACATCGAGGCGTCTCACTGGCGCGACATGCTGCGTGCAGGCGCGCTGCGGTTCTGGGTGTCGCGCCTGTATGATTTCCATTTGCCGCGGGCGGCGGAAATGCTCAAGCCGCACGATCCGGGGCATTTCGAACGAATCCTGCGCAAACGCATCGAAGCCGTTTCCATTCCCTGGCTGTAACCCGACGCCCAATCGGAGTCATTCGAACCCTATGCAATTGCTTGAAGTTCCGCCGAAGAGTGGTTATGTGTGGCTGCGCCAGGGTATCTGGCTATTCCGCAAGAACCCGCTCGCCATCATGAGCCTGCTGTTCGCCTACCTGTTCGGCACGTTAGTGATCTCCTTCGTGCCGGTCATCGGCGGACTCATCTCGCTGGTGCTCGTCCCGGGCCTGTCCGTGGGCTTCATGGCCGCGTGTCGCGACATCATCAAGAACAAGCAGGTGTTGCCGCAGGTCCTGCTCGACGGGTTTCGCGGCCACGGCAAGGAAATCGCGCGCCGACTGCTGATTCTCGGCGGTTACTACATGGCGGCGACGGTCGTCGCGTACCTGATTTCGTCGCTCTTCAACGGCAGCGATCTGATCAACAAGTTGCTGTTCGACGGCAACATGAATCGCGACGACGTCATGAACAGTACTGCGGGCATGGTCGCCGCCATGGCGTTCGCCGTCGCCTACATTCCGGTCGCCATGCTGTTCTGGTTCGCCCCGGTGCTCGTGGCGTGGCACGACATTACGCCGGTCAAGGCCATCTTTTTCAGCTGGACGGCCTGCACGCGCAACTTCCGCGCGTTCGTGGTCTACGGCCTGTGCGTGATGCTGCTCGCGATGGTGTCGTCCATGATTCTGATGGTCATCATGGCGGTGCTAGGCGTTTTTCAATACGCGATGCTCGTGATCTGGCCGCTCTCCCTGCTGTTCGCCGCCATCGTGTACTGCTCGTTCTATGCGAGCTATCGCGGTTGCTTCGGGGTGCAGGAGATCGGCGCCATCGATCCGAATGTGGCGCCGCCCGAGGCGTAAGCCTTCGACTTCGAGCGCGCAGCAAAAACAAAGGGCACCCGAGGGTGCCCTTTTTCATGCCTGGCGCTGGCCAGATGCCGGCGGCATGCCCATTCTGGCCGCCAGCGAACCCGCGCCCTGCGGCTGTCGTCACTCGATAGGCTGAAGCTTGGCGACGGCCAGCGCCAGCCACTTCTCGCCGTGACGGCCGAACTTCACGTGCGCGCGGGCCTCGTCGCCCGCCCCTTCCAGTCCTATGATCTTGCCTTCGCCGAACTTGGTGTGGAACACGCCCTGTCCGAGTTTGAAGCCCGTCTCCGACGCCCGCGAACGGTCCGCCAGCGCCTTCTCCGACTTCGTGGCGGCCCACTCGTCTTTCGGTGCGCTCGTTTGCGGTCGCGCAAACCAGTCACGCCCCCACGCCGGGTCAGCCTGCCCCAGCCGTGCGCCGGGCTGGGCACGCGGCGTCAGGAATTTCAGCACTTCCTCGGGAATTTCATCGAAGAACCGCGAGCGCACGTTGTAGCGCGTCTGGCCGTGCAGCATTCGGCTCTGCGTGAACGACAGATACAGCCGCTCCTTCGCTCGCGTAATGGCCACGTACATCAGGCGTCGCTCCTCTTCGAGGCCGTCGAGTTCCATCGCACTGTTTTCATGCGGGAACAGCCCTTCCTCCAGACCGGTGACGAACACTGCCGTGAATTCGAGACCCTTGGCCGCGTGCACCGTCATCAGTTGCACGGCGTCCTGCCCTGCCTCGGCCTGATTGTCCCCGGCTTCGAGCGACGCATGCGACAGGAAACCCGCCAGCGGCGTCATCTCGACCGGCGTATCGGCATCCACCACGCCATCGGGCGATGCCAGCACGTCCGGCGCGCCCGGCAACGCAGGGCGCATGGCGATCAGACGCGCCGGGGCGTCCAGCCCGTAGCCCTCCTCCGCGATGAACGCCGTGGCCGCATGCACCAGTTCCTGCAAGTTCTCGATCCGATCCTGACCTTCCTTCTCGGTCTGGTAATGCGTGATCAGGCCGCTCGCGTCGATGACGTGGGTCACCACTTCCGGCAGCGTCAGGCGCTCGGTGTCGTGACGCATCTGCTCGATCATCCGGACGAAGGCCAGCAGGTTGGTACCCGCCTTGCCCGTCATGTAAGGCACCGCAGCGTACATCGAACAGTTGTACAGGCGTGCGGCGTCGGCCAGTTGCTCCAGCGAGCGGGCGCCGATCCCCCGCGTGGGGAAATTGACGACCCGCACGAACGCGGTGTCGTCGTTCGGATTCTCGATCAGGCGCAGGTAAGCCAGCGCATGCTTGACTTCCTGACGCTCGAAGAAGCGCAGACCGCCGTACACGCGATAGGCGATGCCCGCACCGACGAGCGCATGCTCCATCACGCGCGACTGGGCGTTACTGCGATAGAGGATCGCCACGTCCTGACGTGACAGCCCTTGCGCGACCAGCGCCTTGATTTCCTCGACGAGCCAACTCGCCTCCTGCAAATCGGTCGCCGCCTCGTACACCCGAATCGGCTCGCCGTGCCCGGCGTCCGTGCGCAGGTTCTTGCCCAGCCGTCGGGCGTTGTTGGAAATCAACGCATTGGCGGCGTCGAGGATATTGCCGTGCGAACGGTAGTTCTGCTCCAGCTTGATCAAATGACGAACGCGGAATTCACGCTCGAAGTCAGCCATATTGCCGACGTTAGCACCACGAAACGCGTAGATACTCTGATCATCATCACCGACGGCGAACACGGCGGCGTTCGTCCCGGCGAGCATCTTGAGCCATGCGTACTGGAGCTTGTTGGTGTCCTGGAACTCGTCGACGAGGATGTGACGGAAGCGCGACTGGTAGTGCACACGCAGCGGTTCGTTATGCTTGAGCAGTTCGAAGCAGCGCAGCAACAGTTCGGCGAAATCGACCACGCCCTCGCGCTGGCACTGTTCCTGATAGCTCGCATAAAGCTCGACGAACTTCTGGTTGAAGGCGTCGTTGGCCTCGACCTCGTGCGGCCGCAGGCCCTGCTCCTTGGCGTTATTGATGAAATACTGGAGATTCTTGGGCGGAAATTTCTCATCGTCGACATTCGCCGCCTTCATCATTCGCTTGATGGCGGACAACTGATCGGACTGATCCAGAATCTGAAAGCTCTGCGGCAGCCCGGCGTCGCGAAAATGCGCGCGCAGCATGCGGTTGCACAGCCCGTGGAAGGTGCCGATCCACATGGCGCGCGTGCTGATCGGCAGCATCGCGCTCAGGCGGGCCTGCATTTCCTTGGCCGCCTTGTTGGTAAAGGTCACCGCCAGAATGCCCGCCGGGCCGACGTGCGCTTGCTGGATCAGCCAGGCGATACGGGTCGTGAGCACGCGCGTCTTGCCGGAACCCGCGCCCGCGAGAATGAGGGCAGGCTCGTCGGGAAGCGTGACGGCGGCCAGTTGTTCGGGGTTCAGATTGGCGAGCAGATCGGGCATGTCGGGTACGAATTTCGAGTGAAGCCCGATTATAAATCCTGCCGCGACACGGAAATGGCACCGAATCTTTTATAATTCAGGGTTTCACGCATTACACGGTCCATTCAATCCATGAGCGACAGCGACAATACGCTTGCCAAGAGCTTCGAGCCGCAGGACGTCGAAGCCCACTGGGGCCCCGAATGGGAACGCCGCGGCTATGCCCGGCCGACTTTCGACGACGCCCGTGAAGATTTCAGCATCCAGTTGCCGCCGCCGAACGTTACCGGCACGCTGCACATGGGTCACGCGTTCAACCAGACGATCATGGATGGTCTGACGCGCTACCACCGCATGAAGGGCGCGAACACCCTCTGGGTGCCGGGCACCGACCACGCCGGTATCGCCACGCAGATCGTCGTCGAGCGTCAACTGGACGCCAAGAAGGTCTCGCGTCACGATCTCGGCCGCGAGAAGTTCGTCGAGCGCGTCTGGGAGTGGAAGGAGCAATCGGGCAGCACGATCACCGGCCAGATTCGCCGCCTCGGGGCTTCCATCGATTGGAGCCGCGAGTACTTCACGATGGACGAGAAGATGTCCAGCGCAGTGCGCGACGTGTTCGTCACGCTCTATGAGCAGGGCCTGATCTATCGCGGCAAGCGTCTCGTGAACTGGGAATCGACGCTGCTCACCGCGGTGTCCGATCTGGAAGTCGTCAGCGAGGAAGAAGAAGGCTCGCTGTGGCACATCCGCTACCCGCTCGCCGACGGTTCGGGCACGCTCACGGTTGCGACCACGCGCCCGGAGACGATGCTGGGCGACACCGCGCTGATGGTGCATCCGGAAGACGAGCGCTACAGGCATCTGATCGGCAAGACGGCGCGTTTGCCGCTGTGCGATCGTGAAATCCCGATCATTGCGGACGATTACGTCGACCGCGAGTTCGGCACGGGCGTCGTGAAGGTCACGCCCGCACACGATTTCAACGACTACGCCGTCGGTCAGCGTCACAACCTGCCGCAGATCAACATTCTCACGCTCGACGCGAAGATCAACGACAACGCCCCGGAAAAGTACCGCGGCCTCGATCGTTTCGACGCGCGCAAGCAAATCGTCGCCGATCTGGATGCCCTCGGCCTGCTCGAATCGGTCAAGGCGCACAAGCTGATGGTGCCGCGCAGCGACCGCACCGGTACGGTTATCGAGCCGATGCTCACCGACCAGTGGTTCGTGGCGATGACAAAGCCCGCGCCCGAAGGCACGTTCCATCCGGGCAAGTCGATCACCGAAACTGCGCTCGACGTGGTGCGTAGCGGCGAGATCAAGTTCGTCCCGGAAAACTGGACGACGACGTACAACCAGTGGCTCGAGAACATTCAGGACTGGTGTATCTCCCGTCAGCTCTGGTGGGGCCATCAGATCCCGGCGTGGTACGACGAAAACGGCAACGTGTTCGTGGCCCACACGGAAGAGGAGGCCGTCGAGAAGGCCCGTGCCGCCGGCTCGACCGGCGCGCTCAAGCGCGACGAAGACGTGCTCGACACGTGGTTCTCGTCGGCACTGGTGCCGTTCTCGTCGCTGGGCTGGCCGCAAGAGACGCCGGAACTGAAGCATTTCCTGCCGTCGTCGGTACTGGTCACGGGCTTCGACATCATCTTCTTCTGGGTGGCGCGCATGGTCATGATGACCACGCACTTCACCGGCCAGGTGCCGTTCAAGACCGTGTATGTGCACGGGCTGGTGCGCGACGCCGAAGGTCAGAAGATGTCCAAGTCGAAGGGCAACACGCTCGATCCGATCGACATCGTCGACGGTGTGTCGCTCGACACCCTGCTCGCCAAGCGCACCACGGGGTTGATGAACCCGAAGCAGGCCGCCACCATCGAGAAGAAGACCCGCAAGGAATTCCCGGAGGGCATCGCGCCGTTCGGCACCGATGCGCTGCGCTTCACGTTCGCGTCGATGGCCACACTCGGGCGCAACATCAATTTCGATCTGGCGCGCTGCGAAGGCTATCGCAACTTCTGCAACAAGCTGTGGAACGCCACGCGCTTCGTGCTGATGAACTGCGAAGGGCAAGATTGCGGGATGGCGCCGTGCGTGGGCGATTGCGGCCCCGAAGGTCAGCTCGACTTCTCGCGCGCCGATCGCTGGATCGTCTCGCTGCTCCAGCGCGTGGAAGCCGACGTGGCCAAGGGCTTCGCCGACTACCGTTTCGACAACATCGCCAGCACGATCTACAAGTTCGTGTGGGACGAGTACTGCGACTGGTACGTCGAACTGGCCAAGTGGCAGATCCAGAACGGCACGCCGGCGCAACAGCGCGCCACGCGCCGCACGCTGCTGCGCGTGCTGGAAACGGTGCTGCGTCTGGCACACCCGATCATTCCGTTCATCACCGAAGCGCTGTGGCAGAAGGTGGCGCCGCTCGCCGGTCGCTATCCGGCCGACAAGGCGGCGGGCGAAGCCAGTATCATGGTGCAGCCGTATCCGGTCGCCGACATGAGCAAGATCGACGAAGGCGACGAAGCCTGGATGCAGCAGTTGAAGGCCGCCGTCGACGCCTGCCGCAATCTTCGCGGCGAAATGAACCTGTCGCCGGCCCAGCGCGTGCCGCTGCTGGTGGCCGGTGACGTGCCGTTCCTGACGTCGATCGCCCCGTATCTGCAAACGCTGGCGAAGCTCTCCGAAGTCCAGGTGCTCGCCGATGAAGCCACGCTCGACGCACAGGCAGCGGGCGCACCGCTCGCCGTGGTGGGCGCGAACAAGCTGGCATTGAAGGTGGAAATCGACGTGGCAGCCGAGCGCGAACGCCTCGGCAAGGAAGTGAAGCGCCTCGAAGGCGAGATCGCGAAATGCCACGGCAAGCTTTCCAACGAGAGCTTCGTGGCACGCGCGCCCGCCAATGTGGTGGAACTTGAGAAGCAACGATTGGTCGACTTTGAAGCGGTTCTCGGCAAATTGCAGGCACAGCTTGCCCGCCTGCCCGCCTGAGACGCTAAAAATTCATCAGGGAGATACCAATGAAAGCCGTTGTGACCAAAGCCGTGTTCCCCGTCGCGGGCCTCGGCACCCGGTTTCTGCCTGCGACCAAGGCGAGCCCGAAAGAAATGCTGCCGGTCGTGGACAAGCCGCTGATTCAGTACGCAGTGGAAGAGGCCGCCGCCGCCGGCATCACGGAGATGATCTTCGTTACGGGCCGCAACAAGCGCGCCATCGAAGATCACTTCGACACGGCCTTCGAACTCGAAGCGGAACTCGAGGCGAAGAACAAGCAGGCATTGCTCGACGTGGTGCATTCGATCAAGCCCCCGCACATCGATTGCTTCTATGTGCGCCAGCCGAAAGCGCTCGGTCTCGGCCACGCCGTGCTGTGCGCCGAGAAGCTCGTCGGCGATGAACCGTTCGCGGTCATCCTCGCGGACGACCTGCTAGACGGTCAGCCGCCCGTGCTCAAGCAGATGGTCGATCTGTACAACCAGTACCACAGCTCGATCATTGGCGTGGAAGAGATCCCCATCGAGCAAAGTCGCTCCTACGGGATCGTTGCCGGCAAGACCTGGGGCGAGACCGAGATCGTCAAGCTCGAACACATCGTCGAGAAGCCGGATCCGAAGGACGCACCGTCGAATCTGGGTGTCGTCGGTCGTTACGTGCTGCGCCCGCGCATTTTCGACTGCATTCGCGAGATCGATCCGGGTTCGGGCGGTGAAATTCAGCTCACCGACGCCATCCAGAAGCTCATGAAGGACGAAGCGGTGCTGGCCTATCGCTACAACGGCAAGCGCTTCGACTGCGGCAGCAAGCTGGGCTATCTGAAGGCAACGGTGGAATTTGCGCTGCGTCACCCGGAATTGAAAGACGCCTTCCGCAAGTATCTGCAAGACGACGTGCACGGCGGTCTGCTTTAAGCCTCCATCGCCACGCGTGCAATAAAAAACCGACGGTATATCCGTCGGTTTTTTTATGTTGGCCGAATCGCGATGCGAGGATGTCGATCACGGCGTTCGGCGCGGATGCCGAAATGTAGCCGCGCGATCAGCGGCGGCGCATCCAGAAGTGGAACGTCTTGCCCTCTTCGCGCGATTCGAGCAGTTCGTTGCCGGTCTGCTTGGCAAACGCACTGAAGTCGCGTCCGGAGCCCGGATCGGTGGCGATGATATGCAGCACTTCTCCGCTCTGCATTTCGGCCAGCGCCTTCTTCGCACGCAGAATCGGCAGCGGACAATTCAGGCCGCTCGCGTCAACTTCTTTCTGAAATTCCATGCTCATGTCCCTCTCTTCGGTCTCGTTCGAATCATTTGCCGGGTTCGCCGTGCAAACCGCGATTCTACCGTAGTCGTCGTGCGAGTCCGCACGCGCGCTGCGAATCCCACGTATCGAGCATCACTCTGCGATCGACAGGCGCGCGGAATCGACGTATTCGATGGGCAAATTGCGTCGACGTAGCCATTCGGCCACCGCGTGCCCGGTGCCGGCTCGCCACGGACGCACCTGATGCGGCGCCACCAGCCGAAATTCCGCAAGTTCCTCCGAGAGGCGAATATCGCCGTCGCACACAGCGTGATAGGCGATGATCAGCTCGTTCTTGCGCATGAACTCGTAGACGCCGAGCAGCGAAATCGCATCGGCTTCCAGGTTCGTTTCTTCCTTGATCTCACGGCGAATACCGTCTTCCGGCGTTTCGTCACGCTCGAGAAAACCGGTAATGAGTGCGAACATACCCTCGGTCCATGCCGCGTTGCGCGCCAGCAGGATTTGTCCGCGATATTCGACGAGTCCCGCCACCACCGGCAACGGATTATCCCAGTGGACGAAACCGCATGCGTTGTCAGGGCAGGCACGGCGAATACGCCCGGCCACGTCACGTGAATCAAGGGCCGAGGCACAGCGGGGACAAAAGATGAGTTCGTTCATGATCGTTCTTCAGCGAATTCGAATATCTTAAATGAACTCATGACGCGCTGCACATTCGGTGAATTCCGAGACGTCTTCGGACCAAGCCCACAAATGTCGGGGCGTATAATCGGCGAACGTCTTTCAATTTTCGCCCACGGCCCGTGTCCGATATTCCGCCGAACGCCTCCTCTTCCGACGCTACTCCGGACTCCCCGTCTTCGCCGTCTTCGTCAGCCCCCGCGCCTGCGGCCTCGCTGTCGACCCGACTGACCCAACGCGGTGTGCGACGCTCCCGCCGGCTCTGGCACAACTACGGCGTATTCTGGCTCGGCGCGGTCCTCGTCGGACTCGTCTCCGTGGCGTACGCCAAACTGGTGGATTTCGGCTTCGAGCTCTTCCAGCGCATGCTCGCGCATGGCTTCTGGCTGCCGCTGATCGTCACACCGCTTGGCGCCGCGCTGGCAATCTGGCTCACGCAAACGTTCTTCAGGGGCGCTGAGGGCAGCGGAATTCCGCAGGTGATTGCCACGCTTCAGGACTCGCGATTGTCGAAGTCGCTGCTGACGCTGCGCATCATGTTCGGCAAGATTGCGGTCTCGTTTCTCGGCATCCTTTGCGGCTTCACCATCGGACGCGAAGGTCCGACGGTACAGATCGGCGCCTCGCTCATGTACGCCATGCGTCGCGGCTATCGACGCAGCAGCGTTCACATCGAACGCCAACTGACGCTCGCCGGGGCGGCCGCCGGTCTGGCAGCGGCGTTCAATACACCGCTCGCGGGTGTCGTTTTTGCCATCGAGGAACTGAGCCGCAGTTTCGTTGCACGCAACAGCGGCACGCTCATCACGGCAATCATCTTCTCCGGCGTCGTGGCGCTCGGCCTGCAAGGCAACTATCTGTACTTCGGCCAGATCAAGGCGATCAGCGACTTTCAGTGGACGCTGATCCCCGTGCTCATCGTGGCGAGTCTGCTCACCGGCGTAGCTGGAGGTGTATTCGGCTGGCTGATGCTCAACGTGCCTCGCTGGATGCCCGGAGCACTGGTCGACATGCGCCGCGCGCACCCGGTGCGTTTCGCATTGGTTTGCGGACTTGCCATCGCGGTGATCGGCGTTACCTCGGGCGGCACGACATTCGGCAGCGGTTATGCCGAAGCCCGTGGTCTGCTGGAATCGCACACCGCGCTCTCGCCGTTATACGCCGTGCTGAAATTCGCCGCGCTGTGCGTGTCGTACCTGTCGGGGATTCCGGGCGGCATTTTCGCGCCGTCGCTGGCGATCGGTGCAGGCCTGGGCAACGTCATGGCGCACATGACGTCGGTGGTGCCGCTACCAGCCATGGCTGCGCTGTGCATGGTCGGCTATCTGGCCGCCGTCACGCAGTCGCCGATTACGTCGTTCGTGATCGTCATGGAGATGATCGACGGCCATCAGATGGTGATTCCGCTCATGGCCGTTGCGCTACTGTCGACGCAAGTCTCGCGGACCATTGCCCCGTCGTTCTACCACACGCTGGCGCACCGCTTTCTGACGCCGACCGTACCGGCGCCGCGACAGGCCTGAGCGGGCATCACCGCCGGCGTGCCATCCGATGTCGGCAGCCGGAAGTGAGAGTGACGCTTTACCCCTTCGTGCTCAATGCGCGAATATCCGCGGCCAGACGCTCGACCGTGTCGACACGCGTATCCCATGCGCACATGAAGCGGCAGCCGCCGGCGCCGATGAACGTGTAAAAGCGCCAGCCCTTGGCCCGCAGCGCCTCGATCACATGCGCCGGGAGTTCGGCGAACACGCCGTTAGCCTGCGTCTCGAACATGATCGACACGCCGGGGATATCGCGAATACGGCTCGCGAGCAACTGTGCCATATCGTTCGCGTGGCGCGCATGGCGCAGCCACGTATCGTTCTCCAGCATGCCGAGCCACGGTGCGGAAATGAAGCGCATCTTCGACGCCAACTGGCCCGCCTGCTTCACACGGTAAGCAAAATCCTCGGCCAGCGCCCGGTTGAAGAAGACCACAGCCTCGCCTACCGGCAGCCCGTTCTTCGTGCCGCCGAAGCACAGCACGTCGACCCCGGCGCGCCAGGTAACGTCGCCCGGATGACAGCCCAGGGTCGCCACCGCGTTGGCAAAACGCGCGCCATCCATGTGCACGCGCAGATTGCGACGCTTCGCCACCGCCGAAATCGCCTTGATCTCATCGACGCTGTAGACCGTACCGACTTCGGTCGCCTGCGTGAGCGTGACGACCTTCGGTTTCGGAAAGTGGATGTCGGAACGGCGATTGATGACGGACTCGACGGCGTCCGGCGTAAGCTTGCCGTTGTTCTCCCGCCCGCGTGCGGTCAGCAGCTTCGCGCCGTTGGAGAAGAACTCCGGACCACCGCATTCGTCTGTTTCGACGTGCGCCAGTTCGTGGCAAATGACGGAGTGATACGACTGCGACAACGACGCCAGTGCGAGCGAATTTGCCGCCGTGCCGTTGAAAACGAAGAAGACCTCGCAGTCCGTGTCGAACAGTTGGCGAATGCCGTCGCACACGCGCTGCGTCCAGGTATCGTCGCCGTAAGAGACCTCGTGACCGCTGGCGTTCGCTTCGACCAGATATCGCATGGCCTCCGGGCATATCCCGGCGTAATTGTCCGAGGCGAAGTGCTGAGGCGTTTGCGACGCGCCGTCATCGGGTGCGGTGACGGCTGCGGCGTTGATGTTCGGTACGGACGGGAACGGGGCTTGCGACATGACGACCTCTTCAAAACGACGGGGCACTCCACACGAGCCCCCGCCTCAGACTTTCCGGCAACCCGTGCCGGCCTAACCGAATTCAGCGGACGGTAGACGACCGCCCCGCTCAGCGCGGATCCGACCAGAGCGTGCCGCCCGTGGACCAGTTCTCCGGCTTGACGTCGGTAATGATGATGTCGACGGACTCCGGCGTGCAACCGATCGTCTCGACCGCCGCTTGCGTGACAGCTTTGACGAATGCGCGTTTTTGCTCGACGGTACGCCCCTCGAACATCTCGACGTGAAACGTTGGCATTGCGATCTATCTCCTTATATCGTTTTTGGAATCGGGCTTCGGCCACGCCGCGCTCTGCGCGTCCTGCACTCCCTGCGCGCCCTCCCTTCGATGTGAGTCGCAGCGGTGCCGCACGTTTCGGATATCCGCCCCGGCAGCGGATGCGTCAATCGCGAAACGAGGCATCTATTCTATCGAGTTTGCGCAGCAGTGCGGGCCACTCCAGCACGCCCTCGATCGCACCACCGTCTTCCAGTTGAATCGCCGTCTTGTCCTGTACCGCAGGGCTGGGCAGGTTCGGCGCAGCGCCGCCGGCGAGCGCCTGTAACTGGATCTCGCACGCCTTGATGAGCGTTGCCATCAGCACGAACGCTTCGGCCACGGTGCGACCGAGCGTCAGGGTGCCATGATTGCGCAGCAACATGGCCGGGTGCGGACCCAGCGAGGTCGTGAGCCGCTCGCCCTCGGACGGCGAGAACGCCAGCCCTTCGTAATCGTGATAGCCGATGCGCTCGTGAAAACGCAGCGCATGTTGCGAGATCGGCAGCAGACCATGCGGCTGGATCGACACGGCAATGCCCGCCGTATTGTGCAGATGCATGACGCACACCGCATCCGGGCGGGCGGCGTGCACTGCCCCGTGCAGCGCGAAGCCAGTCACGTTGACCGGGTGCTCGCTCTCCCCCACGATCTCGCCGTTCATGGTGATCTTCACGAGATTCGACGCACTCACCTCATCGAACGCGAGCCCAAACGGGTTGATGAGAAAGTGCCCGGGCTCGCCGGGCACCATCGCCGAAATGTGGGTGTAAATCAGGTCGTCCCAGCCGTTCAGTGCAACTAGGCGATAGCAGGCGGCGAGATCGACGCGCATCCGGCGTTCCTCGTCGCTCATCACGGTGGCGGCCTTTCGGCCGGCCTTCAGGGTAAAAGACATACGCAATTCTCTGGAAAGGTCCATGAGCCGATATCACGAACACGGCTTGCGAGCGATGTCAGGGCGATGGGTCCGGCCCGCTCACCCGCGCGTCTCGCGCGTTGCCGGTTCGACGCAGATCCCGACGCAGCTCGCCCGCGCCGGCTCGATTCAGGGCGCGCGTTCGAGCGACCGACGCCAGTCCCACACGAAGCCGACCGCGCCGAGCACCAGCACGCCGCTGGCGCACAGCAGCGCCGTTGTGAAACCGCCTGTCGCGGCCACGAGCGGCGCGGCGACCAGCGGACCGACGATCTGCCCGATACCGTAGGATGCCGTCACGAGTCCGATCAGGCCATTGGCATTGTCCCCACGCAAACGACGGCACTCCCGAACCGCATACACGGTAATCGCCGTGAACGGCAGTCCCACGAGCACGCTGCCAACGGCGAAGCCCGCGACATTCGGAAACACGATTCCGATACCGACACCCAGCCCCTGCATGACGTAACACACCGCCAGCAACAGACGGTTATCCCATGTGAGCGGCGCGCGTGCTCCGATGATGGCACCCGGAATCACCATGAGCCCGAGCAGCGGAAAGAACAGATCGGGCCACGGCGAGCCCGGCAACGCCTGACGCGCGATCACAGGCAGAAAGGTCGCGGTGATGATGTAACCGAACCCGGCGAAGCTGTACAGGATCGTGACGGGAATCACGCTCTCGCCACTGCCGTGATTGATGGCGGGCGCAGGCGCTGATTTTCCGGCGTCGGCCGACTTGGCCGCATCCGACACATTCGGCGCATCGGCAACGAACGTCCGCCAGATGAGCGCGAGCAACAGCAGCGCGAGAGCACCACAGAGCAACCAGCCGCCGCGCGCAGGCCACCCAAGCGCTTCGTTCAGGCTTGCGAGCAGGCCCGTCACCACGATGCCGGCACCCGGGCCCGCGAACATCACGCCGCCCAGACTCGGCATGCGCAATTCCGCCAGCTTGCGAAAACCCCAGCCCGCCGAGAACACCATTGCCCATGCGCTCATCACGCCCGCCAGCGTACGCACGACCGCCCATACGGCAAACGATTCGAGCAGCCCCATCGCCAGCGTCAGCGCGACGGTCGCGGCCAGCGCGAAACGGATGATGAGCGTCGGCGTGAAATGCAACCACATGCACGAAAGGGCACCGACGAAATACCCGGCATAGTTGAGCGACGCGAGCCAGCTACCGTGCTGAATGTCGGTGAGGTGCTCGTGCAGCATGAGCGGCAACATCGGCGTGAAGGCGAAGCGGCCAATGCCCATGGCCACCGACAACGCCAGCATGCACGACAAGGCAATGCGCCACGCCGCCCGCTCTGGTGTGGGCTGGGGCAACGTCGAGGAAACCGGATCGGAACTGGCGAGTGTGGCTGACATGGCGATGGCTGGCCCGCAGGCGAATGAGAACAAACGAGAGCGAACGTCTGCCGCGCGAATGCTTCGTTGGATGTTTTCTGCATTTCTTCGTACGCGCGCAACGTATTGAATACTTTACATGCAAACCATTGCCGGATGCGCAGGTTCCCCTGCGCACCGCAGGGCATTGCCACGCGCTGCACGCAACATTGATGCCCGGCACGCGCACATCATTTCCGGAAACGAAACTGTACTGCCCGCCTGTCAGGCCACCTGACGCCGACGCGGCCATCGTAGCGCGTCAACATCTCGCGGCAGACCGGAAGCGAGACACGACTTGCGGGCACAAAACGCAAAACGCGCACCGAAGTGCGCGTTTTGCCTGTTCCTGCCCGATCGGTCCGGTGGGGCGACCTAACGTTTCACGGCCGCCTCATCGAATCACGATCGAGGCACGATCGAATCACCAACGAACGATCACAACTTGCCGGCCACCCAGCCCTGCACGCCGGCGAGCGCCTGCGGCAGTTGCGACGGATCGGTACCGCCCGCCTGCGCCATGTCCGGACGACCGCCGCCCTTGCCGCCGACTTGCTGGGCAACGAAGTTGACCAGTTCGCCTGCCTTGACCTTGGACGTCGCATCGGCCGTCACACCCGCGATCAGCGTGACCTTGCCGCCTTCGACCGCCGCCAGCACGATCGCCGCGCTCTTAAGCTTGTCCTTGAGCTTGTCCATCGTCTCGCGGAGCGTCTTGGCGTCGGCGCCTTCGAGTTGCGCGGCCAGCACCTTCAGACCGCTCACGTCGACGGCCTTCTCGACCAGTTCGTCGCCCTGGCTCGATGCCAGCTTCGACTTGAGCGCCGCCAGTTCCTTCTCCAGCGACTTCACCTGCTCCTGCACCTGCGCGATACGCGGGCTCAGTTCGGCCGGTTGCGTCTTGAGTGCCGCGGCAGCTTCGTTGACCTGATCGTCGAGCTTCTGGACGAAGCGCACCGAGTTGTCGCCGGTGATTGCTTCCACGCGACGGATACCGGCGGCCACGCCACCTTCCATCACGATCTTGAACAGACCAATGTCGCCCGTGCGCGTGACGTGCGTACCGCCGCACAGTTCGCGCGACGAACCGATGTCGAGCACGCGGACTTCATCGCCGTACTTCTCACCGAACAGGGCCATGGCACCGCCCTTCACGGCGTCGTCGAACGACATCAGCGCAGCTTGGGTCGGCGCGTTGGCCAGCACTTCGGCGTTCACGATATCTTCCACGCGACGAATCTCGTCGGCACTCATCGCGGCGTTGTGTGCGAAGTCGAAACGCGTCTTGTCGGCGTCGACCAGCGAGCCCTTCTGCTGCACGTGAGCACCGAGCACTTCGCGCAAGGCCTTGTGCATCAGGTGAGTGGCCGAGTGGTTACGCACGGTACGTGCGCGACGCACGGCATCGACCTGCGCCGTCACCGCCTCGCCCACCTTCAGTTCGCCCGATTCCAGCGTGCCGTAGTGACCGAAGACGTCGGCCTGAATCTTCTGCGTATCCGACACGCCGAAACGCGCGCCGCCCGCAACGATCAGCCCCTGATCGCCAACCTGACCGCCCGACTCGGCGTAGAACGGCGTGGTGTCGAGCACCACGATGCCCTGCTGGCCGGCGGACAGCTTGCCCACGCTCGTGCCATCGACGTAGAGCGCCGTGACCTTCGCGCCTTCGAGCGCCAGCTTGTCGTAGCCTTCGAAGCGCGTCTTGTCGCCGGTGTATTCGAGGGCCGTCGCCATCTTGAACTTGCCGGCTGCACGGGCCTGCTCGCGCTGACGCGCCATCGCGGCGTCAAAGCCGGCTTCGTCGACCGTGATGCTGCGTTCGCGGCAAACGTCTGCCGTCAGATCGAGCGGGAAACCATACGTATCGTGCAGCTTGAACGCGAGTTCGCCGTCGAGCGTGGTCACGCCGCGCTTGGCCAGATCGGCCAGTGCGCCTTCGAGAATTTCCATGCCGTTCTCGATGGTCTCGCCGAAGCGCTCTTCTTCCTGCTTGAGCACGTCCGTCACGCGCTGCTGCGCCTGCGCCAGTTCCGGATAGGCCACGCCCATCTCGGCCACCAGATCCGGTACGAGCTTGTAGAAGAACGGCTTCTTGCAGCCGAGCTTGTAACCGTGACGGATCGCGCGGCGGATGATACGGCGCAGCACGTAACCGCGGCCTTCATTGCCCGGAATCACGCCGTCGACGATCAGGAACGAGCACGCACGGATGTGATCGGCAATCACCTTGAGCGAGTTCGCGGCGAGATCGGTCACGCCCGTCTCACGGCCGGCGGCCTTGATCAGGTGCTGGAACAGGTCGATCTCGTAGTTGCTGTGAACGTGTTGCAGCACGGCCGCAATACGCTCCAGTCCCATGCCGGTATCAACGCACGGCTTGGGCAGCGGCGTCATATTGCCCTGCTCGTCGCGGTTGAACTGCATGAACACGAGGTTCCAGATTTCGATGTAGCGGTCGCCGTCTTCTTCAGGCGATCCCGGCGGTCCACCCCACACGTCAGCGCCGTGGTCGAAGAAGATTTCCGAGCACGGGCCGCACGGGCCGGTGTCAGCCATCTGCCAGAAGTTGTCCGAGGCGTAGCGCGCACCCTTGTTGTCGCCGATACGGATGATGCGCTCGGTCGGCACGCCGACTTCCTTCGCCCAGATGTCGTAGGCCTCGTCGTCTTCCTGATAGACGGTGACCCAGAGCTTGTCCTTCGGCAGCTTGTAGACGGTCGTCAGCAGTTCCCACGCGTACTGAATGGCTTCGCGCTTGAAGTAGTCGCCGAACGAGAAGTTGCCCAGCATTTCGAAGAACGTGTGGTGACGGGCCGTGTAGCCGACGTTCTCGAGGTCGTTGTGCTTGCCGCCGGCGCGCACGCTGCGCTGTGCCGTGGTCGCGCGCGTGTACGGGCGCGATTCCAGTCCAAGGAAGACGTCCTTGAACTGCACCATGCCGGAGTTCGTGAACAGCAGCGTGGGGTCATTGGACGGCACGAGGCTCGACGAGCGCACGATGGTGTGCCCCTTCGACTCGAAGAAGTTTAGGAATTTTTCCCGAATGTCTGCGACTTTCATAGGGTGCGTGGGAGCGTGGGGACCGGGCGAGCTAAGCCTGGCGGGGTATTTTGCAAACTTTTGATTATACGGGAAATCGATCTTTCCACGGCATTGTGCCGCCAACCGCAGTGCGAAACGGTGCTGGTCATGCGCGAACCGACGGACGTAGACTCTCGCCCACAAGTTCCGCAATGCAAAACGATGTTCCGCATTTAGCGTGAACCGTCCGTCAAACGACAAGAATCAAGGAGAGAGCGAACGATGGGTGCGCTGAGTCATATCCGGGTACTGGACCTCTCAAGGGTGCTGGCCGGACCGTGGGCGACGCAGAATCTGGCCGATCTGGGCGCAGACGTCATCAAGGTCGAGCGCCCCGGCGCCGGCGACGATACCCGTCGCTGGGGCCCGCCCTACCAACGCGACGCCGAAGGTCGCGACACGTCAGAGGCCGCGTACTACCTCGCGGCCAACCGCAACAAGCGCTCCCTTACGCTGGACATTTCCCGCCCCGAAGGTCAGGCCATCGTGCGTTCGCTCGCGGCGCAAAGCGACGTCGTCGTCGAGAACTACAAGGTCGGTCAACTGGCGAAGTACGGTCTCGATTACGCATCGCTCAAGGCCGTCAAACCCGATCTCGTCTACTGCTCCGTCACTGGCTTCGGCCAGACTGGCCCGCACGCGTCGCGCGCCGGTTACGACTTCATCGTGCAGGGCATTGGCGGCTTCATGAGCATTACCGGCGAGCGCGACGGGCTGCCCGGTGGCGGCCCGCAGAAAGCCGGGGTCGCTATCGCCGACCTCATGACCGGCATGTACGCCACCATCGCCATCATGGCCGCCCTCACCCATCGCGACCGCACGGGCGTGGGCCAGTACATCGACATGGCGTTGCTCGATACGCAGGTCGCGATGCTTGCGAACATGAACACCAACTATCTCGCCAGCGAGAAGGCGCCGGTGCGCTGGGGAAATGCGCATCCGAACATCGTTCCGTATCAGACGTTCCAGACGGGCGATGACGGCTGGATCATCGTCGCCGTGGGCAACGACGGGCAGTTCCGCAAATTTGTGGAAGCGGGCGGCGAGCCAGCGCTGGCCGACGACGAACGCTTCGCTACCAACCCGTCGCGCGTGCGCCATCGCGAGGTGCTCGTGCCGATCCTTGCGCAAATGGTGCGCAAGTTCGGCAAGGACGAATGGGTCGACAGGCTGGAAGTCGCAGGCGTGCCGTGCGGGCCGATCAACACGCTGCCGGAAGTCTTCGCACACCCGCAAGTGCTCGCGCGCGAGATGGCGATCGAGTTGCCGCATCCGTCCGGGGGTGTCGCACGTCTGGTGGCCAGTCCCATGAAGATGAGCGAGACACCGCCGGTGGCCCACAGCGCGCCGCCGACGCTCGGTCAGCACAGCGACGACATTCTGCGCGAGCGCCTGGGGCTGGACGACGCGCAGATCGCCGGGCTGCGCGACAGCGGCATCGTCTGACACAGTCTGACGCGCAAGACGTACCGACGGAAAAAGGGGGCCTGCCGCAATCGATTCGCGGCAGGTCCCCTCTCCTCACAAACCGGCGTCACCCACGTTCCACGCCGATCCTGTCGTAACGCGCCCCCGTATCCGTCGCTTTGGGCAACGCCTCCTGGCCACCTCCCGGCGATCCCGTCATCAGACGACGGGTCGCACGGCTCATACCTACGCCGAACTACTCGTAACGCCGCCCTTGCGCCAGCAACTCCGCTGTGCCGATCACGTCGTTCAATCCATCGAAGTCGAGCATGCGATCGCGCCACGCCGCTGTCGTGCCTTGCGCATGCAGATTGGCGTAGTAGCCCTGCAAGGTGTGGGCGACCGCACGCGCCGTCCCGCCGGGGAAGATGACGATGCGAAAGCCGACGTCAGCCAGTGCCTGCGCGCTCTGTACGGGCGTCTTCCCTCCCTCCACCATGTTCGCCAGCAACGGCACCCGGGCAGCGAAGCGCTCGCACGCGGCGGCCATCTGCTCCGTGGTGCGCAAGGCTTCGATGAAGAGCGCGTCTGCACCCGCTTCCAGATACTGCTCCGCGCGATCGAGCGCGGCGTCGAGCCCTTCGACGGCCACCGCGTCGGTACGCGCGAGGATGAGCGTGCTTCTGTCATGACGCGCGTCGACCGCTGCCCGCACCTTACCTGCCATCTCCTGCGCGCTCACCACGCTCTTGCCGTCGAGATGCCCGCAACGTTTCGGAAACGTCTGATCCTCAAGCTGGATCATCGCTGCGCCCGCGCGCTCGAAACCACGCACGGTACGCCCGACGTTGAGCGCATTACCGAACCCGGTATCCGCGTCGACGATGACGGGCACGTCGACTCGCTCGGCAATACGCGCGAGCGTGTCTTCCACCTCGGTGTATGTCGTCAGACCGATGTCGGAGCGGCCCAGTCGCGTGTAGGCGATCGACGCGCCCGAGAGGTACAGCGCCTCGAAGCCCGACTGCGCGGCAATCAGCGCGGACAGTGCATCGTAGACACCGGGCGCCAGCAGCACGCCGTGATCCAGCCGTTGTTTGAGAGACGACGATGTCGTCATGCGGAAATCTCCTGTTGTGGGAACGCGTCGCCTAGCGTGTCGACGATGGTGTTTGCCGCGAGGTAACCGCCCGCGACCGCCGAGAGCAGGCCGTTGCCGGACAAGTAACCCCAGACAGCATTGCCCGACACCCCGCGAGCGGCGCCGCCAGCGGCGAGCAGGTTCGGAAACGGTGAACCGTCCGCGCGCAGCACACGGCAGCGCGCATCGATATCCAGCCCGCCTTGTGTGTGGAACAACGCGCCGGTGACTTTCACTGCGTAATACGGAGCGGCAAGCGCGCGCGTGAAGTGGCGGCCGTCTGCGGGCGTGCCGCCTGGCGTCACGCTGCGCAGCGTCTCGCGCAGCACGTCGGCATCGCACCCGATGGTGGACGCCAGCGCCTCGGCGTCGGCGCAAGTGCGTAACGCACCCGCTGCTTCCGCCTCCTGAAAATCGGGGAAGGTGCGCGCCAGTGCCAGCGTCTGCGCATCGAAAACATTCCATGCGACACCGTCGGGCTGTGCCAGCACATGCACCGCCGCTTCGGAATAGCCATGCGTCTCGTCGTGAAAGCGCTTGCCCAGCCGGTTGATCTGCACCCCGCCATCCATGATGACGGCCCACGAAATCAGCACGCCGTGCGGGCTCGCCCACGAGCCATGCCCCTGATAGCCCCCGAGATCGGCCGATGCCGCGCCAAGCTCGCGTCCCCAGAGCAACGCACTCCCGTCGTTACCTTCGTGACCGCCGTAGACAGCTTCGGCCATCTCCGGCAGCCACGCGCGCCGCAGTTCGGCGTTGCCGCCGAAACCGTTGCAGGCGAGCAGCAGCATGTCGCAGCCCAGGTACTCCATCGCGCCGTCGGGCCTGACACCCCCCACTGCCTGCACGCGCCCCGCGTCGTCGAGCCACAGTTCACGCACGAGCGTGCGCGTGAGAATCGCCGCGTCGGTCGCCTGCACGGCACGTTCGAGCGCGGCCATCAATGCCGCCCCGGTACGCTCGGGCAAACTGTGCATGCGTCGCACGCTGTGCCCTGGATACAGAAAGCCGTCAAGGATCTCGAAGTGCAATCCGTGGCGCGCGAGCATGTCCATCGCTGCGCCCGATGCACTGGCGTACGCGTCAACCAGATGCGACGCCGCCGTCCCCCCGGCCTTGCCCTGGATATCCTCTGCGAACCGCGCCGGACTGTCGCCGATCCCCGCAGCACGCTGGACCTGCGAGCCGACGGCGGGGATGAAGCCGGACGACAAGGCCGTGGAGCCGCTCGGCACGCCGTCGCGCTCAAGCAGCACGCAATCGATGCCCACGTCCTGCAACACCAGCGCGGCACTCAGACCACAAGCCCCCGCCCCGACAATGACCACGCTCACTTGCGGCAGATCGTCGATCGGGGGGCGGCCATAACGCACAACGGGCACGACGGGAACGACCGGTGCGCTCGATGCACTCGATGCGCTTGATGTCTCCGGCGCACTCATACCGCGATCCGTCCGGCAAACGCCTCGCACGTCACGATCTCGCCGACGGTGCGCAAGTCCGCCAGTGCTGCGTCGTGCGCGGCGGGCGTGGGGGCCGCACAGCCGTCGGCGAGCACGAGCACGCGGTAGTCACGCATGTGTGCGTCGCGCGCGGTACTCGCCACGCCGCCATTCGTCACGATGCCGCACACCGCGACCGTCTCGATCCCCGCGCGGCGCAATACCCAATCGAGTTGCGTGTTGAAGAACGCCGAGTACGCGACCTTCCACACCGACACATCCACATGCTCGGCGAGCGATGCCACCGTGGCGTGACCGGGCGAGCCCGCCACGAAGTCGCCACGTCGCAGGAACGGGCGTAGCTGTTTCAGATGGGGCGAGATCATCGGTTCGCCCTGTGAATCGGGCCAAAGCGTGAACTGGCTCGCCGCCACGTAGCCGCCCGCCGCCTTGAGCGAACGCGCCAGCGGCGCGATACGTGCGGGCAACGCCTGCGCCTGCGGTGTGGCCGCGCCGCCTCGGTCGTACGCCCCACCAGGGGTAACGAAGTCGTTTTGCAGGTCGACGATGACGAGCGCGGTGCGCGCTGCGTCCAGCCTGGGTGTCTCACTCATGACATCACTCCTGTCGGTGCACTCATGCGTCGCGCGTAATGAGCAGGTTGCCCAGCGCATCGACGCGTCCAGTGAAGCCCGGCTCCAGCCAGATCGTCGTATCGGACTGTTCGAGGATCGCCGGACCGACGACCGTCGCGCCGACCGGCAGATCCAGACGCGGGTAGCGCGCGGCATCCCACCATTGCCCCGCGTGATAGACCCGTTGCGTGCCGGGCGACGACGGCATCTCACGCGCCTGCGGCGCCAGCACCCCGAGGTCGAACTTCGGGCGTACGCCGATGCGGGCGTAGCGCAGATTCATGATGCGCACGGCAATGCCGTCGAGCGTGCGGCCGAACGCCTCGCGATACGCCGCCTCGAACGCCCGCGCGATGCCCTCGCGGCTCAGGGCGTCGCGCGCCACCGGTACACGCACCGTGTGGCTCTGCCCCACGTAGAGCATGTCCAGCTCGATGACCTCGCGCACGGCATCGAAACGCACGCCGGCGGAATCCAGACGCTGCTGGCACGCCACCTGCAAGCCATCGACACGTGCCACCAGGTCGTCGGTGTCGAGCGCGGCGAGCGGCTGGTTGAGCGTCTGCACGCTGTCATGGCGCATGTCGGCAATCACGCAGCCCAGCGCCGAGGTCACCCCCGGATAGCGCGGCACGATGCCGGTCGTGGTGCCGACTTCGCGCATCATCGCGCACACATGCAACGCGCCGCCGCCACCGAACGGCATGTAGGCGAACTGACGCGGATCGTGCCCGCGCTCGATGGACACCACGCGAATCGCGCCTGCCATCTTGGCGTTGGCAACCGTGAGAATGGCTTCAGCGGCAGCGTAGACGTCCAGCCCGAGGGGCTGTGCCACATGCTTGTCGATGGCCTGCGCGGCCAGTTCGCTGTCGAGTTTGCCGAGCAGACCGCCGCCCAGCGGGCGATCGGCCGCAATACGACCGAGCAGCACGTTGGCGTCGGTCACGCTCGGACGCGTGTTGCCGCGTCCATAACAGGCAGGCCCCGGAATGCTGCCCGCCGACTCCGGGCCGACCTGAAGCAGACCACCCGCATCCACCGACGCGATCGAACCGCCGCCCGCACCGATCGTCTCGATCTGAATCATCGGCGAGCGCACCACTATGCCGAACTCGATGGACGTTTGCGCCGAGAGCGATGCTTCGCCGCCCGCTACCAGCGACACGTCGAACGACGTACCGCCCATGTCGCCCGTCACCACGTTGGGGAATCCCGCCGCGCGAGCGATGGCCGCGCAGGCGATGACACCTGCCGCCGGGCCGGAGAGCGCCGTGCGCACCGGCACGTCGCTTGCCGTCTCACGCGACATGATGCCGCCGTTGCTCTGCACGACCAGCAGTTCGCCGTCGAAGCCCTGCGCCTGCAAATCGCTCGCCAGACGTGTGAGATAACTGCCCACCACCGGTTGCAGCGACGCGTTGAGGGTCGCCGTCGAGCAACGCTCGAACTCGCGGATCTCGGGCAACACTTCGGTCGCCGCCGTCACGTTCCCGTTGGGCCACAGCGCGCGCACGGCCGCCACGGCGAGACGCTCGTTTTCCGGGTTGGCGTAAGCGTTGACGAAAAACACGCAAACGGCCTCGCATCCCGCTTCAAGCAACGCGCGTGCCGCGGCTTCGACCTGCGCGATATCGACGGCCGTATGGATCGTGCCGTCAGCGAGCACGCGTTCGTCCACTTCGAGACGTAGATCGCGCGGCACGATGGGCGCGAAGTTGCCGCGTAGGCCCCACGTGGCCGGGCGGTCGCGCCGACGCATTTCCAGCACGTCGCGAAACCCCGTCGTCGTGATGATGCCGGTACGCGCGACTTTACGTTCGAGCAGTGCGTTGGTGCCAACGGTCGTGCCATGCACGATGGTCGCGATGGCGGCGGCCCCGCCGCGCCCTTCGGACTCGACCCGTTCGATGCCGTTCATGAAGCCCCGGGCCTCTTCGCCACGCGTGGAGGGCACCTTCACGATGCGGGCGACACCCGCAGCCTCGTCGAGCACGAACAGATCGGTGAAGGTCCCGCCGACGTCGACGCCGACGACCAGCGAGGGGTTCGTGTTGGGTGCTACGCTCATGCCTGTTGCTCCTTCGTTGCCGTGGCGGCGGGACACTGCCCGCTCGCGCCCGGCGTCGTCACATATCCCATGGCGCGATCATGGGCGCGCGCCTGTTCGTCTCGCCGGGCCGGGTCGCCGTATCCGCCACCGCCCGGCGTCTCCAGCCGCACTCGCTCGCCCCGAGCGAGCTTGATGCCCAGCATCTTCGAACGCATCGGAGGCGTGTGCCATTGCTTGCCGTTCTGATACTGGAAGACGTTCGGCACCGAGGCTTCGCCACCGGCAATGCCTTGCGGGGCCGAGCGCCCGCGTTCACCGAACACGAACGCCTCGGCACTGTCTTCGAGCAGTTCGATTTCGTAGATGGCCCCGAGTCCGCCACGGTGCTCACCGTCACCCGCCGAGTCCGGCCGTAACGCCCATTGCGTGAAGCGCACGGGGTACGCGGCTTCGAGAATTTCGACCGGCGGAATGGTGGCCGTCGAAATCGGCGCATTGCCGTGCGAGAGACCGTCGCCGTCGATATGTCCGCCGTGCCCGCCGCCGAAGAAGCTGAACATCACCCAGCGCTGGCCCTTGCGAGCCGGATCGGTGCGATACCCGGCAATCGACAGCGCATTGATCGTGCCGTACGCCTGCGCCATCGCGCGCTCGGGAGCGGCTTGTGCCATGGCGCAGAAGATCACGTCGATCATGCGCAGAATGGTTTCCGTGTAGCCCCCCACCGGGCGCGGACGCTGCGCCGAAATCAGCAACCCGTCGGGCAGCTCGAAACGTACGGCATCGAGCACGCCCGCATTGGCAGGCACGTCCGGGAACAAGTGTTTGAGCGCGACGTAACACGCGGCGATCGCCGTCGCGCGCGAGATATTTACGGGCCCCATGCACGCGGGCGACGTGCCGGTGAAATCGAGCGTCAGCGTGTCGCCCTCCACCCGCATGCGCAGCGCAATGGTCAGCGCTTCGTCACGTACGCCATCGTTGTCGAGCGTGTCGCTGTAGCGATACTCACCGTCAGGCAACGCCGCCACGTGAGCGCGCATGAGCTTGACGGCACGCTCGCGCAGTTGCCCCAGTGCCTCATGCACGGTAACGTCGCCGTACTCGTCGAGCAGATCGGCCAGACGCCGGCCGCCCAGCTCCAACGCGGCGAGCTGTCCGTTCAGATCGCCCCACAGGCTGTCCGGCAAGCGCGTGTTCGCCTTGAGGATGGCGAGCACGTCGGCATCGAGTTCGCCACGGCGCACGATACGCACCGGCGGAATCTGGACCGCTTCCTGCCAGCATTCGGTCGCCGCCGGGTTGTAATTCCCGGGCACCGCGCCGCCGACATCGTGCCAGTGCGCGGCCGACGCCAGAAAGCAGAACAGCTTGCCGTCGCGAAACACCGGTCGCACGAGCTTGAAGTCGTTGGCGTGCGTGCCGCCGTCGTACGGGTCGTTGAAGAGCCAGACATCGCCTTCGACCATGCCGCCACGCTCGGCGGCCGTGCGCGCGGCCGCTTGGACGGCAAACGCCATGGCGCCGACGAACACCGGCAGGCCCGACTTGCCTTGCACGAGCGTCGCGCCGGTCGCCGCATCGTAGATACCGTGGCAGGCGTCGTGCGCCTCGGCAATGATCGGGTTGAAGGCACTTCGGTAAAGCGTCGCGTCCATTTCGTCGGCGATCTGCTCCAGCCGGCCCTTGAGGACCGCCAGGGTGACGGGATCTAGCATGAAGAAACTCCGTTAGGTGTCGCGTGAGATGTCGAACTGCGCTGCTTGAGGAGATTGAGCAGACCGCCCGCATCGACCATGTCGAGCAGGAAGCCCGGCACGCTCTCGCAGGCCAGACGGCTGCCGTCGGCGCGTTCGATAACGCCTTCGCGCGGCGCGAGCCGCAGCGTTTCGCCCTCGGCAATGCCCGGCGCGTCGGCGCAGGTAAGCAGCAACAGCCCCACGTTGAAGGCGTTGCGGAAATACAGTCCGTTGAACGACGGCGCAATGACGGCGCGCACGCCCAGGTGCACGAGCGCCGCAGCGGCCTGCTCGCGAGACGACCCGATGCCGAAGTTCGGCCCGGCCACGAGCACATCGCCCGCACGCACCGTCGAGGCGAATTCGGGACGCACACGATGCAGGCAATGGCGCGCGATTTCGTCGATACCGAACTTCATGTACGCGCCCGGCGCGAGCGCGTCGGTATCGATGTCGGCGCCCACGACCCAGGCGCGGTGCCCGGGTGCAGACGATTCAAGGGAAGACGTTGGCAATGTCATGAGAGGCGTTGTCAGTACGGGATCAGACGAGGACATCGCGCGGATCGGCAATGCGGCCCGTGAGCGCGGCAGCCGCCACGGCGTACGGCGAACCGAGATAGACCTGCGCGGTCTCTGCGCCCATGCGCCCCTTGAAATTGCGCGCGGTGCTCGACATCACGGTCGCCCCTTCCGGGATCGAGCCGCCATAGCCGGCACACGCGCCACAGGTATTCGCGAGCACCTGTGCGCCCGCCGCGACCAGCACGTCCATCACGCCCTCACGCGCGGCTTGCGCCTGATCGCGCGCCGATGCCGGCGCAACGACGAAGCGCATGCCGTCGGCCACGCGCCGGTCCTTGAGCACGCGTGCTGCCGCGCGCAGGTCTTCGAGCTTGGCCCCCGTGCAGGCGCCGAGATAGGCGACGTCGACCGCAACGTCGGCGAAGGCGCCAATGTCCGACGTGTTCGACGGGCTATGCGGCGCGGCGACTTGCGGGGCGAGCGTGCCGGCGTCGAAGGTGTGCACTTCGGCCGGTGCGTCGGCGTCGCTCTGCCAGCGATCGACGTCGATCGGCTCCGTGACGCCGACCGAACGCAGGTAGTCGAGCGTGGTTGCGTCCGGCGAGACGAGCCCGACTTGCGAGCCCAGTTCGGCACTCATGTTCGACAGCGTCATGCGCTCCTGCATGGAAAGCACTCGCACAGCCTCGCCGCAGAACTCGATGGCCTGATAGCGTCCACCGTTCATGCCGAAGCGGCCGATCATGTGCAGGATCATGTCCTTGGCGGTCACGCCGTCCGTGAGGCGTCCGTCCCAGCGCATCTGGATGGTCAAGGGCACCTTGACCCAGATCTCGCCCGAGACCGCTACGCCGAGCATTTCCGTGCTGCCGATGCCGAACATGTACGCGCCGAACGCGCCGCCGGTCGGCGAATGCGAATCGCCACCCACACAGAACATGCCCGGGCGCAGATGCCCGTGCTCCGGCACCACCACATGGCAAATGCCGACCGAGTCATAGACGTTGGGCAGCGCCTGCGCTTGCGCCCAGTCGCGGGCAATACGCACGATGCGACGCGACTCGTCGTCCGATTCGGGCACGTAGTGATCGATGACCAGCACGACCTTCGACTTGTCCCACAGCGTGGCGCCGAGCGATTCGAGCATCGGTTGCAGACGGCGCGGACCGCTGGAATCGTGAAACATTGCGAGATCGACCTTGCAGGTCACGATCTCGCCGACCGCCACTTCGGCGCGCCCGCATGCGGCGGCCAGCAGCTTTTGCGTCAGAGTTTGAGCCACGGTAAGTCCCTTACATTCCGAGATAGGCACGGCGCAGCTCGCGGCTCGCGAGCAGTTCCGCGCAGGTGCCGCTGTGGCGGATCGAGCCGTTTTCGAGCACGTAGCCGCGCTGACCGGTTTCGAGCGACTGGCCCACGTTTTGCTCGACGAGCAGAATCGACAGGCCATCGCGCTGAAGTCGCGCAATCAGCGAGAACAGCTCTTCGACCATGAGCGGCGAGAGACCGAGCGACGGCTCGTCGAGAATCAGCAGACGGGGCTCGGCCATCAGGCCACGCGCGATGGCGAGCATCTGCTGTTCGCCGCCGGACATCGTGCCGGCAGACTGCGCGATGCGCTCACGCAGGCGCGGGAACAGATCGAGCATGCGCTCCAGACTGCGCTCGCGTTGCGCGCGGCCCCGGGCGAAAGCACCGAGCGACAGGTTTTCCAGCACGCTCAGGTTCGGGAAAACGCGGCGGCCTTCGGGTACCTGAATCAGCCCGGCCTTGACCACTTCCCGGTAATGCCGTCCGGTGAGGTCGTGACCGTCGAAACGCACCTTGCCTGCCCAGACAGGATTGATGCCGGAGAGTGTGTTGTTCAACGTGGACTTGCCCGCGCCGTTGCTGCCGAGCATCACCACGATCTCGCCTTCGTCGACGCTCAGATCGACACCGCGGAGCACCTCCACGCGGCCATAGCCGGTGCGCAGGCCTTCGACTTCGAGCAGATGACTCATCGTGCCCCTCCCTGCTCAGGCGCTTGCGTCGCCTCAGTGGATTGCGCCGCCAGACGCGCCGCCGTGCCATGTCCCAGATAGGCTTCCACGACGGCGGGATCCGACGTCACTTCGCGAGGCGTGCCCGCCGCGATCAACTTCCCTTGTGCCAGCACCCAGACGTGTTCGGCCAGGCTCATCACGGCGCGCATCACGTGTTCGATCATCAGCACGGTGACGCCGCTCGCGGCGATCTCGCGCACCACGGGAATCATCTCGTCGATCTCGCTCGGATTGAGTCCGGCCAGCACTTCATCGAGCAGCAACAATCGCGGACGTGTCGCCAACGCGCGTGCGAGTTCCAGGCGCTTGCGTCCGCACACGGTCAGATCGGCCGCAGGCTTGTCGAGCTGCGCCTGCAAGTTGGTGCGCAGGGCGATCTCCTCTGCCTGACGCAACGCCTGGCGCCGACCGAGTTCATGCAGATGCGCGCCGACGGCGATGTTCTCCCGTACGGTCTGCGCGCCGAACGGCTGCACGATCTGGAACGTACGCGCGAGGCCCTGACGTGCTGTCACAAAGGGCGCCTGCCCCGTGATGTCGCGCCCCTGAAACTCGACGCGACCGGCCGTCGGCACGAGAAACCCGGAGAGCAGACCGAACAGCGTCGTCTTGCCTGCGCCGTTCGGTCCGACAAGCGCTGTGAGCGTACCCGGCCTGATGCTGAGGCTGACGTCCTGCACGGCTTTCAGGCCGCCAAAGGTGATGGATAGACCATCGGCTTTCAACAAGGCGTCAGACACCGGCCTTCTCCTCGCCGGCATTCGCGGCATTTGCAACATTGGCGGTATGGGGGGCGTTGGCGTCCGTGGCACGAAACGTGGCGCTTGCGCCAGTCCCGGCGCGGTCCATGCCCAGCATGCGGCGCCCCGATGCGCCAGCGCCCGTCATGCCCCGCGGCAGGAACATCACGATCAGCGTGAGCACCACGCCATAGATCACCATCGACAGGCCGGGCAATTCGCCGAACAGGTTGCGGGTGAATTCACCCAGCGTGTAGAGCGCTGCCGCGCCGAGCACCGGTCCCCACAGCGTGCCCAGCCCGCCGACGATGGCGCCAACGAGCGCTTCGACCGAAATCGTCGAGCCGAACGCAATGCCGGCATCGATGTACTGGAACATCTGCACGTAGCACACGCCGGCCGCGCTCATGAAGGCACCCGACAGAGCGATCGCACCGAGCTTCACGCGCAGCGGATTCACACCGACGGCACGCGCCGCGTTCTCGTTATCGCGCACGGCCTGCAACCACGCCCCGAAGCGCGAGTGCCGCAGCCACGCCGTGACCAGCAAAGCCCCCATCACGAATGCGAGCAGCACGAACGCATAGCCGCGCGGCGACGCGAACTGCAAATTGCTCACGCTCTGGCGCAGCGGCACCATCAGCCCGACCCCGGCGCCGGTGAAGGGCAGCGACACCGCGAGAATGCGGAACACTTCCGCGAAGGCCAGCGTCACCAGCGCAAAGTACGAGCCCTTGAGGCCGTAGCGGAACGTCACTGCGCCGATGATCACCGCCACAAGCGTGCCCATCGCCAGCGCGAACGGCATGGCCACCCATGGGTTCCATCCCCACTGCAATTGCGCAATCGCCTGTGCGTAAGCCCCCACGCCGAAGAACAGCGCGTGGCCGAACGACAGTTGCCCGCCGAAGCCGCCCAGCATGTTCCACGACTGCGAGAGCAGCACGGTGTAGAGCGTCATCATCAGGAACGACAGCCACACGCCCGATTGCAGCGTGACGAGTAACGCCGCGACAACGACACCGAACAACACAATCCACCGAAGATCTCTCATCGTTTGCTCCTGCTCATCCTTTCAGGCACGTGCACCGAACAGCCCCTGCGGACGCAGCAGCACGACGATGATGAAAATGGCGAAGATGCCGATCTGTCCCAGTGAATCGCCCAGCCAGAGGCCGCAAAGCGACTCCACCACGCCGATCAGCAGTCCGCCGACGAGCGCGCCGGCGAAGCTGCCCATGCCGCCCAGCACCACGATCGTGAACGCGACGAGCACGAAGCCCCCACCCACTTGCGGGTTGACGTAGTAGGTCGGCAACAGAAAGCAGGCGGCAGCGCCCACGCATGCCATACCGATGCCGAACGAGATCGCGTAGACCCGTTCGACGTCGATGCCCATGAGCTTCGCGCCGTGCTTTTCCTTCGCGACAGCCCGAATCGCGCGGCCGAGGTCGGTCGAGCGCACGATCCAGAACAGAATCGCCGCTGCCGCCAGCGCGCCGCCGAAGGCGATCAGCTTCGGCACGGCGAGCATGACCGGGCCGATGTCGACGGTCGCAAGGGTGTACGGCGTGTCGATGGTGTGCGTGTCGGACTTGAACCACACGAGCGCGAGGTTCTCCAGCACGATGGCCAGCCCCAACGTGACGAGCAGAATGTTTTCGTCCTTGCCGTGGCTCGCACGCTCGATCACCACGCGTTGCAATGCATAGCCAAGGGCGAACATGCCCAGCGTGACGAACGGCAACGCCACATAGGGATCGATGCCGAGCTTCTCCCTGAGCAGCCACACGGCGTACAGCGCCACCATCAACGCCGCGCCGTGCGCGAAGTTGATGATGTGCAGCACACCGTAGACGAGCGTGAGACCGAGCGCGATGAGAGCATAGACCGCGCCCGTCGTCAGCCCGTTGAGCAGGGCCGACAGCAGAATGACCGGGTCGAGCATCACATCAGGCCTTGAGCGGGAAGACCGGCGCGACCTGACGGTAGCTGTCCGGCAGAATCACCTTGATGTCGCCACCGGAGACCTGCGTGAGCAGCGGCTGCGCGCCCGTGTTCTGGCCGTTCACGAACTTCGTGGGGCCGTACGGCATCAGGTGATCCTTGAAGGTGCTGGACGTCAGCGCCGCCGTAATCGCGGCACGATCGACCGACTTCGCGCGTTCGATGGCGTCGGCCAGCAGCATCATGGCGGTGTACGTCATGAAGACTTCGTAGCTGAAGAACGCGCCCTTCGCTTCCGTGCGCTTCTTGAGCGACGCCACGCGCGGGTCTTTCGGATTGAACCAATGGTTGCAGTCGATGATGCCGTCAGCGATATCCGGAAATTCCTTGAGGAATTTGTAGCTCGACGCCGCGCCGCCAAGCACCGAGTAGATCGCTTTCGGGCGGACCTTCTGTTGCTTCATCGCGCGCAGCAGCAAGGCGTACTCGTTGTAGTAGTTCGCCGGGATCACGATGTCCGGGTTCACCGAGCGCATGCGCAGCACGATGTTGTTGAAGTCGCGCGTCGGATTGGCGTGCTTGATGACCTCCTTGACCTCGAAGCCGCGTGCCGGCAATTCCTTTTGCAGCAAGGCCGCCGTGCCGGTGCCGAAGAGCGATTCCTCGTGCACGATCATCACGGTCTTCGCGGGTTTGCCTGCGGCGTCGTTCAGAGCGGCGAGGTCGTCGACCGCTCGCATCGAGCACATGCGGTAGCCCGGGCCGAAACGGAAGGTGTTCGTCAGACCGCGCTCGACGATCTGGTCGGCCACACCGACGTCCACCACATGCGGCAGGCCGTACTTCGCGGCGGTCTGCGTCGTCGCGAGACAGATAGCCGATGCGTAGGCGCCGACAATCGCCGACACGCCCGCCTCGTTCATCTTCTCCACCTCTGCCGAGCCCGCTTCGGGGCGCGACTGGGCGTCGCCGAGCACGGCTTCGATGGGCGCCCCGCCGAGCGACTTGATGCCGCCGGCGGCGTTGATGTCATCGATGGCGAGCAACGCGCCTAGCCGGCATTGCTGGCCCGAATACGCGAGTGCGCCGGTAACCGGATGCAGCACGCCGATCTTGACGGGCTTGCCCGCAGCGCGAGCGCTCCAGGGTGCGGTGGTGGCTGCGGCAAGCGCAGCGAGTGCGGTGGACTGACGCAGGAACGTGCGACGCGAACTCATTGACGATTCTCCGGACTTGATCAGTGGAATTGGGCAGATAGTTCTTCGCTCACCCAGACCTTGGCGTCGATATCGCCAACGCGCGAGAGCTGGAGCTGGTACTGATAACGATCGGGGCGATACAGGCCTTGCAGCAGTTGCACCGGACGCTCGGCGACATCGCGCACGAGACGTGTGACGGCAAGCAACGCGGAACCGACGGCGATGTCGAGATGGCGCGCCACGACGGCATCGGCCAGGCGCGCGGAAATGGTTTGCGTGGCGGCCCCGAGTTCGACGCCGGCCTCTTCGAGCAGCATGAGCATCGGCTTGCGCTCAAGGGCTTCGCGTCGAATCTTCGCGATGCTCTCCGGCACGTGCGTCGTGATGTACGAGAGCGGCCCGGACTGCGTGCTACGCACACGAATGCTCTTGTAGACCGGCGCGCCGGGTTCGAGCGCCAGGGCTTCGGCCACCGCTTCGCTCGCGCCGACCACCGACGATTCGAGCACGGCTACGCTCGTGCGCAGCCCCATGTTCACGATGTTTTCCAGCAGGCCGGTGAGGTGCGCCTTTTCACGCGAGATGCCGGGCGTCTTGCCACCGCCGGTGCGTTGCCCGGCGTGCAATGGCCACGTCCCGAGGCCGGGACGGCGCACCACCAGTCCGTCGGCCACGAGCATTTCCATCGCCTTGCGGATCGTGATGCGCGCAACACTGAACTGGTCGGCAAGCAGGTGTTCACCGGGAACGCCGTCGCGATCGAAGCGTCCCTCCTGCAATTGCTCACGCAGTACGAGATAGATCTGGTGGTACTTCGGCAGCGGTAGTGGGGTATCCATGCGGCGATTCTGGAAGTGTCATAATGTCCGGTCAATAGAACAAATGGGCCGCAAAATGTCCTATCGGGAAAACACCTAAGCAACTGCTGAATTGTGAAGTTGCGGCTGGTAAACCCAGATACGGCAAGGGGTTCCACGATGCGGCGCAGCATTTTCCGATGCTGCGCCGCATGCGTTTGGATAGAACATTTCGATGGCGAATGCGCCCGGATCAGAAGCGATGACGCAGGCCGACGTAGTAGCTCATCTGGTTATCGAAGCCGTTGAGTTTCACGCCGTTGCCGCCGGTCCAGTTGGTCGTGGTCGTACCGAAGAGCCCGGACCAGCCACCGTCGACGCGCTCGTAGGCGGTCGCGAAATACACGTCGGTGCGTTTGGACAGGAAGTAGTCGACGACACCGTAGACGGTTTGCCGTTTGCCGCTGAAGTTCACGGCGGTCGTGTTGTCCTGCATGTACGCCAGAATGAACTGCCACGTGGGGTTGAGCAGATAGCTCACGCCCAGCGTGAAGAACTGATCGCGGCGCGCAGCGGAGAAGACCGAGCCGATCGCCGCGACAGTCGTGGGTGTAGCGGCGGTGCTCATGTTGGTGATCGATGCCGGATCGACGCCGCCATTGGTCACATCGAAGCCCGGATCGCGCTGGCTTTGCAGATAGTCAGCGTGGAATTTCCACTGCCCGTAGCCCACTTTCGCGCCCAGCGACCATGTCTTGGCGGTACGGCTTTGCGAGTCGTGCGTCTGCTGCAACTGTCCGGTGAAGACGTTGCCGCCCTGCTCCCAGGAGACCCCGCCAGAGGCTGATGAGCGCGCCGACGCCTGCCCGGCAATCCCACCGAACGCGTATTGCAGGTTCACGCCGAACGGGCCGAACTTCTTTGTCCAGGTGAGCGCGTTGTTGTAGCGCTGGCCGGTGAGGAAGACGAGCCATGAGTTCGTGGGCGGCGCGCCGATGAAAATCGGATCGACCATCGAGATGGCCACGACGGCGCCGGTGTATTGACGACCGAGGGCAACCTCGCCCCAGACGCCTTGCAGCGCGACGAACGCCTGACGTCCGAACAACTGACCTTGCTGATCGAAGGTGCCGGCTTGTGAGTTGAATCCGTTCTCCAGCACGAAGCGGGCTTTCGTTCCTCCGCCGAGGTCTTCGATGCCTTGCAGACCGAAGCGGCTGGCGGAGAGGAAGCCTTCGCCGGCCTGGTTGAGGGAAACGACTCGCCCGCCGGTGGGGCTCGAATGGTTCTGCGACACGACGGCCGCTTCGATCACACCGTAGAGCGTGACACTCGATTGGGCGAAGGCGGGTGCAGTGGCACTACCGAGTGATACGGCAGCGCAGGCGAGAGGCAGGATTTTGCGTGTGATGTGACTCATGAGGCTTGGCGTCTTTCTTTTGTTGAAGAAAACAGGGGCCCCACGACGCCGTGGTGTGATCGACTCGCGGGAGCCGATCAAACGCAAGGGCGCACGATCGCACGCCGTGCGCGATAAAGCGCACGCCGGACGTTAGGGGCGAAATGGAATCGAATGGAATCGAAGCGGGTTCGAAACAGCTTTGAAGCAGGTTCGAACCCAGAGAGCCGTGCGCGCACTCACGCAGTGAGTCGCCATGTCTGGCGCACGGTCTCGGGGGGCGGCTTACTCGCGCAGAACGCGATACGTCGCGCGCCGGTGGGCGGACGTCTTCATGAGCGGATCGGGTCGAGTCATCATGGCCCTGACTCTAGGAGCGACAATTTGTAGCGTCAATGGAACAAACGACGCAAGGGGTTGTTCTATCGGGAAATTCCCGAGGACGTTGTCGCGGTGGGCCTTCGCCCGAACCGTTTTTGCTATACTCTTGCCCTCGCGTCGAACTTGGGTGCGCCAACGCGTTCCTACCTGCGCAATCGATGCCACTGTCGCCCGACTTGCTGTAGCAAAACTGTAGCAATGGCGATGTGAAATAGCAGGTTATAAGGTGTTCCGAAGTGATACGTTAGGGGTATCACAATCGCCCGGAAAGCCTCATAAACAAAGCGGCACCTTTGATTGCAGAGGGTGTCGCGCCACTGGAAAGCATCCAGTCTCTCCCTGTAGTTCAATGGATAGAACAAGTGCCTCCTAAGCGCTAGATGCAGGTTCGATTCCTGCCGGGGGGACCAATGATGCAACCAACGTTGCCCAAGAATTACTAAAAAGCCCCGCACAGCCTTGCCTGTCGGGGCTTTTTGCTGCCATCATTGCCCAACAACTCCCAGCAGCGCACAGGATTTTTTGGGGTATCAGTGGGGAGATCGAGTGATACCCCCATGATTGATACCCCCAAATGCCCAAAGTCATCGCTCCGCTCACCGACCTACAGGTTAAGAAAGCAAAACCGACTGAAAAGCCCTATCGCCTCGCCGACGGCAAAGGACTCTATCTGCAAGTGATGCCGAACGGGTCTAAATACTGGCGGATGAAATACCGGTTCGACGACAAAGAGAAGGTCGCGTCATTCGGCATTTATCCGGAGACATCGTTAGCGGATGCACGCGAGGCATGCTTAGCAGCTAGACGAAAGATCTCGGCTGGAACAGACCCGTCGAAGCAAAAGAAGGAAGTTCGGCGAGCCCGCGCTATTGCTGCGACATCAACATTCGAAGCCGTAGCACGGGAGTGGTATGAGAACCAACAACCCGGTTGGACTGCCGTGTACGCCGGCAAAGTACTGAAATCGCTGGAGATCGACGTATTCCCGCGTATCGGCCAACAGGCGATCTCAACAATTGAGGCGCCGGACATGCTCGAAATCGTGCGATCAATCGAGGCGCGAGGCGTTCGAGAAACCGCGATTAGAGTGCTTCAGCGTTCGCGTGCGGTATTCCAGTACGGGATTATGACTGGCCGCTGCTCTAGGAACCCGGCCGCCGATATAGATCCAGCGACGATCCTAAAAAGAAGTCCGGGCGTAAAGCACATGGCCAGAGTGAATGCTACAGAGATTCCCCAACTTCTGCGTGATATTGATCTGTACCAGGGTGACGTCGTAACCAAGCTCGCGCTCAATTTCATGGCCCTCACATTTGCCCGCACGAAGGAAATGATCCGGGCCGAATGGTCAGAATTCTCCAGCGAAGGAGGCGCCGAGTGGCGTGTCCCGGCCGAGCGGATGAAAATGCGCGAGCCGCACATCGTTCCGCTATCTCGACAAGCAATCGCGATTCTCGAAGAACTGAGGGCAATCAATGGCCACAGAGCCCACGTCTTTTACAGCGTTCAGGGTGGCGGCCCCATTTCAAACAACACCATGCTGTTCGCCCTCTATCGAATGGGCTACAAAGGAAAAATGACAGGCCACGGATTTCGCGGGCTGGCTGCCACGGCACTGCGCGAAAACGGATTTTCGAGAGATGTTGTTGACCGGCAACTCGCCCATGCGGAGAGAAATCAAGTCACAGCAGCTTACGTACACGCGGAATACTTGAAAGAGCGGCGCGAAATGATGCAGTGGTGGGCCGATCATTTACATCGGTCTCGGCTCATGGCATGACGCATTTATTTAGTGTCCGAGGCCGGGCTCGAACCGGCACGCACCAATGAAGGCGCAGCAGATTTTAAGTCTGCGGTGTCTACCAATTTCACCACTCAGACTTGATGGGCATCCCGCGAATCGAACGCGGCACCCATAAGTTATGAGTTCGTGACTCTAACCAGGCATGAGCTAGAGGCCCGTTGAAGAGACTGCTGGAGTCGAACCTGCGGCCTACAGCTTAGAAGGCTGTTGCTCTATCCATCTAAGCTAACGTCCCTTCTTGGCGGAGGCGGTGGGGGCACCATATCGGTCGCAAACCGTTGCCAGTTATGGATTCGCATTCTGAATTATAGTGCGACCCACAACCTTACCCACAACCCATTTCTCAGTTGAATCGTACGGGCGGTTGCGCCGGAGGGGCGATGAAGTTCGCGCCGTCAAAAGCATACCCGGGGGAGACGGCCGAGCCATCTGGCAGTTCGACCGCGTCGTCAGGAATCGCGTCACATTTCGTCTCGCCGTCCCAAAGCACGACGTTCACCACGGCTCCATTCTCGATGATTGCGTATTTTTTCATCATGAATATTCCCACACGAAAACGACGCCTGGCGCGCCGGCGCCCCCCACGCGGGGAGTCCCCGCGCCGCCCAAACATCCACCGCCCCCAGCCCCAAAGCCACTCCCCGGCAAGCCGTTACCGTTGACACCACATCGGCCACCTTTGCCGAGCATGGAGCTTCCTCCATTACCCATCATGAAGAGGAATCCACCGGAACTGATGGTATTGATCCCGCTTTCACCATTGGTGGTAAGAAGCCCGGAGCCGGTTGGTGTTCCGCCGCTCCCTCCTTGAGCAACAACGCTACTGCCAGCGGTGCCTACGCCGCCCCCGATGCCCCCTGATGCCGACAGGCTACCGAAAGAGCAATTACCTCCATTCCCACCGGCGCTGTTTGGGACTACCGCACCTGGCGCGCCGATAACAACGCTTGCGCCATTGAACCCGCTCGTCAGCCGCGCCTTGATATAGGCCCCAGCGCCACCGCCGGCCCCTCCATTAACGTTTGAGCCTCCCGGGTCGGAAATGCTGCCGCCGGCGCCCCCAGGCGCCTGAATCTCGCTGATGACACTGTTTGTCCCCGGAGTTGGCGTGTAGGTGCCGCTCGAGGTGAATATCTGTACGCCGAGTAACCGCCCCGACTGACTGGGAATTGGAGCATATGCTGGTGGCGCACCCACGCCGGAGGCCGTGAGCACATAGCCGGAGGTTGCCGGAGCAAGCGCAGTGATTGAGCCAGACCCTGCGCCGATAAGCAGCCCGTTCTGGGTAAACGTCGTCGTACCGGTGCCCCCCTGGGATACGGTCAACGCTGTGCTCAGTCCGGTGAGCGACGTAATATCGGCGTTCGCGCCGGACTTCGCGGCCGAAATGTTCCCGCGGGCAGATGTGGCGGACTGGACATCCGAGAGATTATTCGCCTTCAGTAGCGATACACCTACCTGAGCAGCCGCCTGAGCGGCGCTATTCGCGGCCGCTGTGGCACTGCCAGCGGAATTCACCTCAGACGTGTGCGCAGCCGTCGCAGATGTAGCGGCAGCGGTCGACGAAGTTGATGCAGCCGAAGCGCTTGAAGAAGCCGCGGTTGCGGCATTGCCAGCGGCGGTCGCCGAGCTTTGCGCTGCTGAAGCTGATGCCACAGCGGATGCGGCTGCTGTTCCCGCCGTCGACGCCGAAGTGGATGCTTCAGAAGCGCTCGATGCCGCATTAGATGCGCTCGTGGCCGCGCTTGACGCCGCTTGCTCAGCAGCGATCCGATCGGCATGTGTTTCGGCGATAGACGTCGAAATATAACTGCCGAAGATCAACTGAAATTGACCGGTGTCATCGGTCAGGACAAGGGAGATTTCCATCTGGTCAGCTCATCGGAGATTGCGCGATACGCAGGAACATTGGAGGACCTAGCACGATGTCCCCTGTAGGGGTAACGAGGCGGCAATCGATGCGAGCTTTACATGCAGCCCATGCACTTGTCGATGGAGCTGAGATCGTCACGAGGCCCTTACTCGCATCGATCCACGTCACCGTGAGTGGCGAGATAAGTTCGGCAGCAGCGTCATACAAGTTGGCAGTGAGTGACCAATTCGTGAAATCGCCGGGCGCCCCATCGATATTCATGACCCCGGCCAGCTGAAGAGGTGCGCCAATGTAGACCGTAAGCATCAGGCAACCCCCGTATATTCGATAAAGCAGAGCGCATAAAAAGGCGGCCGAATATCAATAGCCGCCCCATTCCCACTGCTCTGAAGGGTTATGCCGGACACGGCGTTGTTCATCGAAATATTGCTTCCCGATCCGACAATCGAAATGTCCGTGCCGACTTTGTTAGTGTTGACCTGAATTGGTCCGCCGTAGTCCGAGTCGGACCAACCGCTCCCGCCAGGAGCATTAGCACCCGCTGCGCCACGAAGGAAGCCGTGCACATGACCGGGGTCTTGAATCGCGTGGTTATGTCCGCCATCGACGAGAGGATGCTTATGGCCAGGATCGTTGACCACGTGACTGTGCTGAGGCATTTGCGCCATGGAAAGCGTGATGTTGGCATTGCCCCCCGTGGCATTGGGCGCGTACGTCGACCCAGCACCGACAATGAATCGATCGGTGAGATTGGCCGTTCCATTTGTGCCATCGCAAAGATGCCAGCCGTCACCCCAGACGGAAGCAATGTTCGCAACCGCTCCGTGATACATGCGAACCTCTCCGACCTTAAAAATCTGATCGCCCCGCACCACGTCTTTGCTGGTGGGGGAGAGTATGCCGGCTGCGATGTTCGTGATCTTCTGACCATTCATGTCGACAGCGGCCGTCGGCTTCCACCCCGATCCCACTGCGATTTGCTTGATAAAAGCAAACGCCGCCTGAAAATAATCATTGGCATAGGGGCCTACCGGCTCGCTGCCGGCGGGCGAGTTTGATGCGGGTGTGGTCGATAGTTCGTCGATGCTTGTGGGTACCGGCATGATGGGTCCTTTTATTTCTCAAGAGAATGACTCAGCGCGTCGTAGCTGCGCTCGCAGGCAAGTCCTGCGATGTGGGCAGCGTCAGCGAATTCCGCAAGTCGTCCCGCAGCGTCGTCAACCCTGCCGAGCAACCCTGTGAGCAGATCAAGGGCGTCCGTTCCGCCGACGGTTGGCGTGCTTCCGCCGGCAGCGGTGGAACTGCGTACGGAGGCGGTGAAGGCTGCGAATTGTTTGCGCAGGCGCTCAGAAGAAGCATCAGAGGCACGAGCGGCAGCAACGGCAGTGTCAGCAGTTTTTTTCGCATCGATCGATATCCCGGTCAGCGTTTGATTCGTCTGGCGATAGAGGTTGTTGGCGTCGGACAAGTCTTTGATTTGCTTCGCCAGGCTGGCAATCACGGTTGACTGGTCAGCGTCGTGATGGCCCTTCCAGTAACCGGCGCCGAGCGACAGTGCGATGGCCAGGAGAAATGCGCCCCACAGGCGCGGATCGAGAAGTGTCATAGCGCACCTACGGCTTTCTTGTGGTTGATCCCCCACTCAGCCGGACGCGGCTTGCCGGGATTCCATACGCGCAAGTAAAGCGCCCACGAACCCTCAACGTCATCGATGGCCGGGAGCGACTTCGGATCGGTGAATAGCAGGAGCCGTGCACAGCCAGCGGCCAGCACATCGTCCGTCTCGATGGCCTTGTAGATGGCCACGGGATCGTGCGCGACCTTACGTGCGGCGCACAGATTGCTCAGATAGCCGCTGGTGCCTTTGAACAGGTACAGCCCCCAGATTCCCCCGCGCGTCGCCTGCGTGCCCTGCTCGCACTGCCAGAGACCGCGCGCCGGGCCGGTAGGCTGCTGTCGGCGGAACGTCAGATGCGATTCCTGAAGACCGATCGACAGCAGCATGACGCGCGCTTGCGGGGTATCCATTTTTGTGGACAGCAGCGATAGAGCGGGGCTGATCGCATTGGTCAGTGCTTCACCGGGCGTCATGTCCGAGCCTCCCGAAATAACGGCGCTTGATCTGGATTTGCCAGAAACCCCACATCGCGGCTACCGCGACGGCGACATTCAACGTCACCTCGGGCGCGCTATGACAGGCGACCGGCGAGCCGATGTTGCCGATAGCGGCAAAATTCACCAGCGAAAGCACGAAAGCGCCGCCGCTGCGAGTCGGGACTCGGTGGGTTAGGACGGCCCAAAGCGATAGGGCGAAAATCACGGCGTTTGCCGAGAAATTGAGGATGGCGAGCATGCTTTAGCTCCCGAGAATTTTCTGACGAGCGGCATCCAGCCACTTCGGGATCTGCTGGATAAGACTGCTCACGCCAGATAGTCCGAAGACCGACGCTGCCGCGATCGCAGCCATGTGTGTAACGCTGCCCGGTGTGATCGCGTAGTACTCCGCCGCCGCTCCTCCTGCAAGGCAGCCGATACCCACGCTCGCACCGAACGAGAGCCCGCGCTGCCACCAATTCCCCGGGATGAATTTGAGAGATACCGCTGCCCCGAAGGCGGCGGCTCCCCCAATCTTCACCAGCAATGCCGTCTGGTCATCCATCACTTTTTATTTCCTTGTCGAGATGCTTCATATGCTTGCACCGCGCGCATACCTGCGCGGCCGGCACCAGTTGCCTTTTCCTTGATCGTGTCGATGAACACCTGCTTTGCCTGGGGCTGGCCCTTGAATTCCTCGAGTGCGTTGGCGAGCTTTTTCGGGTTGAGCAGCAGGTCGATTGCGGCTTTTTCGGATCGCGCCATCGCCTTGCTCGCTGCGGCTCGCACGAGATATCCGGCAGCGGCCGAGACGATGTTTCCTGAACCCGCCGCCATACCTAGTGCCGTATCCGTCCCACGAGATTCGGCAAGACGCGCAAGCAATCCTCCGCCGAGCTGCATGTTCGCGGCCGTCTGGCTGCCAGCCGCACCGAGCGGCACGTTCGCCGTCGAAGCGCGCTGTAGGTCTTCGAGGAGGCTGTTCTTGTACGCTTCGGCGCCGCCCGACAGCGGTTCGCGCCCAAGTGCGGATTTCGCAGCCTGGTACGTCATCTGCGCCTCACCACTCGCGTTGTTGGCGAGAAGGCCGAGCTTGTCGAGCGCCTCGCGCAGCGCTTGCCGCGACGTCAGGTCAACGCCCGTAGTAGCCTGCTGCGTGAGATAGTCTGCATACGCCGGTGACTGCGTGCGCAAGTAGTTAGAGAACTGGCCAGCGGCGTCGCGCGATTCCTGGTTGATGAGCGAATCCGCCGATGAGCGCAGACGATCATTCAGTGCGGTGCGCAAATATTCCTGCCCCTCTCCGGACAGGCCCGTCATGTTGGTAGGCGTCGTGCGGGCCTGGGCGCTGAGTGTGCGCAACTGATCGAGCATTTCCGGCGTGACCTTGTCAGCCTGCCGAATGCCGGGTTTCAACTGCTCGCCGGTAACGCTGTCGATCGTCTGACGAAGGCGCGCGGCGCTCACGTCACCCGTGACGGGATCGACGGCGCTATTCAGGCGCTTTTGCAGGGCCATCTGTGCGTCAATCGGCGCGGAGTCTGCCTGAAATTTTGCTCGCGCCGCGGCATATTCGCCGCCGGTGGCGTCATCCATGATGCTCACAAGATCGTCACGCACAGCCATCAACGGGCGCGCCTTGGCATTCTCTCCAAGTTGCATTGCGCGGCCGATCTGGTCGTCCAGCACGCCCTTCGCATAGAGCAGCCCGCGCCCGGTAACGAGCTGCGTCTCGACGCCCTTGGCGCCCCCCAGATTCGCCAGCGCACGGTTCTGCGTGGTCGCGAAGATCGAACCTTCGCCGAGGTTGTCGCTCGCCTTCTGGGCCGCATCGATGGCGCTGCGGAATGCAGGCTTTTCGAGGAGTGCGGCGAATTTCGGCGTCGTGACCGGCAACGTAATATTCGCCGTGCGGAACATATCGTCGGCAACATTCCCGCGCGCGGCGCGCAAGGCGTCAAGAGTCGCGGGCGTGCCCGCCACGTCGTCAATGCCTTGAGCGAGCGCCTGCTGCAATGGGCGTTGCTGAACTGCGAACACATCGCTGCCTGCGTTATCGGCGGAGCCCTGCGCCACCTTCATCGCACGGATGTAGGCAGGTGACTGCATGATCTGCGCTTGTTCCGCCGTGAGCGGTGGCAATTCGGACTGACCGGTGGCCAGACGCTGGGCCTGCGCGCGCGTGAAATCGTCGACCTCTTGACCAAGGTTCGGCCCGACGGTCTCCCGGCCGGCGGCGAAACGCGCGGCGTTGTTCTCTGCCATCCGTGCTGGGAAGGCGACTTGTCCCGCCTCCGTGTTCTGCATGGCCCGTTGCAGGCGAATGATCGCCGGGTTATTTGCTGCCTCGGCGGCCGTCGGGAGGCTGCCCGGAATCAGTTCGTCGGAATTCGCGCGGAGTGAGGCAATCGTCGAATCGAGATCGTCGCCAAGCTGGCCAGCGATTCGGCCCGCGGCTGACTGCTCGCCGCCACGCACCGCAGACCACGCTCGCGACGCCAGCGGACGCGCAGCATTAATGCCGGCGCCCAGCAGCTGGCCTGCGCCGTATCCGAGTGCGCCGAGTCCGGCGCCTTCCACAGCGCCAGGCAGTATGCCCGTGTCGTTCAATGCCCCTTGGCTCGCCCCATAAGCGCCGCCGGCCGCGATCTGAGGAATCAGTTCTGGGCCAGCGAATAGCATCGGCACGACAGCGCCGCCGATATTGCCGGCGGTTCGCCAACCCGAATTGCCGATCTGGTTGTCACCCTGCTGCGTGAGGTTCTTTGCGCCGGATTGCGCGTCATTGACGAGCCAATCCCCGACGCCATTGGCGCCAACGGCTTGCAGGCCACGCCCGATGAGCGCCTGGCCGCCCAACATCGTCTTTCCAAACCCTTCGCCGATGCCGCCAGCGGTCGCCACCAACGGATTCGACGAAGTTTGCTGTTGAATCGCGGCGGGCATCGGGTTATCTGTCACGCCAGGCACAACGGCTCGTTGCTGCGCGCCTTGAGCGACGATGTTTTGAAACTTTCCGAGGTACTTCAACGCATCGTCCGGCAAGTCGGCGAGGCTTCCGCCGCCCGCTATCCACTTGTCCGCTGCACCGGGTCCCATCTGATACGCCACGGCCGCGAGCGACGGGTCGCCATACCGTTGGCGCAGCATGGCGTAGTACTGCCGCCCGAGACGCGCATCGTCCTGCGGAGTGCCATTTGACGGTGTCAGCCCAAAACCCGGGTCTCGCGCGGTCGATGCAAGCACCTGCATACTGCCGCGCGCGCCAGACGTAGGATTGACAATGCCGGGCGTCGAGTCGGCCGCGCCGCTCGATTCGATCTGATTGATGGCACCCTCGGGCGACGAAAACGACGCTTTCAGGGCAAGCAGATCGGCGTTGCTCAAGTTCGAAAGATCGCTCATCGAATGAGCCCCCGGCGCTTGAGTTCGGCGTTGACGTCGCCCAACGAGTAACGCCCGATTTGTTGCTGGGTGTTCTGTCCTTGCGGTGCCCCCTGACCGGTCTGCGGCTGCTGAAGTGTGGCCTGCGCGAACGTCGTGCCGGCCGGGAATTGAACGCCGTTGATCGTCGCGTCGCGGCTTAGCGGCCCGAGGCTGCCTCGGTTGGCAGCCGAGTAATCCGCCTTTGCAGCCTGGTACTCTGCGACACCCTTTTGAACGCGCCCGACGGCCTGCAAGTAGGCAAGCCACGTGTTCGGCGCCGCATTGTCCGCCGGTACGCCATTGCGTACCAACGCGATATCCTTATCCGACGCGGATCCCGGCGGCAGTTCACCCAGAATTGACTTGTTCACGAACTGGGAAAGCTGCCCGCGCAATTGCTGCCCGGCGTCCTTGTTCCCCGTGATGCGCGTGAGCATGTCATTGAAATTAGCTGCGGCCCCGCTCGCAAACTCGGGCGCACCAGCGAGCTGATTCGCCAGATATGTGGTGTTCTGGTAGGTGGTGCGCGCGTCGGCCGCTGCCGCAGCGGCATCGTTCACCGTCTTCTGTTGCGCCTCCGACAATGGACCGACGCCTACGGCGCTCTTAAGCACCGGCTGCCCGATCATGTTGCCGTCGTTGCCATATTGGAGCGTGTATGTGTTGCCGGCACCGTCCTGTGTCTCGATCGTGCGCGCGACCTGCGGCGTACCTTGAACAATTGGCGCGCCGGCCTTCGATATGACCGAGTTCCCCGGAGGAACGACTACCGGAGCGTTGACGGCGTTGTATTGCTCCACGCCGAGCTTGCCAGCCGCGATCTTGTTGTCGAATGCTTTCTGCTGCGCGTCTTGCAGCAGTTTCTGCTGTGCGAGCGCATTGCCAAATTGCTGCTGCATCGCACCGGCGTAAGTATTGAGGCCAGACAGACCGCCGGCACCGATGAGTTGCGAGAGATTTCGGCGCCCGTCGTTTCCGGCGAGCATCGTAAGTCCGGTGGCGAGCAATGCTTGGCTCGTGGCCGGATTCAAATTCCCGAGCTTGTCGCCCAGGTTGCTGACCGATGCGCCGAGCGCGCCGAGCAGCGATTTCGATGCTTCCGGCGTCTGCACTGCATCTTGCGCAGCAGGCATCAGAGCCCCGAGTAGGCCGCCATCGGACGGCGTCGATCCCGTCGGCGACTGTGCACCACGGTCGTCCGCCTGAATGGCTTGAGTCGGATCGGCGGGAAGGTTCGTGCCTTGCACAGTTTGTTGCGGCAGCGCGGGCAACGACTGGGGATCAACACGCGCAGATTGTGGCGCGGCCGGGGGTGAGGGCGCCGCGGCAGCTGGCGCGGGTGCGCCTTGCTGCGATGCGAGCAGAGCAAGCAGTCCCTGATTCTTCGGTGAAGAGATAGCATCCGCGAGCGGAACCTGTGCCGTTTGATTGCCAGAGCCAGAAAGTAGGTCGAGCAGAGATTGCTGCGTAGGTGCATTCGCCGCGCCACTCAGCATGCGGAGGGTTTGAATATCCATGTGCGCCTCAGAGGATCGACGAGAGGGCACCGAGTAGGCCACCGCCCACGGCGCCGATCGCAGTCCCTAAACCGGGGACGATCGAACCGATAGCTGCGCCCGTGCTCGCCCCCTTTACTGCCGATCCGGCGGTGTTACCGAACTGCCCCGGCAGAAGCCCTTGAATTGCGGACCCGCCAAGATTGCCCGCGATACCGATCGGCGACGTGGCCCCGCCCAAACGCGCCCCGATATTCGCCGCATTGTTCAGTTGTCCGGTCAGGGACGGTTGGCCATTGCTCAATGCGCTCATCGACCGCCCCCTAATTTCATCGATTGGAGGAACGCGAGCAGTTGCGGATTCCCCGCGGTCGCGCCGGATGCAGCCCCGATGGGTGCCCCGAAGGACACTGCCGGAAGTGCGCCGCCGCTGCGGCCTCCCATGCTCGGCGCGCCTTGTCCGCTCGAGCCAAACTGACCGAGCGACATGCCGGCCGCCAATGCAGCCTTGCCGAGTGCGGGGGAGCCTGTGGGCGATGAAAAAAGCCCAGTCGAGTCGATTTGCGGCTGGGGCGATACCATGCCGCTCTGAATGCCTGACAGTCCCGCGAGCGATGGCGGCGTGAATGTGTTGCCGTCGGGCATCTTGAACATGCCGGTCATATTTCCGAGCGAGTTCGATTGCGCCGCGAGCGTCTGGCCGGCGTTGGCCAAAGTCCCATTATCGAAAGTGCTCATTCGATCCTCACTTGAGCAGCGAATAAGCGCCGAGTCCGGCCGTGCCAGCGCCGAGCAGTGACGCGAGAAGGCCACCTGAGCCGCCGCTCTGACTGGTGACCGACGTGCCGGTACCGTTGCCAAGCGCACCACTCAGGGAACTTGAAAGCGTGCTGAGCTGTGCATATGGCGCGTTCACCTTGTTCCACCACTGCTGATAGGCGGCGTCGAGCTGGCTTTGGCTGTTCGCTTGCTGTGCCGCCCCACCGGCATACTGGTTGCCATAGAGGTTCGACGAAGCGTTATTTGCGTTCGAAGCGCCCGTTAGCGCCGCCTGCTGCGCGTTGAGCCAGTTGTAGTAATTCGAACTGTTCTGTGCGTTGTTCGCCTGATTCGCCGCCGTTCCGACAGACTGATTCGCGAGGTTCACCTGGTTCTGCTGCGCGGCGTTCTGGCTGGCGACGTTCGCGGCGGTGTTGTAGGCCGAGTTGTACATGCCAGACGTGTTGTTCGACAGCGCCGTCGCAAGGTTCTGCTCGTTTTGCCCAGTCGCCTGTGCTTGCGCGCTCCCGCCAAATGCACCGGCGTTGCGGAACTGGGCCAGCGTGGTCGGTGCGGTGGTGTTTTGATATGCATCCGTGATCTGCTTGTTGGATGCCGCGACCGTCGACGCCAAATAGGGATTGTTCGCCGGATCGGCATAGGAGTTTGCCGCCGTCGATGCCGTCACGTTGCCGGCATACGGATTCGACGTTTGATAGGCAGAACCGCCGGCGAGTTGCTGAGCGATATTGCTGGCGGCCGACGCGGTACCTGCCTGATTGGCTGCGGCACCTGTGAGTCCTGAGATGGCACCCGTCTGCGTGCCGTTCATCCCAGCGACGACTTGACCGTCGTATTGGGGAACGGGCTGATTGGACAGGTCGGCACCACGCTGAAGCAACTGCTGAGCGTAAGGCTGCGCCCAGTCCGGCAACTCCGTTTTCGTCGTTGTGGTGCCTCCGCTGCTGGGAGAGGACATGCGGCACTCCTGAAAGCAAAAACGGCGCACCGTTGTGGGTGCGCCGTCCGAGGATTGGGCTGAAGATGCCCAAGTCTGTCAGGTGTGCTGTCGTGCTTCCATGCTGCCCGCCTATTGAGGCGGGTTTTTCACGCGCTCCAGTATGTGATCGCCGCAATTAGGGCAACGAACGCTAGTGCTTGCCAGCCGCCGAGTCCAACCAGGAGCGAAATGGCCGCAGCAAGCGCACAAATCACGCCAACTGCGGCGGCAGTCTTTTTCGTCACGCTCCACGTCGTGCGGCCAGCAGAAACCGCACCATCGGCGACGAGCTTCGGATCTCGCAAATACCAGACGAGCATTGCGACCAGAATCGCGACGATGAGGACGAAGGCAATCGGGAGGTTGTCCATAATTTCCTCAATTTGAGGGATTTGGCAGGAATTTTCCGAATTATAGGTCAACGTCGCATTCGTAGACCACGTTCCTGACTCTAAACCCATGTTTCGGCGCGACTTTTCCCCAGGCTGGGCGGCTTGAGCCGAAAGTCAGTTTGCGGGCAGGCGGGTTTGCTCCCTTGGCGATCGTCATCAGGTCGCCGCGAAACACCGTCATCGGGTCATGGCCGGGGCGTGCGTACAGAAGCCAGATGTGTAAGTCGGTACCGAGCAGGCGCAGCACCATCCAACCGATACGCTCGTCGTCGACGGACAACAGGAACAGAACGGCCTCACCGGCCTTGCACATCGCATAGGCGTCTTCCGGAATGAAGCCGTCCGGAGACTCGACGCTGGCGACCTCGCAGCGGATTTCAGGCCAGATCCGTGGTAGATCGGCGGGTGCGACGGCGGTTAGCTTCCGGTCAGGCATCGACATTCCTTCCACGTCCCCGGAGTGCCGGCCGTCACGCAGATCCATCCGGTGACGACATACTTCGCACCGCTCGCGCCCAGCTCCACCGGCGCATCGTTCTTGATGAAATCGCCTTGAGCATATGCAGCCGTGGTGCCGGAAGCAGGCGGGGCGCCGGCCTTGTTATTCGTAGCAGACGCTTGACCGGTGCCCAATTCATTGATTTGTTGGATGACCGGCCGCATGGCGTCGCCCAGCGCCTTGATAAGCGTCGCGATATTTTGGGGCGTGCCGAGGTTCCATTTTGGTAATTGCATTACAGGCTCCCCGCGGGCGTAATACGCGGCACTGCGCCGAGAATCTCGTGATCGCCGGTGAAATTCAGCGTGATCTGTGCATAGCGGCAGTCAAAGTCGCACGCGAGCTCACCGTCATACAGTTCGCCGATGGTCTGCGGCGTCGAGTTCTCGCCGAGCATGCGCACAGACTGCGCACTACCGGTGCAAGTCGCTGGCGCCCTGACGAATCGCGGCACTACGCCCTGAACACTCATGTTTTGCAAGTCGTCCCCAAACCAACCACTCGTGATGGAGCTGCTTTGCGAGACACCAGAGAGGGACTGTAATTTATGGCTGGTGTCGACGAGCGCCGGGATCTCTGAAGCCTGGCTCCAATACGAGGAGTTGTAGGGCACGTTTGGCAGTGTGTCCCACGTCGTGAGGCCGGGAAGTGATCCCATGTCATCCCAGGTGATCTGCCCCGAGATGTAGATAACAGACGCCTCGATTTTCGCATCGGATCGGCCAAACTTCCCGCGACGGTAGTTATAGACGAGACATTTGTCCGGCTTGCCGTCGCTCGATTGCGTCGAGCAGAAGTACCAGTAGATCAGAGAGTTTTCCTTGTCGTGCCGGCTCTCGATCCGGTCGCGATACAGCTTCGACCAGTTGGCGTAGAGCCAGTCTTTCACATCGTCCCCAATGGGATCGACGGTCGCGCCGTCATAGGAATAGATCTGAGCGTCGCTGCCAATGAAAATATGGCGCGTTCCGATGGCTACGACGGCCTCCTGACAGGGTGCGCCGACGACTTGTGATATCTGGTTGAACGCCCATATCGTTGGTGGCCCCTGGAACGTGCCATAGAACATCGAGTCAGCCTTGTAGGCCACGATGTTTGTACCCAGCGCGCGGCCGGCCGTGATGCCTCCCGGCGTATCGATGATGATGCCGTTTGCGGCTTGAGTGGCTTGCGACGGCACCCAGTCGTCCTGGTTATAGAGGGCGCAGCAGGCCCAGCCGTGCGGGCGATGACCATTGACCGAGTCTGTCGTATCGAACGCGAACACGAAACCCTGCGTGACTTCAATGATACGCGCCACCGGCGCGCTGGCGATGCTGCTGAAGTTGCCCGTCAGAATGGACTGTTGGATCTTGTCGGTGCCGTTCGTCGCAAGTGTCGCGTTTCCGAATTGGCAAAAGCGCCACCGGTTCGCGCCACCGGTGTATGTCATGCCGGAAACGTCCGTTTGCGTCGAGCCGACGACCTCGATGAGCTTGTCCGAAGTCCCGACGATCGTTCGGTATGTGCCGAGGAGAAGTTCGCACGTTGCGGCTCCGGTAACCTCGGATTGGAACGCGTCGACGGCGAGGGGTGTGGGTGTGGGGGCGCCGCGCATGCCTCGCAAAGTCGGGATCATATTGGCGCATTCCAATACCGCACCCGGTGTCGTCGGGTCAGCTGATGGAGTGAATCCGGTGAATGGGATGGTGCCGGCCATGCTCACGCTCTACGCATCGTGAGAGGCTGTTCGGGAACCTTCGCGGCGTTGTCGTCGTCGATCAACTCGCCGATCGCCGCGTCGCGCTTCTGGCCCCAGAGCGTGGCTCGCGCATCATCGCGCGTATATACCGCCGCCTCATGAAGTGCACCATAGAGGTATGCGTCTGGGGCATCCTCAAGCAGCCAGTTCGATTCGTTGGAATCCGACAATGGCTCGATGAGCGTGTAATAGTCGAGCCGCAAGACTTGTCCCAGTTGCGGCACGCTGAGCGTCATGCTGTTGCCCTGAATCTGGTAGCCGAAGCCGATATCCCGCTGCTGGCCGTTGGCATATGCCGAATCGAAGTCGCTCGGGAATGGGGAAAGCGTGTTGCCTCCGTAATAGGCTCGAATGATTCGGCGCCAGTCGGAGGGCAGTCCAATGCGCGGCGCCGTCGGAGTTATCTGAAACGTCGCGCGCGCATTACGCGTGTAAATCGTCCGATCGAAATGTGCCTCCGCCAGCATGATGAAGTCGGGGAACAAATCGCTGAGATCCGCGCGCTTTAGCCAGCGCTTCATGCTGGCCTGCAAATCGGTGTAGGACGTGATTGCCATCTCAGGCGCTTGCCTTCACTGCCGAGACGACGCCAGCCGAGACAATGGCCGTCGCGGGGCTGTTGAGGCCCGCATTTCCGCTCGACGTTGCGCCCGACGAGTTTTGCAGCACGATCGCCCCCCCGTTTGCGACGATGGCATCGCTTGCGGCCAGAGCAGCGACGCCATTCACCGCGGTGACGCTGCGCGTAACGGTGCCAGCGGAGTTCTGAACGGTCACGGGACCGTTGACGGCTACCGGCACGCCGGCGCCGCTGCCGGTACGCACTTTCGCCCATCCCGTCGTCAGCTTCACATACACATCGCTCGTCTGGTCGTCGACAGCGGTTTGACCCGGTGCGCCGACGTCAGCGGTCAGCGCCGCCACAGCCGCGAGAGGCACATGCTTTTGCAGTAGGAATGCCATCACACTCTCCCGGGGTGAACGCGAAATAAGCTGAATTGCGGGTCATTCAGGATCGCCTTCATATGCTTCTGATCCGACCAAAACTCAGGCCACGAGACGCCGGTCTGAAAGCAATACGCCTCGATGATGATCCCCGGGATATTGGCCACGTGGCGCATGTCCTTGTCGCCGAATTGCTGGGTAGCGCGCAATTCTGCGTTGTGGTCGAGAAGACCATCGAACCGCTCGGTGTGAGCGATGACGGTCTGATCCCGATCGGGATCGGCGATGAACTGAGTGGTCGACGTCATACCAGTGCGCGGAATTTGGCCAGCACCGAGGCGATCTCGGACTTGCCCATGTGCTCGACGTATTCGAGTTCTTCAAGCAGTTTGCGCATCAGCGACTCGTGGTCCGGCAACGCTGCCGGACCATCCTGATTTTGCGCGCTGACGCCGCCCACGTCCGCCTCTGTCGCGATGGTGGCACCGGCGGCATCAGACGGGCCCGTCAGCACGGCATTGGTAACGCCGAAACCCTCGACGGGAACGGGCGTGCCGGCGGCGATAACTGTCAGCGGCTGATCTTGAGTTTCCATCAGTGATTCCCCAGTTTGCGCGAGCCGCTGTTGCCGGCGTTGCTGTTGGACAGCCCTTTCACAGACAAGGACTTGCCGCTGCCGCCTGAACTTTTCATGGACGGAACTTTCGGCGCGGAGCTGGATTGATTGCCCTTTGCCGCCGTCGATACGGCTGTCTTGGCTTGGGGCAGCGCGAATTTCTTGCCTTTCATATGACCTCGCGATGGAGAGGCCGAAGCCTCCCCGGCAGGATTACGACAGGTCGCGAATCTGACCGCTCGATGCTTCGTTGCGGGCTTCTAGCGTGCCTTCCCAGGTGATCTGGAAGTTGCGCGCGTCGCCGACTTTCGCCAGCTCCTCCTTGTTGAACGGCCGCAGCGTTGCGAGGGCCCACATCGACGTATCGATCGCATACACTGCGTTGTCCGTGACTGCGGACATCACTCGGTTCGGGATCACCGACACATTGCCGAAGTCGCTCGCATACACGGCGTAGGCAGTTTGCAGCATGGCCGACTTGCCATTTCCGTCCACTGACTGCATGCGCGTCGCATTACCCGAAAAACCAGATTGAACCTGCTTGTCGGTCGGACATGGATCTGCGACACATTGCCGCCGGCCTCGAAACATTTGCGCAGGATGTCCTTGAGCAGCGGTTCGGCGTATGCTCGGTTCGTACCGGCGACGGGCGCCGTATTGGTCGACGGCACCGGCGCGGCCGATCCCGTGCCGCCGTTGAAGTTCGTCGCGCACCAGCCCTTCACGCCGCGCATCGTTCGGGCCACCGAGGTCGAACCGACGACGGAGGTGCCGTTGATCAGCGCGGATGCCTCGATATCCTTTTTCAGTTCGACAGCCTTCTTGGCAGACAGACGGGCGATCTCTTTCGGCCCAGCCTTACGCACGGCCTCCTGCGTATTGGACACGTTGAACGTGTCCTGAACGATCTGGCAGCGGTTGCCGATGCGCACCGTAGGAGTCTGGGCGTTGTAGGTGGCGTCAGCACCTTCGACTGCGGCGTTCGATCCGCTCGGCGCGCGCAGCGAATCAGTCTGCCACTCGTGATAGACGCCGTCGGCGTCGGTCTTGGCGATGGCCGAAGTGAACGGCGTGTCACTCGGCGAAGTCATGAAGACCTTATCGATCAGGTCTTCACGATTGCCGACAGTGGTGTAAGTCGTAACGGTATTTGCGGGCATGTTTCTGGCTCCAGCGCCGCATTACTCAAAGAATGCGGCAAGCGTATCGGTTGTCGGATTCGATTTGTGCGCCTTGTTCGCATTGGCTCGGGCCACTTGACCGCGAGGCGTCACATCGGCTCCTCCGGGGCGCGCGACTCGCGGGGGCACTTTCGGGCCGTTGCGTGCCGCGTTCTGGCGGGCGATTGCCTGGTCGTAAAGCATCGCCTTCCGCGCGATCATGAGTACCGCAGACGAATCAATGCTCTTTTGCATCTCTTCAGGGATGCCGCACTTCGTCAGATACTCGCCAATCGCGTCCGCGCCAGCCTTAGCTTTTGCCGGGTCCTGCCACTCGGGAATAGCCTCGCGCATTTCCTTGACGGCCTGCTTGAGACGTTCCTGCCGGATTGCCGTTTGCTCCTGGCTATTGCGATCATCCAGCATCGCCTTCGCATTCATGGCTTGGCGCAGTTCGGCCTCATGTTGCTCCCAGGCATGTCGAGCGCGGAGATACACTTCCGGCCCCTGTGTCATCAGAGCATCCCAGTTCGGCTGCTGCGCGGCCATGATGGCCTGCGACTGATGGATGTAATACTCCAACACCTGGCCCAGTTGACGCTCCCGCTCGGGGATCTGGGCGATCTTGGCTTCCGCGTCCTTGCGGATGGCGGCGGCCTCTTCGAATTTCTTCTCGGCGCCGTGATACTTCGACGCCTCGGCGATCAGTTCCGACTGCGTTTTCTGAATGGTCTTGCCGCCACCGACGGGGATCTCGAAAACAGGGTCGTCTGCATCACCTTGACCGTCATCGTCCAACTCGTCGCCACCGAGATCAAGTTCCTCCCCCTCGATGGGCGGGTTTTGTTGATCGTCGTGGCCGTGATGCGCAGCACCCTGATTCCCGGAATCATCACTGTCAGCCTGCGCGAGTTCAAATGCACCCGCCAGATCCACCTGTTCACCGCCGTTTTGTCCGTCCATGTCGCTCTCCGTTACTGGGTCAATGCTTGTTGTGCTGCCGCAAATTCACGATCGATCGTCCCCGATTCGTCGTTGGCCTGATCCTGCTGGATGGCGTTGTTCATAGCCAATTCCGTTTCCGGGGTGGTGATCTTGGCAGCGAACGCAGCCTTTTCTCGATCAACTGCCAGTTGTGCATAGAACTTCTCGCGCTCCCATGCGAGATCCTGTGCCGCCTTATCTCGCTCGCGCTTATCGAGCAAAACCTCATGCTGAGCATCGGCCTGCGCTTGCGCTTGGATCTTGTCGGCGTTGGTTTGACGCTCAAGTTGCGCCTTTTCGCGCTCAACCTCGATCTGCCCTTGCACCAGAGCCATTTGCGGGTCAGGCTGGGGGGGAGCGGGAGGCGGCGCGACAGGCTTCGAGAAGAACTGCGCCGGCGTGCCGAGTTGCAGCGCCTTCACGAGCTCCGTCGCGGTGTTGTAGATGTTCTCGGGCGTCGCGATGCTCTGAATCGTCGGATTCGCACTCTGCGCCATTTGCGTTTGCACGGTGAGCATCTGCGTCAACTGATTCACGCGGCGGCCCGTGTCACCGGTGCCGGTGCCGACGTTCACGCGCATGCTGTATTGGTTCTTCCAGACACGCGGATCGACGTCGACCCAGCTCCCCTGCAACTGGAACACCATGTTCGTGTCCTGATAGTTGGCGAGGAGCTTCTGGATCAGGCGGAACAGTTCCTTCATGCCCTCGGCACAGATGCGGGCAATGAGTTTCACGCGCAGGTCTGCGCGCTGCGTGATGTTCTCGATACCGGTGGCTGTGTGATTGAGCGTGTCCGAGTCGAGGCCCTGGCTGTACTTCGTAATGCCGGTGCGCTCCTGCGACATGGTGTCGACGTATTGCAGCAACTGGTTCGCGCCAGCCATGTCGGCCATGCCTTGCGTCAGGGGGAAAACGGCATCACGCGTCTTCATTCGCACAATGCCGCCGGGGCGATTCGTGGTGAGGTCGTCGTAGTTCACCTGGCCTTCAATCGCACCGATGCGCCCGTTCACCTGCAAATTCATGTTGTCGACCATGCTACGCAACATGCCGGTTTTCAGATGCTGCACGGGCATCCCGAGATCAGCCAGCGAGCGACCATAGAACAACCCAGGAATCGGAACGGGGCAGATCGTCGAGTAAGGGGCACCGTCGACAACCTCGTTATCGAGAATTCGACTACCGGACTTCGTAATCTTGCGCCACTCGGAAATGCCGTCGCCGTCACAGTCGATAGGCAAATAGCACTCATACAGAGCGATTTCGCGCTGCGTCGGATCGCCCTGACCGTCGTCGAGCCACTCCACGAAAGTGTCTTGCAGCGAGTCTCGGGCCAGCGCAAGAGCCGACATTTCGACACAGTCGGCGTCCGGGTCGCTGTCCAAATCGTCGATGTTCTTGTACCCTTCCGCGCGCAACTGGGATACCGTCTTGATGATTCGCTCGGCGCAGAATCCATCGCCGACGCGTTTCGACTTGCGCGAGATGATGAAATTCTCGTTCATCACGGTGCCGAAAGCCGGAAAGCCGCTCTTCTTCGAACGGACCAGAATCACATCATGAAGCTTGGGCAACGACTCGACATCGATCGGTTGAGGTGCTTGGGGCTGTGGGGGTGCCGGCGCACCGGGCGGAGGGGGAGGCATGCCCTGCATCTGGGCTGCCGCCGGCATTGATTGGAACTGCTCGAATGCCTGCTGCTGGGCCTTGAACTGCTCTATAGCCGCGCGCTCGGCATTCGGGTCAATGTAGGTCGTAGATTCGGCGATCGAAACTTCCGGATCGTCAGAGACGACAGCAAGCTGTCCGTCGGTGATGCCGGTGTATGTTTCTCGCGTAATATCGGTCTCGCGCTCCCACCACGCCTTCACGATGCCCACCTTGAGCAGCGCTGCCGATTTGAACCAATCGAGACAGATATCGAAGCCAGGATTTAGGTCCCGCACGACGTGATTACAGACGGCCGTCATCTGCTCGGCACCCGCTTCGTCACCTGGCTTACGAGGGCAGAAGCGCACAGGTTCGTCGGAGCCGAAGAATATCTCCATGAGCTGCGGCATCAGCCATTCGATCTGATCACTCACGACCGTATCGACGACTTCAGACCGATCCTCGATGTCGGGCGGAGCAAGGTCGCCGATAGGCTGCCCGAGGTAGTACTCCATTGCTTTTGCCTGCTCAAGAGCGATGCTCGATCCGACCCAATCGACGGCGCTATTGATCTGCTGGTCAAGAATCGACGAAATCTCATCATCTGACAGATTTACCGGCTTCTCCGGTTGCGTCGTGACCGATTCAACGATCTGCACAGGCACGCCGGCCATCGGCACCGGCGAAGGGCTTGCGTCCGGCATGATCGAATTGGCAATCTCATCCAGCAGCTGTTCTTGGTTCATCGTCCCACCGTCAGGCGTCGGTATTTGAGTTCGCCGCCCCATTGGGTGCGGTTGTTGTGCATGCGCGGTGCGTGCACGGCGAAGTAACGGCCACCGTCACAGGCGTGCGAATGCTCGTCATGCTTGGGGTGACCAGCTTTCGTGCGCTGATAGCGTTTCATATGCTCGATCAGGCCGTCAGTTTTCGTGCCGTCGTCATAAGTCCGTGGGCCGCACCGCGTTTTGTCCATGTAGACGCGCGGCATGATTTCGCGTACTGCGCGAATGCCCGATTCGATGGGGATGTTGTCGACGATTTCGACTGTCCATCCGAGGCCTTCCATCTTGCTTTTCATGCTCACGCCATCAGCGGCAAGCGTTTCGTGCTCGGCGTCGTGTGGCATGGCCACGGTGGCCCCTTCGTAACCTGCCTTCTTGAATTCATCACTGAACCATTGCAGGCGCTTCTGACGGTTTTCGAAGAAGTCAATGACGCGGTATTCGCCGGCCACCTGCTGCACAACCCATGCGGACGTGTGGTCGTTGAAACCCAAGTCCATGATGATGTAGGTATTGAGCTCGGGATTCGCGACGAGGTTGAGCAAGCGTCCCTCGCTCTCCATCGCTGACATCTCGCGGAAGTAGATGGCGCCGGGCACCGCCGGTAATGGCATGCCGAGCCAGACGTGGCGATGCATGTCCGGATCCTTGCCGAGCATGTCCTGCTCTTCAAGCCGCAACTCGTCAGGGAACCACGGGTTCTGATCGAAATTGACCATCAGGCTCGCGCAATTCGGCAAGCCTTCCTCGACGATCTTTTTGTAGAGGAAGTCGCTATCGAGCTCGGGGTTCCAGCTCATCCATATCTGTGAACCCTTGGCGCGAATCGACGGCGTGAGCTTCTGGAAGCTGTTTTCGGTGATGGTATGGGCCTCTTCGACCCAAGCGATATCGATCTCGGCAAGAGACTTGACGTTATCGGCCGTGTAGTCATTGAGCCCCTTGAATATGAAGGCGCCCCCCGTCGCAGGCCGGATCTCGTCGGCCATGACGCGAAAACTGCGATCGAGGCCCATCTTCTTGATCTCCGACGCGAACGTCGCATACACGGACTCTTTGATCGAGTCCTGCACCTCACGCGTACACAAGACGCGCAGCGGACGCTTGAGCGCTTTCGTGAGGATCGCCCGCGCAAAATTCACCGTCTTGCCGCTGCCACGCCCACCGCGCACGCTGATGTATCGCCATTGCTCCTCGAAGAGCACCTTCGACCATTTCGGCATTTGCGAGTGGATCGTGACAACGTTGCCCAAACTGTTCCTCAGAAATCATGCCAACGTCTGTCGGCGGTCATGTAAGCAGGCTTATCGGCTTCCTCGACCGGCACGCCAGACCAAATCGTGTCGATCAAGCCATTCGGAGCGCCGGGGAAGCGCGCGCGAATGATCGTATCGCCGCGCTCTTGCACATAGCGACGAAACTCGCCCCAATTGGCGGGTTTGTTTGCACTCGGCGGGGAGGATGGAATAGCGGGCGCTTGCTCTGCTCGGCGAGGACGACCGACAGGACGCGCAGGGGTATTGGGATCACGCTTTCTGGCCATGCTTGCTCCGTGCTGTTTGCAGTTGGGTTTCAGCCATCTTTCCGGTCTGGACGATGGTTTCGAGACGATCACGAAAATCGCGAATCGCCTTGAGTTGCTGCCAGGCGCCGCTGTCGGACGCCTCCTGCGCGCTCCGCGATTCCGCCCAACGCTTCACCGCCGCCGACTCGATATCGGCGAAGACACTCGCGACAACTTCGTCGTGAATCAAGGCGGCCACACGGGCCCCTTGAAGTGCCTCCTGTCGGCGTTTCGAAATATCGTCGTCGTTCACTTTGCCTCCACAAATGTCACCTCAACCTTGACGCCCTGCGGAGCGTCAGGATCCTTGTCTACGTATATGCCCGCCGCTTTGCCGCGCGATATTTCGGCTGTTACAGCCGGCCCATACTTGCCGTCGCGTTCTGCCAGGTCGCGCAGGCGTTTCAAGTCGTCGAGGTGCTGCTCAAGCGTCATCTGGGCTCGCTCGCGTACCGGCGCGCGCAGAGCCTCAAGCCTTGCGGCGATCTTGGGGTTATCGAGCAGTTCCTTTGCGGTGCGGTTGACGGTCGCGGCGCTCATCTTCGCAGCGTTGTAGGCACGTCGATAAGCCTCGCTGGCATTGCCGGTTTCGATGTACGCAAGGCAGAACGCCTCTTGCTTTTGTGTCAGGTCTGCCACTTGTCTGCTCTCACAATGGAAAACGAGTGCACGGAGCCCGCGAAAATTCGCCCTGCGCGCTTCAGCACGACGAACCGAGCCGGGCGCTCGATGAATCGGTCGTAGATCAACTCACCGGAGGCGAGCAACACGCGAACATGCTTGCCGCGCGGGCACGACGTATGAGGCGTTTTCCTGCTCATCGCGCTATCGCGTCCACTTGGCTGTCGAAACCGGCCCGCACGAACGTGCAAAGGCGCTGATAGTCGGCGACGATCTCTGCCAACACGGGATTGTCGTGGTGCACGCCTTGCGCCACCGTAGTCAGGAATTTCAGCTTGCGTTCGACGGTTACTACCTCTCCACCATCCGGCAGGTCTTCATGGTCTCGCCCGAGATACTTCCGGTATTGCTCGGGCGTACAGAAATAGCGGTGATATGAATACGAACCGCTGCGCTCGCGCGTGAGCACGCCACGGCGTACAAGCTTAGGAATGCATTTCTGCACGATGTGACGATCGATCCCAAGCTTTCGAGCGATGACGCCACTCCCGAGATGGGCCTCGGAGTCGTGGAGCAAAGTCAGCACGCGGTATGGAATGGATTCGCGGTTGATGTTGGCCATTGTGATCTCAGCGGGAGAAACTAAAATGGACACGGATCAAGTGACGCGTGCGTTGGCGGACCGATGCGCGCTATCGCAGCCTCCTGCGCCAATCGAGCCCACTCTGCACGTTCTTCATCAGTTGGCATGCGGGAAGGGAGATACCAGGCTTCGTCATATCGCTCCAGATACCAACCGCGCACCACTAGCCACGCGTCCAGGGCCGGGTGCACCGCGTGTGTGCATACCTCGATCTCGCAGAAATAATCGAAGAACGGCAAGCCGTCGGGCATGCAAAAGCCCTCGCGCGCAGCAATCATCTCTTGCATCTGCGCATCACCGCCCGCACCACGAAGCGGGAATGCAGTGACGATGAGCCCCGGGAAGGTCGCGAGTAACTCCCTAAGAAGGCGCCCCAAGTCCACAATCGTTCGTGAAGTCATATATCCTCCGCAGTTGCCTTCGCTTGCCCCGCCGGGCGCGAGTAGCTCAAATAGGTAAATGGTCGACGCCGTGGATCGGTTGCGAACTGTTGCGCCTCGCGACAAAAGAAGAGGTTGAGCTCGTGATGCTGCGAGTCGCCGTTTCGTTGCTTCCAAAGGGTGAGCACGGCATCCGGCTTTTCGGTACTCGTATCGTCGGCATCCTTTTGCGCCGACCAGACAGAGAACACGTTGTCGGCCGCGTCCGTGATCTTTCCGCTACCGGAAACGTCCATCTTTCCGGGCGCGCGCTTTTCGTCTTGCCCCTTGCGCGGATGCGCCACGAGGTGAACGTGGACGCCCATTTGGCGGGCGAAGGCAGTGATCTTGCGCATCGCCTCCTTCTGCGCGCTCATGGCGCCGTGACCGTCTTCCGGGACGTCGGTCATCATGAGGCTGTCGATGACGAAATGCCGGATGCCGTAGCGCTTGAATCCGTATGAAAAAACAGAAATAAGGCGATCAATGGAAGCCGTCCCCAGCAGGTCAAACAACCACATGCGCTCACGCAACCATTCCGACATGTGGTCGAGATATTCGACAGTCGGACGATCCACGCCGCCAAGTTGCTTCGCCGTACGCCTGCCTTGCATCGCGGGCTTCATTTCTCCCGAAAACACGCACGCGCGCTCGCCCTGGAACATCAATCCGATCAGCACTTGATTGAGCAGGAGTGATTTCCCGTGGCCGTTGTAGCCGGTCCAGACAGTGACCTCGGCTGGCCGGAACTCGAACCAGAATTCGCTCTGACCATTGAATGAGAGATAGGGCGCGTGCTCGTCACCGTGCGCTGGATAGAAGGAAGCTTTCACCTCTGGCCAAAAGCGATCCATCGACTTCAGTTCGTCGGGATCAAATGTGCGGCCAGACTCGAGGGACTGCTGGAAATCCTCGGCAAGCGCGCCGCCCAACAGAAATTCATTCGCGTCCTTGGACTCGCCGAACGTCACGATGCGACACCGCTCTAGACCGAGGCGATTCGCAACCTCGCGAGCACCTTTCTGCCCAGGCTCGTCCGCGTCATAGCAAAGGAATATTTCGCTGAATCGCTCAAGGCGCTCCCAATCGGAGTCGATCCATTGATGATTGCCAGCACCGGCGTTCACCGAAAGCGCTGGGATACCCACCTGATGGAGCGACATCGCGTCGATCTCGCCTTCGGCAATCGCGATTGCTCGGCATTTCGGGTCGATCAGATGCCATCCGAACAAGCATGGTTCGGCTCCTCCCTCCTGGCGCATGTCTTTTTTGTCGGCGATATTTCTGGCTTTCGCATTGATCAGCTCGCCATCGCGCATGTACGGGAAAATCGCGAACGTCTTCTCGCCGCGCACTTGCTCGGCAATTTTGAAGTCTGCAATCGTCGTGGCACTCAAGCCACGAGCGCTAAGCCAATCGCCCACAAGCGATGTGGGCTTGTGGCACTGCGGCTTCGCAGGGCGCTTGTAGCTCGGCATCGGCCGTTGCGGCATGTCATCGCGAATGCCTAGAAATCGCTTCGCCTCGCGCATCGCCTCAGCAATCGAAAGGGCTCGACACTCCATCCACAAGTCGAGAAGATCTCCGCCGACACCGGCGTTGAAATCACGCCACACGCCGCGCTTCGCCCCGGAAATGCACACTGACAGGCTTCCGCCAGCCTCGCCACCCGTGCTGCCTGCCTTCCACTCCTTCCCGGCTCTCTTGCCCTGCGGCAGAAGGTGTTCGACGATCTGCGTGGCACTCTCGGCCATCGCCTGGGCGAGTTCCTTCGCGTTCATACCGCCCCCTCCGGCCACGGTTCGACGTAGACACCCGGCAGCTTTTGCATAGGCCGACGGTCGCGCCAGAGGTGCGCGCTGCGCTGCGTGCAACCGGCGTTCCCAGCCTCCCACTCGTAGGTGAATCCTGCCGATTCCCACCACTGCGGGCCGTTGCTTTCCGATCCGCCGTGCTCGGCGGGTGCGTATTCTGCGTAATGGCGATCAGGCCCGAAAAACGTCGCAGCCTGCTTCACGAAGCGCGTGCCTACGTTGCCGGACGTCTGCATCTCGGTCGCATACGCTTGTGTCGCCTCGAGCAAACGAGCCGACTCGATGCCTTCGCGGATTCGCGCCCGCCAAGCCTTGAGTGCGGACGATTTCGAGTTGCCACCCACTCGCTTCGGATATGCACGCCATGCCTCCTCGAAATCGGGATCGGCATCTTCCTTCGATTTTTTGCGAGCGCCCTCGGCGTCAGCCGAGAGTGTTTTAAGGTTTACTAATCCCTGTCCCTGTCCCTGTCTATTGCGATCCTCAGAGGAATCGGGGGGCGATCCTGCTGCGATCTCCGGACGATCCGTCTGCGATCCCGACACAATCATCGCGACCTGTTTTTTCCGCAGCGTTTTCGATTGGGGGGCGATAGCAAAAAGCAACTCAGCCGCCTCCACGACACGATCACGGATCTCGTTCGTGTCGATGGGCACGCCCCACCGCTTGGCATTGCCCACAGCGCCAGAGAGGCTGTTGAGCAGCTTTTCTATCCATGCTTCGAGGGCCTTTTCGGCAACGACCGGATGGTAGAGACGGCCATCTGCGCATTTGACCCAGCCGCGGAGTGCATGGTCTTTCACACGTTTCCAGACTTTCGACTGCGACAGATGATCGAGCATGCGATCGTTGTCGGGCAGGCTCGCCGCTGGCACCTGGTGCCAACTCTCGAGCCAGAGCGCAACGGAAGCAGCCCGCTCGTCGCCGCTACCCAATATCCATGTTTCGGACGTGAGCAGGCGCTTGACGTCAAACGGCATGAACCCAAATTCCTTCAGGTTGCAATCCGGCGGCGTCATGGGGAGGTGAATGTCCGTCACGCTGGCTCACTCCGTGTAGCGCTGGCCGGAGACGCGCGCGCCGCTATCGCGGAACTCGATGAAATTCGCCGCGCGGATGAGGGCTACGCCGAGCGATAAGGATTCGTCGGCGGTCAAAGGGTGTACGCAGGGAATGCCCTCTCCAAGATTCGCCGTAAGCACGACGTGCCGATCATCCTCCCCATTAGCGCCAATGTTCTCTACGCGCACCTGTTGGTCACCAACGTCCTCGGCCCATTCGGTATATTTCGTGTATCGATTCGTCATGCTGTCCTCGCTCTCTCGTCGGTGAAAAGGGTCGGGGCGTGCCACGTGGACGAGGAACACATGGCGCGGCTGTACATCCGCTGCCCCGTTGGAAGAGGGTCGGTCAATGCCGGGAGAGGTCGAACGCGTCATACAGCTTCGCGACGATGAGCGGCGGCAAGATGCCGCGGCAGTAGCCGGCCATGAGAAAGCGCTTAAGGGCGGTCTTCATCAGAGCAACCCCAAAGCGGCTTCCATGCGACGAACCTGGTCAGCGCTTCGCTGATGGATCTCGAAGCGAATCCGGCGCCAGCACAGGGATCGGAGAACGCGGTTGGGCGTGCTGGTCATCAAGGCGCCGAGCAGCTTGATGCGCCGCTCACGAGCCTCATCGGTGGCTCGTGCCAGATCAGGTACTCGTCGGCGGTCTTCGACGGGCCGACAAAGTACGGAGAAGGGATATTCGGGGTCGAAAACCGCCCCGCGGCGGCCGATTTGGCGCAGCGAAGTATCGATAGCCATGGTGTCCCCGCTCAGGCAGTCGGTTGCTTATAGCCGAGGGGATCCGCGAAGTACCGGTGACACTCCTCGTTGCTGTAGACCGTGCACCGGGGCGTCAGCCGAATCGCCTTAGGTGCCCGACCTTCTGCGGACATGGCGCGCCAAGTCTCGCGACATACGGGGAGGAAGGGTTTGATTTGTGACCAGCGGGAAAAGCCGGTACGAGGGAGATTTAGGGTGATATCACCCTGTTTTGCCGTGTCGCCCTTCATAGGTTCCACCTAAAAACGACGACCGCCGATAGCCCAAAATCGACCAAAATCGCACACCCACGGCCAAAACGGCTAGAAGGACGCGAAAAAGTCGGTTAGGATACCCGTTAGGTATCCCTTAACGGTCGGCGCCAACCTACCGATGGGGATTCCTACCAGCTGCTAACGCGGTCTGGGTTGTAGGGGCGGCGTGTCTTCTTTCCACGGACTCCACACCGCCCCACTCTGGGGCCACGATCGCTTGACGGTGATCGTGGCTTCGCTTTTTGCGGCCCAACTTCTGCCGCCACGTAAAATTCTATTTAGCTCATCTAGGCACACGCCACATTTATTTTGCGTTGCCGCGCGGCCTTGGGTGAATACTACACACCTTTTTACGAATGACCGAACCGAGGAACGGGATAAGCACAATAAACGACGCGCTCTCGAAGAACAGCTTTCCTCCCGTGGTCCCGGAAATCGTCGCCGTGAACACTTCCATATTCATGCGACCGATGATCAGTCAACTGATCCACAGTAATCCCTAACGACGTTCAGATACGCTAAAATCTGTATACCATTGTCTACTGACAATTTTAGCCAATCGTCTACTAATGTCAACTACCGATATCGATTCATTCGGCTCTCGCGTTCGCCACATTCGATCGGTGCGCGGTTGGTCTCAGGCTCACCTTGCCGATCTCTTGGGCATGGCGAAAGCACAACTCAGCCGCTACGAAGTCGGTCGAAGTGCCCCCCGCGCAGAAGTTGTCGTACGAATTGCATCCGTCTTGGGTGTCTCCGCCAAATGGCTCGAGACGGGGGATGTCGCCATTAACGAAGACGATTTTTCGGATCTGCCTCCCGGTCAGACCGAAGTGCGGACGAATCTCACTGATGCACAAATGAAACTTCTAATGGAGCGGGCTGAACAAAACGGTCGCACCCTGAGCGAAGAACTCGAATGGATCACGCGCCAAGTTCTGGAACAGCTTGGCTACCTTGAACGCAAAAACGAGTGATGCCCAGGAGCGCTTCGTCTATGACAAGATCGCACAACGACATTGAACATCTTCAACCCACCCTCATGGCAAGCAAGAAGCCCTTAGGGTGAAGTGCGCCACACCTTAAGGGTAGGCAGCGCTCTCAACTACTCCACGGTTTTCGTACGGTCTGGTGTGCGATCGATCGGACAAGCGACTTTCTCAATCGCACGTGCAGCGAAATCCGACAGGGTGGGATTTTTACTTTTAATCCAACCCAGGATCACGTTTTGAGGGGTCCAGGTATCGCGATCCGCCTGATCAAAATTCTCCCCCCAGTATTTCGTCCGCACCTGAAGTGCGAGCGATAACAAGTCGCTATTATCAGAAGTCACCCCATTGGTCGCTACAGACGAAGTGAAGCGGGGCGAAGCTTCGTTCTCGTTGCGTCTACGCAAAGTCTCTCTATTTACGATTTCGCACTTTTGAGATCGAAACCACTCGTACTCCGCAGAGCGCGTGTTGTCGTCGTTGTGCCAAACGAGCCGATAAGCATCGAAATTCGCCCTGCATAAATACAGTTCCTGGGCCCAATTCGGTGGTGATGTGTAGGCTACCGAATGAAGAGTGCCATCATGAGTCAGTTGAAAGTAGAAGTCATACGCAGGATCACCCGGCCGGGCTTGCCGAAATTTACCGGCGTCCAACACATGCAGTTGGAGACCTTCTGGAACATATGCGATGACATCTAGCAATTGCTGAGTCAGTTCCCTTGCTGCCCTTTCATGCCAATTCCTGCAGCCTCCACTCGGAGAGAAATCATCGAAGAGGGCGTATTTAAATGTCGTAAGAACAAAACGCTCTTCGCAGTGCACCATGATGGACTTATGGGACCAGTCGGCGAAAGCGGATTCATAAATTTCCGGGCTGCGCAGAATCAGCGATGCCAGATATGCAGTCCACTTATCGTTCACCGCAGCTTCAATCTTTTCGATTGGAAAATTCGCGGCTCGAAGCTCGTCCAATAGATGCAAGTTCTCTCGCAATTCCGTTCCCCATCGTCATTTGTCGCTGGTACAGGGTTTGGCGTTTCAAATTCAAGCACCTGTACCAAATCGGCTTACTAGAATAAATCCGGCGTCACTCCACTTGACGCGCCAACCAAGGCTCACGCTCGCCAAGAATCTCGGCGCCTAGCTTCGCGTCTTCAAACATATGCTCGGCCACCTCGTGCAGATGGGCACCCACAATCTCCAGAGCATTGAGCAGGCCGAGGTGTGCGGGTGCACCCAACGGTTCGACACCGGACATCAATGGCTCAGAGATACTATTGTGCACAAGACGGGCAATAGTTGTCACGGCGGCCGACGCTCGTCGAATATCGGCAACGTGCCCGGAGTGAATCACATAACGTTCCGGCTCTCCTTCCGTCCACCAGTCTTTGACGAGCGCTCCGCGAAACGACGGCTTCAGGTACTCGTCTTCTTTTTCCTTCGAAGGTTTCGTCTTCGGCGCGCTCATTGCTCATCTCCCGCTGCAACAACTTGGTCCATCAGGACATCCGCGACATCCTCAATTCTCCGAATGAGAGAGTCCGAGGCGTACCGCGCCAGATTGACGAGTGACTCCACCGTTGTAGGCAAGAGGGGAGCACCGTCGGCATCACTAGCGTCGCTTCCCGCAAGTGAAGTTTCGGTGATGTTGTTGCTCGTGATTGTGAGGACTGTTGATACCCCCGAAGCGACTGTTCTGACGTCTTCGAGTAGATCGGTGATTCGCTCCAGGCAAACTACGCCGGAGGGAATAGACTGCATCTTCTGGGCCGGGAACAGCCTGAAATCTGCATCAAGGGAGTTTTGATTAGCGCGCATACAGCCTCCTACGTTAGGTAGAAAGCTCGCCACTCTTTTCCAGGAGGGTGGGCGAGCACATGACAGGGCTGGAAAACCGGAACGTAGGCACCGGCGTGCGCAAGCGCACCCCCACCATGGCTCGCCCATTGATAGGACGTGCAAAGGCAACGGACGTAAAAAAACCGCTCAACGGCGGCTGTCCGCCCACGTTATCCCGGTTTCCAGGCCGGACCGCTGTTGTTTCAGCGGTGTTTAAAGGTTAGTGACAAAAGTGGCATACGTCAAGAGGGCTTGCTCGGGAGATGAAATTACTTCGGATCACATACAGGTTTTGCGAAGGGCTTCACAACGGTAAGGTCCAATCGTGCAAGGTAGCTCGACATTGCCTCTTTGTGCATTGACGCCGCCGCAATCATTTCCGGATCAACGGCCGGTACTTTTGCGAGATATCGAAGAAGCTCGCCAAGCCTTTCGTTCGTGGAAACGAGCAACTCTTGGACTGCAACGTTTCGGTACCGCTCAGCAGCAACGGCCGTCTCGGATGACTTGCGAATCGCTTGCGACTGAATCCCGAGCACCACTAACCGGAGGGCTGCCTCCTCAAGAGACTCGTCGGTGCCTGCCGTAGCAGCTTCGATGATTTGCTGCAAGCCCTTGGGAATCTTAGGGGGCGGACCAACACTTCTTTCGAGTCGATCGACGATCTCCTGATTGAGACTGCGACCCGCCGCCTCAGCCTGCAAACCTAGTTCCCGGCGCAATTCCGAGCTCATTCGAAGCGGATAAGCACGGGCCTGTTTGGCACTCGATTTTTCGGTTTCCATAGCACCTCTTGACTAAATCTATCTGATGTGACGATACTACCCATATGATTCAAAATAGATTCTACTATGATTCTTTTTGTGGATAACAAGAAAGGGAAATCTTATGGAGGCGCTGCAACCGAGTTCGTACCCGCTGAGAATGCCGGCGGACCTGCGGAATTTTCTGCAGGAGAAGGCCGACCGGCTTGACCGGTCGCTGCATTGGGTGATCGTCAATACGCTGAACGACGCAAGGAAGAAGGAGTCGCGCACGAAAGCGGAAGAACGATAGAAAAAGCCCCGACCGAATATCTGGGGAGATGGGCGGTCAGGGCTCGGTGTTCAACCTTGGAGAATGAACGCATGTATCCTAGCACGCGGGCGTTGACGCCCCAAATTAAAGTGCCGTTTCACGGCGCAGAGTTGTTGCTTGTCGAACACGGCGGGCAGCCGTACACCCCGATGAAGCCCATCGTCGAGGGAATGGGGCTGGATTGGGCAAGTCAGTTCACCAAATTGCGCGCCAATGAGCGCCGGTGGGGTGTTGTGATCATCACAATCCCTTCGAACGCAGGTGCCCAGCAATACCTGTGCATCCCTCTTCGGAAAATATTCGGGTGGCTTACCGGCATCCATCCGGGAAAGGTGAAGGACGAGATCCGTGAGCGTGTGATCCAGTATCAGAACGAATGCGACGATGTGCTCTGGAAGTACTGGACTGAGGGGACCGCAGTGAATCCGCGCACCGGCAATGCGAGAAGCACGTCGGCCGATCGAGCCGACGCCTTGCGCTATGCAACCGAACTGGTGATCGACCGACATGTACCATTCAGCGCGGCCTATCGCGTATTGAGGTTCTATGTCGGCACACCGAGTTTTCGCTTGATGACGTGCGATCAGGTCATCAGAGCGACCGAATTTGCCAAGAGGCTTTTGGCGCATCTTGACACGCGCGCCGACTGGATCATCATCGAGAAGCATAGAAGCGAGCTTGCCGGGGCGCCCGAACAGTTTAGCCTGGACCTGCATCCTCGTCTTGGGCCAACCCGAAACTAACCGCGTAGCAATATCGATCCGACTCTCGAGTAGAGGTGCGCCTGCCAAGGACGCGCCTCTCCGCATATTCGATGGAATTTGGAAAACGCCCGACGGCGTCGCAGAAGACCCTGCGCAGGGTGAAAATCTTCTGACAGTATTTCGATACCGTCAAACATCGATGGCTGCCTCCCCTCCAGCGCCATCGCCCTGCGCAATCTCGTATCCAGCGTCCGAGGGTGAATCGCAAGGTAGCTTGCGAGCTCAACCTTACCGCCATGAAAGTTCTGGAACGTGCGTAGGTAGGCTACTGCTTCCGAGAAACGTCCGGAAACGGTTTCCTCTTGCTCCCATTCTCGCTGCGCACGCTCGAGAATCTCAGCCGGCTCCGTCGAAACGTCAGCAGTCAGACGCGCTGCCACCGAGTTCACCACAAACTCGCCATCGTCAGTACGTGACTCCTGGTCGAGCCTATAAGCGCCTCGGTCCTTGTAGTTGGCGAAGAAGCCGAAGCGCCGCATCAGGCGAGTCAGAATGCCCTCCTGAAGAGCAGCGTCCTCTGGCGCCACGTCGCCATTTTCGGCGACATAAGCGACAGCCTCTAGGTATGCCTCAGACTCTAGATCTTCGACCTCATACTCGTTCTTGGAGGCGCGGGCAATCCGCCGAAGAGCATCCCGCATAGGAGCAAGCAATCGCGTCAGAAAACTACCGTCTAGGATCATCTATCTATGCGCGCCGAAGGTTAGTTCGGTATGCATATTATTTTGTTTTCGTCTTCTGCCACTACAAATCTCGGTTGTAAGTCCGAATATGGGAAATCTCACAACGCTGTCGAATCTCGACAAAAGTGACTGAAGTTCATAGCGAGGACGTCAAACACTATACGTAGATCAGCATCGACCGTAACGCGGTCCCGTCAAGAGCCGGGACTGCACCTTGAGCGCTTCTATCGCACCTATCTTCGGATCGACCAGCACCTCGTAGGCCGCGACCCCGGCGTGTAGCTCCCTCATCGAATGGGCGACGCGCACGGCGCCGACGCTCGTGCTGGCCGACCGCACCTCAACGGGCAGCAGATCACCGTCAGCCCCTTTGCGAAATGGGATGACGATGAATCGGGTGGTGTGGGGATCTCGCATAGCGACCTCCCTCGTGGTGCCGATGAGGGGGGGGTAGACTAGCACAAATACTGTACAAAAACACAGCGCATCAATTCCAAAAAATGGTGGGTACTGGAATCGCAACCCGTAAAAAGTACGACTTTTTATTGACCTTCGCCCAAGTAAGCCGTAATAATTACGGCATGGCGCAAGACAACCAACCGATACCATTTCGTATGAACGACGCAAATCTTCTTCGGATGATTCGCGAGGCTTCGGCTGATACGTCACGCGTACAATTTAGTAAGCATTCGAAGCAACGAATGCGACAACGTAAGATCACGCCGACTCAAGTCTACGAGTGCTTGAGGAACGGGCAAGTGAGCGAACCCGCACATGAGAACATTCACGGCCACTGGCAATGTACGTTGCAGCGTCGGCATGCTGGTGACGACGTTCGCGTCGCTGCCGCCATAATGCATGACGATCATGGGCGGTGGGTTGTTGTGATAACAGTGTTCTGAGGGGAAAAGACCATGTACCACTACACAGAGACAGGGCTTCAGAACGTGTGGCTGGCCAACGGTTACACTGTTCGAAAGACGCCGTATGGCGAAACCGTATCTATCGACGATGCCGACGGCCTGAGTTTGGCGATCGGCCGTGCGATTGCGAAAAAGCCGCATCTAACTGGCTGCGAGTTTAGATTCCTTCGTAAGGCATTGGGACTGTCGCAGAATCGAGCAGGCGATCTGCTCGGCGCAGCGGTGGAAACTGTTTCGCTTTGGGAACGTAGAGGACGGATCCCTAAGGGGGCAGACCATATGCTGCGCGCGATTTATCTTGAGACGGTGGACGGGAACGTAAAGCTGAAGGAACTCATTGAGCAGTTGATCGACTTGGATCGCAAAAACGATGAAGAGAAACTTGTGTTCCAAGATACCGCCGATGGATGGTTTCCTAAAGCTGCGTAGCTGATCCGTACGCTTTCACGGCACGAAAAGCTCCCAACTCGGGAGCTTTTCTTTTGGCATTCCATTGCTTGGTCGCGAAATGCGAGGGCATTTATGGGTAAGCAAACAGCTTTTCGCTTCATGGTTGACGCGAACGACCGACGGTCTGCCGTTTGGTCTGTCTTCATTAACAAAAACGACGTCTACGTTTCGTGTAGCCTTGCAAAGTCGCAAAAAATAAGCCTACACCAGAGCGGACGAGATCAATGGTCGATTCGGTCAGAAGCAGTCGGCGCCGCTCCATTCGTTCCAAGGTCAGGTCGCCATATTGCAAGGTGGGAAGGGCCACGGTCTAACGCAGGGGATTTCACCCACAGGTTCTTTGTACTGTTTCCCGAGTCCGAACTTCGAGACGATCACGCGAAACCGTCAAAAAAGGTCACACGGCTGTCCGCGCCTAATCGCGGTTCTGCCGTGTCAGTTGACTTCTATATCTCGTCTGAGCCCGCAGGAAAAGATTTTGCGTACAAGGACGGAGCCATCCCGCTATTTATGCATCAATTAGCGAACGATCGCATCTTGGTCCTATTCAGTACAACCATCGAGATTGATCCCATCACGGCAGAGAGAATTCGATTTGTTAGCGCGGAGGCGCACCGGGAGTCCGAACATAGTGGCGTCTCAGGCACACGCCTACTTGGTCGTATCATAAGCCAGTCGGGTGTGTCAGGAATGTTAGAGGTAATTCCACGCCCTCAGATTGTTGTAACAAACTCTAATGGTATGGCAAATGGCTCGCTTAAGTGGGAGAGAGGGGGTAGCGGAAAGCCAGAAGAATCCGAACGGTCCGCTTCGACCCCGTCGGAGGCCGGCGCGGAGGCCCTGCCAAGCTAATTTCCAACTCCTCGCTCACGAACCCTATGAAAAAACATGGACTGTGGGAGACTCGCTGAGTGTTCTTTCCTAGCGGCAACGGTGTGCCGAATGTTCCGAATTTTATTGTCTGCAATACCCCATACCGCTGTGATTCCGCGTCGGCAATGACCGGCCCGCGATTTTCTCAGTCTGATCTCCGGAAAAGGCCGCATTTGTGATCTTTCTCGTTTGACGAGCCTCCTAGCATGTGCACAAACTACCGTGCTCCTGACCGATAGCTGTTCAGCGAGTACCCCGCACGCCGGCGCTTGAACGATGGACGAGGCGAAGTCGTTGCTCGCATGGCCGTCCATGGAGACAATCGTCGTGGAACCGGCGGTGCAGTCGCGTGTAAAGCTCACTAAAGGTGGCGTGTTGCGACAGCACGACATTGTGGCAATGGAATGGAGATTGGGGTATTTTTGGGGGTATAAATTAAAAGAGATACCGATACAACCCCATCATTACTTAATGTTCGATTCCTGCCGGGGGACCAAAAGACGGTATCGCAGACGTCACCTCACTGCATCCCCAAACAAAAAACGCCCCGCACAGCGATCGCTGCCGGGGCTTTTTGTTTGCTGTTTCGTTTCCGTTCGACACGACGCTCGCCTGTCGCCTCATCTCAGCGCCGCCATACGTCCAACCGGCAACCACGTTCCAGTGTCCTGCTTCAAAGTCCATTCGTGAGCGATTAGAAAATCGATTAATGGTTTCTACCTAATCCACACCTAATCCTAGCGAAAGCACGCACCTAATCCATTCGTAATCCCCACTAAATTTGATAGGGTCTACGCAATTTACACCCGTGCTAGCATGCGGCGCGGAATGTTCTTACGGAGCATTTCAGCATAGGAGTCCTACCCTAAATGACTTTCACTCCTGCTTTTTTGGACTCCTGGCATTCGGCGGCGTCACCGACTTGGCCGAAACCCAGGCTTCATGCGGGTGCGGCAGCGTCGCCCTTTCCAGAACAACATTCTAAAGAACTAGGAAAATGGCACACCATCTCGTAAAAATTTCCGGTCTGCTGCTTGCGGCCGGCATCATGGCGGGTTGCTCGACCATGAACCAGGGGAGCAGCAGCGCCAAGACGGCAGCCACCGGTTCGGCCGGCGGCGCAAACTCCGAAAACGCAAACTCCACGCTCGAGAAGTGCGATCGCCCGCTGGGTACGATCGCCGTCATCGAAGACACGTCCGCGCCGTGGTACGGCGTGCTGACCGGCCAGTACAAGCTCGGCTCGACCGTGCCGGTGCTCAAGCTCCTCGTCCAGCAATCGAACTGCTTCGTCGTGGTCGATCGCGGTCGCGGCATGAACACCATCATGGGCGAACGCTCGCTCCAGGAATCCGGCGAACTGCGCGGCAAGTCGAACTTCGGCAAGGGCAAGATGGTCGCCGCCGACTACGCGATCAGCCCGTCGATCACGTTCACGAATAACAACGCCGGCGGTGCCGGCGCCAGCCTCGCCGGCCTCCTGCCGGGCGGCATCGGTTCGGCCATCGGCGCACTCGCCGGCAGCATGAACTCGAAGGAAGCCAGCACCCTGCTGACCGTCATCGACAACCGTTCCAGCGTGCAGATCGCCGCCGCAGAAGGCAGCGCCTCGGCCATGGACTTCGGCGCGCTCGGCCGCATCGTCGGCAGCTCGGCCGGCGGCTCGCTCGGCGGCTACTCGAACACCGCCGAAGGCAAGGTCATCGTGGCGGCGTTCACCGACTCGTACAACAACGTCGTGCGCGCCGTGAAGAACTACAAGCAACAAACCGTCGCCGGCGGCCTCGGCACGGGCGGCCAGTTGACCGTTCAGGACGACGACGCCCCGGCCCCCGCCAAGAAGGTCGTCCGCAAGAAGAAGTAAATCGACGTTACCCGCACTTCCCCCCTCAAACCCGGCTTTTTTGCCGACGCTTGAGGGGCGGATCCAATCTCGGCAGATCGCCCTCCCCCGTCAGACAGCATCGCCTCGCCAGACCTCCCGGGATGACCACCCGACAGCCGGCCTGATCCCCTCGCCCGATCTGCTTCAAATATCAAATATTTTGCCGTCCGGCAAACGAATCGGCCCCGTGGGCAAAGACCCCGGCACAGCCGCACCCCGCGACACCCCTATCATTCACTTCGTGCCTTCCCCCAGCATTCTCCGGCCGTAACGTTGCCGCGCGCCTGTCGTCCGGTGCCGCGATCCCCGACCTTTTCCGTTCCCTTCTCGATGCCAGGATTCGTATGACGAAGCCTTCGCAGCGCGCAGTCCCGACAACCGACGCCAGCGACGCCCCCGCCGCCAAAGACATCGCCCAAGCCTGGGCCCAGATCGGCGCCGCACTCAGCCCTCACCCGGATTGCCCACTGCCGAACTGGGCAGGTGGCGGCGACACGCTGCATCAACATCTGCTCGTCATCGGCACCGGGCACGATACCGAGATGGTCAGCCAACTGCGCTATCTGGAAACCGCCGCCGCCCGGTTCGGCAAGATCGGCTTCGTGGGGCCGCCCGATGCGCGCCGGCTCGTCGAATGGTCGATGGGGGATCGGGTTGTCGTACTCTCGCGCATGCCGCGCGACGTGTCGGACTGGGATCTTCGCTGCCCGCTTGCCACGCTCGCCAGAACGCTCGGGCCACAAGCCGCGCATGCCCACGCGGGACGCCCGTTTCTGCGCGTGGCAAGTACCGCAGCACGCCATTGGCGTGACCGGCTCGCCGCAGCGGCGCAGCATGGTTTCTGTGTGGGTTTTGCCGGACTGGAAGCCTTCGCGGACAACACACGGATGGATTCGATGGGGAACGCCTCGCGACTGATGTTGCTAGCGCCATTGTTGCGCGTGCCCGGCGTATCGTGGATACCGCTGGGGCGGCCCGGAGATGAAGCGTCTGCTGCAATGCCGCCGGAATCCGTCGACTGGATCGACTGGCGCGCCGACTGCGACGACCTCGCCGACGCAGCGTCGCTTATCGACAATCTCGATCTGGTGATCTCGCTGAATGCGGTGCACGCCCATCTGGCCGAAGGCCTGGGCGTCCCCGTCTGGCGTCTGGGTGCTGCCCGGTCGGCTGCGTCGCATCATGATGATCGGCACGGCACCCACTTGGGCAACGACGATCGCTTCTCACCTGACGACCTCCGCCACTACCAATTGCCACCCGCCGCCGACGACTGGCCCGGGGCGGTAGACGCCGCCGCCACAGCGCTGATCGCCATGGCAACGGAGTTTGAAGGCTGGACACGCTGATCGCCCTGTCAACATCTGCACAGCGCCGGCGTTGAAAGGGCGCACGCGTGCCTCTCAGCGGAAGCGGGTCCTAGCAGGGCTTGCAGCCGCACAGGACACGTCCGTGATCGCCGCGTCAACACAGACAGCGCGGCGCGGCGTTGGCAGACTCACGCCGCCCAGCGATCGCCCACTTGCGCCGTTTTGACCCAGGTCATGAACGCCGAGGCCTCGGGCGTATCCGCCGGTGCCGACCAGCTCGCGTAATCCGCCTCGACGAACGGACGATACGGGCCGTGCTTGACCTCGAAGATCACCGCGCCCGGATCGAGCGACAGCACGGTGTGGTGAGTGCCAAGCGGCGTTTCGACCACGCTCGTGTCTTCTCCCAACACCAGGCGCCCCACAACGACACCCGCCGCATCGAACGTCAATACGACGAATCGTCCGCGCAACGCCGTGAGCAACTCCCACGTGTGGTGATGCAGATGCGGACGAATATAGGTCTCAGGTTCCATGGCAATCGCCAGACGCTGAATCGAATCGTCCAGCGATTCGTGCAGGTTCTGGTTCATACGGGCACGGGGCGATTGCGCAGCTTGCCCGGTCAACGCGTCGAGCGCGGCAAAGGTCAACGTTTTCATGGGGTTATTGTGATGTGAGGGGGGATGCGTCAGACAGACGGCAGGCCACGAGTGTAGCAAATCGCCCCGCCCCGTCTGCCCATAAAAAAACCCGCCAGCTGGCGGGTTTTTCGACTTCGCACTGCATTGCGCCAATACGGCGCAACCGGTGCTTAGTACATCTTCTTCTTCAGGGTCTGGCTGCGCAGACGCTTACGCAGACGGGCCACGGCAGCCGCCTTCTTGCGCTTGCGTTCAGCCGTCGGCTTTTCGTAAGCAGCGCGTGCCTTGACTTCCTTGATCAGGCCCGTGCCGTCAATGGCGCGACGGAAACGACGCAGTGCGACTTCAACGGGTTCACCGTCTTTGATAACGATCTTGGTCATGCAATATCTCGAATAGTGATCCGGCCCCATAAGAGCCGTAAATTTGATTTACCGCGCAAAGACACCATTCCCCGCCCTGCCGGAGACATCCCCCAGGCCAGGCGCGACGAACGGACTTGCTACGGACTGCACTACACCACATCCGGCGGGACCGCGACTCACCTCCTCTGCGATCTCCCGATTGGCTTTCGACCCCCAGCCCGCTATCTGCGAACCCAGTATCGCGCCTTCCAGACTGGCTGAACGGTTGATTGATGGCGAAGCGGCGCGCTCATCGTTCGTCAGTGAGCCCCGCTTCCCGCAATGCCCATATTTTGGACAAGGTCGTGATTATACACAGAAAGGACGTCAAATGCACACGATTTGCTGCCCCTCCATGTAAAACGGGCCCTGCCAGCACATGGCAGAGCCCGTTCCGGTCAGAGAGGGCGTCAGGCGCCCTCCCCGCCAATCAAGCCGAAATCGCGAGATTCCGCCTGAAAAGCCGCTTAGAACTTGTGGCGCACGCCAGCGATCACGGCGATCTGCGACTGCGCGCCGGTGCCCGTCGGGCCGCCAACGTTGTCGATCGCGGCAACGACCGCGTCACCCGTAGCGCGCTGGTACACGCCGTTCAGGTACGTTTCGGTGCGCTTGCTGAATGCGTAGGTCGTACCGGCGTTGACCTGGAACCAGCGCGGCTTCGTGCCCTTCGAGATGCCCGACAGTGCCGTTGCACCGCCCACGCTGCCATCGCTGTAGATGAACGCCAGGCCGCCCACCAGATTCGGAGCGATCTGGTACTTGCCGTTCAATTCGAACGTGTTCACGCGGATCGACGACTGGTTGACGTACTTCACCTTGGCATAGCTGTACACGAAGCCGATCGTGGCCGCCTGGATCTGGTACGAGACACCTGCCGCAGCGATGTCGTGCTTGTCCACGGCGCTCGTGTAGAAGATGTCCGTAGCGCTGGAGTAGTCGTTCGACACCGCGCCGGAACCGTTAGCCGTACCCGGGCTCGACAGGTGCATGTAGCCGAGGGCTGCGGTCAGCGGACCATTCGCGTACGAAGCGCCGAGGCTGAAGGCGTTGTTGTGCGAGAAGCCCGTGCCGTTGCCGGTGTTCGGCTCGTTGCTGAAGCCGTACAAGGCGCCGAACGAGAAGCCGCTGTAGTTCGCGCTCGTGTACTTGACCGAGTTGTTCACGCGGAACGAGTTGTACAGGTTGTCGATGTCGCCGATGTGCGCGCCGTATTGCGTGGCCCACTGCTTGGCGGACGTGAGCGGGCTCACGAAGTCCACCACGGAATCGTACTGACGACCGATCGTGACCGTGCCGGCTTGTGCGCTTTGCAGACCCACATATGCCTGACGACCGAACATGCGGCTGTTCTGCAGCATCGTGCCGTTCATCAGGTTAAAACCGTTTTCCAGCACGAAGACAGCCTTCAGACCGCCGCCCAGATCTTCCGAACCCTTCAGGCCCCAACGGTTGCCCTGACCAATGCCGCTCACGGCCTGGAAGTTGTGTGCGCCCTTGGCGTTCAGACCGCTGGCGACGTTATTGACGTAGGCAACGCCGGCATCGATCACGCCGTACAGCGTCACGTTGGTCGTCGAGCTTTGCGCCATTGCCGGCGCAGCAACGGCGAAGCTGGCAGCCGCCAGAGCCGTGAGTTGGAAGCGCTTCATCTTTATCCTCTTTGATAGTGGTCTTATATTTGTGGCCTGCCACGCAGGCGTCTCCTGCCGATATCGGCCGCCTCGTTCCGTGTGACGACGATGCTGCAACCGCATATGCAATGGAGTACTCACCAAATGACGAGCGGTGCTTTCCCTATTAAGGAATAGCACCGCCGGTCACTTGCAAGCGGGTGCATTCTGACACGTTAGCGTCACACTTCGCACGTCAGTGGTGCATTTGCAACACATGAAATATCCGGCATATGCAACGCGCGGCATCGATGATTCGGCGCCCTTGATAACGTCCATCACCGGCTCGCAATATGCGGTGCGACTTCGCATCGATGACCGCGCGCCTGTCTCCATGGCAAATATCAACGACGCAATGAAAAACGGCGCATCGCCGGAGGGCGTGCGCCGTTTCAGGTATCGCAAATGTCGGAAACGTGATCTTCGATCGGTATTACGTGACGGTCAATTCTTGAGCGGCGAGACACTCACGCCGACGTTGCGCGCTGTCGCGAGGTCGCGGCGGCACGTGTCACGGGCTTGCGTGCGCGCGCCGGTGACTTGACCGGCGCGGCGCCGTTGACGGCTTTCGCCGGCACAACAGGTTTCGCTGCCTTCGGTGCCTTCACTGCCTTTGCCGGCATGGCGACCTGGCTATCCTTCTCGCCCTTCCCAGCCTTGGCCACCTTCACGACCTTGGCAGGCTTTGCCGCTTTTTCCGCCTTCGGCGCTTTGGCTGCATCAACCGGCTTGACCGGCTTGACGGTCTTGACGGCCTTGCCCGCCGACTTCTCCGCCTTCACACCTTTCACCGCTTTCGCGCCCTTCGCAGGCTTTTCGTTCTTCACACCGACAGCCCCCGCCGTCGGCTTCGCGGCGGTCTTCGGCGCGGCCTTCGCAGCAGCAGCCAGTTCGAGATCGATGGTGTGCTTGAGACCCGCGATCACCGGCGCGGCGAGATCGTCCGCATAATGATCGAACCAGCGCTTGGCTTGCAGCAGCTTCTTTCCACCGAGACGTCGCTTGTGGTCGTCGTCGCTGGCGATCACCTTGGCGGAGAGCCGCGCACGCCCCTTCGAAAGGCGTTCCAGAACGGTAATGATGGTGAACCCGCGATGCGACGTCTTCTGCTCGGCAGACATACTGGCCTCCTGATGTACCTGCCCCCTGGCAGGCCCGGATTAGGTCGAAGCCACGATCGGAATCCTCGTGGATGCGATCGATCCTACCACGCCGCAATGAACGTGCCAGCACGTGTGCGACGTCCAGCAGACTCAGTGTGTTGCCGACGCCACGTCAGGTAGTTTGGGCGGCTCAGGCGCCTGCGCGAAATACTGAACACTGGCCGGAATCGCAAACCGGATGTCCTGCGCCAGAAACGCGCGCATGAGCGCGAGGTTGATGTCCTGCTGCAAGTCCATATAGAGGTTGTAATCCGGACTGAGCACGAAGTAGACGACCTCGAAGTCGAGCGAACTCGCGCCGAACTGCTTGAAGTGCGCCCGATCGAAGCGCGTTTTGCCCGACGCCTGCACGACCTCCTTCACCAGCGCAGGCACCATCGCGAGCTTGTCGGGCACCGTGTGATAGCTCACGCTGAACGTGAACACGATACGTCGCTCGGACATGCGCTTGTAGTTGTGCAGCGTGTTCTTGAGCAATTCGGTATTGCCGCAGACGATCTCCTCGCCGCTCAGGCTGCGAATACGCGTGGTCTTGAGACCGATGCGCTCGATCGTCCCCGCCACGTCGCCGAAGACGATGAAGTCGCCCACTTCGAAAGGCTTGTCGAGCCCGATCGCCAGCGACGCAAACAGGTCGCTGAGCACGTTCTGCACGGCGAGCGCTACGGCTACGCCGCCGATGCCGAGGCTGGCAACGAATGCCGTGATGTTCACGCCGAAGTTCGCCAGCATCGCAAGCAGCAGTACGGCCCAGGCAAGCACACGCACCGTCCACGCTGTCATGGTGACGATCACCGGGTTATCCGGCTCGGTGGCGCGATGCTGCATACGACGCGTCGACCACGCGCCGACCGCGCGATTCACCCACAACGCAAGTTGCAGGCAAAAGAGCACGGTCCAGCCATGCACGATCGCGGTGTCCCACTTCTCGCCGAGGTCGAGCATCTTCAGGCCGATGAGCAACGCGGCGACGAAGATCACGAAATGGCGCGTCGCCCCGAGCACTTCGGCGAACACGCTTGCGGCCGGCGATTGCAAACGCCTCGACAGCGCCCCGAACCGACCCAGCGCAAACCGCAACACGCCGCTCAGAATGCCGTAGCTCAACAACATGGCGACCGCCGCGAATAACCAGTCGGCCGGTGAAATGCCTTCGAATGCCTTAAGCGATGTGAGGGTACCGATTTGCAAGCGTGTCCTCCCTGCGTGGGCGTGCGTTGGCGTACGTATGCATACGCACGCGCGCGTCGATGAAAACGTCGATGTGATCGACGGAGCAAGGTGCGTGCCGGGTGGAAGATCAGTCGACCGGACGACCGGCATTCAGGTCGTTCTGATACGAGGTAGACACGTTGGTTCCGGGGAATATCCAACGTATGGGAACGCGCACGCCGGTGTGAGAAACACTGGCCGACGTGCGCCTGAAGCGGCACAAGCCCCGAAAAATTTCCTGTTGATGAAAAGAATGGGGGGGCCGATGCCCCGACCATCGCCCCGATCAGTTCAGCCGTTGCCAGATCGAGATCGGAACATCGCCATTGGGACGCGGCACCACGCGATAGCTCAACTCATTGCCCTTGAGCTCGAAGTTGCGCTTCTGTTGCTCCCCCTCCCAATTCGGAAAGGACGCGTTCTGAATGTGAAACGTCAGCGTGCCCTTCGCCGGATCGACGCTGATGATGCCGATGTGGGTACTCGATCCCATCACGGCCGCCTTGTATTCCTCGGGCGTTCCCGTGGCCTTGTCGCCGGAAGCGAACCGGGGACGCTCCGCCTTGAAAATCTGCAACGAGTAATGGCCCTGCGCATCGATCAGCAACAATCCCTTGGGCGCGGCGCCGTAATCCCGACCGCGCGAACCATCAGGATGCTGAACATCGGCCGCGACCAGCGTCCACGTTCCTACGAACGAAGGATCGATGGCAGCGGCGTCCGCGCGCGGGGCGGCCGCCATCAACGTGCAAGCCGATAACGCGGCGACGAACATGCTGCGCTTGAAAATCGTCTGGCTACTCATACCGAAAATTTCTCCATGAACGCGTTCCATGACAGGTCGAAATGGCACGCAAAGAATGGCCTGATCGGTAGAGGCGGAGGTACGTGACGAGCGCCACCGAATCCATGGCCCGCACAAATGATAGCCAGACGAACCGTGCAATGAATGCGATAATTCAGCATCAACCATTCGGAAAAACTGAACGATGCCGTTACCTAATCTCGATATGGACGCGCTCCGGACGTTTCTCGCAACCCAGCAGCTCGGCAGCCTGAATCGCGCCGCCGAGCGGATCGGCCGCTCGCAATCGGCGGTCAGTCAGCAGATGCGCAAGCTGGAGGAACAGGTCGGCCATCCGCTATTTCGCCGACAGGGGCGCGGGCTCGCGCTGACGGACGCCGGCGACATGATCCTTTCCTACGCGCACCGCATTCTCGATCTCAACGACGAGGCCGTGCTGGCCGTGCGCGGCGCGTCCATCGAGGGCGTCGTCCGCTTCGGCCTGCCGGGCGACTTTGCCGAAACGTGGCTTCCGGCAGCGCTCGGACGGTTCAAGAAAACGCATCCGGTAGTGCGAGTGGAAGTTGCCGTCGAGCGAAACGGCGTGCTGCTCGAACGACTGGATCGCGGTGAACTCGATCTCGCGCTCGTCATGGGCAACGAGCACCGACCCGATGCCGAACCGCTGGCGACACTGCCGATGACGTGGATCGGCCCGGCCGACACCGACACGCTCGTCCGCCCCGGCCACGCGCTGGATCTGGCCCTGTACAACCCGCCCTGTTTCTTCCGGCGCGCCGGCATCGAAGCGCTCGATAACGCCAACATTTCGTGGCGACTGGCCTACACGACGGCCAGTCTGCAAAGCCTGTGGTCAGGCGTTGCCGCAGGTCTGGGCATCACCTTGCGAACCGGAGCGGGCATTCCCTCGTCGCTCAGACGGCTCGGTGCGCGGGAAGGCCTTCCCCCGCTACCGTCCGTGAAGCTGTGCCTGCACGGACGACATCAGGACACCTCGCCTGCGCTGGCGCAACTCAAGCAAGTCGTGACTGAGTGCGCTGGCGAGCATTTGTCGTAGCCGGGCTAGCGCGGCGCCGCCGCACCGAGGACGGTACGAAGCGCCGCATGCGCGCTGTCGAGCGGCCGCCGGTCATCGTCGGCAAGATCCAGCGCCGCCGCCATCCAGGGATGGGCGTAGGCCACGACATCCGCACCGGCGTCGAAGGCATCGTTCGCGGCGGCGGCGATGCGCGCATAGCACTCACGTGCCTCGCCGGCGTTGCCGCTGCTGAAAAGCGTCCAGGCGTGCTCGACGAGGACCACGTCGATCGACGTCGTCCTGTCGCTGGCGTACTGCTTGAAAAGCTGCCGGTTCGGTTCGATGGTGGATTCGACCGCACACAACACCACGATTTTTCCACCGATGCGATTCGCCTCGACGGCCAACGCAACGTCGGCTCTCACGATGGGTACCGGTGGGTGCGCGATGCTATCGGCGGCGGCGCCAAGCGTTGCACACGTCAGAATGACGGCATCGGCCTCGGCCGCCAGTGCCAGAAGACGACGGCTCGCTTCGGCCTTCACCTCCTCCGGCATCGTCCCCGCGCGCTGCACCGCCTCGCGAAGCTCCGGCCGAAGTTCATGTCGCAGGTCTTCCTCTGCAACGCCAAGACGTTTGGCCGTGTCCTCGAACAAGCGCTGATTGCTCTGGACCGTATGTAAAAAAGATATGCGCATTGCCTGCTCCCCTTCGTTGTCGGTCCGTCTTGTGCTTGCCGAGCGATGTCGGAAGCCGCGACGGAAATGCTTGCGTCGAGAGGATTGTTTCGGCTCGGCAATGGCCTAACAAGGCAACGTCTTTTACCGGTATGTTTTCTACCCCCCAACACTCGACAACCGGCACCCGGCACCCGGCATTACTTCGCCGCCACGCATTGCCCCACGACTGATGAGAGCACGTCGACGAATTCCGCGCAGACCGCCGTCAGATGGCTGCGCTCGAACAAACGCAGTTCAAGCGCAGGCAGTCTGGGGAGTCCGCCCGCGCTCAACGCTTGAATGCCGCGCGGCACGCGGTGCGCCGTTCGCACCGATACCCCTTGTCCGAAACGCAGGGCAGCCCACACCCCGGGCAGGCTCGGCGTGGTCAGCGCGAGCCGCCATGCGCGTTGCTTGCCGTCGAGCGCGCGCATCGCCGCCTGACGAAACAGGCACGGATGATCGAACAGCACGAGCGGCACCGGCTGGCCGGGATCGGGCCATCGTCGCAGCCGATGACTCGCGTACCAGTACAGCGGCAACGTGGCGAGCAACGTGCCGGTGCGCGACTGCCCTGGCTCGGCGAACGCGATGGCCATGTCGAGCTTGCCCACACGCACCTCTTCTTCGAGCGCGTAATTCCGGCCCGCCCGCACGTCGACATGCACGTCCGGACGAACCCGTGCGAACCGGGCCATGGCAATCGGCAGAATGTCCTCACAGAAATCCTGGGGAAGACCGATACGGATCGATACGGTAGAAGCACTCGCCCCGAGCGCGACCGCCGCTTCGTCATGCAGCTCGATGATGCGGCGTCCGTAATTCAGCAACGTATCGCCCGCTTCCGTGAGGACCAGCCGACGCCCCTGCCGCTCGAACAGCACCTGTCCGGCCTGCTCCTCCAGACGCTTGAGCTGCATGCTCACGGCGGATTGAGACCGTCCAAGCTGCACGGCGGCGCGCGCGAAGCTGCCGAGATCGATCCCGGCCACCATCGTGCGCAATGCATCGACATCAAATCGTGTCGTCATGAATTCATCCGTTTTTGTGAAGTGTCACTTAAGATATTTTCGATATTAATAAGTATAGGATTCGAATATAGTCGACCGCAAAGTTTCCAGCCAATGAACCTGCGCACCGACAAAGGATGCAACCATGACCGACATGGCACCGATTGGATTTATCGGCCTCGGCACGATGGGCGAGCCGATGGCATTGAATCTTCGCCGTTCAGGCGCCCCGCTCGTCGTGTGGAACCGATCGTCTGAGAAGTGCGAGCGTCTGGCCGCCGCAGGCGCAGAGGTCGCGCCGGATGCGAACGCCGTGTTCGCCCGATGCACGACCGTCATGTTGATGCTCATGGACGGCAAGGCCATCGACGCCGTGCTCGCGCGCGGCACGCCGGCATTTGCTGCGCGCGTCGAGGGACACACCGTCGTGAACCTGTCGACCGTCGAGCCGGAGTATTCGCAGGCGTTGGCCGACGACATCCGCGCTGCCGGCGGACGCTTCGTCGAAGCGCCCGTATCTGGCTCGCGCATCCCGGCGGAAAAAGGCGAGCTTGTCGCCATGTTGTCGGGCACGCCCGAAGACGTCGACGCCATCAGCGACCGTCTGGCGCCGATGTGCCGTCAACACTTCACCTGCGGCCCCGTGCCCGGCGCCTTGCGCATGAAGCTGGCGGTCAATACGTTCCTGATTACGATGGTCACCGGTCTGGCCGAGGCGGCACGCTTCGCCGACGGGCACGGCCTGGACATGCGCCGTTTCGCCGAGATCCTCGATGCCGGTCCGATGTGCAGCGCCGTGTCGCGCGTCAAGATCGGCAAGCTGCGAGACAACGATCTGGCGAAACAGGCGAGCATCACCGACGTGTTGAAGAACAGCGATCTGGTGATGAATGCCGCCGGTCTGGCGGGCATCACCATGCCGCTCATGCAGGTCTGCCGTGACCTGTACGCGCAAACCGAGTCGATGGGCTTCGGCGAGCAGGACATGGTGGCTGTCGTCAAAGCCATCGAACGCGCGTCGCACACCGCTTGACGCAATACCGGAACGCATCCGACGAGATCAGGAAAATCCTGTGATCCAGCGATGCTGACGGACAAGAACGCAAACGGGGCGGAGGAGGAGACACGGTGCGAATTATCGAAGTCAGGGAACTGACGATTCCGATATCCCGCTACGCCGACAGCACCATTGCGTCAGGCGGACTGACGACGAGTCTGGTGGCGGTGATCACCGATGTCATACGATCCGGTGCGCCGGTCGTCGGTTACGGCTTCGCTTCCGTCGGACGCTTCGGCCAAGGCGGCCTGATCCGCGAGCGCTTCGCACCACGCCTCATTGCGGCCGACACGCTGTCCGACGAGGCCGGCAACGAGTTGGACCCGCTGCGCGCGTGGTCGGTCATGATGCAGGGAGAAAAGCCAGGCGGGCATGGCGAGCGCTGCGTTGCTGTCGGCACGCTCGACATGGCGATCTGGGATGCTGCGGCCAAGATCGCCGACCAGCCGCTGTATCGGTACGTGTCGGAACGTCTGTCCCCGGCAGGTCTGTCCACGGCGCTTCTGTCCCCTGCACTTCTGTCCCAATACGCACTGCCCCCGCGCGTTTCGGTCTATGCCGGTGGCGGATACCGCTATCCCAAAGACGATCTCCGCCGTCTGTCCGACGAGATTCGCTATTTCACCGACCTCGGTTTCACCCGCGCCAAGATCAAGGTGGGCACCGATCTCGATCAGGATCTGGCGCGCATCGATACCGCCGCCTCAAGGCTCGCAGGCCCATCGCATCTGGCCGTGGACGCGATGAACACCTACGACCTCGCCAACGCACTGCGTGCCGCACGTGCGTTCGCACCGCTTGGGTTAGCGTGGTTCGAGGACATCTGCGATCCGCTGGATTTCGAAACGCTGTCGCGCGTGGCGTCGATCTACGGGCATCCGATCGCCGCCGGCGAGGCGCTGTTCTCGCGCGCCGAGGCCCGGTTACTCGATCTGCATGGAGGCTTGCGGCAAACGCAGGACATCCTCCTGTTCGATCCCACGCATTGCTACGGGCTGACGCATTACTACGAGATGGTGATCGACATGATCGGGCGCGGCTGGCCTCGCACCGCATTCTGGCCGCACGGCGGGCACCTGTTCGGGCTGCATGTCGTGGCGGCTCTGCATCTCGGTGGGGCGGAACTCAATCCATCGGCCTTCGCGCCATTTCAGGCAATGCCTCACGAACTGAGCATCGAAGACGGCATGATCGATTTGCCGCAGGCCCCCGGCATCGGCTTCGAATTACAGGACGATACCCGCCGGGCGTTCCGACAGTTGCTGGACTGACAGACGGGGATATGTCGTGCAGTGGGAAGCGACGCCCGCACATGCCTGTATCGCCGTCGGGTGCCTATTGGCGAGCGTGCAACAACGCGTACGCTTCGTGCACGACATCCATCACGCCGAAGCTCATGACAAGGCCGGCGTTGTCGAGCGCATCCAGATCCCACCATCGCGCTTCGAGAGCGTCGTCGCCGGCCACGGGTTCGCCTGCGACCCAATGGCAGAGTACGGCGATCAGCACGAAGTGATGGCGCAAAACGCCGCCCTCACCCTTATCAAGCACATCGACCGCCGTGAACGTCTTCACTGCGTCGGCGGTGACCGACGTCTCTTCGAATATCTCGCGCGTCGCGGCTGCCATGATCGACTCGCCCCGGTCGATCTTGCCGCCGGGGAAGCCCCAATATCCGGCGTCCGGTTCGTTACGGCGCCTGACCAGCAGCACGCGCCCGTCTTTGAAAACCACACCGATCGTTGCCGCAACGGGGCCCACGTGTTGTGGTTTCGATGCTGCCGAGTCGATTGCCGACGTCATTACCCGCCTCTCTGAACAAAAAATGGGCCGACCACAACGATCATCGCGATCACTGCGATCAAAGGTCACCGCACTGACGTCAAAGCTTACGCGCTCATGCCCGCACGGACAACACAACAGATCAACCCACGAGCCCTTGCGCGGCCAGTACAGGCGCACTCTCGGCCGCAATCCACTCGCGAAACGCTGCAATCGCGGGTTCGTCCGCCCGCTCGCGCCGATAGATCACGTAGTAGTCGCCTGCGCTGGCTACCCGTGCAGGCGAAGCGATGACCAGATCGCCGGACGCTAGCTGATCTTCGACCACGACGTCGGGCACGAGCGCCACGCCACGACCGTCGAGCGCCGCGCGCACCGACATGAAGAAGTGGCCGAAATGCAGATCGCGCGCACCGGGCCGGTAGGCCACGCCCTGCGTGCCGAACCAGTCTTCCCAGGCATGCGCACGGGAATCGGTGTGGATGAGCGGCAGACGCTGTAGTGCGGGCGGATCGAGCATCGTCAGTTTGCCCAGCAACGCAGGTCGGCACACGGGGACCAACACGTCGGCGAAGAGTCGGTCGTTGCTGACGCCTTTCCACTCCACCGTCATGACCAGATCGACACGCGGCGCGCCTTTGCGACGACGTTGCGCCGGCGGTTTTCCCACGCGAATCGCAATGTCGATGCCGTCGCGCTCGAACGACACCGGGGCAATCGACGTATGCAGCCGAACCTCGACGTTTTGATGTAGTTGCGTGAACTTCGCGAGCCGTGGCATCAGCCAGGTCGAAGCCAACGTGGGCAGGATACTGACGACCAGACTGCGCTTGACGTCTCGCGGCGCCAGCTCACGCGAAGCCACCTCAATCGCGTTGAACGACTTCTCCACCGTGCGAAAGAGTCGTTGCCCGGCCTCCGTCAATTCGATTTCACGCGTTAGCCGGTTGAACAGTCTTACGCCGTAATGGGCTTCCAGATTCTTGATATGCCGACTCACGGCGCTTTGCGTCACGCAAAGCTCGTCGGCGGCCACCGTAAAGCTAAGATGCCGGGCGGCGCATTCGAAGGCACGCAACGACAGCAGATTGGGCAGATCTCGTCTCACGATGTCGAAGTATCAGGTCGCGTCATGCATGAGTCTAGCTCATGCGTCGAGGCGATCAAATTGTTTGTAGACGGAAATTTGGCGGCTAACGATGGATCCCGTGCAAAGCGCAATCACGCGCAAGCAGGAGGAGAGGATGACCATCAACGACCGCCCCCGGGCACTGCTCGATGCCCGTGGACTCGCAAAATCGTTCGGTGCGACGCAGGCGCTGCGTCAGGCGAACCTGCGTGTGCAATCGGGCGAAGTGCACGCGCTCATGGGTGAGAACGGCGCGGGCAAGAGCACGCTGGTCAAGATGCTCGTAGGCGCGCTCAAACCCGACGCGGGCGAGATCGTTTTGCAGGGACAGCGATGTGAATTTCACTCGGTGCGCGACGCCATCGCCGCCGGTGTCGTGCCGGTGTATCAGCACGCCACCGTGTTCCCGGAACTGACAGTCGAAGAAAACCTGCGAGCATTCGATATTGCTCGGGCGCAGCCGTTCGGCCGCCGTGCAGCCAGCGCGCACCGCGACGGCCTGCTAACGGTAGCGCACCGGATCGGCCTTCATGTGGACGCCCGTCAACCCGTCGCCAGTTTGTCGATGGCCGAGCGCCAGTTGCTCGAAATCGCGCGTGGCGTAGCCGCGCAATGCCGCGTACTCATTCTTGACGAGCCGACCGCAGCCCTCAACGAGCATGAGACTGAGCGCCTTTTCACCGCGGTGGCATCGCTTAAGGCCGAAGGACTCGGCATCGTCTTCATCAGTCACAAGCTCGGTGAAATTACCCGCATCTGCGATGTCGTAACTGTTCTGCGAGATGGCGCAACCGTGATCGATGCAGCGCCGATCGGCACGTTGTCGCATCGCCAGATCGTCGAAGGCATGGTCGGCCCTGTGGCTGAGCGCGAACCCCGCGAACCGGGATCGGTCGGTGCCCCCCGTCTGATCGTGCGGCAAGCGGCGTGCCAATCGCGATTCTCCGATCTGACACTGAGCGTCGGCGCCGGCGAAGTGGTGGGCGTCGTGGGACTCATGGGTGCCGGCGCCATCGAAGTCGGAGAAGCGCTGGCCGGTGCGCGCCCGCTGTCTGACGGCGACATTTCGGTCGACGGTCATGCGCTGGCCGGTGCGTCGCGCATGCGATTCATGCAGCACGGCGTGGGCTTTGTACCCGCTGACCGCAGCGCCGAGGGCATTCTGCCCGGCCTGAGCTGCGCCACCAACGCTGCGGCCTCGACGTTCGGCGCGATCGCTCGCGCACGCATGTTGACGGCGCGCATGGAGCGGCAGGCGTCGGCGTCGTGGTTCGAAGCGTTGCGTGTCAAACCCGCCGACGCCAGTTTGCCCATCGACGCACTCAGCGGCGGCAATCAGCAAAAGGTCATGCTGATTCGCAATCTGGTGCTTCCCGGCCTGTCGGTCCTCGTGGTGATCGAACCGACTCGTGGTGTCGACGTCCATGCACGCGCCGCGATCCACGACGCGCTGATCGACGCCTCGCGGCGCGGCATCGCCATTGTGATCGCATCGACGGACACCGATGAGGTGGTCACGCTCGCGCATCGCATCGTCGTGATGCGCGCGGGCCGCCCGGCAGGGGAGCTACCGCGCGGCACGCCATTGGAAGACGTCATCGCACGCATTGCCGACACCTCGCCCGTGACCTCGCCCCGTACTACCGAACAGGAGATGAACCATGCAGCGGTTTGAACGCGTGCCGCCGGCACTCTGGGTCGGTCTGGCATTACTGGTGGTCTGCTGGGTCGCGGTGCCTCGCTTCGGCACCGTCAGCAATCTCGCGAACCTCTCGCGCGTGGCGTCGATTCTCCTGCTCGCTGCGTTGGGACAAACGATCGTGATCATCGTGCGCGGCATCGATTTCTCGATCGGATCGGCCGTCGCACTGTTCAGCGTGACCGCGGTCATGACCGGCGCGCAATACGGCACCGGTGGCGCTTTCGCACTCGCAACGCTGGCCGTACTCGGACTCGGCCTCGTCAACGGCCTGTTGATCGGCGTGATGCAGGCCCCGCCTTTTCTGGTCACGCTGGGCTCGATGATCGCCGTGCACGGACTTTGCGGCGCGATGGTAGGTGGCATGCCGCTCGACGCACCGGCAGACATCGACTTCTCCACGCTCGTGCAAACCACATGGCTAGGCATTTCCGCACCGGTATGGCTTGCGCTGGGAAGTTTCGCGGGGGTCAGCGTCATCTTGAGTTTCACCAACTTCGGCCGCGAGTTATTCGCCCTGGGCAGTAACGAAACCGCGGCGAAACTCGCGGGTATTCCGGTACGCCGTCGCGTAGTCGGTGCCTATCTGTTTAACGCCCTGCTGGTCGCGGCGGCGGGTGCGGTACTCACCTCACGGCTCGGCTCGGGTCAGCCGAATCTGTATCCGGGGCTACCGTTCGAAGCGATTGCCGCTTGCGCCGTCGGTGGCGTGCCGCTCGCCGGTGGCAAGGGCGGCGCACTGCACACGCTCATCGGCGTGCTGATCCTGACGATTGTCGTCAATGCGCTCGTGCTACTGAATTTGCCGAGTCTCGTACAGAACATGCTGCTGGGCATCGTGATCGTGGGTGCAGTGCTGGCGCGTCAGACAGGAATGAACGGGCGACGCGTGCGCGTGGCCCGTGCGGGATGAGTGGAGAACCTATGGATAACCAGAAAACCATGAGCAGCATCACCATGAACCGGCGTGCGCATCTGCCTGCCCTGCAACTGCCCGGCACGCTGAGCTTGCGGGAACTGTCCGGCGTAGGCGCGCTGATAGTGCTGTGGGTCGTGTTCGCGGTCATGGCGCCAGGCTTCGCCAGTTGGGTCAACATGGGCAACGTGCTGTCGCAAAGCACCTTCTTGCTCGTGCTCTCGGTGGGCCAGATGCTGGTGATCGTGACACGCGGTTTCGACATCTCCGTCGGCCCCGTCGCCGTCCTCGCTTCCATCGTTGCCGCGCAGACGGCGTTGCGAGTTGGCGATACCGCCGCCATCGGCGTTGCCATCGCCATCGGTCTGGCGTTCGGCGCGATCAACGGCTACCTCGTCGCGTACCGCCGCATCGAGCCCGTGATTGTCACGCTGGGCAGCGCACTCGTCGTGCGCGGCGTTGCCACCGCCGCGTCAGGCGGCGCCGACGCCCTGCTTCTGCCCCCGTCGAGCCACCTGCATTCACTCGCTTACCAGACGTGGCTAGGCGTGCCCGCGTTGACCGTGCTCGCCTTGCCGTTACTGCTGCTCGCCTGGTGGCTCGCCATGCGCACGCCGCTGGGTCGCTGGTTCTGCATGATCGGCAGCAATATGAGCGCCGCCGGGCTGGTCGGTGTGCCGGTGCGCCGGGCAGGCATGGCGGCTTACGCCTTGTGCGGCGCGTTCGCCGGTGCGGCAGGGGTGCTGCTGCTCGCACGCAGCGGCTCCGCCGTGGCGGTGGACGGCAACGGCATGGAAATGCAGTCGATTGCCGCGTGCGTCATCGGCGGTATCTCGCTGATGGGCGGCCGGGCGCGCGTCTGGCAGGTCGCTGTCGGTGTGCTGTTCATTCAAGCCTTGCTCAACGGGCTGAATCTGATAGGCGCATCGCCCTTCATGTCGGAACTGGTGCTCGGACTCATCATCGTCGTATGCGGCGGGATGGATTTCCTGATGCAGCAACTTCGCCGCCTGCAAGGTCATTCGGCGTCGTGACGCCCGTCTCAAACATTCAACCGTAATCTATGCACGATCCTGCCAAGGAGATCCTTCATGAAACTCAAACACTCCATGTTCGCCGCCAGCCTCATGCTGGCCCTGTTCGGCACCGCGCATGCGCAGAAGGCCGTGACGATTGGCTACGCCACGCCCGACCTGTCGTCGTCGTTCTGGGTCTCCATGACTTACGGCGTCGAGGATGAAGCCAGGAAACTCGGTGTGAAACTCGTCAAGCTTAACGCGGGCGGCGACGCCAACGTCAGCACGCAGATTTCGCAAATTCAGGATCTCTCGGAGAGCAAGGTCGACGCGATGGTGGTCGGCGCAACCAACGGCGAAGCCGTACGAGGCGCGGTCGAGCACGCCATCGGGGCAGGTATTCCTGTGGTCGGATTGTCGAGCCTGCCGGCCAGCACGAAACTGGCGTCCACCGTCGGCGCTAACCACTACGAGATGGGCCGCCTGCAAGCCCAGTGTCTGGGCGACGCCATGGCTGGCAAGGGCGAAGTGGCGATGATCTCGCAGCAACAAGGGCAGTCGTGGGCGGACCAGCGTCGTCAGGGGTTTCTCGACACGTTGAAGGCGCGTTACCCCGGCATCAAGGTCGTCGCGGAGTCGCGTAATGCCGTGACCCGCAACGACGCCATCAATCTGGTCGACAACTGGCTGCAACGCTTCCCCGATCTGGGCGGGATCTACAACGCCGTCGACGATTCGGCCGCCGGCGCCCTCATCGCGGTGAAGGGGGCGCAGCGCCGTGGCCAGGTCAAGATCAGTGCGTCGAACCTTAGCCAGACGGCGCAGCAGATGATCAAGAGCGGCGATCTGGTCTGCACGTCCGCACAGCAGATCGTGACGCAAGGGCGCGAAGCCTTGCGGCAGGCCGTAGCGGCTGCCGCCCACAAGCCGGTGCAACGCGACGTGCAAGCCCCCTCGATCCTGATCAGTGCGCAGAATCTCACGACGGTCGACTTGTCGCTGCTCAGCGCACCGGCGTCCTACCGTCCGTGATGATGCGTAATGATGCGCAATGACACGCAACGACCCGTCATGGCGCGAACGCACACGCTGGCGCTTACGACATTCTCATCTCACCGAATTGCAGAGGCTACCGATGCTTCCTTCGCATGATCGCTTTCGCTACTCCGGCATTGTTTCCCGCCCAGATTTCAACTGGCCGCAGAGCCGCCGATTGGCCGTCCACCTGTGCCTGAACCTTGAGCACTTCTCGTACAACACGGGGCTGGGCATCTCGTACTCGCCTGGCCTGCCGCACCCGAACACCTATAACTGGGGCTGGCGCGAATACGGCAACCGGGTCGGCGTGTGGCGCATCATCGAAATGTGTGACGCGCTGGGCATTCCCCTGTCCGTGCTGCTCAATTCCGAGTGCTACGACCATTGCCCGGAGGTCGTTGCAGCGTTGCGCGCACGCGGCGACGAAATACTCGGACACGGCCGTACGAACTCCGAGCATCAGAACGACTTCGACGAAGCCGGAGAGCGCCAGCTCATTCGCGAAGTCACCGAAGCCATCGCGCAACACGAAGGCCGTGCACCGGTCGGCTGGTTGAGCCCCGGCGTCAATCCCAGCAATGTGACCCCTGACCTTCTGCAAGAAGCCGGGTATCGCTATCTGCTCGACTGGCCAATCGACGATCAGCCCGTCTGGATCAACACGCGCGAAGGCCGCATCCTCAGCGTGCCCTACCCGCACGAGGTCAACGATATCCCCGCAATTGCCCTGCATCACAGCAGCGCCGCCGACTTTACCGACATGGTTATCGACAACTTCGACGAGATGCTCTCGCAGAGCGAGCAACAGTCCCTCGTCTTCGGTATCTCAATCCATGCGTTCCTGATCGGGCAACCGTTCCGGCTTCGGCACTTCCGGCGGGCCCTCGAACACATCGTCCGGCATCGCGACCGTATCTGGCTGACGACGACCGGCGCCATTGCCGACCATTTCATCAGTCTCGACATGCCGTGAGGTCGTCGCGACTTGCATTACATCCATACCAACATGAGAGGAGCACATATGCCTAACCTTAACGAGTTACGCGTGGGCATCGCCGGACTCGGCGCTGTCGGCAAAACCTTGGCTGCACGGCTCGACGAAGGGATCTACGGCCTGAAGCTGGCAGCCATCGCGGTACGGGATTCGACCAAAGCGGCCGAGACCCTCCACGCGCTGAAGCATCCGGTGCCCCTGGTCTCGCTCGGCGAACTGGCCGAGCATGCCGATATCGTGATCGAATGTGCCCCCGCGCATCTGGTCGGAGACATCGCCGAGCCGGTGCTGCGCGCCGGTAAAACGCTCATCGTACTGAGTTGCGGCGCCTTGCTCGAACGCATGGATCTGGTCGCCCTCGCGCGTGAGCATGGCGGGCAGATCATCGTGCCCACGGGCGCCCTGCTCGGCCTCGACGCGGTCACTGCCGCAGCCGAAGGCAAGATCCGGTCGGTGCGCATGATCACCCGCAAGCCCGTGCGCGGTCTGGTCGGCGCGCCATTTCTGGTCGATAACAACATCCGGATCGAAGACGTTACCGAGCCCATCCGCATCTTCTCCGGCAATGCACGGGAGGCTGCCAAGGGATTCCCGGCCAATCTGAACGTCGTCGTGGCGTTGGCATTGGCTGGCGTCGGTCCTGACGACACGCATCTGGAGATCTGGGCCGACCCCGCGCTCACCCGCAACACGCACACCATCGAGGTTGACTCCGACTCAGCGTCGTTCTCGATGAGCATTCAGAACATTCCGACCGAGAACCCCAAGACCGGCCGCATCACGGCACAAAGCGTGCTCGCGGCACTGCGCAAGGTCCGCAGCCCGCTGCGCGTGGGCACGTGAGCGCTGGTCAGCCGGTGATCGACATTACGAACAAGGAGCAGGCATGGATTTGGGCATAACAGGCAAGACCGCGCTGGTCATGTCGGGCGGTGGCGGACTGGGCGGTGCCATTGCACTTGCCCTCGCGCGCGAGGGTGCAAAGGTCACGGTGTCGGATCGCAGCGAGGAAGCGCTGGCGCAAACCGTGGAGAAGATCCGCGCAGCAGGCGGGACGGCGAGCGGCTATGTGGCTGATCTGGGACAGATCGATAGTCTGGACAACATGATCGAATCGGTGAAGCGCGATCTGGGCGCCCCCGACATTCTCATCAACAACTCGGGCGGCCCAGCACCCTCCGGCGCGGCCGGTGTGGCCGCGCAAACCTGGCGCTCGCAGTTCGAGGCGATGGTGCTCTCGCTCATGCACCTCACCGACCTCGTTCTGCCCGACATGCGTGCGAAGGGCTGGGGGCGAATTGTGACCAGTACGTCGTCCGGCGTAATCGCGCCGATCGCCAACCTTGGCGTGTCGAACACCCTGCGCGCTGCGCTGCTCGGCTGGTCGAAGACGCTGGCCAACGAAGTCGCGGCGGATGGCGTATGCGTCAACGTGGTGCTGCCCGGACGTATCGGCACCGATCGTATTCGCGCACTCGATGAAGCGCGCGCGACCCGGGAAGCGCGCCCAGTCGATGCGATCGTCAAGCAAAGCATCGCCACCATTCCGGTCGGCCGCTACGGCACGCCGGAAGAATACGCCGACACGGTCGCGTTCCTCGCCAGCGAGCGCGCCTCGTTTATCAATGGATCGATCATTCGCGTCGACGGCGGAATGATTCCCAGCATCTGACAGACGGAAACTCAAGGAGCAAGCAATGAATGACAATCAAAAAATTCGTAGTCCTGAAGAAAAAGAAGAGATTCGCCAGCGCTTTCTGATCGTCGATACGTCGAACGTCGCCGACGTGCTCGACGCCATGGGTCACCTCGATCAGGGCCTGGCAGCGGATTTCGCGCCGTACCCGGCCGACACCGGCAAGCTCGCCGGCTGGGCGTACACGATCCATGGGCACATGATGCCTTACCCGCAGGGCGGAGACGCCGATAAGATGCAGGCCTGTGCCGGCGTGTCGCCCGGCGAGGTCACCGTGTGGAGTGGCGACGGCGAAGGCATCTGCTACTTCGGCGAACTTATCGCCATCGGCATGAAAGAGCGTGGCAGCGTCGGCGCGCTGATCGACGGCGGCATTCGCGACGTGCGCTGGATCGGCGCTCAGGATTACCCGTTGTACGCCCGATATCGCACGCCGGTACAGTCCATCGGGCGATGGAAGGTGGATGGCTGGCAAACCCCCGTCAGCCTGCGTGGCGCCACTTCGCGATGGGTTGAAGTCCGGCCGGGCGACTTCATTCTCGGCGACGAAGACGGCGTCATCGTGGTTCCTTCCACGTTAGTCGACGAAGTGCTGGTCGAAGCCGAACGACTCACGGACAAGGAAAGCCACATTCGCGCCGAATTGCAGCAGGGTCTGAGCCTTGCGGACGCGCTTGCGAAATACGGCCATGTCTGACACTGCCGTCGAAGTCGCGGCCCTGAGTCAGTCGATCGACGGGCTGCGCCACGCCCTGCGGGACGCTCGACTGACGCCGGCCGAAGTCGCCAATGCGTTTGGCGTCAGCGCCCGGCGCGTTGGCGACGCCACGCATTGCTGGGTCGCACAAGGCGGCAGCCCGCCTGCGGGCGCGCTTGCCGGTGACGTCACGAAACCACTCGCGGGCGTGCCGTTCGGGCATAAGGACGTATTCACCGACGGCACGGCCCCGCCGCGTGCCGGATCGCAATTCGACGACTTCTGTACCGATTTGTCTCCGGCTCCGGCGCTCGTGGCGCTGTGGCAAGCCGGTGCAGTGGGGCTGGGCAAGCTGGCCCTCGACGAACTGAGCTACGGCGCCACTGGTCTTCACGCGGCAAACGGGCCGGTACGAAATCCGTGGAACACCGCAATGATCGCCGGCGGGTCGTCGAGCGGCGCAGCGGCGGCTGTCGCGGGGCGCGGCGTTATGTTCGCGCTCGGCGCGGACACGGGCGGGTCGGTGCGAATTCCTGCGGCCCTGTGCGGCGTCGTGGGTCTTAAACCGACGTTTGCGAGCATCGACGCCAGCGGCACCGTGCCGCTATCCCGCTCGCAAGACACTATCGGCGTGATGGCGCGCCTTGCCGACGACTGTGCGCGTGTGTTCTCGGTCATTCGTCGTCCGGTCGGCGCGACGGGAAACGATATCGCTTCGGCCAACGCGGCTACGAAGGCGTTCGTTGCGGCGCTTGCTGCGCTCACCGGCCCCGACAGTCACGACAATCGAACTGCTGCCTGGAATGACAACGAGAGGCACTCGCCCGACAGCGAAGTGCCCCCGTTGCACGGGCGTCGCATCGCGCTCGCGCAGCATCCGTTTTTTGACGTGCATGACGCAGGCCTGTCTGAATGTATGGCCGCAGCGTTGAACGTATTCGAGGCACTCGGTGCCACGCTGCATCCGCTCGCGCTCGACGAGATCGAACATTGCGATGCGTACGCCGCTGCAACCACCTCGTTCGAAGCCCACGCGCTGCACCACGAGCGTTTGCAACACTCACCGGAACGTCTCTCGCCAGCCACCCGCCTGCGGCTGAACTCAGCGGGGCGAGTCGACCCGAGCACCTATGCGCGAGCGATCGAGGCACGCATACCCAGCCTGCAAAGATTCGTCTCGCACGTCTTTGCATCGCACGATCTGTTGATCTGTCCTTCGGTGACCGTGCGGGCACAGCCGATCGCCGCGCTGTCGGATCAGCCTCAGGCTGCCGTGGCGCTCACGACAGCCCTGCTTCGTTCGAACCGCGCCTTCAACTATCTCGGCGTACCGGCGTTGTCTCTACCCATCGGTTTCGACGACACCGGCATGCCCGTGGGACTGCAACTGATCGGTCGCCCCGGATCCGAGTTTGCCTTGTTGCGATATGCCAGTGCCTATCAGCGTGTCACGTCCTGGCACCGGACTGAACCGGGACTGAACGCCAGGTAGCGCGGCAGTCCCGACACATGTAGCAAGTACCCAATAATTCTAATAACGCCGAAGACGATTAGTAGTCCAAATATATCTTTGATGTCACACGTAAGAGTAAAGGGGAAGTGAAATGAAGCGTGCGAAATGGGCATTGGGACTGTTGACGTTGTCGACGGGCCTTTCGTATGGGCAGTCGAATGTGACGCTTTACGGCATTATCGACACCGGGATCAACTACGTGAGCAATAGTGGCGGCAAATCGCAGTGGTCGATGGTCGACGGCACGTTGTCGGGCATCTACGGCAGTCGTTGGGGGCTGACGGGCAGTGACGATCTCGGCGGCGGGCGCTCGGTGGCCTTCAAGCTGGAGAACGGCTTCAACTCGGCGAACGGTCAGCTCTTTCAGGGCGGACGGCAGTTCGGGCGGCAGGCTTATATCGAACTGCGTGACCGCTCGCTCGGCTCGCTCGCGATTGGCCGCCAGTACGACGAGATCGTGGACTTCGTGCAACCGGTCACGTTCAATGGCAACTGGGGGCCGATGTTCGCGCATGCCAGCGACATCGACAACACAAGCGATTCGTACCGTGTGAACAATGCGATCAAATTCACCAGCGTCGACTACGGCGGCCTCTCATTCGGCGCCATGCTCGGGCTATCGAATTCGAATTCGCCCGGCACGGCGACAGTGGGCAACTGGAGCGCCGGCACGCGCTATCGCATCGGCTCACTGTTGATTGCGGCCGGCTATTTGCAAGCGAAACATCCCGCAACGCTGTTCCCCGACGGCAACTTCCAGGCCAACACCAGCGGGGCTGCCATCGGTGCGGCAGGACCATTCAGCTATGTCGGCAATCCGGCATCGTTGCAGGAGTGGGGGCTGGGCGCCACGTGGAATATCGACGCCGTCACACTTGGCGCCAACTACACTCGCACGCTGTTCGGTCAGGCGAACGGTACAACGGCAACGGTGGCGTTCACAAACTACGAAGTCTGGGCGAACTATCACTTCGCGCCCTCCTGGACCGTCGGTGCCGAGTACACCTACACGGCCGGCAGCGTCGGCTACTCGGGGACATCGCCGGGCTATCAGCTCGTCGGCGTCGTGATCGACAAGAAGCTGTCCAAGCGCACCGAGCTGTACGCGATGTCGTCGTTCCAGCGAGCGAACGCCGATGCGGCTCACGCAGACATCTTCGAAGGCGCCATCGCCAGTGCCTCGTCCTCACGCAATCAAGCCGCGCTACGGATAGGCATGGTGCATAAGTTCTGAGGCGCTGGCGCAATTTCCGGTCGATGCCCGTGAGGGCGGGTATCGACCGCATCACTCGCGGGTAGGCGACTAGATCGCCGAGCACGCGCCGACGACCAGATCGCGCATCCACTTGTGCGAAGCGCTGTTGTCGTTGCGGCGATGCCAGTAGATGTCCCACGAGAAAGGTTCCGATGGAAACGGCAACGGCCGGACTGCAATCGTCTCGGACGAGAAGCGTGCCGCCAGCTTGCCGGAGATGACCGCGATCAGATGGCTTTCTTGCAGAATCGGCGGAATCAGCAGCCAGTGCGGGACTTTCGCGACGACTTTTCGTGCAAACCCCTGATCGGCGAGCACATTGTCGATAAAGCGGATGTCCGTCGGGCTCATCGCGACGCGCAGATGTTCGGCTTCCAGAAAGCGCTTCATCGTCAGCTTAGCCTCGGCCAGCGGATGATCCGCGCGCATCACGCACACCATCTGATCCATGAACAGCGGTTGCCGACGGATGTTGGAGGCGTGCTGAAGCTGCATGCTCAGGCCGAAGTCCAGCTCGTCGCTCTCCAGCCCCTTGATGGTGCGCTCCGGCGACATATGCAGGATATCGAGCGTGACCCCGGGTGCCGATTCGGCGATGGCGGCGAGAATCTGAGGCAGCACCAGACATCCCACGAGATCCGACATGCGCGCCGTGAATTCGCGCTGTGTCGTCGCCGGATCGAAGTTCACGTCGCTCGACATCAACCGCTCCGTCTGCCGAAGAATCTGCCGCACCGACTCCCCAAGCTCGATAGCGCGCGGCGTGGGCTCCATCGTGCCGCCGGAGCGAATGAACAGATCGTCGCGGAAGACATGACGAAGCCGTGCCAGTGCATTGCTCATGGCCGGTTGGCTCATCGGAATGCGCAACGCCGCGCGGGTCACATGGCGCTCGCGCATGAGGGCGTCGAAGATCACGAGCAGGTTCAAATCGACAGCGCGCAAATTCATTTCAGATCCTCTCGATCAGGGGTTTTGCTTCATATCCTATATGAATGTTTGGATACTAAAAATCCATTTCATAAATAAATTAGGCCTCGATAGACTGCCCTGAGATTCGTGCAAAAGGAGACTGAAAATGGGCCTGCGTCCGTCCACCGACAACGCCCCGCATGACGATCACGGCCGCGCGACGTATGCGTCGGCACGGCCACTCGATGGCATTCGCATCATCGACCTGACGCGTGTGGTGTCCGGTCCGTTCGCGACCATGCATCTGGGCGATTTGGGCGCCGACGTCATCAAGATCGAAGAACCGGCCCATGGCGACGATAGCCGAGCCTTCGGGCCGCCATTCGTCGAAGGCGAGAGCGCCTATTTCCTGTCGGTCAATCGCAACAAGCGCAGTTGCGCCATCGATCTCAAGCACGAGGCCGGCCGCAAGCTGCTGCTCGATCTCATGGAGACCGCCGATGTCGTCATCGAGAACTTCCGTCCGGGCACGATGCAACGCCTCGGTCTCGATCTCGCGACGCTGCGCCGACGCAACCCGCAACTCATCTACTGCGCCATCTCCGGCTTTGGTTCCCAAGGGCCGGATGCGCAGCGCCCCGGCTACGACCTGATCGTCCAGGGCGAAGCCGGGGTGATGGACATCACCGGTGAGCCCGGTGGCCAGCCGACCAAGGTCGGCACATCCATTGCTGACATGATCGCGGGCCTGTTTGCCGTTCAGGGCATTCTCTCGGCACTTTACGAGCGCGCACAGACCGGCGTGGCACGCTGCGTGGAAATCTCCATGCTCGACGCCCTCGCCTCTTTGCTGACGTTCAACGCCGGCATTTACTTCGCGACGGGGCTGTCTCCCAGCCGCCGGGGCAACGAACATCCGACCATCAGCCCCTACGAGACCTTTCAGGCATCGGACGGCTGGCTCAATCTGGGCGTGGCCAATGACAAGTTCTGGCGTCTGTTCTGCGAAGTCACCGGTGCGAAGGCGCTGTTCGACGACGCGCGTTTCGTCACGGCGCCGCTGCGCGTGAAACATCGTCAGGCGCTCAAGCCGTTGGTGACCGACATTCTCCGTGGCAACACACGAAGCCATTGGGTCGACAAGCTCGGGGCGGCAGGCGTGCCTTGCGGCCTGATCCGCACCGTGGGCGAAGTCTGCGAGGCGCCGCAGCTCACGCAGCGCGGCATGATCGTCTCGATGCCGCATCCCATCGCCGGCGAGGTGAAGAACATTACGTCGCCGGTGCGCCTCGACGACCAGCCGCTGAATCCGGTGCTCGCACCGCCCATGCTCGGGCAGCACACCCGTGAAATTCTCGGCGCGGTGCTCGGGCTGTCTGACGACGCGATCAACGCGTTGCACGCGCAGGGCACGGTGCGCGACCTTCTGACCCCCGCAACTCAGGACTAAATGGACAAGCCAATCGACGAAGCACAGGCACGAGACGCCTTTGAGGCCGCGCTGCGCAGCTATCACCAGGATTTCGACACCTTCTTCCTGCTCAAGCTGTATGGGATGCATGTCACTTACGCCGATCAGACCTGCACCGTCGCCATGACCGTGCGGGACTTCATGTTCAACCCGCAGGGCTCGCTGCACGGCGGTGTGAGCGCGACATTGCTCGACATATCCATGGGACACCTACTCAGGCGAGAGGTCGGCGCGGGCGCCACGCTGGCCATGAACATCCAGTACACGCGCGCGGTTCGCGAAGGGCAGATCACCGCCACCAGCCGTTTCAGCAGCAAGGGACGGCAGATCTGTTTCCTCCAGTCCGACGTCCGCGACGCCGACGGCAAGCTGCTGGCCAGCGCGACGTCGACCTGGAAGGTGCTTTAACGCGCAAATGATGTAGTGATGCCGACGTCAACGTCGAAGGAATGCACTTGCCATGACATCTACCGATTCGCCACGCCCCGCTTCCCTTGGGAATGCCGCGACCCTTGCCACCGCCCAGACGCTTCTGTTTGCGCCCGGCGACCGGCCGGAACGTTTCGAGAAAGCACTGGGGTATGACGCCGACGTCGTCATCATCGACTGGGAAGCCTCGGTCATCGGGGCAAACAAGGCGCAGGCGCGTGAAAACACGGCAGCGTTCATGCGCAACATCGACAGTCGACGCGTTGCCATCCGGCTCAATCCTTCGACCGGCGACGAGTTTGCACACGATCTCGCGGCGCTCACCCGCTTTCACAAGCGTATCGCGGGCGTGTTCCTCACCATGGTCGACAGCGCCGATGACCTGATTGCCGCCGCGAATGCGTTACCGGCGTCGCTGCCTCGGGTCGGCATGATCGAAACGGCGCGCGGCATCCTCAACGTCGAATCGATCATCGACACCGGCAAGCTCTGCCGCGTGGCGTTCGGCAACATGGATTTCCAGACGGCACTGTCGTTGCCCCCGGATCAGGACGTCGGCCTCTTTTATCCAAGCGCACGGATGGTGCTGGCCTCCAGCGCCGCCGGGTTGCCCGCGCCGATTGCCGGCGCCACCGAGAATCTCGCGGATCTGCAAGCCTTCGAGCGGTCAGCCAGGTTCGAACGCAATCTGGGCTTTCTGGGCAAGCTGTGCGTGCATCCAACGCAACTGCCGATTGCACGCACCGTGTTCTCCCCTTCCGCAGACGAAATCGCGTGGGCGCATCGCGTCATCGACGCCACCCAGCGCTCGCATGCCGTCATGATGGATGGTCACATGGTCGATCGCCCGGTCGTAGATCGCGCTAAAGCCATTCTGCGCCGGGCTAGCCACCTATAAACTGCTGTTTCAGACCATCACGTCGGCGAGCGATTTCATGTCGTCGACCCAGATATCCGGCTGATGCGGCGTGCCGCCGAACGGACGCTTGCGACGGTCGATGAAGGCGCTGCGCATGCCCGCCGCCTTCGCCCCCAGACAGTCGAACGCGTGGTTGGCAACGAACAGCACCTCGTCCATACGCACGCCCATGATCTCGGCGGCCTTCGTGTAGGTCGCCACATGCGGCTTGAACGAATTGGCTTCGGCGACCGAGATCACGTTATCGAACGGAATCTGGTGATACTGCTTCGCCGTCTCCAGCATGTCCCGATCCCCGTTGGAGAGCACGACGATCTTGTATTTCGTCTGGAGACGAGCCAGCGCTTCGGGTACATCCGGGAACGGCTTGAGCTTCTCGATGTTGGACACCAGGTACTCGACCTCTTCACGCGTGAAGGAAATCCCCGCACGTTCGAGCGTGTACGACACGGCACGATGACCAATCTCGCGATAGGGCGTGTGCGCCTTGTGCAGCAACGCATCGATCATCGAGTTCTCGAAGTGGGTACGGCGCCACCACGTCACGAACGAGTTCGGGTTACCCGTCCACCCCTTGTCCCGCAGAAACGGCGTCGCAACTTGCGTCAGACCGCCTTGCATATCCACCACCGTGCCGTACTGGTCGAACATCACTACCTTGATGTCCTGCTTCAACTGTTCCACGTCTGCCATGTCATGGCCTCCTGTTGGGTTGGGCGTTGCGAGTTCACCGTGAAGTCGCCACTCAACCAATCTAAACAATCGCAATTTATTTATGAAATGGATTGTTATCATCACACCATTGATATGGTGAATAATTAGTCGTCACCGTACATCTGATCGCGGGTCGGCTCCTTGATGAAGACCAGACCGATGACGCCAGAGATCGCCGCCACGACGACCGGGTACCAAAGACCGAAGTAGATGTCGCCGCGTTGTGCGACGAGTGCGAAGCACACGGTCGGCAAAAGACCGCCGAAATAGCCGTTGCCGATGTGATACGGCAGCGACATCGCCGAGTAGCGAATGCGTGTCGGGAACATTTCGACGAGGATGGCGGCGATCGGGCCCAGCGTCATGGCCCCGTACGCCATCAGCACGATCAGCAGGACCAGAATCATGGGTTCGTTGACGGCCTCGGGGTCCGCATTCGTCGGGTATCCGGCGAGCGAGAGCGCCTGCCCGGTCGCCGCCCGGAACGCTTGCTCGGTGGCTTTGGCCTGCGCGGGCGGCAGCCCGTGCAACGACGGCGCCGCGATTTCCATCGTCCCCACTCTGACGACGGTCTTCGCACCCGCCGGGGCGGAGATCGTCGCGTAACTCGCCGAGTTGGCGGACAACACACGTCTGGCGACGTCACAAGCGTTATCGAACGACGCGGTGCCTGTCGGGTTGAACTGGAACGAGCAGTCCGCCGGATCGCTCACGATGACCACGGGCGACGTCTGCTGGGCGCGAGCAAGCGCGGGGTTGGCGAAGTGCGTGAGTCCCTGGAAGATCGGAAAGAGTGTTGCAGCGGCCAGAAACAGGCCACAGAGGATCACCGGCTTGCGGCCGATGCGATCCGATAGCCTGCCGAAGACGATGTACAGCGGCGAACTGATCACCAGCGCCAGCCCCACGAGCAGATTGGTCGTACCGGTATCGAGCTTGAGCGTCTGCGTGAGAAAGAACATCGCGTAGAACAGCGCGGTAAACCACACGACGGCTTGCCCCGCGAGAAGGCCGAATAGCGCTTGGAGCACCAGTTTGAGATTGCGCCACTCACCGAACGCTTCAGTCAGCGGCGCGCGGGATGTGCGTCCTTCGGCCTTGATTTTCTGGAACGCTGGCGACTCGCGCATCGACACGCGCACATAGACGGAGACAGCCAGCAGCACGCCCGAGAGCAGGAACGGAATGCGCCAGCCCCAGACGTCGAACGACTTTCCCGTCAACGCCCGCACGGCGATGATGACGACCAGCGACAGCAGCAATCCGAGCGTCGACGTCGTCTGAATCCACGCCGTCCAGCCGCCGCGCCTGTCGCTGGGTGCGTGCTCGGCCACGTACGTCGCCGCCGCGCCGTACTCGCCGCCAAGCGCCAGACCTTGCAACATGCGCAGCAGCACCAGAATGACGGGGGCCGCCACGCCCAGCGTCTGATAGCCGGGCAGTACGCCGACCAGCAGCGTGGAACACCCCATGATGACGATCGTGAGCAAGAACGTGTGTTTGCGCCCGACCAGATCGCCCAGCCGCCCGAAGATCAGCGCGCCGATCGGCCGGACGATGAAACCCGCCGCAAACGTCAGCAGCGCAAATACGAAGGCCGCCGTGTGATTCAGGCTACTGAAGAACTGCGTGGCAATGATGGCAGCCAGTGCGCCGTATAAAAAGAAGTCGTACCACTCGAACACCGCGCCCAGAGACGCGGCGAATATGATCTTTCTCTCGTCGGCATCGATCGCGCCCGGCGACGACGAGGCTATCTCGTTGTGCATCATGTCTCATCCATCTCCTCGTTACGCCGACGAGGGTGCCGGCGCTTCATCGGCTCCGACGCATCGACGCGCGTGCGGACGCCTGTCCAACCACGATATGTCGCGCGACTTTATTTTCAAAATCGATAAGATGTATCGAAGTATTCGCTTGACGAATGATCGTTGAATCACGGCATGCGCAAGCCATCGACCGCATGGCGAAGGCCGCATGGCATGGCATGAGATGACGATGACGCGCAGGTGGGTCGCGCGATTGACAGTGACGTACCGCGCCGGTGACCGGCGCGGATCGGATCACGTGGGGCGAGTGATGTCAGTGATGTCGGCTATCGTGGCAGCCGGGTCGACAGGATGCCGCCGACGATCAGAAGCACGACGTTGCAGCTCAGGGCAAGCACGAAGGCGTCGGTATAGGCGGTGAGGTCATGCGCCGCCCCGAGCGCACTGTAAAAGACGCCCCCGATGATCGCGACGCCGAGCGCCGCGCCGATCTGGAATGTCGAGATCACTACGCCCGAAGCCAGACCTGCGTGACGCGGTTCGACGCCGCCGATCACGGCCTTGATGACCGACGGCATGACCAGGCCGTACCCCAGTCCGGCGACGAACAGTCCCGACTCGACCAGCGGCAGCCGGGCGGCCGACACTGCCCAGATCACACTGCCGAAGCCGAGCACCTGCACGCCGAAGCCGAGCGTCAGTGCCCGCGAGCCGAGCCATCGCATGAAGCGCGCCGCCACGAAAGACGCGGCGAAGTAGCCAATGGCGAATGGCAACGTGCGCATGCCGGCATCGAGCGGTGTCAGTTTCAGACCGCCCTGCAAGTAGACCGAGAACGTCAGATAGAACGAGGACAGCATGTAGTAGAGCAATGCCATCGCCACGCCAACGGCCAGCCCCGGCTCGCGAAACAAGGCCAGATCCACGAGTGGCGCACCACCGCGCCGGGCCAATCGATGCTCGTATCGCACGAAGATCAGGAACGCGAACGGCGACGCCACCAGCATGGCGATGATCCACAACGGCCATCCCGCACCGCGTCCTTCGATCAACGGATAAACGAGCAAACCGAGCGCCGCCGACAGACGCATGACGCCACCGATATCCAGACGTTGGGCATGATCCGCGCGCGAGTCGCCGAGGAATCGGAGACTTCCGAAAAACGCCGCCGCGCCGATGGGCACGTTGACGAGAAAGATCGCCTGCCAGGCGAGTCCCAGCGGATGTATCGTCACCAGCACCCCGCCCAGGATCTGACCGGCGATATTCGCCAGTCCGAACACCGCACCGTAAAGTCCCAGCGCGGTGCCCTGTTCGCCCGCCGGAAACAGCACCCGGATGGAAGCCAGCACCTGCGGCGCCATGACGGTCGCTGTCAGTCCCTGAAGCATGCGTCCGGCAATCAGAACGCCCGGCGAACCGGCGACGCCGCACAACACGGAAGCCAGCGTGAACCCGGCCACGCCCGCCATGAACATGCGCTTGCGTCCCAACCAGTCGCCGAGCCGCCCCCCTGTAATGAGAAACACGGCATAGGTGGCGGCGTAGGCCGAGATAACGAACTGCGTGTCGCTCGCCGTCGCCCCCAGATCGCGGCTGATCTCGGGTAACGCGAGATTGACGACATTGAAATCGAGAATCGGAAGAAACGCCCCGGTCAGCAGAACAGGCAATGCGATCCAACGGCTCGGATCGCCGGCCGCCTCGGCGGCATCCGGACCCCTCACGTTTTGCGCGTCAATGCTCATGGCCCCCTCCTGCCCGCGCACGACGAGACGGCAGATCCCGTGCGCCCGGGTGTCCCGCCCGTCGATCCCGGCGGCAGGATTTGCGCCGATACGACCACCCCGGCAACTTCGGTTGGCGTCGCTTCAAGCGGATCTTTCGATGTCATGTCTTTCGTCCACAAAAGAAGGTGGCGAAAGTATGTGGACTGTCAGTGATAACGTACAGATATGAACTAGTATTTCTAAGATAACCAATACGGATGATATGAATGACCACACTCGACATCGAATCGGTTAGCGCGTTTGTGCTGACGGCCGATCTCGGCAGTTTCACCAAAGCCGCGAGAGCGCTTGGGACGTCGCAAGCCGCGATCAGCGTCAAGATCAAGCGTCTGGAGGACCGTCTGGGTTATCGGTTGCTGGAACGCACACCGCGCAAAGTGCAACTGACCTCGCACGGCGCGACGTTTCTGCATCCGGCACGACATTTCGTTTCGGCGCACGAGATGGCAGTCAGAGGATTGTCAGTGGCAACGCAGCGGTTGACGCTCGGCATCAGCGATCAGGTGGCGGGGCCCGGTCTACCGGCCTTGCTGGCAAACCTGAACGTCCATGCCCCGAATCTCGTCGTCGAAGTCCACATCGAAGCGTCACGCAACTTGATGGACGCTTTCGAACGGGGCGCCATGGATGCTGTCATCGTGCGCCGTGAAGACAACCGGCGCGGCGGAGAAAGACTGTTGAAAGAGCGGATGGGCTGGTTCGCCGCAGCGCATTGGTCGCACGATCCGACGCAGCCACTGAGACTGGCGGCCCTCGCGCCGAGCTGCGGTATCCGCAATGTGGCGACGCAAACGCTGGACGCCGCAAAAATCGCGTGGACCGAAGTCTTCCTCGGGGGTGGTCTGGGCGCCATCAGCGCCGCCGTGTCAGCCGGGTTGGCTGTCGCGCCCATGCCTTACAGCGTGGCGCCGGTCGGAGCGCTCGACGTCGGGTCCTCATTGGGGTTGCCGACGCTGCCCGACTCGGAAGTGGTGCTGCACAGTGGCCTGAGCGATCAGACATCCCGTCGTGCGCTCAATACGCTGGCCGCATGGTGGCGCGGCGGGACATCGCCACGATGACGCGGGCTCGTTGCGTGCTAGCCAGATCAACCCGCCCGGGACGCCCGAAGCGCCATCTGCATGACGTCGCCCGCCGACTGAATGTGGGCTTTCGTCAGACGCTTGGCCGTGCGCCGATCACGCACCAGCACAGCCTCCAATATCTCGACGTGCTCCGAGAACGACACATCCTGATAGCGCTCCAGTTGCCACACCAACCGTAGATAGCGATCGGTCTTGCGCCAGATCGCTTCGAGCGTCTCCATCAAGTGGCGTCGGCCACTGGCCTGATAGATCGCCCGGTGAAACGCCCAGTTGTCGATCGACCAGGACTCGACGTCCGGCGCCGTCTCGTCTTCCCGCAGAATCTCACGCGCCGCCGCTTCGTCCTCCGGGCCGAATGCATCGATGGCGGCGTCGAGCGCCAGCAATTCCAGCGCCACCCGCATTTCCGTGAGTTCCGAGGCCTCGAACGTCGTCATCGCCGAAACGAACGCGCCGCGATTCGGCACGATCGTCACGAACCCGCTCGCCTGCAATTGCACGAACGCCTCCCGAACCGGGATGTGGCTGGTGCCGAACTCCTTCGCGATCGCGTCCTGACGGAGTTGGGTCCCGGGCGCCCACCGTCCGTCCGCAATGCGTTCGCGCAACTGATCCGCCAACGATGTTAAAGACAGCTTGCCTTCTACTGATTTCTTCATTTTAATATATTAAATCATTCCAGGAGGTCGACATGACGGTATCACGGTTACAAAAAATACCCGGCATTGGCGTGGATCGAGTCGGCGACGCGGCAGACGCTTTGGGCGATCCGGACATTCTAAGGCTCGAGAATCTCGACACGGATCTTCGACCTCCCGCCGCAGCGCTGGCGCGCACGCACGAAGCGATCGACGACGATGCGGCCAATAGCTATCTCCCCTTCACCGGTCTGCGACCGCTCCGCGAAGCGGCCGCAGAGCGCGTGGGACATTCGGCAGGCACGGCTTACGACCCGGCCACGGAGTGTATCGTCTCGGCCGGCGGCCTCGCGGGCATCCTGAACGTCTTGCTGTCGATCATCGAGCCCGGCGACGAAGTCGTGCTGACCGATCCCACGTACGCGGGGCTGATCAACCGCGTCCATCTCAGTGGGGGTGTACCGAAGTTCGCTCACCTGATACCGAACCCGGACGGCTGGCGCCTCGATCTCGATAGCCTCGCCGCCGCCATCGGGCCGCGCACGAAGGCGCTATTGATCATGTCGCCGTCGATGCCGAGCGGCTATGTGCCCACACAGGACGAGTGGCAGGCCATCGCAGACCATTGCAACGCGCGCGGCATCTGGCTCGTCTACGATGCTGCCATGGAACGCCTGTTGTTCGGCGGGCGCCGCGTCATTCACCCGGCTTCGCTCGCGGGCATGCGAGAGCGCACGATCACGATCGGTGCGGTCTCGAAGGAGTACCGCATGATCGGATGGCGTGTGGGCTGGATCGTCGGCCCCGAGTCGATCATGAACGACGTGCGCCTCGTCAGCTTGTCCAACGTGGTCTGTCAGGTCGGGATTGCGATGGACGGCGCCGCCGCCGCGCTCACCGCTGTGGACGACGGTGTAGATGCCGCCGTTGCCGAGTGGGAGCATCGCAGCGATTTCCTGATGGATGCGCTCTCCGATCTCCCCGTGATTCGTCCGCACGGCGGCTGGTCCATGCTGATCGACACCCGAAGTCTGGGCATCGAACCTGCCGACGCCTCGCGTCAACTGCTCGATCTCGGCAAAGTGGCAGCCACACCGATGACCGGTTGGGGGCCGCAGGCAGATCGCTACCTGCGCTTCGTCTTCGCCAACGAACCCGTGCGTCGTTTGGAGGACATTCGCGAGCGTGTGCGCCGCGCGTGGAAAATCTGAGCAGGGATTTGCACCACGCGTCCCCGGGCGCCGGCATCTCCGGGGAACATCGTCAGCACGCCCGTCTATATCAGGTTGTCCGTCAGGAAATCGACAAAGACCCGCAACTTGGGCGACGGATGTTTGCTGGCAGGCCACAGCACACGCAAGGTCGTGCTGTCGTTATTGAACGCGTCAAGGACGGGGACCAGTGCACCGGTCTCCACCTGATGCCGGATGGCGATATCGGGCAGACATGCGATACCGAGACCGGACACCGCAAAGACGAGTAGCGGTTCCAGCGTGTTGGCGATCATCGAATCCGGCAGATCCGGAAAGCACCTTTCCCCGAGTTCACCCAGCGGCCACACATCGACCTTTCCGCTGCTAGGGTAACGGTAGAGCAGGCATCGGTGATGCGACAAGTCCTCGGGAGACGTCGGCACGCCACGTGCCTTAAGATAATCCGGTGAGCCCACCATGATGCGACGGTATGTGCCCAGCGTGCGCGCGGTGAGTCGGGAATCCTTCGGCACGCCAGTTCGGATGACCGCATCGAAACCCTCCTCGATCACGTCCACCAGACGATCCGTCACATCGATCTCCAGTTCGATGTCCGGGTATTGCCGATTGAACTGCGCGACCTGCGGCATGAACGGCAGGCCGACCGAAGGCAAGCTGACACGCAGCTTGCCGCGCGGCAAACGTTGAGACTGCGCCAGTTCCTCTTGCGCCTGCTCCAGTTCTCCCAGGATGCGCCGACATCGTGCCAGAAAGGTCATGCCTTCGGGCGTCAGCGTGACGGTTCGCGTGGAGCGATGAAATAACCGGGTGCCGAGCTTGTCCTCAAGCCGGGCAATCGCCTTGCTGACGGCCGACGCCGAAATCCCGAGTTGCTGACCTACTGCGGTGAAACTGCGGGACTCGCCGACCCGCACGAAGATATCCAGAGCGCCAAGACTTTCCATATCGCTGCGTCATTGATGACGCGAGTGTCATAAGTATTGTTCACTTTAGCCTGTTTCTCTTCAACGCATGCACCCGCAGTATTGCCGCATCGGGCTCCATCGCGAGCCGTAACACATCACACGAAGGAAACCGCCTGATGAATCTTCCGAGCACATCCGCCCATCGCCCGAACGCCGATCGCTTGCCCCTGGGGGGACTGCTCGCGCTCGCGATGGCAGCCTTCATTACCTTGCTGACGGAGATCGCGCCCGCGGGTCTGCTATCGTCCATTGCCGCAGGTTTGCGTGTCTCCGACGCGTTGGCCGGGCAATTCATCACCGCCTATGCGGTCGGTGCGCTTCTCGCCGCAATCCCGGTCACGATGTTGACGCAAGGCATGCGCCGCCGGCCATTACTGCTCACCGCCCTCCTTGGATTCGCGGCGGTCAATCTGGTCACGGCACTCTCCGGCCACTACTTGCTCTCGCTGGCCGCGCGCTGGCTCGCAGGCGTGTTCGGCGGTGTCGTCTGGTCGCTTCTGGCGGGCTACGCGATTCGTATGTCACCCCGGCACCTGAGCGGACGCGCCATTGCGATCTCGGGCACCGGCGCCATCGTCGCGCTGGTGCTGGGCGTGCCGCTCGGCGCCATGCTCGGGCGTTACCTCGGATGGCAGGGCACCTTCGGTCTGATGTCGGCACTGGCGCTGCTGCTCGCCGTCTGGGTGCTCGCTATCGTGCCCGACTTCCCCGGGCAAAGCCGGGGCGAGCGCCTGTCCCTCATAGGCATATTGCTGCGTCCGGGTATCCGCGGCGTCCTGTTCGTGGTGTTCACGTTCGTGGCCGCTCACAACATCCTCTATATCTATGTCGAGCCACTGCTGCAAGCCTCGGGGCTGAGCGCGGATGTCGAGCGTGTCCTGCTCGTCTTCGGACTCGGGTCCATCGTCGGCCTGTGGTTCGTCGGCGCGCAGGTCGACCGTCAGCTTCGGCGCCTCGCGGTAGCCAGTGTTCTCGTGTTCATTCTGGCCGTGCTGCTGCTGGGCACGTGGCGCGCCAATCCACTGGCGGTGTATCTCAGCGTGGCGATCTGGGGACTTGCTGTCGGCGGCTTTGCCACGATCACCCAGACCGCCCTCTCACGACTGGCCGGCGATTCGATGGATGTCGCGCAGTCCATGTACACGACGGGATGGAATACGGCGGTCGCAGCGGGCGGCGCCATCGGGGGCATGTTGCTGGCGCGGGTCGGTGCCGGCGGCCTCACCTGGGCCTGCCTCGGCATGCTTGCCACCTCGCTCGTGGGCACCCTCCACTTCATGAATCGCGCATTGCGTCGGCAATAACGATGCCATGACATGCCAGGCCCATTCAATCGATTAGCAATTTGCCAGCAATCGATAATGTCGATTTTTTGACAAAAACTGCCAATTAATCTTCATCCACTTTAAATCAAAAAAAGCGCAATTAAGATAATTAACAAAGAGTCGTTATTTAAATCACAAACCCCCAAAACGCACCCTGAACAACAAGATTCTCTTGTTTGTTTTGTTGTGCAATACCGCACCAACACTGGCGATTTCCCCTGTTATTCACTTCAAACATATGTTTGAAATCTGATGCGAAACAGATGCACCCAATTCTCTGGTATAACAAATTACAGGTATCGGGGATTACACCGATGCGTCAGAAAAACGACCTATCAATTATTATAGTTTTTCACCCGGCCATCATAAAAGTCGGATAAGTTAGCGCACACAAAAAGCTGTCGAAGTTAAGAAAGTTTTCGGTCTGTTTTTTCTAGCAAAACATCCATTCCGAAACAAGAAAAAACGCAGTTGAAGCTGCGTTTGCAAAAGGGGTTAGGGCGCGATACGGGGGGAACCGGCCGCGGCCCGACGACATGAAGAAAAAACGCCCGGCTTACGTGGACCACAAGTTCAGCGCGAGCGAACGAATGGGCGTCAGGGCCGAGGCCTGGGGAAACGTAACGTGTTAGTGCTACCCAAAATAACGAGCGGAGAGCACCGCTCGGACAGATGCCGGTCGTCTCGCCGAGCGGCGACACCGTCATCGATACGGCAGACCGGACTGCCGATTCATCGCCTTCAGCGTAACCATTCGACTGGCCGAAGTCTCTGGCAATCGTCGCCGGTTCGTCTGCTATCAGGCATCTCCCGAATTGCCCGGGCCGGCGCGATTTTCGCGCAGCGGCCCGTGCTTGCGCGCGGCTGACGCACGCGCTCGTTCCACACCAAACTCCGGTCGCGCAGTCGCGCTTCCCGATATTGTCCGCGCGTTAGCCTGGGGCAGGCAGGCCGCTGCAAGGAGAGCATTGCCATGAAGATCATCAAACATTGGTTCGCGCGCGAGAAGCAAAGTGCCGATCGTCACGCGCCGCGTGTTGCGGCATCGCCGCTCTTGCTCGCCCTGGAGCCCCGTGTGGTGTACGACGCGTCGGTGGCTGCCGTTGCTGCCCAATCGCATACGCACGACCTCACACATGCCGCCGAGCGACATGGCGCGACTGAGACGCAAGCGGATATGTCGGCACGCACGACAGGCAATGCCACGGTGAATGCCCCGCCCGATCGCAGCGCCTCGCGCGCGTCGCATGGCGGTCATGCCTCGCACTCGTCGAACGCCTCGGGCACGTCGAACACGTCTGGCGATCCGGCGTCTGCCAGCAACGACAGGTCGAACACGCACAACACGGGCACGCCGAACACCACCCAGGAAAAGCTTCACACGAATGCTGCGCTGAACGACACCAGCGACGCCGGACAACTCACACAAACCCAGGTCGTGTTTATCGACCCGAGCGTGGCGAATTACCAGACGCTGATTTCCGGCTTCCCGGCTGGCACGCAGTACGTCGTGCTCAATAGCGGTAGCGACGGCTTCGCCCAGATCGCTCAGTACTTGCAGACGCATCAGGGCATTAGCTCGATCGCGCTGATCTCGCACGGCACCGACGGTGCGATCCAGGCGGGTAACGCGTGGCTGACCGAATCCAATCTGAGCGCCTATAGCGCGGACCTCGCGCAGATCGGTGCAGCGATGAAGCCCGGCGGCGACTTCCTGATCTACGGGTGCGACGTTGCTCAACAAGCCGACGGACAGGCCTTCGTGCAGCAGATCGCGAACCTCACGCACCTGAACGTCGCCGCCTCGACCGATGCGACCGGCACGGCCGCACTGGGCGGCAACTGGACACTCGAATATCAGGCCGGCACCGTGCACTCCACGTTGAACGAATCCGCGAGTGCGTCGGACCAGTTCAACAGCTTGCTCTCCACCACGACCGAAACCTACGACGCGGCGGTCACCAACCCGAGCGGTGGCGCAGGCACGACAAGCCCGGCGACGTCGTACACGCTCGACGGCATCGTCTACACCTTCGACGCCGCCACCGACGCACATGTCTATGACGAAAACGGCCCCTACGGCCCGACCGGCGTCAGTCATTACCAAACGGATGGTGTGCTGGTCATCAACACGACCGGCGCCGCCCCCTTGACGGAAGTCACCATTTCCCTGCAAGACGGCACAGCGTTCTCGCTGAACAGCGTCGAACTCGACACACTGTCCGGGGATCTCTATATTCAGGCGCACTATGCCAACGGCACATCGAGCAGGCTGATACAGATCGCGACGGCAGCCGACGGATTCTTCACCGGCACACTTGATTCGACCATCTTCGGCAATAGTTTCCAGAACATCGTATCGTTCTCCGTCATCGATCAGAACGACGGCGGGGTGTTGGCGCCCTCGTTCAACAATCTTTCCTACTCGAGCGTAGGCCCCACAGTCACCACCAGCGGCGGGAGCGCCAGCTGGAGTTCCGCCGACAACGGCGCAGGCACCGGCGGCTCGCCGACACCCGTCGATCCGGGGTTGACCCTCGCCGACAGCACGTCGAGCACCGCGAAGACCGCTACCGTCCAGATCACCAACTTCCAGCCGGGCGATGTGCTGAACTTCACCGCACAGAACGGCATCGCCAGCACTTACGATACGACCACCGGCACGCTGACGCTCAGCACCGGCGCCGGCACTGCGACCATCGCCCAGTGGCAGGCAGCCCTCGAATCCATAACGTTCTCGAGCTCGCTGACGTCGCCGAATCTGTCCACCACCACGCGCACCGTATCGTTCTCGCTTAATGACGGAACGGCTACCAGCAACGTCGCCACGCGTACCGTCGTGGTCACCTCGACCGACCAGACGCCGGTAGTGACCGAAGGCGGCGCGGCCAGCACCAATTACCTCGCGGGCTCGGCGGCTGCCGCAGTCGACGCGAACATCCACGTCAGCGATGCGGACAATTCCACGCTGGCGACCGGCACCGTCACCATCGCCAGCGGCTTCGTGACCGGCGATTCGCTCGGCTTCACCAACGACAACGCGACGCTGTACGGCGACATTCAGGCAAGCTTCAACCCGAGCACGCACGCGCTGTCGATGTTCTCCGGCAGTGGCACCGCGACGGCTGCGCAATGGCAAGCCGCGCTGGACGCCGTGACATTCTCCGCCACCAGCGGTACGACGGGCGGCACACGCGACATCACTTTCTCGGTGAACGACGGCACCAAGGACAGCGCGGCATTGCATCACAGCGTGGTCGTGACGGTCGGCCCGAAGGTGGTCACCGACGGCGGCTCGGCCTCGTTCGTGACCGGCGACAACGCCCCCTCGACGCCGGTGGTGGTCGACGCCGGCGTCACGATCTCGGACGGCACCAGCACCACGCTCGCGAGCGCCACGGTCCAGATCACCAGCAACTTCCAGGTCAATCACGACCAACTGGTGTTCAGCGGCAACCCGGCGACGATGGGCGACATCACCGCCATCTACAACAGCAGCACCGGCCTGCTCACGCTGACCTCGCAGAGCGGCGCAGCCACGCTCGCGCAATGGCAGGCCGCGCTGCGCGCCGTCACCTTCACCAGCGACCTGGTCGTGCCGTCTAACGCGACGCGCGTGCTCACGTTCCGGATCAACGACGGCACCCTGATCAGCCCGGCGGCGACCCGCAACATCAGCGTGACCGACACCGACCAGACGCCGGTGATCGGCGGCGGCGGCCAAACCGCCAGCTTCGTGGCGGGCGACAACACCAACTCCACGCCGGTGGTGGTCGACAACACCATCACCGTGGCCGATGCCGACGGCGGCCCGCTGCACACGGCCACCGTCACGATCACCGGCAATTACCAGCCCACCGATTTCCTGACGTTCAGCAACGACAACACGGTGCTGTACGGCGACATCCAGGCGAGCATCTCGAACAACGTCCTCACGCTGATCTCGCCCACCGGCACCGCCACGCTCGCGCAATGGCAGGCGGCACTGCGCGCCGTCACGTACACGTCGACCGCCATCACGCCGTCAACCCTGCAACGCACCGTCACGTTCAGCATCAGCGACGGCGTCAAGACCAGCACCACCGTGACGGATCTGGTCAACGTGACCGATACCGACCAGACGCCGCTCATCAGCGGCTCAAGCGGCACCGTCACGCTCACGCAGGGCGACAACACCAGTTCGACACCGGTCACCGTGGACAGTGGCATCGTGGTATCCGATAGCGACAACGGCACGCTCACTTCGGCCACCGTCGCCATCAGCAACTTCCAGGACTCCAGCGACGTGCTGCTGTTCGTCGGCAATCCGACGACGATGGGCAACATCAACGGCTCCTACTCGAACGGCGTGCTGACGCTGACCTCGCAGAACTCCACGGCTACGGTCGCCCAATGGCAGGCTGCGCTACGCTCGATCCAGTTCCAGAACTTCTCATCGGTGCCGGACACCACGCCGCGCGTCATTACTTTCGCGATCAGCGACGGCACCAAGACCAGCACCGCGTGGAGCCGCACCGTGGACGTGGCGCTGACCGACCAGACGCCGCTGCTCGACACCAGCGGCGGCACGACCACCTTCACTTCGGCCGACAACGCGCCGTCCACGCCGGTGGCGATCGACACCGGCCTTATCCTGACCGACAGCGACAGCGCCACGATGGCGTCGGCCACCGTGCAGATCACGGGCAACTACGTGTCCGGCGAAGATGTGCTGTCGCTCGGCGGTTCGTTCGGCGACATCACCGCGAGCTTCGATGCCAGCAGCGGCAAGCTCACGCTGACCTCGGCCGGCGCGTCGACCACTGCGCAGTGGATCGCAGCGCTGCGCTCGGTGACCTACACCGATCTGGCCGCCGTGCCGAACGGCACGACACGCACCATCTCGTTCGCCGTGAACGACGGCACCAAGACGAGCGTCACCGGAACGAAGTCGCTGAGCATCGTCGCGACGCACCAGACACCGGTCCTGACGACCGGGTCGTCGACCAGTCAGGACTTCCTGCCGGGCAATTCGGCGACGACGATCGACGGCAGTCTCGCGTTGACCGACCTGAACATCGGCAGCCCGTCCGCATTGGTCTCGCTGACGATCACGGTGCAGATCACCTCGGGCTTCGAGCTCGGCGACGTGCTGTCCTTCAGCGGCCTGGGACAGATTCCGACCAACGGTATCAGCCCGAGCTACGACGCTTCCACCGGCACCCTGACGATCACCTCCACCGGCGGCACGCTCGCCCAGTGGCAGAGCCTGCTCGACAACCTGCAGTTCCAGACCGGCAGCAGCGCGCCGCTCGGCACTCGCGCGATCTCGATCACGATTAGCGACGGCGTGAAGACCAGCACCCCCGCGGCGTACTCGATCGATGTCATCAGCTCGGCGCCTGCGCTGTCGACCTCCAGCTCCGGCAGCGTCAGCTTCGTGGCCGGCGACAACGTGCCCTCGACGCCCGTCGCCATCGACGCAAACCTGTCGGTCGCCGACCCGCTAGGCAACGTGGTGGACACCGCGATCATCTCGATCTCGGGCAACCTCCATACCGGCGAGGACGTGCTCAACTTCACCAACGACGGCTCGACGATGGGTGACATCAGCGGCGTCTACAACACGCTGACCGGCGTGATGGTGCTGACGTCGTCGAGCGGCACGGCGACCCTCGTGCAATGGCAGTCCGCGCTGCGCTCGGTCGTCTATTCGGATACGGCCATCACGCAGAACACCGCCACACGCACCGTCGACATCACGCTCAGCGCCGGCGCGCAGACCAGCAACACACTGGAGCGCACCATCACGGTGACGAGCACCGACCAGACGCCGCTGATCTCGACCAGCAACAGCGGCAGCGTGTCTTTCGTCGCGGCCGACAACGATATCTCGACGCCAGTCGTCATCGACAACGGCATCACGCTGCTGGATCTCGACAACACCACGCTGGCGTCGGCCACCGTGCAGATCGGCGCGGGCTTCCATTCGGGCGAAGACTTCCTGTCGTTCATCAACGACGGTCACACGATGGGCAACATCACCGCCAGCTTCGACGCCGCCACCGGCACGCTGACGCTGACGTCGGCCACCGGCAGCGCCACGCTCGCGCAGTGGCAGGCCGCGCTGCGCTCGGTGACCTATACCGACACGGCCATCACGCCCAACACGACCACCCGCACCATCAGCTTCTCGGTCAGCGACGGCACCAAGTCCAGCACCGCGTATGCGCGCAACATCACGGTGACCGACACCGACCAGACGCCGATCCTGGGAACCCTCAGCACCGGCTCGGCGCCGTTCACGGCCGGCGACAACGCGATCTCGACGCCCGTGGCGGTCGACCCGAACGCCCTCGTGTCGGACCTCGACAACGGCACACTGGCCTCGGCGACGTTCCTGATCAGCCAGGGCTTCCAGCTCGGCGAAGACGTGCTGTTGTTCGTCAACGACGGTACGATGGGCAACATCACGGCCACCTACGACGCCGTACATGGCCGGCTCACGCTGACCTCGTCCGGCGCCAGCGCCTCGCTCGCGCAGTGGCAGAATGCGCTGCGTGCCGTGACCTATACCGACACGGCTGTCACGCCCGACACGACGACGCGCACCATCAGCTACAGCATCAGCGACGGGACCAAGTCGAGCGCTACGCTCACGCGCAACGTCACGGTCACCGCCAACGATCAGTCGCCTGTCGTGGGCTCCAGCAACACCGGCTCGGCGTCGTTCGTCGCCGCCGACAATGCGCCGTCGACGCCAGTTGTCGTCGACAACGGCATTACCCTGTCGGACCTCGACAACGGCACGTTCGCCTCCGCCACGGTGCAGATCGGCAGTGGCTTCCACGCCGGCGAAGACGTACTCTCCTTCGTCAACGACGGCACGATGGGCAACATCACCGCCAGCTACGACCCCGCCACCGGTACGCTGACGCTGACCTCCGCCAACGCCACTGCCACCATCACCCAGTGGCAAGCCGCGCTGAGTTCGGTCACTTACACCGACACGGCCGTCACGCCCGACTCGGCCACACGCTCGATCAGCTTTTCTGTCAGCGACGGCACGAAGACCAGCGTTGCGTACACGCGCGACGTTACCGTCACGGACACCGACCAGACGCCGATCCTCACGACCAGCAGCACCGGCTCGGTGCCGTTCAGGGCCGGCGACAACGTCGCGTCGACGCCGGTGGCGATCGATAGCGGCATCGTCGTGTCTGATCTCGACAACGGCACGCTGGCCTCGGCCACGTTCCAGATCGGCGCGGGCTTCCATGCGGGCGAAGACATCCTCGGCTTCATCAACGATGGCACGATGGGCAACATTGGCGCCAGCTACGACGCGGCCACCGGCACGCTCACGCTGACGTCGAACGGCGCCAGCGCCACGCTCGCGCAGTGGCAAGCCGCGTTGCGCGCCGTAACCTACACCGACTCGGCCATCACGCCCGATACGGCAACCCGCACCATCAGCTTCGCGATCAACGACGGGACGAAGTCCAGCATCGCATTGAGCCGCGACATCACGGTGGCGGATACCGATCAGACACCGCTCGTTGGTTCCGTCAACTCAGGATCGGCCTCGTTCGTCTCGGCAGACAACGGCAGCTCGACGCCGATCACGGTCGACAACGGCATCATGCTGTCAGACCTCGATAACGGCACGCTGGCCTCGGCCACCGTGCAGGTCGGCAGCGGTTTCCACGCCGGCGAGGACGTGCTCGGATTCACCAATGACGGGCTGACGATGGGCAACATCACCGCCAGCTACAACGCGGCCACCGGCACGCTCACCCTGACCTCCGCGGGTGCGAGCGCCACGCTGGCACAGTGGCAGGCCGCCCTGAGTTCCGTGACCTACATCGACACGGCGATCTCACCCGCCACGGCCACGCGCTCCATCGACTTTACGGTCAGCGACGGCACCAAGGGCAGCCCCGTCTACTCGCGCAACATCGCCATCACCGCGACCGATCAGACGCCGCTGCTCACCAGCAGCAGCAACGGCGCTGCACCGTTCGTGGCGGGCGACAACGTTGTCTCGACACCGGTGGTCGTCGATAACGGCATCGTCGTCTCGGATCTCGACAACGGTACGCTGGCCTCGGCAACGTTCCAGATCGGCAGCGGTTTCCACGCCGGCGAAGACGTGCTCGGCTTCGTCAACGACGGTACGACGATGGGCAACATCGCCGCCAGTTACGATGCCGCCACCGGTACGCTCACGCTGACTTCGACCGGCGCGAGCGCTACGCTCGCCCAGTGGCAGGCGGCGTTGCGCTCGGTGACCTACACCGATACGGCGGTCTTGCCCGACACGGCGACACGCACTATCAGCTTCTCGGTGAGCGACGGTACCAAGTCCAGCCTCGCGGTCACCCGCAATGTGAGCGTCACGGCAACGCACCAGACGCCGATAGTCGGCACGGACGGCTCGACCCTGAGCTACACGGCCGACGGCAAGGCGACGTCGAGCGTCGTCATCGGTACGGGCATTACGCTCACCGACCGGAACGACACGCCGCCGACGTCAGCGACGGTCTCGATCGGTTCGGGCTTCGATCCGGCGCACGACGTGCTGAGCTTTGCCGCCAGCGCGGCGACGGGTGATATCACAGCGACCTACGACGCCGCGCACGGCGTGATGACGCTCAGCTCGGCGAGCGGCACCGCGACGCTTGCTCAATGGCAGGCCGCCATCCAGGCCATTACGTATCGCGACACGCAGAACGAAAGCAGGAGCGGCGCCCGGACCCTGACCTTCGTGCTCGGCGACGGCACCGCCAACAGTGCGCCAGTCTCACGCACACTGCAAATCAAGGCCGGCCAAAGCCCGGTGGGCGTGCCGATCCTGCCGCCGACGCCGCCGAATCATTTCGACGTGCCCAACGTGCAGCCGCAGCCGATTGTCTTCGGGCAGAGCAATCCGCTGATCGTCCCAGACGTCAACGGCCACAGCGACGGGGTCTCGAATCCGATCATCGTGAACGGCGCCCTCGACACGCCCGCGCCATTCGGCGTCATTCCCCAGCGGACGACCTTTACATTCGCTGCGCGCGGGGCAAGCGATGCGTCGCTCGGCGACACGCATGTGAGCGCGCTGGACTCCATCGTCCCGCCGGGTACGCAGGATGTGCCACCGCCCGCGATCGCGCGCACACTGCCCGCCGCCGACGTCAGTCCCGCACGCCAGCCGGGGCAGGCCTTCGTGCTCTCGATGGCGCCGCTGGTGCAGACCCCGTCGTCCACACGCAGCGGCGATGCCGCCGACACGCAGGTGGCGATCACGCTGGCCGATGGCGGACCGCTGCCGCAATGGCTGCATTACGACGTGGAGCACGACGTGCTCACGGGCACGCCGCCGGCAGGCTTGCGCTCCATGCAGGTGACGCTGCTCGTGCGCGACGCAGCCGGCAATCTGTCGCGCCGTGAGGTGACGCTGCACTTCGATGCACCCGCTCAGCGCGCACCGAATGCACCGAACGCACCGAACGCACCGGCCACCCCGGCAACACCGGCTGCCCGACCGCACGCCGCGCTGCCGCCCGCGAAGGCGTCGCTCGCCGCGCAGTTCGCCAACGCGCATGCGGCGCTCCACGTCGCGACAGCCCCCGGCGACTCGCACGCCGCGACGGGAGGCCGCTCGTGATCCCAGCTTTCCAGACTCAACTCGCTCAACTTAAAAAGAGACCCGTCGAAGTGAAAAACAAGCCGATCAAGGGACGCCTGCCGCGCCCCGCCCTGCTCGCGGTTGCGCTCGCCATCGTGTCGTTGTCCGGCTGCGCGATCAAGCCCGTGCCGTTCACCGATGCCGAACGCGCGGCAACGGCACAAGCCGACCGCACCACCATGTTTGCGGATCAGCAGCCGGTCACCGGTCCGATCACGCTTGACGAAGCGATGGCCCGCGCGATTCGCTACAACCTCGACCATCGTCTGAAGATGATGGAAGAGGCGCTCGCGCAACGTCAGCTCGACCTGTCGAACTTCGACCTGCTCCCGAAGCTGACGGCCGCCGCCGGCTATACGAACCGCAACCACGATCTGGCGTCGTCCTCCGAAGGTTTCTACACGCGTGAGCAATCGCTGGTGCCGTCGTTCTCGACCGACAAGAACGCGCGCACGGCCGATCTGAATCTGTCCTGGAACATTCTCGACTTTGGCGTGAGCTACTTCGAAGCGAAGGAACAGGCCGATCACCTGCTGGTGCTCGAACAGCGCCGCCGCAAGGTCGTGCAACTGATGATGCAGCAGGTGCGCGAAGCCTACTGGCAAGCTGTCGGTGCGCAGCGCCTGCGCGACCGTATCGGGCCGCTGCTCGCGGATGCGCAAAGCGCACTGGACGACTCGCGCGCCACGCAGGCACAAGGCCTGCGCTCGCCGGTCGAAACGCTCAACTATCAGCGCTCGCTGCTCGACCTGATGCGTCAGCTCGAAGCGGTGCGCGATCAGTTGGAAGTCGCCAAGCCGCGTCTGGCCTCGCTCATGAACCTGGAGCCGGGTCGCGACTTCACGCTCGCCGCGACCGATGCGTTCCGCGTGCCGAACTTCGACATGGCCATGCCCGCCATGGAAGACATGGCCTTGCAGCGTCGCCCGGAACTCGTCGAAGCGAGCTACAACGAGCGGATCAGCGTCAACGAAACGCACAAGGCGATCGCCAAGCTGTTGCCGGGCATCGAACTCAGTGTCGGCGCGCATTACGACAGCAACAGCTTCCTCGTGTACAACGCGTGGCGCTCGGCCGGTATCAGCGTGAGCTGGAACCTGCTGAACCTGCTCAATGCGGGCAACATTCGCGGCACGGCGCAGGCCCAGCTCGACGTCGCGAAGATGCAGCGCATGGCGTTGAGCATGGCCGTGCTCACGCAGGTACACGTCGCGCGCAGCGAACTCGGCGCCAAGACGCGTCAGTTCGACCTGTTCAAGCGCCTCAATGACGTCGACCAGCAAATCCTCGAACAGACGCACAACGCCACGGTGACCAACGCGAAGGGCAAGCTTGAAGAAATCCGCGTGGCGACGGCGGCCATGATGTCCGAGCTGCGTCTCTATCAAAGCTACGGCGAACTCGAGAGCGCTTACGGTCAGATGCTGGCCACGCTGGGCCTCGATCCGGTGCCGGCCAAGCTCAATGGCAACGACATCGCGTCGCTGACCCAGTCGATCGGCGAGGAACAGAAGCGCTGGGACGATATCGCGGTGCATGGCGTTCAGGCCGCCGCACTCGCCCAGCCAGGCCCGACCATTGCCGCTGCGGCAGCCTTGCCGACGGGAGCCGTGCAGAAATGACGTGGTTCGTGACTCACCGGGCAGCGCTTGCCGTCTCGCTGCTCGTCGCAACGCATGCCGCTTCGGCGGCATCCCCGCAGGCCGCACCGGTCGCGTACCCCCCGGCGCGATCGGTCCCCGGCCTCCCGGCCAGCAACGCGCCGGCCGCGCCGCCAGCAGCGTCGCCAGCCGCACCCGCCACGGCAGCCGACAGCAACGATTCGCGCATCCGTATTCAGCTCGTCTCGCGCGATCAGGTGGACGTGTCGAGTGAAGTCGCCGCGAAGATCGCGTCGTTGCCGTTCCGTGACGGCGACGCCTTCCGTGCGGGCCAGACGCTCGTCACACTCGACTGTTCGCTCTTCAGCGCGCAGTTGCGCAAGGCGCAAGCCGATGCCGACGGCGCACGTGACCTGCTCGAGACGAACCGCAAGCTCCAGGCGTTGCGCTCCATCGGCGACCTGGAGGTTCAGCAGGCGCAGGCGAAGCAGAAGTCGACGGCGGCCGACGTCGCCTACATGCAGGCAACCGTGCGCAAGTGCTCGATTGCAGCCCCGTTCGACGGCCGTGTCTCGAAGCGCAGCGCCGCCCCGCAGCAGTTCGCGGAGCCGGGAAAGCCGCTGCTGACCATCGTCGACACCAGCCATCTCGAACTGAAGATGATCGTGCCGTCGAAATGGCTCGGCTGGCTCAGGACCGGTCATGCGCTCAGTGTGCAGGTCGATGAAGTGGGCAAGACGTATCCGGCCAAGGTCGTACGCATTGGCGCGCGTGTCGATCCCGTCACGCAGACCGTCGACGTGACGGCCGCCCTCAACGGCAGCGCGCCCGAGCTACTCCCGGGCATGAGCGGCTGGGCGACCTTCGCGCGGTGACGGCATGACGCAGACCCAAATGGCCGAAGACGCCCAGCAAATCCGGATCGACGGCCAGCAGCTCGCGCTGTTGTGGCAACTCTCGATCCGGGCGCGCGCGGCGACGAGCGAGACGACACTCGGCTTCACGATCGTCAACGAGACGCTGGCGCTCGTGCCCTTCCGGCAGGCGGCGTGGTGGCGGGGCGACACGCCGGGCCACGTGGCGGCCGTCTCCGGCCTGCCGCAAAGCGATCCGAACGCGCCGTACGTGCAATGGCTCGGGGCGCTGTGCAAGGTCCTCGCCAAAGGGTTGCCCGAGGTCCCGCCGAAGGAGGCCGCCGCGCACGTGGAAGGTCGCGACGCGGCGGTGCTGCCGGCACAGCCGAGAGTGCGTGTCTTCACGGCGGACGACGTCGCGGCAGAGGAACCACACATCGCGGCGGAATGGGCCGAGTGGTGGCCGGCCCACGGCGCCTGGCTGCCGCTGGCCTATCGCGGCGGACACCCCGCCGGGGGTATTGTCTTCGCGCGCGAAACGCCGTGGAGCGCCACCGATCTCGCCCTGCTGAGCGAACTCGGGCAGGTGTGGGCGCACGCGCTCGAAGCCTTCTCGCCGCGTGCGCGCTGGCTCGATCGCGCGCGCGCCGTGCTGCGTCCCGGCAAGTTGCAGCGCCGTGTGCTGATTGCCGTCGTCGCCATCTGCCTGATACCGATGCGCCTGACGGTGCTGGCGCCGGCGGAAGTCACGCCGAAAGATCCGTTCGTGGTGCGTGCACCGCTCGACGGCGTCATCGACCATCTGTACGTGAAGCCAAATGAGCCGGTGAAGGCCGGCACCGCGTTGCTCGGTCTGGACGCCACCACCTTGCAGTCGCGCTACGCCGTGGCCCGCACCAACTTCGATGCGGCGCAGGAAGAGTTTCGGCAGACGGCGCAGCTTGCCGTGACCGACGACCGCACGCGTCTGGACATGGCCGAGCGACGCGGCAAGCTCGATCAGAGCCGCGCAGAGCTCGATTTCACGGCGCGGCAGCTCGCGCGCGTGAGCGTCAACGCGACGCGCGCCGGCGTGGCCGTGTTCAGCGACCCGAACGAGTGGACCGGCAAGGCGGTGGCCGTCGGCGAGAAGATTCTGGTGCTGGCCGACCCCGCGCATGTCGAGGTCACGGCCTGGCTACCGGTCGCCGACAACATCGACGTGCAGCCCGGCGCGGTACTCACGCTCTATCCCAAGAGCTCGCCGCTTACCAGCTACGACGCGCGGATCGACTCCATCGCCTGGCGCGCCGAACCGACGCCGGAGGGCGTGCTGGCGTATCGCGTGCGCGCCAGCTTCGAGGTCGACGGGAAAAGCGCGCAGCAGGCCCCGCTCGGTGCGATGGGCACAGCACGGATTCGCGGTCCGTGGGTCCCCGCCATCTACTACGTGCTGCGCCGCCCGTTGACGCTCGCGCGTCAGTGGCTGGGCTGGTAATTCCTCGCGCCCCTCGATTCGACTCATGGTCCGACTTCCGCAGCTCCGTCAGGAGCTCACCCTCACTCCCGGGGCCGCCACGCCCGATGGCGCCCCGACGTGGATGCTCCACGACCCGGCGGCAAACCGGTTCTTCCAGATCGGCTGGCTGGCGTTCGAGCTGCTTGCGCGCTGGCCGCTCGACGACGCGCACGCGATCGTCGAGGGTGTCAATCGTGAAACGACGCTCACCGCGACGCTCGCCGATTTCGAGGCGCTGGTGCGCATGCTGCGTCACCAGAATCTGCTGGTGTCGTCGAACGCCACCGACACGGCACGACTGGAACATCACGACGCCGCGCAGCAGACCTCACGCGCGATGTGGCTGCTCAAGCACTATCTGATGATCCGGATTCCGCTCTGGCATCCGATGCCGTTCCTACGCGCAGCCGAACGCTATGTGCGGTTCGCCTTCCGGCCGTTATCGTGGGTCGTCGTGGCGCTCGTCGCGCTGACGGGACTGATTCTGGTGTCGCGTCATTGGGACGAGTTCGTCCATACGTTCCATAACTACAGCGACTGGCGCGGCTTGATCGGTGTGGGGATTGCGCTCGGTTTCGCGAAGATCCTGCACGAGTTCGCGCATGCGTTCACGGCGCAGCGCTATGGCTGTCGCGTGCCCACCATGGGCATTGCGCTGCTCGTGATGCTCCCGGTGCTCTACACCGACACGACCGAAGCCTGGAAGGTACCGGGGCGTCGTGCGCGGCTCTGGATTGGCGCCGCAGGCATGTTGAGCGAAATCGCGCTCGCCGCCTTCGCGACGCTGGCGTGGAGCCTCTTGCCTGACGGACCGCTGCGTGCCGGAGCGTTCATGCTCGCGACCACGACCTGGGTGGCGACGCTGGCGATCAACGCGAGTCCGTTCATGCGGTTCGACGGCTACTTCCTGCTCTCCGACTGGCTCGACATGCCGAACCTGCACGACCGCGCGTTCGCGTTGGGTCGCTGGTGGCTACGCGAGCGGCTGTTCGGTTTCGGCGATCCCCAACCCGAGCCCTGCCCCGCCTCGCGGCGACGCTTCCTGATCGCGTTCTCGTTCGCCACCTGGCTTTACCGGCTGGTGGTGTTCATGTCGATCGCGCTGGTGGTGTACCACGCGTTCTTCAAGCTGCTCGGCATGTTGCTGTTCTGCGTCGAGTTCGGCTGGTTCATCATGCGCCCGGTGTGGCGCGAGGCGCAGGCGACGTGGCAGCGGCGCGACGAATTGCGCTGGTGTCGGGAAACGCGTCGCTCGGCAGTGCTCGCGGCGGTGCTCCTCGGTGTCCTCGTGCTGCCCTGGCATGCCGGAGTGAGCGCGCCGGCGGTGCTCGCGCCGCAGCGCGCGCAAGGGCTCTACACCGTTGCCCCGGGGTATGTCGCCGACACGCCGCCCCCGGCGCGCGACGGCCAGCATGTGCGCGCAGGCGAGACGCTCGCGGTGCTGGTATCACCCGATCTCGAAGCACAGTTGGCCTCGGCGACGACAAACGAAGCGATGCTGCGATGGGAAGTCGAGCAACAGTCGTTCGACGACCGGCTGCAAAAGCAGGGCACGGCGCTCGCCCGCCGATGGGAGTCGGCCCGACAGACTGTTGCCGGATTACAGGCTCAGATCGCGCAACTGACCATCACCGCGCCCTTTGAGGGCACGGTACAGGCCAACGACGACGCACAGGCGGCTGGCACGTGGCTGCCGCGCGGCGAACGGATCTACGACCTCATTGCGCCCGGCGGCGTAAAGGGGGATGCCTATGTCGGCGAGGACGACGTGGCGCGGTTGAAGGCCGGGCAATCGGCCACCTTCGTCGGGAGTCTGCTGGAGTTGGGGGCGCGTCATTGCACGATCGATGCGATCGACAAGGTCAACGTGGCAACGCTCGACGCGCCGTCGGTCGCCAGTCCCTATGGCGGCCCCATCCCCGCCGAGCAGAACGCGAAGACGCGCCAGCTGGTGCCTCTTACGGCGACGTGGCAAGTCCGGTTCGGGCAATGCAGCGGCGGCAACGGGCTCGGACGCGAGATCACCGGCACCGTTCACCTCGGCGCCGGACGTCAGAGCTTCGCGGTAGAAGGCGCTCGCTTCGTCGCCGCGGTGTTGCAACGGGAAGTGGGGTTCTGAGTTTCCAACGAAATCAGACGCTCACCTCAAGCTGCATCGGCAACTCCGGCGCACTGCCCCACTCTCCGAGCGATGCGTCGTAGAGACGCACGTTCGGATGCGCGAGCTTCATGAGCGCGAAGACCACGAGGCTCGCGGAGACCCCGCCACCGCAGTAAGCGATGACAGGCGTGTCGGCGTCGACGCCCGCCGCCGTGAACAGCGCGCGCAGTGCATCGTCATCGAGAAAGCACCCGCTGTCGGCATCGAGCAGACTTGCCGCGGGAATGTTGATGCTGCCGGGAATATGACCTGGCCGTCCTTTGCGCGGCAGCTCCTCGCCGCTGTATTGCGCAGGACGAAGCGCGTTGATCAGACGTGTCGCGGTGTCACCGCTCACGACGTGTTCCACGTCTTCGCGCTGCGCAACGTACGGTCGCTTCGGTGCGGGAGTGAACTCCCCCCGGGCAGTGCGCTCGCGAATGACGCCCTCTCCTGATTCGACCAGCCTCCCCTCGGCGATCCAGCGCGCTAACCCGCCGTCGAGCACGTGCGCGTTCGTGAATCCATAGGTCCGCAACATCCACCAGACGCGCGTCGCCCACCAGATCGACCCGGTGCTGTAGATCACGACCAGACTATCGTCGCCGATACCTAGCGCTTCGACGGCCACCTTGAAGGCCGCCGGGGGTGGCAGCATCAGGTGGAATCGATGCTCCCGATCCGAGAGCTGCGCATCGATGTCGATGAACTGTGCACCGGGAACGTGGCCCGCCTCGAAGGCGGCACGCTCCGGCTGCACACGCTGCCTGATCACGGGATCGACGACCATCGTGGCGCTGCAATCGAACACCCGTAAGTCCGGCCGATGCAGATTGGCAGACAGCCATTGTGTCGAGACCAGAAACCCCGGAACGATCCCGGCGGAAGACGCTTCATGCGACATCGAAAGACTCCAGAAATTCTATGACCCGGGCCACGACGGCCCGGCGTCACGGCAAGACGTCACGCGTCCGCCCAAGCGGCAAAGCGGCGCTGAATGCGGGCAATCGCGGCGTCTGCGAGATAGCCGACGAGCATCGTGACCAGCACATAGGCGTACACCTGTGCCGACTGAAAATAGCGCTGCGCCTGCACGATAGCCTCCCCCAACCCGCCGCCCGTGACCATCTCCGCCGTGAACACGGTAATCAGCCCGATCGGCAAGGCGATGCGAACGCCCGAGAGCAACGCCGGCACGGTCGCCGGCAGAATGACGTAGCGGAACAGGGCGTCCTGGCGCGTGCCGAGCGACTGCGCTGCCCATCGCAACTTCGGTGACACGAGCGATGCGCCTGACTCGGCAGCCACGATGAACGGAAACACGCACGTCGCGAACACGAGCACCACCTTCGACAGACTGTCCATGCCGAGCCAGACGGTAAACACCGGGATCAGCGCAATCTTGGGCAGCGGAAAGCCGAATGCGACGTAAGGCGAGAGCAACCAGCGACACACCCGGAACTCAGCCATCGCAAATCCCAGCGGAATGCCCACGACACCCGCCAACACGACGCCTGCCACCGCCCTGAGCACACTCGTGCCCAACGTCGCCCAAAGCTCCCCGGAGACGACGAGATGGGCGAGCGTGGCGAACACCACGGCCGGTGACGGCAGGAAAACGGCCCGAACCCACGCGTGGGCCGTCGCGACCTGCCAACCAGCCAGCACGGCGAGCAACACGAGCCAGGGCTGCGACAGGCGCCACAGCCGACGCAAGAGCATGCGTGCGCCGCGCGACCTCGGCTTCGCCGGGACTTCCATCAGTTCAAGCGTCTCAGCCATGGCGTTGTCCCGATTCGTGCCAGCGCAGCAGTGCGCCGGTCGACCAGCGCAGGGAGGCATCGAGCCCATACGCGACGACCGTCGTCACGAATAACGCCGCGAACAGATAGTCGTAACTGCCCTGATCGCCGTATTGTCCGACCAACTTCCCGATGCCCTGATTCGCGACGATCATCTCGCAGGAGATGGCGACCAGCAGCGTGAACCCCAACGCCACTCGCACGCCGGTCAGGATCTGAGGCAACGCAGCGGGCAAGACCACCCGCCACAGCAAGCCCGCGCGCGACGTCCCTAACGAACGCGCGCTCCAGAGCAGCACGCGCGGCACTTCACGTGCGCCGCGCAGGGAATAGACGATCAGCGGCAGCGCCGCAGTGATTGCAATCACGATCACGTTGGTCGCGCCGCCCACACCGAACCACAGCACCAGCAGCGGAATCAGCGTCGTCTTGGGCAATGCATAGGTGCAACGAACCACGGGGGTGGCAATGCGATCGAAGACGGGCGCCAACGCCATCGACAGGCCAAGCGGCACGCCTGTCAGTATTCCTGCGGCGAGCCCCAGGGCACTGGCGCGCAACGTCGCCATCAGATTGACGCCGAGCTCACCCGAGCTCACCAGATGTGCCGTCGCACGCCAGATGTCGGCCAGCGACGGGACGAACCCGTCGGTCAGCCAATGTGCGGATGCCGCCGCTTGCCAGACGACAAACAACGCCGCGACGGACAGCGTACCGGCCAGCGCGGAAAGATAGCGTTGTCCTGCCGGGGGCGCCGACGTCATGACGCTTCCTCGGTGAGCACGCCCCGCACCTGTTCACGCACCGACAGCCAGACGTCGTTACGCAGCTCGGAAAAGCGTGGCGAGAGCATGGTGGCTTCGCGCCCGAGCGAGCGGTCGAGATCGACATCCACGCGCTTGACGATGCGACCGGGGCGTCGCGACATGACGTAGATCGTGTCAGAGAGATAGACCGCTTCGTCGATATCGTGCGTGACGAGCAGCGCCGTCTTGCCGGAACGTTCGAACAGATCCAGCAGTTCGTCCTGCATGAACTCGCGCGTTTGGGCGTCGAGTGCGCCAAACGGCTCGTCGAGCAGGAGGATCTTCGGATCGCTGGCGAAGGTGCGTGCCAGCGCGACACGCTGACGCATGCCGCCCGACAGTTCGCGCGGATAACGTCGCTCGAACCCCTTGAGATGGATGAGCGCGATGTAGCGCTCGACCGTGTGTTCGATTTCCTCGCGACGCTTCCCCTTGCGGCGCAGGCCGTAGGCAATGTTCTCCGAGACGTTCAGCCACGGAAACAACGCGTATTCCTGAAACACCACGCCGCGATCGACGCCCGGCCCCCGGATCCGCTCGCCGAAGGTCTCACACACGCCGTGCGAGGCTTCGACGAATCCGCCGAGAATGTAGAGCAGCGTGCTCTTGCCGCAGCCGGAGGGGCCGACGAGCGAGACCAGCTTCCCGGCCGGTACGTCGAGCGCAATATTGTCGAGCGCGACAACGCGCTCCCCGTCCTTGTCGAAGAACTTCGACAGGCCGGCGACGTGAATGGCGGCCGTGGCGTCATGCGGGGCGGTCATGGTCAGGCCTGGTGCGGGAGATGAGGGGGAGATAAGAGGCGTCGACGTTCGCCGCGATCTTGACCGGCTTGGGCAGCAATCCGAGTTGTGCCATCGCATCGATGGGCGGCTGGAGACTCGCGGCGGAGATCGTTGCGTTCGGATCGCGGTAGAAGTCCTTGGGCGTCAGGAAGTACTCGTCCAGCGATGCCGCAGGGGTTTTCGCAAGATCGGCGGTCAGTGCCACCACTTGCTTGCGATTCGCCGGGTCGTAGATCCAGCGTTGCGCATCGACATAATCCGCCAACCACGCGCGCACGGCGGCCGACTTTTCCGTCAGGAACCGCGTGCGGGCGCTCTGGAACAGCACAGGGTACGGCGGCACGACACCGACGGCATCGAACACCGTGCGAATGCCGCCCTTCTTGGCTTCATCGACCTGAAACGGCATGGCAAGTACGCCCACGTCGATACGTTTCTGACGCAGCGCCGGCCCGATGTTGCCGAACGGCATTTCCACCACGCGCACGTCCTTGCGCGGATCGAGACCGTGCTTTTGCAGCGCGATGCGCAGGATGATGTCGACACTACCGTTGAACGCGTTCACTGCGACGCTCTTGCCTTTGAGATCGGCAATGGTGCGCACGGGGCTGTCGGCCAGCACGACGAACGGGTTCGACGCGTAGCCCTGCACGGCGTCGCGGTGAATTTCGGCGATGGCGGTCACGCCGCCGGGCACGGCGTCCTGGGCGACGGCGGTCGCCAGACTCGTGAATGCCAGCGTACCGATGTCGGCCTGCTCGGCAGCCAGCAACGTGGCAACGCCCGGTGTGCCGCGTGCCGTGGTCGTCTCGATCACGTACTCCTTGCCGTAACGCTTGAGGACATGGGCCTTGAACCAGTCGCTGGTGATGACGGTTTCAAGTTCGCCGGGTCCGACCACGCCGGCCGTTGCATAACGGATCAGCGGCGGCGCGGCGCGCGCGATCATGGGAAACGACAATGCGGTCGCCACCGCAGCGCCTTGCTTGATGAACTGGCGGCGCGAATGCCGCGGGGAATTGTCGTGTGCCATGAGATGTTTTTTGCAGGAAGCGAGAAGATTCGACCAGAAAGTGGAGCAGGCTCAGTGCGCCGGTCGTGCGAGTCCCAGGTGATCGCGAAGCGTGTCACCGGCATATTCCCGACGGAATACGCTGCGCGACTGAAGCTCGGGAATGACCAGACGCACGAAGTCTTCGATGCCGCCCGGCAGATAGGGCATCTGCACCATGAAGCCGTCGCATGCGCGTGCGTCGAACCATTGCTGCATGACGTCGGCGACCGCGCCGCCCGTGCCGTTGAAATCTCGCAATGGCCCGATGCCATAGCGCTTACCGATATCGCGCAATGACAGCCCCTGCTTGCGCGTGAGTTCCGCGACTTCCTTGTAGTGGCCCTGCACGCCGCCGACTTCCAGATCCGGCAGCACGCCGTCCTGCGGGAACGGCGAGAGATCGATATCGAGCTGGTAAGACAACGTCGAGAGACCGGCTTCCGGATCGCAGAGATCGTCGAGCAGCGCCTGCTTGTCGCGCGCGATCGCATCGGTTTCGCCCACGACCGGCACCATTCCCAACAGGATCTTCACGTCCTCCGGATTACGGCCATGCTGCGCCGCGCGCGCCTTGATGTCGTGATAGAAAGTCTGCGCCGAGTCTTGCGACGAGTGCGTGACAAAGATGACGTCGGCCCACTTGGCCGCGAAATCGCGTCCGCGACTCGACGCGCCCGCCTGAATGAACACCGGCCTGCCCTGCGGCGGGCGGCTGACATTCAGCGGCCCCTCAACGTTGAACCACTTGCCACGGTGCGAGATCGGGCTGACCTGCGCGGGATCGGCAAACTGGGGCGTCTCGCGATCGAGCGTGAGCGCGCCGTCGCGCCAGCTATTCCACAACTTGCAGGCGACTTCGACGAACTCGTCAGCGCGGTCGTAGCGGTCTTCGCGCGACAGCTGTTCGTCGAGCCCGAAGTTGCGGGCCTCGGCGTCCTGAAACGAGGTGACGATGTTCCATGCCACGCGCCCGGCACTCAGGTGATCGAGCGACGCAAGCGCACGCGCGACGTGAAACGGTGTGAAGTAGGACGTCGAGATCGTCGCGGCGAGCCCCAGATGCCGGGTGCTACCGGCGAGCGCCGAGAGTACGACGATGGGGTCCAGACGCAAGGCACCGAGCGCGCCATGACGCAATTGCGAGTCGAGACTGTCGCCGAGCCGGCGCGGCAGTGCCTGAATATCGGGCAGGAAGAGCATGTCGAAGCGACCGGCTTCGAGCAGGCGTCCGATTTCCTGATAGAAGCGCACCGAAAGGATGTCATGCTGTGCGGACGGATAACGCCAGCCGCCGTGATGACCGGAAACCGGACCGGCCATGACATAGGCGGCCAGATGCATTTGACGCGATGCTGCGTTCGACATACTGCGATATCCGAAAAGACATGTTCAACGATCGGCGCGCGGAAGAGTCGTGGGCTACGCCTGTCTCAGTCTTCCCAGAGCACTGCCAATACTTCGGGGCGGCACCGAACAACCGAGCCGCCTGTTCGAAAGCAGTATATGGGTGCCTGACGTGTTAACAAATTCGAATCGCTGCTAAGCAAATACAGAAAACCGATGCCGCGCGATGTGAACGAAAGGCGAATGCGGGCAGACCATCGACACCGAATCGCCTAAGCACTCTGCATCCCCCAGCGGCGCACTGTCACCCGGGCCAGCGTGTCGAAGACAAGGTGTTCGACGATCAGGCCGATGAGAATCACCGTCAGCAGTCCGGCGAAAACCTTGTCCGTGTACAGTTCGTTGCGGTTCTGATAGATGTACCAGCCGAGTCCCCCGGAGCCGGTATTCGCGCCGAACACGAGTTCTGCGGCGATCAGCGTGCGCCACGCGAACGCCCATCCAACGCGCAGCCCCGAGAGTGCTGACGGCAGCGCCGCCGGAGTGAGAATCCACATGACCTGACGCAATCCCGAAAGGCCGTAGTTGCGCCCGATCATCCTCAGCGTCGGTGACACGGACTCGAACCCGGAATAGACGCTCAGTGCCAGCGGCCAGAGCACTGCATGCACCAGCACAAACAGCAGACTCCCCGTGCCCAGACCAAACCAGAGCAACGCGAGCGGCAACAGCGCAATCGACGGCAACGGGTTGAACATGCCCGTGAGCAACGATAGCAAGTCGCGCCCCACCGCAGTCGTCATGGCGAGCGATGTCAGCACGAACGCGCAAAGCACGCCCAGCGCATAGCCCCGCAACAACACCCAGAGCGACGTCGCCGTGCGGGCGATGAGTTCACCGTTCAGCAAGCTGCTCCACCATGCGTGCGCCGTCGCTGTCGCGCTGGGCAAAAGCAGGTCATTGTCCACCCAGTGTGCAGCCAGCTCCCACAGCAGGATAAGCACGATGCCGATAGCCAGCTTGCGCCAGAAGGTCGGTGTGGCTTGCCACCATCGGCTGATGTCCACAGGTCGCGACACCGGTGCCGCGCCGTGTTCCTTCGGTGGTGCCGGAGGCAATATGCGCTCAGGACGCCGGGGCGGTCTGAGGCGGACGATATCTGACGACGTTCGATTCACTGCGTTGTCCTCGGTCTCACGCCGTTTCATGTTCGCCGAAAAGCAAATGATGAATGCGTGCGGTGGCATGTCTGAATTCAGGTGAGGCGGCGTCACCCGGCTCGAAGTCTCCAGCATCCAGTTCAGCACGCAGGCGCCCCGGCTGACCGTCGAGCAGGACGATGCGACTGCCGACGATGAGCGCTTCTTCGATCGAGTGCGTGACGAACAGCAGCGTGACGTGCGTGTCGTCCCACAGACGCAGCAGTTCCTCCTGCATGCGCAGGCGCGTCAGCGCGTCGAGCGCGGCGAAGGGCTCGTCCATGAGCAGCACGCGCGGACGCACGGCGAGCGCACGGGCGATGGCTACGCGCTGCTTCATGCCGCCCGATAGCGTGTGCGGATAGGCATCGGCGAACCGGGAGAGTCCGACCTTGGCCAGCGTCTCGTGCGCACGCTCACGCGCCTCCTGTCGCGACAGTCCCCTCGCGATGCGCAACGGAAACATGACGTTTTGCAGCACTGTTTTCCACGGTGCGAGTTGATCGAACTCCTGAAACACGAACATCCGGTCAATGCCCGGACCGTTCACCGTCTGCCCGTCTAGCGATATTTCGCCGCGTACCGGTTTGACAAAGCCTCCGATCGCCTTGAGCAGCGTGGACTTGCCGCAACCCGACGGGCCGAGAAGCACCAAGCGCTCAGCGTTGTAGACGTCGAACGAGACATCGTTCAACACGGGCACACGACGCGCGCGGTGCACAAACTCGATACCGAGATCGCGCACTTCCAGGACTTTCGAGCTGCCAAGCGCGTTCTCCAGCGCCGAAGGGGCCTCGCCGGGCAGGGGGGTGGCATCCCGCCCTACCCTCGCCCCGACATCCGTACGCGCCAGCAACTGAATGCTCGACGTCCCCATCTCAACTCCCCTGCCCCAGCGCAGGATCATCGAAGAAGTAGTCTTTCCATGAGTTCGCTTTATGACGAACGGCCCCCACTCGCTGCATGAATTGGGCAAGGCCCAGCGTGTTCTGCGGCGCAATCGAGAAATTGACCTTCGGGTCGGTGATGATGCTCACCAACAACTTCTTGTCGGTCTTGGACTGATTGACGCGAAGGTACGTATCGGCGGCCGCCTCCGGCTGATGTTTGACGAAATCAGCCGCACGCGCGAGGGCCAGCACGAAGGCGCGATACGTTTTCGGATTGTCGTTGCGGAATTTTTCGGTCGTGTAGAGCACCGTTGCGGAGCTCGGCCCGCCCAGCACGTCGTAGGAATCGAGCACGATGTGCGCGTTGGCGTTCGCGGCAAGTTCCTGTTCCTGGAACGGTGGCGTACCGAAGTGTCCTGTGATTTCGGTACCGCCCGCGATGATCGCGGCGGCAGCATCGGGGTGCGCCATCGTCTGCGTCCATTTATCCAGACGGTCGAACGCCGCGTCGCCCCATTGTTTCGCCGCAGCATATTGCAGCACGCGAGACTGCACCGACACCCCCACGGCTGGCAGCGCGATGCGATCCTTGTCCGTGAAATCGGCGATGGTGCGAATCTTCGGATTGTTGCTCACGAGGTAGTACGGCAGGCTGCCCAGCGACGCCACACCGCGCACGTTCTGACGGCCGTAAGTACGATCCCAAACCGTGATCAACGGGCCGACGCCCGCGCCGGCGATGTCGATCGCGCCGGACAACAGCGCATCGTTGATCGCAGCGCCGCCCGACAAACGCGCCCAATCGACCTTCACATCGACACCCAGCTTGCGCCCCTCCTGCTCGATCAATTGCTGATCTCGCACCACATTGAGCAGCAGATACACGATGCCGAATTGCTCGGCGATCCGTATCCGCCCTTCCGCGCGCGCCGCAGGCGCCGCGATCACCAACGAGAGACTGACGAGCAGCAAACGAACCAGCGGGGTACGAGCGAAGCGCATGGCAACCGTGACCTGTGGAGGGCAAAGAAGCGAAATTAGCGACGCCCTCGGCGAAGGTCAACGAAGCAAATCACACAAGGTTATGCCGACTGCGCTGATAAGTTCTTGCGCGCACTGGGCGCACAGGAACCGCATCGATCCCGAAACATTACAAAACGGTAATCATCAGGTCACTTTCGGGTCAGAAGCCAACGCGCAGAATGGGTTCACCCTTCGCGACATTGTCGAAGGCTGGCCGAACTGCTCCGGTTCCGGGTGCAGAGGCCTCTGACCCTTAAGGTGAATATGATGAAAGTACGCTTCTCCACACTGCTTGTTGTTTCCTGCGCACTGGCCGCACCGCTCTCGGCCTTCGCTCAATCGGTGAGCGCCAGTAACGCGCCGCTCACGCGCGCTCAGGTTCAGGCGGATCTCGTGCGTCTTGAAAAGGCCGGCTATCAACCGTTTGGCGGCGACGACGATTACCCCGCCAATATCCAGCGCGCCGAGGCAATCGTTGCGAAACAGGATGCTCAGTCGGGCAACGCCCAGCTCACGAGCGCCGCGATCGAAACCGGCGTTGGTATCGGCATCAATACCGGCATCAGCACCGGCAATCAACCGACCAACCCCGCCAACGGCCACTCGCTTTACGCGGGTAGCTGATGTCAGCGCAACGCACGCCAATCACACAGGTCTGAGATCTTGATTTCCGCGCAAACCGCCAGCCTTCTCGCGATTCGCGAGTAATGCACGAGCCACCCTGGAGGCTGGCGTCCGGTCCAATGCGTCCGATATCCATCCAGACGTTTCGACCAGCGAGTCCAGATCGATCCCGGTATCCGCGTCGAGGCCTTGCATGAGGTAGACCACGTCCTCCGTCGCCACATTGCCCGAGGCACCTGCGGCGTAGGGGCAGCCGCCCAACCCGGACACCGACGCGTCGAATATCCGCATGCCGCACACGTAGGACGCATGCACATTCGCGACGGCCATGCCGTAGGTGTCGTGATAGTGTCCCGCGAGCCGCGACATCGGCACGCGACCGGTCACCGCTTCGAGCATGCGTACGATGCTCGCAGGCGTGCCCACGCCAATGGTGTCCCCCAGCGACACCTCGTGGCAGCCGAGATCAAGCAGTGCGCCAGCGACATCGCGCACCCGCTGCGGGCTCACCTCACCTTCGTACGGACAGCCGACGACACAGGAGACGTAGCCACGAACGCGCACGCATTCCCGACGCGCCACATCGAAAATCGGCGCAAAGCGGTTCAGAGATTCGGCGATCGAGCAATTGATATTGCGCTGCGAAAACGCTTCCGAGGCCGCCGCGAACACCGCAACCTCGCTCGCCCCGCTGGCGATTGCGGCTTCAAGCCCCTTCAGGTTCGGCACCAGCACCGGATAGCTCACGCCCGGCTTGCGTTTCAGACGTGCCATGATCTCCGAGTGATCCGCCATCTGCGGCACCCATTTGGGCGAGACGAAAGCCGTCGCCTCGATGCACGTCAGTCCCGACCGTTCGAGCCGCTCAATCAGTTCGAGCTTGATATCGGTCCGAATGTGTTGCGACTCATTCTGCAAGCCATCGCGAGGCCCGACTTCGACGATCCGCACCTTGTCTTTCGAATGCATCGCGCTATCCCCCGAGTGCCCCGAGCGCCCCGAGCGCCCCGAGTGCCGTCGTCAGTTCCGGGACGACGGCAAACAGATCGCCGACCAGGCCGTAATCGGCCGCGCTGAAAATGGGGGCGTCCTCGTCCTTGTTGATTGCCACAATGACCTTCGAGTCCTTCATGCCCGCGAGATGCTGGATGGCGCCCGAGATACCGACCGCCACATACAACTGCGGCGCGACGATCTTGCCGGTCTGGCCGACCTGATAGTCGTTCGGCACGAAGCCCGCGTCGACCGCGGCGCGCGAGGCGCCGAGCGCGGCGTTCAGCGTATCGGCCAGCGGTTCGAGCACACGCGTGTAGTTGTCGCCGCTGCCGAGGCCCCGACCGCCCGAGACGATGATTTTTGCGCTCGTCAGCTCCGGGCGATCCAGCTTCGTGACCTCACGGCTCACGAACTGCGAGATACCTCTGTCTGCCACCGCGTCAATCCGCTCGATGGGCGCGCTTGCGCCTTCGTCCGCAACGGCGTCGAAGCCCGTCATACGAACCGTCATGACCTTGATCGGATCGGTCGACCGCACGGTGGCGATCGCGTTGCCTGCGTAGATCGGCCGCTCGAACGTGTCAGGCGAAGTCACCGCCGTAATGTCGCTGATCTGCGCGACGTCGAGCTTCGCGGCGATACGCGGCATGAGATTCTTCCCGTAGGCCGTGGCGGGCGCGAGGATGTGCGAGTACGCCCGCGCAATCGTCAGCACCGTCGCCTCGACGTTTTCTGCAAGGCCCGCAGCCAGTTGCGGCGCATCAGCGAGCAGCACCTTCGAAACACCCTCGATTTTCGCTGCCGCGCGCGCTGCGGCCTCCGTGCGATGACCCGCGACCAGCACATGCACGTCGCCACCGATCTTCTGCGCTGCTGCGATGGTGTTCAGCGTGGCGACTTTGACGCATTCGGCGTCATGCTCGGCGATAACAAGATTCGTCACTTCGTCACTCTCCCTTACAGCACTTTGGCCTCAGTCTTTAACTTCTCGACCAGCGCGCTCACGTCCGGCACCCGCACCCCGGCAGTTCGCTTCGGCGGTTCGGCGACCTTGAGCGTGATCAGACGCGGTGTCACGTCGACACCGAGCGCCTCCGGCGTCGTCGACGTCAACGGCTTTTTCTTCGCCTTCATGAGGTTCGGCAAGGTGACATAACGCGGCTCGTTCAGGCGCAGATCCGTGGTGACGACAGCCGGTAGCGCCAGCGACAACACTTCCATGCCGCCGTCCACTTCGCGCGCCACGATAGCCTTGCCATCCGCGACCGTGACGTTTGACGCGAACGTGGCCTGCGGCATCTCCGTCAGCGCGGCGAGCATCTGCCCGGTCTGGTTCGCGTCGTCGTCGATGGCCTGTTTGCCGAGAATCACCAGTTGCGGCTGCTCCTGATCGACCACGCCTTTCAACAGCTTGGCGACGGCAAGGGGTTGTAGTTCCTTGGCCGATTCGATCAGGATGGCGCGATCTGCACCGATGGCCAGCGCCGTGCGCAGCGTCTCCTGCGACTGCGCCGTTCCACAAGACACGGCGATGACCTCGCTGGCAACCCCCGCCTCCTTCAACCGCACCGCGGCTTCCACGGCGATCTCGTCGAACGGATTCATCGCCATCTTCACGTTCGCCACATCGACGCCGGTGCCGTCGGACTTGACCCGCACCTTCACGTTGTAGTCCACCACCCTTTTTACGGCGACCAGTACCTTCATCTTGCTTCCCCAGCGAATGACTGCGACACCCACTCTGCGGTGCGTTTGTGCAGAAACGCGTCAACGCCTTCACGGCCTTCAGCGGACGCGCGTACGTTGGCAATCAGTTTGGCCGTGCGGGCAATCAGTTCGCCGTCAATCGGCTGATTTTCCACCGCACCGATGAGCGCCTTGCTCTGCGCGAGCGCTGCGGGGCCTCCCGCCAGCAGTGCCGTCGTGAACTTGCCGATCGACGCGTCGATCTCTTCCGGCGCACAGACCGCGTGGACCCATCCGCTCCAATGCGCCTCTGCCGCCGAAATACGCTCCGCCGTCAGCATGTATCGACGTGTCGCCGCCGCACCGAGTTTTTGAACGATGTACGGCGAGATGGTGGCCGGCACAAGCCCGATCCTCACTTCCGAAAGGCAGAACTCCACAGTGGTTGCGGCGACGACGATGTCACACGCGGCGACAAGCCCCATGCCACCGGCGAATGCCGCACCGTGAACGCGCGCCACCGTGGGCTTCGGACAGTCGTTGAGCGTCTGAAGCATGGCGGCAAGGCGCATGGCGTCGGCTTCGTTCTCGCTGGCGCTGTACGTCGCCATGCGCTGCATCCACTGGAGATCCGCACCGGCCGAAAAGGCTTTGCCACGACCGGCCAGAACGATTACACGAACGTCGTCGCGCTCACCAAGCCGTTTTAGCGCGTCGTCCAGTTCCGCAATTACGGTTTCGTTCAGCGCGTTGCGCACGTCAGGGCGATTCAGCCATATCGTGGCGACCCGGTCGGTCACGTCGACGTCAAGGGTTTGATAGGTCATGACATCGCCTCAGTAGGATTTCGGCAAGCCCAGTGCCTTCTCGGCAATGAAACACAAGATCAACTGCGGGCTGACCGGGGCAAGGCGCGGAATCCATGCTTCACGCATGTATCGCTCGACGTGGTACTCCTTCGCGAATCCCATGCCGCCGTGCGTGAGAATTGCGTTCTGGCAGGCGTTGAAACAAGCCTCACCGGCGAAATACTTGGCGGCATTCGCATCGGCCGCACAGTTGCTTTTCGCGTCGTAGCGCGACGCCGCCTTGAGCACCAGCAGATTGGCCGCTTCCAGCTCGATCCACGAACGCGCGAGCGGATGCTGAATGCCCTGATTCTTGCCAATCTGCCGATCGAACACGACCCGTTCGTTCGCGTAGGTCGCCGCCCGTTGCAGGGCTGCACGCCCCAATCCCACCGCTTCGGACGCGATCAGGATGCGCTCGGGGTTCATGCCGTGCAGTATGTATTCGAAGCCTGCGCCTTCCTCGCCGATCCGGTCGCTCACCGGGATACGAAGCTCGTCGATGAACACCTCGTTCGAATCGACACACTTGCGGCCCATCTTCTCGATCTCCCTCACCTGAATTCGCGCGCGATCGAGGTCGGTGTAGAAAAGCGACAGCCCTTGTGTGCCCCGGGCTTCCTCGATCGGCGTGGTGCGCGCCAGCAGCAGAATCTTGTTCGCCACCTGCGCGGTAGAGATCCACACCTTCTGCCCGGACACGACATAGTGATCACCGTCGCGCACGGCCCGCGTTTTGAGCTTGAGCGTATTCAGACCGGTGTTCGGCTCGGTGACCGCAAAGCAGGCTTTGTCCTTGCCGGCGATCAACGGCGGCAACCAGCGCTGCTTCTGCTCCTCGGTGCCGAATACGACGACCGGATGCAGACCGAAGATGTTCATGTGCACGGCGGACGCACCCGACAGCCCCGCGCCCGTCGCCGAGATCGTCTGCATCATCAATGCGGCTTCGGTGATCCCCAGCCCGGCGCCGCCATACGCCTCCGGCATGGCGATGCCCAACCAGCCCGCATCCGCCAACGCGCGATGAAAGTCGTCCGGGAAACCGCCCTCGCTGTCCTTGCGCAACCAGTAATCGGCATCGAACGGCGCGCACACGCGCTCAATGGCGTCGCAGATCTGTTGCTGCTCTTCCGTAAGGTCAAAATTCATGTCTGTTCCTGTTGTTCATTGACTGCCCGGGTGACCGGCGGGGTCAGCCCTTGCCCATCGCACCGGACACCTGAAGCGCCGCAATCTCGGCAGCGGTGTAACCCAGTTCCCCAAGGACTTCGGCCGAATGCTCCCCCAGCCCCGGCGCGGGAGAGGGTTCGGTGCAAGCGGTACGCGACCATGCCGTCGGATTGCCCGGCGTGCGCAATCGACCTTCCGTCGGATGCTCGACCTGTCGGATGAACCCTGCGGCCGACAGATGCGGATCGTCGAGAAGATCGCGCGGCGAATTCATCGGCATGTTGGGAATATCGGCGGCGTCGAGCAGGACACGCCACTCGTTCGTGGTCCGCTCACGCATGAGCCGGGCCACTTCCGCATAGACCGCATCGATGTGCTGTGCGCGATTCGTGTGCGTCGAAAAACGTGCGTCGCTCTCGAAGCGCTCGCCCTCGCCAATCGCCGCGAAGAAGGCGCGCCACTGCTTGTCGTTGTAGATCAGCACGCAGAGGTGCCCGTCCTTCGTTTCGTAGGGCCTGCGGTGCTCGGTCAGCAGACGCGCGTAGCCGGGGTCGCCGTTCGGCGGGTCGAAGCTGAGACCGCCGAGGTGATCGCCGAGCACGAACTGGGTCATGGCTTCGAACATCGGCACCACGACCGATTGCCCGATCCCGGAGCGCTCGCGCTCATAGAGCGCCGCCGTGATCGCATACACGGCGTGAAGCCCGGTCACGCGATCGGCGAGCGTCGTGGGCGCATAACGCGGTGTCTGCGCACCGGACTGGCTCATCAACCACGGCAAGCCCGACGCGCCCTGAATGAGGTCGTCATACGCCGCACGGGCCGCATTCGGTCCGTCCTGCCCGAATCCGCAACAGGAGACGTGAATCAGCCGGGGGTTCGTTGCCTTCAGGGTGTCGTAGTCGAGTCCGAGACGCCCCAGCGCCTTGGGTCGGATGTTCGAGATCATCACATCGCAGCGCTCGACGAGCTTCGCCGCGACCTCACGGCCTGTCGGCACCTTGAGATCGAGCACCACACTGCGCTTTCCCTGATTGGCGTGCAGGAAGATATGCCCCATGCCCGCATGGTTCATCGGCCCGACGTGACGCATGTTGTCGCCCTCGGGAGACTCGACCTTGATCACGTCGGCCCCGAGTGCGGCCAGAATCTGCGTGGCAAACGGTCCCATGATCACCGACGTCAGATCGAGAATCCTGACGCCGGCAAGCGGCCCACCTCGCTCGGTGCTCATGAGCGCACCTTCAACGTCGCGCCTGACGTTACGCACGTCACTGACTTCATCTGCCTTCTCCATAACTTCGGTGTTCTCGCATCGCTGCCGGCGTGCTTTTCGGCAGATCAATGCCTGATAGATCGAACGGGGACGACCCCGTCATAGGGGAAAGACCCCGAAAATCACGCATGCGATCGTCATCACGACCGATGTCGCGAAAAGAAACGGGATCGCGAATTTCTGGTGTTCGGCCAGGTCGATGCCGGCGAGACCGACGAGCAAGAACGTTGCCGGCGTCAAGGGACTGACAGGGAAACCGGTCGTCATCTGGCCGAGCAACGCGGCCTGCGCCACCTGGATCTGCGGCACCCCCAGTCGCTCGGCAGCGCCGGCCACAACGGGCAGCACGCCGAGATAGAAGGAATCGGGGTCGAAGAGAAGACTGAGCGGCATCGAAATCAGGCCCATCACGAACGGAATGTGATGTGCCTGTCCGGCGGGAATCAAATGCACGGCTTCGCTTGCCATGGCGTTCAGCATGCCGGTCCCGGACATGATCCCGGTGAAGGTGCCCGCCGCCAGCAGGACACTTGCCATCATCAGTGCGGCAGGCGCGTGAGCATCCACCCGGCGCCGCTGCTCGTCGGCGTTGGGGTAGTTGATGAATAGCGCCACGACGGTTCCGAGCATGAACATCACGACCGGATCGACCTTGCCGGTAATCATCGTGCCCATCACGACCAGCGTCAGCACGAGATTCGGCCAGAATCGCCGGGGGCGGCGCAACGCCAGTTCCTGCTCGGACAGTTCGCGTGTGGGAACTACGAACGGCCGACCATCGTGCACGAGCCCCAGCCGGCGTTCCTCGCGCTTGCCCAGCAGATAAGCGATCAAGAGCACGAACACCAGACCGACGCCCTGAACGAGTAGCAGCGGCGCGAAAATCTCGGCGGTCGGAATGTGCAGCGCGACCGACGCGCGAATCGTGACACCCGCCCAGGGCAGGAAATTCACACCGGCGCCCAGCGCGGCCATACAGACGAGCAGGCGCTTATCCATGTTCAGGCGCTCGTACACCGGCAGCATCGCGGGAATCGTCACCAGGAAGCACACTGCGCCGGAGCCGTCGAGGTGAATGAGCAGTGCGAGTAACGCGGTGCCCATCAGAATGCGAGGGGGACGCGCACCGACGAGCCGAAGTATCCGGCTGATGATCGGATCGAGCATGCCTGCGTCGGTGAGAACGCCGAAGAAAATAATGGCGAAGATGAACATGCCCACCACGGGCGCGACGCTGGTGATGCCTTTGAGAATGAAGGTCGTGATTTGAAGGCCAAAACCACTGACCACCGCAGCGACGACCGGCACGGCAATGAGCGCGGCCAGCGGCGACATGCGTTTCGTCAGAATCAATGCCAATAGCGCCAGCACCGAAATGAGTCCGGTTAGTGCAAGCATTTGTCTCCCCCAGGGGGTTTATTGTGAAGATGGACCGGAATCACTCTTGCGGCGATTCGGCAACCGGAGACCGTCGCTGTCTCGGCGGCGTGTCTGGCGGCTTGAAAAGTGTGTGGTATTGGGTAAGATTCGTCCAATACATGTTTTGTCCACTTTGATACGAATTTCGTCTCACCATGATCCCCGGTCGCTTACTGACACAGTTCATTGCCGTCGCGGAAGAGCTGCACTTTGGGCGTGCCGCCGTGCGGCTGCACATGGCGCAGCCGCCACTGAGTCAGGCGATCAAGAATCTGGAGGAAGTGGTGGGCGTGCAGTTGCTCGCCCGCTCGAAGCATTCCGTGTCGCTCACGCCAGCGGGGAGTGCCTTTCTGGAGGAAGCGCGAGAACTTCTGGCGCATGGGCAGCGCGCCATCGACACGGCCCGCCGGGCCAGCGAGGGGCTTATCGGCAGGATTACCGTCGGCTTCATGGGGTCGGTGAGCTACGAGTTTCTCCCCCGCATACTGCGCGACTTTCGCACGAAGTTCCCTGCCATTCACGTCGATCTGCGCGAGCAGACTTCGGTTGAGCAAATCGAAAGCCTGCACGCGAGCAAGATCGATCTTGGCATCGTTCGCGTGCCGCTGAACAACGCCTCCGATCTCAATATGCGCATCGTCGAGGTGGAGCGGTTCATTGCCGTGCTGCCGAGAAACCACCGACTGGCGGCGGCCCGAACCTTGCGCCTTGAAGATCTGGCAGACGACTCGTTTATCGTCTTTCCGGCCAACAGAAGTCCGAGCCTGCACGCCAAGTTTCTGATGGCGTGCGACGAAGCCGGATTCAGCCCACGAATCGGCCACAATGCGTGGCAGATGGCCAGCATGGTGAGCCTTGTCGCCGCAGGCATGGGCGTTACGCTACTGCCCGCGCAGGTAAGAAACAGCCCGCACAAGGGCGTGGTGTACAAGGAACTGGCGAACGACTCCGCGCACCTCCAGCTCGAAATCGCGGCCGCCTGGCGTCCCGACGATATCTCCGCCGGCGTTCACTCCCTGCTGTCGATTCTGGGTCAATCCGCATCGAGTTCGGTTTGAAGCGACGCGATTGATAGCGCGGGAACAGGCCCGCCAAATTCGTGGATCAGAAAGTCGACTAACAGCCGAATCCGCGGAGGAACCGGATTGCCGGGTGCGAATACGACATACAGATCAATGCGCGGCATCGGATAAGACGGGAGCAAGCGGACCAGACGGCCGGCGTCGAGGTCCTCGGAGACGTCCCACTCCGCTTCGCAGGAGATCCCCTCTCCCGCCAGCGCCCATTCGCGCAACATCGCCCCATCGGCACTGCCCAGCGTGCCGCTTACGCTAACGTCCACAAAGCCACCTTGCTGCAGGAACCGCCACGGACCGGGGACGCGATGGCGTCGGAACAGACGAAGGCAATTATGGGCACTCAGGCCCTCCGGCGTTGCCGGACTGCCATGTTGCGCCAGGTACGACGGCGCCGCCACAAGCAGCATTTCAGACGTGGCGACTTTACGCGCGACCATGCCTTCATCGCGAGGTAAGCCGAAACGCAGCGCGACGTCGCAGCCATCAAGCATGTTCTCGATGCCGGCATCGGACAGGAACAGCGTGATTTCAAGGCCCGGATGCAGACGCGCGAATTGCGCCAGCAATGTCGATAGCTGACGACGCCCCAAATCGGAAGGCGCACCAACGCGCAAAAGTCCACGCGCTACGGTGCCTCGGGAAGAGACTTCCGACTCGACATCTCGCACCGACTCCAGAATCGCTGCCGCACGCTCGTACAACAACTTCCCTTCGTCGGTGAGATGGAAACGTCGCGTGCTGCGATTCGCAAGACAAACCCCTAGGCGCGTCTCCAGTTGTCGCAAGCGTCGGCTGACCGCAGCAGGCGAGGAATGCAACGCCACTGCCGCGTGCGAAATGCCGCCGCTGTCGACAATCGCCTGAAAAAGCTCAAGTTCGGAAATCGAGTCCAAAACCGCCTCCTGCCGAGTGACTTGCCTCGGGCCAACGCTATTTTCACCGGAAAGGATGCTAGCACCGCACGCCCCATATTTCCACTAATCGGAATAAACCAATGCAGATTGATGGGTTTCGGCGAGATAACGAGCAATTCAAACTGAAGGTTCGATCCCGTCATTTCCGAATTCTGCAAATATGTCGTCTTTTCCCTCTCTTCAATCCGGTGCGTTGAAAACCGCTACCGCGCCTGCATCGCAAGGCGATGGGAAACAGACGGGACTTCTCACCGGGCTCGGGCTGACCGCATGGCTGGAGTTCTACACATTCGATGCCGTCAATCTCGTGCTGCCCGACATGGCGGGCTCGTTTGGCGTATCGCAGGACGAAGCCAGTTGGCTCTTGATTACCTTCAGCACGTCGTTGTTTCTGGGTGTGGCCGTTTCCATCTGGCTTGCCCGCCACATCGGCTATTTGCGCTATATCCTGGGCAGTATCGCCGTGTTTGCGGTGGCATCGCTGGGATGTGCGTTCGCCACCGATTTCGGCGCCATGCTGCTATGGCGTGCGGTGTCTGGATTTGCCGGTGCAGGTCTTGCGATGTGGTGGCGCGGTAGCGTCTATCTGCTGATTCCTCGCCCGCGACGCAGCGTCTCGATGATGCGCATCTCCATGATGATCTATCTGTCGACGGCACTCGGATTGCTGGTGAGTGGCTATGTCACCGACCAATACACGTGGCGACTGCTTTTCGTGCCAAATATCGTCGTCGCCGTGGTCGCCATCTGGCTGCTCACACGACACTTCCCGAAGGTTGTTCGCCCCACTGACATACGCTCCCGGGGAATCGACGTGCCCGGACTTCTCCTGCTCAGCGTAGTGCTCGTCTGTGCGCAAGTCATGATGAGTCGGGGACAAGCAAAAGACTGGTTCGGCTCGTCAGAGATTCGTGGGCTGGCATGGGCCGGACTGTCAGCACTCGTCCTGTTCGTGGGATGGCAACTCCATCATCGCAACGACAGGCGGCTGCATCGTCTTGAGCTGCTTCGACACCGCGATGTCACGGCTTCCGTTGTACTCGGGGTGCTTGCCGGCATCATCGTGTCGGGCAGCACGTACGCGCTGCCGGAATTCCTGCGCACGGTTTATTCCCCTCATCTCGATGCGACCCACACAGGACGTGTTCTCTGCGTCTATGCGCTGACGGCTGCGGCCATTCGGCCACTGGTCACACGATCGGTCGGCAAGTTCGGGCCACGAAAGGTGCTCGCTTTCGCGTTTGTGCTTCTGACGATATCCATGTCGCTGATGTCGCATCTGATCACGACCACCACGCCATATGAATATTTCGCGTTGCCGCTGATCCTGTATGCCTTCTGTCTTTCACCGGTCCTGTCGGCACTCGCCAGCGGCACGGTGGCCCGATTGCCGCAAGAGGTACAGCTCGATGCGGTCGCAGTGTACATGACGTTCCGACAATTCGGGATGTCGCTGGGCGTGACCCTCGTGACCGTCGTACTGGCGTGGCGGGAGCAATTGCATTCGAGCCGGTTGTTTGACTTCCTTTACGCAACGTCTCTGCAAGTCGATGAATGGATGACATCCGCGACGGCGATGCTGATTCAGCGAGGGGTATCGGAGACGCAGGCGCGTAGTATGGCGCAAGCGCTATTGGCAGAAACAGCGATAAGGCAGGCGAGAACGCTCGCCTATGCCGATGCCTTCATGTTCATGGCGGCGGTCGGGCTGTTGGCGTTGTGCTTCGTTCCCCTGATGGCGCCTGCACAGGTTACAAAAAAGGCGCTCCATCAAACGACTAATGGATAAGCGATGAGTGAAACAAAACGGGTACTGGTCATCATGGGCAGCACGCGCGCAGGCCGGAACTGCCCGACGATCGCACAGTGGGTCGTCGATGTCAGCCAGTCGTGCACGGATTTTTTGTATGAGATCGTAGACCTCAGCGCGTGGCATCTTCCGCTTGACGACGAGCCGGGATTGCCCGCGACCGGAGCGCCCTATGTGCAGCCGCACACGCGCGCATGGAGTGAGAAAATTTCCGCCAGCGACGCCGTGATTTTCGTCACCCCCCAATACAACTGGGGCTATCCCGCGGCGCTGAAGAATGCGATCGACCACTTGTATGACGAATGGCGAGAGAAGCCAACGGTCATCGTGACATATGGCGGACATGGCGGAACGAAGTGCGCCAGTCAACTACGAGAGGTCGCCCAGGCGCTGAAGATGCGCGTTGTGGCGACTGCGCCGTCGATCACCCTGTCGGACGATGTGATCCGTCACGGCGGCACCTTGCATCCGGCAACGGATTTCGCAGACGCGGCGTCCAGCGCAGAACAAGCGATGACCGAACTGGCGAATCTGATGCTGTGAGCCGCCGCGCGCAATCCTATTAGACAAACGAAAAACGCCCCGATGGGGCGTTCCGTAACTACTTGTACTACAAGGATTTTTTTGGTCGGAGCGATAGGATTCGAACCTACGACCCTCTGATCCCAAAACATCGTTTCGCCCGGCGCCGGGCATGTTGTGCAGCGAGGACTTCCGGACGTTAGCGCCCTAATCTTTGCCTTATTCACGTTTTACGGAAATACAAGGCTCGGCAGGCTATGCTTTTGATGATTTTTTGGGGACTTTTTGGGGATCGGGCGGGGGTATGCGACGGCTCGTGAAGACATCGCATACCGAGATTCCGCGCGCTCAGGAAAACAAGATCGCAGCGTAATTTCGCGCGCTGTGCAGGATGTGGACGACATCGATTCGCTCGTCCGATTCGACCACACGATAGAAGATTTGATAGTTGCCGTAGACGCAGTGCCGGATACCGAACCGCTCGTAGCGAGACACAACCGGGAACGCGAACGGCATCTCCGCAAGGCTCACACACTTGTCCCGCAGTTCTTGAGTGGACGTCAAGGCACGGCGCGGATTATCCAGCGCGGTGTAGTCACCAATGGTTTCGAGGTCGACGACGGCTTCTGGCAGTAAGTGAACAATCATCCCTTGTCGTTCACCTTCGCCTGATACTTCTTCTCAAGGCGGTCGAATACATCGGCGGCAGGCTGACCCCGGCCGGCTTCGGCATCGGCGATGCCCTTCTCAATGACAGCATCCAGCGCGCGGCCAACTTACGTAAAAGCACTCCACTCACAAGAATCACGGAGGCGTGGGAAGTTCTTGCGGAACATATCTTTTCGGGTGCATGTGCCGCCTTTCATCACGTAAAATCGACGATCAACGGCGCAATGAATATTTCTAACAACCAAAGAACCGTGCATTATGCATACAAAGTCAACATCAAGAAATGTTCAAAATATTCAATGGATTACTGACCTTTCCGGCTGGACCATGCTTAACTCAATTGATTATTCATTAATCATATTGACAAATTAAATTAATTATGAAAAGGAAAAATTAATTGAATTAATTTCTCATTCGATGTATAAACACATTCGCAAAATTCATTGATAAATCGAATTATTTTTTCAATAATTATCGGGGATTGGGATGGCAAAGTTTCGTGTATACAATATCCAACTTCTTCCTGTTAGTGCGGATGTGGAAGAGGTTGGAGTTAGAGGATACAAAAAATTGTTTTCCGAATTCCGTGATCACAATAAAGCAGTGATCAGAGAGCGCCGGGAGGGAACTTACCATTTTCGACAGAGCGAAGATACATTCATCGGTCCAACGAAAAATTTCAAATTCCCAGCTGGTTGCGTATACGGGGAATTCGTTCGCTATCGAAAGACGGATGCAGTAAATGAGCTTGGCACGGGCAAGCGACTTTTCACTGCTGGAGCGCGAACGGGCGTAACATCGGAAGAATACTTTGCTTTTGTTTTTGATACCCAAGAACATCTCTTGGCAATAGAGGCTCCGGCTTGGATGCCTGCTCCGCAAGTCTTCGGTGACGCTCTCGCGGGAATGCTGCAACCAATCGCTGATGAACATTTCCCGCAGCATGAGCTAGGGGTTCACTCAATATCGAAAGCGACGGAACTTGAAAAGGTTTTCCAAGCTGCGAACTCGTATTCGGTCGTTGACCTTGACCTCACATTTAGGAACGGTCATGACACCGAGGAGCTTCTCCGAGAACTCAAGGAAACAAGAACGAAATCCTTGACCGTGCGTGCTTCGGCGGGAAAGGGCGGCAGGATGAGCCGCCTACCAGAGTTTCTCAAAGGCATGCTTGTGGCAACGGCCGCAGGGTTGGGTAGCGCTACGATCACATACTTTACCAAGCAGAAAGTTGGCGAAAAAATTGTCGAAAGGCAAGCCAAATATGACTCGCGAGACATGCCGGTTACATTTCAAGTCAATAGAACTAGCGCTGCGACTGAGGATCCCACGGAGTTTTATGATAGGGTCCACGACAAGCTTCTAAAAGTTGGAGATGAACTGGACGAAGAAATTGAGAACGGTTGATCGTCCGACCTTGGGAGCGGGAAAATGAGCCTATACAAATGGCTTCGAAAAATTCCGATCATAGGAACTCTCCTCATGATTACGAATGCGTATGCCTATCGAGGAGATTTTTCTTCTGATGAGGGATTTGCCGGAGTACTCGCCTATTGGAAAGCATTCTGCTGGCAGATAGTTATTGCAGTCGCACTGTCCGCAGTTGTACTAAAAAAATGGATATTAGTCGCGTGGCTTGGCAATGATCTTTCCGTGAGCCAATTGGACACATTTGCCGCGTCTGCCGGAGCATTGACGATTTCAGTTATACCTAGTCTTTTGGGTTTTGGGATCGGTGTGTATGCGCTTACATTTGCGATTCCCTCCAAACTGGTTCGAGACCTGGACAAACTACTAACCGACGCAGTCAAAGTCGGTAAGCGCAAGCACGGGTCAATGCTTGTATTGAACGTCGACCTTGGCTACCCACTCGTAGTTCTAGCCATGACGCTGGGAGTTGGTGTAATGCAGCAGGCGTTTCCTTCTGTTAGGCCACTCGTATGTCTTTGCTGGCTAGCCTTTTGGTACTCAATCATTTCGCTTATAGAAATCGTTGGCGTGCTGTTTCGATTGGGAGAGGTGGCGCTACTGGAAAAAAGATCCGAAAACAGCGGTTAAGGAAGTCGCAATGAAAACTCATTCCTCGCAGAAAACCAACTAACTCAAGAGAAAATAATGGCTTATTTCGCTGAAGCAAACGCGTCCACGGCGGCCCTCGAAATCATCAAGGCTCTGGCCGAGAGCGGGAGTCTCAAAGTTTCCGGGGCACCTGGTGACAAGAATTCAGCTTCGGAAGTTGGGAAAAAGGATGGCATTTACATTGCCGCACTACTCAACACCATTTACGAGGAGATCCGACTGAAGTAATCGGCTTGGCAGTGGAGAAATCGCGTCCCGGAGGCGAGGTCTTCGGGACGCTTTATACGATTGGAACTCTGTATCTACCCCTTCCCGTATCTGCTGTGCCCGTTATTCCTGAAGGCCTTCGTAGCTCTGCACCGAATTCCTTCGAGTCTGCCAGTCAAGAGCAATATTGGCTGCTGTCATTGATGTGTCGCTGGCGTCGTTTTACTTCTGGCGCTTCGATCAATAGGTGCAGACGCTGTGGGCATTCAATTTACGCGCGAGCTCATCAACGCGAGGACGGTGGCGTCCGCGACAGTTCAAACGTCGTCGTCCGTCATCAGCGTTTTTGTGCTCCAGCGATATATTTCGAGTCCCGCCACATCCAAAAATTTATTCGGAAGTTCCTGAAACTCAAGGGCCGTCACTGCTGCGATGATGGGCTTGGCCGGTTTCCCGGCTGAATTCATTTAAATCATTGGAGACCTTTATGAGCCCGTCGAAGAGTGACAGCGGAAAGGGCAATGGCAGTGGAGGAGACGATGGATTCGAGATCCCTGAGACGCTGCCACGCCCAGGGCATGTCGTCTGGTTCTACCAGCAGAGGAAGTACCTAGGCTTTGAGTGGGATGCGACGAGCAAGCAGATAAAGAAAGCACCTGTGACAGATCCGGAGCATGCGATCTACTTCGACACTTTCGCGCATGCGGTGGTCTCGTCGGACAGAACTGTTAGTCCGAGCATCATTCTTTACTCGCGTGGCAACGGCTGGCCCCCCGAAGTGAAGGGGTAAAACCTGTGGGGCCGTCAATATCGGCGGTCCCCGCGTATCACCTTTCATCGCCCCCCCCCGTACACACGCTTCAAAAATCAAGGTGTGGCCACTACCACTGTGTGCGTTAACGCACTCGTCATGACGACCTTGCTTGTGCCCAATCGAATGCCCCTATCTTTGACGCCGAAATTGCTTAGGGTTGTAATGCGTCTTGGCCCGATCCAAGGGCTGTAACGCCACGCTGCTCGAACGCCTTAGTCGAAAAAGCCGTCGACGAACACGGCTTAGTAGAGAGGATTTTCTGAACGGTATGAAGGCCATATGTTGAGCATTGAGTAGCTAAAACCTGCTTTTATTATTTCCCTTCCGATATGAGTTGCGGCACGATGTGCCGACAGCGTTAAGTTTTCCTGCCTTTCCACCATCGGTTGTAAACCTTCCCTGCTTTTATCCAGCCTTCCTTAGCGTCTGCAAGTCCCGAGCGATACGCGCCAGCGTTGGTGATGTGTGCCCGTTCGCTTCATCGGTTTTCCCCGTCATCAACCAAAAGGCGTACTGAGGCCACACGCTGCCGAGCGCTTCAAGCATGTCGTCACTGGCCCGCTGCTGTCCCCTGACAACGTTTTGCCAACGTCGTCCGTTGATTCCCGTTCGGGCCTCCATGTCGACCCACGGCTTTCGCGGATCAAGCTCAACGTCCGCTAGCTCCTTTATTCGCCCTCGCATTTCGGACTCATCCCAATCCCAAAATCTGTGCTGTCGACTAACATTTAGTCGGCGGCACATTGATATGTAATCCGTACTTTGTCTGCCGACCCATACATTCGTTTCCACAGGGAGTCCGGCGAATGACCAGCAAACAAAAACTCACCATCCTCGACGTCTCTCGACGCGAGGGCATATCCAGCAAGACCGGCCGTCACTACGACATGCGCATTGCGGAGTGCGTCCTTTGGCAGAACACCAGTGAAGGCGAAGACGCCGTAGTAGGCACCATCACACTCCCGGACGCTGTGAAGGACGCAGGCAAAGGCGACTACCTCGCGGAATTCATCCTCGCGCGATCGATGGAGGGTCAACTTGCCCCACGCCTCATCGCGTTGCAGCCATACGGCGACGGCACCCGGCCTTCCACGCCGGTCAAGAAGCAGAAGCTCACCATCCTCAGCGTCGTCCGCCGCGAAGGCATCTCAAGCAAGACAGGCCGTCCGTACGACATGCGCACCGCTCAATGTGTCCTCTGGCAAGCAACGCCAGAAGGTGACCGCGCCGTTGTCGGCACCGTCCCGCTGCCCGACGTCGCGAAAGAGTCCTCCAAAGGCGAGTACTTCGCCGAAATGGCGATGGCGCAATCGATGGACGGCTCACTTGTCCCGCGCATTGTAGCGTTGCAGCCCTACGTAAGTAGTACGCGCCCAACCGCTACCGCCAAAGCTTCCGCGGCTGCTGCCGCATAACTTTGCGTCATCTCACGTCGCTGAAACGCGAAGCGACAACCAGCAGTTAAATCCGGCCCCCCGCCAGATTCTTCGTACCGTCACCGCTAGAAGGCCGTGATGGGATTGGGGGTTGCGATGCTTCACCAACTGTCACTCGACCTTTTCGGCGGATTCGCTCCGGCCCGAATCAAACAGCGGCGTATGCCGCGTCCCCGTCCCGTCGCTCGCCGTCCGTGGCGTCAATTGCGCCTCAAGCTGCCGCTGCGTCGTCTTATCAAAGCCGGCAAGGGCTTCATCTGGACGCGTCCAGATGGCATCCAGTTCGTCTGCAAAACCATGCGCTCACTCATCGCGCGAATCATGGACTACGACGGCCACCTGATTCCGGCAAGCATCCGCAAGGCGATGAGCAAGTCGCTTAAGCGTCAGTGACGCCCAAAACCGCATAGGTCCCGACATGGCAGCCCCCACGACCGAACTCGTCAACCGAACCATCACGGCTACCGATGGAAAGTGCATGTGCATCGCGCGCGTCGGCGGCGTCGACGCAGAAGACACGGAACGCTTCGCCCGAATGCTGGAAGCCTCAGCACTGCTTTACGAGACCGTGCAGGTGCTGGCTGGCGCTCTGGATCTCACTTACGAAGCGCACGAGTTGCCGCAACCGGCTTGCGCAAAGTTCGCGTGGCAGATCCTGCGAAATATTAATCGAGGGGGCTGACGATGACGACTCAAGCGACGCGTGTCCTGACTTGCAAACCCGTGGTATCGGCATCGGCGACCGACCGTCAATTTTGCCCTCCGGTAGACGGCCAACAGTTCTCTGTAGTCGCAGCAACCGCCCTCGCAACGAATCAACACGAAATACAGCCCGACGTCCCACAGATGATGGGCTTCTGGACATTGGCATTCACGACGGTCGTAGGTCTGTACGTCCTGAGTGCTCATGTAGGTGCAATTCTCGGATTCATACGTCGAGGATGAGCCAGCGCGCCGGACGCACTCCGGTATCTCTGAAGTGAGGAAATCTAATGAACACGAAACTTGCACGATTCAAATATGTGGGCGCACGTGCCAGTGCAGGCTTGGCGCTAGTTACCGCGCCCATGCTCGCGTTCGCGGAAGGGGGCACGGCCACGAATTTCGACGTCTCCGCGATTACCGGCCAGATCAGCTTCGCTAGTGTCGCGGCCGGCGTGATCGCCATCGCCGGTTTGCTTGCAGGCGTTTACGTCGCCATCAAAAGCGCCAAGGTAATTCTTGGCATGATCCGCGGCGCCTGAACCTGATGTGATTTTGGGAGGCGATCCGGACGCTTCCCAGTCATGACCTCCGCCCGTCGAAAACTTGTCCCTCTTTCTCGTCAACAAAGGACGCCCGATGGCTTCGCAAGAACTCTGGAATTTGATGTGCTTTGCGTGGGGCGTTGTCTGCGGATGGGCCGTCGTAAGCGGCCTACGGAGCATGTGATGAAGAAGCTGTTACTAGCAGCCGTGTGCTTCGCTTTCGTCGCAAGAAGCACAAGTGATGCTCAAGCCAACCCGCTCGCACGCGCCTTCACAACTTTTGTCATCAACCAAGTCGTCGCGCTCGTCACGCAAAAGGCTGTACAACAGGATGGAGTAAAGGCTGAAGACCCTCGGCTACTAGCAACTCAAAGAGCCATGTCAATGGTGGCCACTGACTATGTCGAACTTGGTTCGAATGGGCGATTCATGATGGCTGCGAACGGCCCCACGTGGCTCAGCCTTGCTTCGGTTTTGCTTGGCGCTCACCTGGGCGAGATCGCGTCGGCCAAGATCGGAAAAAAGGACGTCACAGTCAGTGCGACGGCATCCGGCGAGATAGTGGTGAAACGCGAGTGGATTGAGCCTCCTCCGAGAGTGATAGTGCCCGCCTATCCCGGTGCAGGTATGGACACGGCGGGAACCAATCCATGGGTTGCCATGGCAGCACTTGGCGCTCAGGTGTATCGGGAGTCAAGCTGCAATGAGCCAGAATGCGCCCCCTTTCCTGTGCTGGGGCGGGATCCAGCTCCGTACCCGGAAGGCTTGTTTTTCGATTGGTTTCGCATCTACAAAGGCAGTCTTAAGGCATATGCGCGAGGTCTCGAAAACGTTAAAGCTTATCTTCTCGCCTATGCAGAAACACGACTAAGGAATTACAAGCTCAAGGTGAGGAATCTGCGTATCGAGGTTGTATCCAGCAAGATCACCTATCTGACATCGGAGGATTTCGCATTCAAGGCTTATTACGAATTTGAACGTTGCAAAAAGGTATCGGAAAAACAGCCGGACGGCAAAAGCCATTTGATCGAGAAGTGCTCTTGGCTCGATGGTGCGTCGGAGGGGCCACTGGTTTCGTTTCCGTGGGTGGAGCGCCGTGTTCTGGACACCGCATCGAGAAAAAGAAGGGACGATAGCGTTTTCGATTCATTAGACGACGCATTTAGGGGCCTATCCGACGAGGAAAAGGCGCTGGAACTCAATCCCACGTTCGTTGCGAATATCGCAAACTCCTTGGCTAGCAAGGCCAGCCAGCGAAAGGACTACGCTGGCGTTCCTCACAGCATGACGTCCCCGATTCGTCCCGACGATGTTAAGACGCTAACGGATGAAAACGGCAAGAAAGTCACGGCGCGTCTCGCAGATGCATTCTCCCGACCAATGGACGTGAGCCAGCGCTTTGTACCGGTTTATGTCACGGTAGTACCAAATCAACCTTGGCCTGGGACTCGGACGTGGCCCGACGGTCGCCCCGATCCGCGCGATAGACGCCCATACGATCCAGACAGCGAGCTTCCCCCGGATCTCCAATCGAGGGATGTCAATGTCGTCAACACGCCCGGCGTGCATGTCGTCAACGCGGTTCAAATCGATGTCGGGCCAGCGCCCAACACTGGTGAGCCAACTCTTGAGACGCCACCAACGCCCAGCGCAATCCTTTCGCCAATTCTTAGCCTACTTCCGGATTTCAAGCAGTGGAGGACACCAAGCCGCACTGCTGCCTGTCCTCGCCCTGTCTTTGACGTCTTTCAAACACGCATAAGCATGGACGCGATGTGCGATATCGCTGAGCGGCATCGCAAGTCAATCCACGCAGCGATGCTTGCCGTGTTTCTGTTGATTGCCGTAACAGTTCTGCTTGCCGCTTGAGGTCGAAATGAACACGCTATTCAATGTCCTCGTCTTTGCAATAAGAGGATCGCTCCAATTCGTTTTTCGCTCCGTAGTCGTCAAGTTCGGTACTTTTTTTGCGCTGTGGTACGTCACGACGGGATTCGTGGAGGTACTGAAAAACTCAGGCGTTCTGCCTAAGGCCGATGCGCTGACGGGCGCTTTTGCGAGCATCCCGCCTTCCGCCTGGTACTGGCTGGAACTCTTGGCGTTCCCCGAGGGAATGCCCATCGTTTTGGCGGCGATGGCGAACCGCTTCGTGCTGCGTCGCATTCCGTTGATGGGGTAACCGATGGCGATCAATGCGTACACCGGACTGATGGGGTCAGGCAAGAGCTATGAAGTGGTGGGGAGTGTAATCGTGCCCGCCGTTATCGCAGGACGTCGTGTTGTGACAAATATTGATGGCATCCAGCCCGATGCGATTCGCGACTACTGCGTGGACGTCAAGAAAGCCAATCCAGAAGCGCTCGGCAGCATAGTTCCGGTGACAAACGAAGACGTGACGCGGGAAGGTTTCTTCCCTGACGAAACTAGGCCCGAAGCGAAATCAATCGTGCTCGCTGGCGATTTGGTCGCGATAGATGAAGCATGGAATTTCTGGTCGATCGGGAACAAGATCACCCCAGAACACATGCGCTTTTTTCGAATGCACCGTCATTACGTTCACCCCGAGACAGGTGTGGCCTGTGACGTCGCGCTCATGATTCAGTCGATAGGGGATCTGCACCGGCAATTGCGCTCAGTAGTAGAGATGACGTTCGTCACGAAGAAACTCAAAGAACTCGGACTAAACCGGAGTTACCGAGTCGAGATGTATGAGGGCGGCAAGGTCACAAAATCAAATCGCGTCGACACCTTCTCCAAGATGTACAACAAGGCCATTTTCCCGTTGTATCAGTCCTATGTGGGGGGTAAAGGTAATGAGCGCGCCATTGACAAGCGGCAAAACAAGCTTGCCAACATGCGCATCTGGTCCATTTTCATTTTCATGCTATGCGTCGTCGGTGTAAGCGGTTGGTACATCATGGTTTTTTTTCGCGGCGACCACTTGCCAGTAAGAAAAGATCACGACGCAACAGCACCTGCCGAGAACGCCTCGTCCGTTCTGCGGGAAGTCAACCAACACTTTGCTCCTGCGATGAGCGCCGACTGGCGCATTGCGGGCAACTTTAGTGTTGGCGACGAACGCTACATCGTTGTCGCTGATGATGCCGGTCGACTTCGTGTGGAGTCCCCGTCTATGTTTCAAAACAGCGGCATCGCCGCCATCGGAACTGTCGATGGACGGCGAGTCACAGTCTGGTCGGGCGGCCGTTCCAACGCGGCAGTGGCGGGGGACTGACAATGAAACTGCTGCTCATTTCATTGCTTTTTGGCGTTTGGACCTCTGCACATGCTGCTGATGCCAAGTTGACGCCCGCGCCCATTGACTTCAATGGGTTTCGACCTCAAGAGGAATACTCCCCTCTGGACTACGCAAGCCGACCAATGCTTGAGGCGGAGTTAGATCGAGAGCGCCAAGCCAAGCGTGCGACGCTGCTCAAGACAGCAGGTCGAGGAGTGTTTGACTTTCAACTTGTCAGCGTCTCGCAGTTGCTGACGCTCTTGTATGGCGAAGCAGTTAAGACCCCTTATGTGATTTCGCCGGAGGTGTTGCAAGACCAACGTCTTGTCTCATTTCGATATGACACCAAACATGGGGACCTGAAGACGTTCCTCGTCTTGTTCCTGGATTCTCTTGGCTTCAGCGTGGAGCAACGCTCAGGTGTTGATTTCGTGTTCAAGCGCCACGATCTCAATGACGAGATTGCGCAGAATCGGGAGGCTTTCATATACCGTCCTTGCTATCGCGACACGGCCTATCTCGCACGTCTAGTTAGCCCATTGTTCCAAGGGAAATTCACTGTTAATCGTCCTGTCTCTGCCCCGCCCGAAGCACGTGTCGGCGGCCATGCTCCGGAAGGGTCTGCTGCATCGTTGATAGATCAGCGTGGAGACACTTTACTGTTCCACGGCACGCCTACCGAGATTGCAACGCTAGCAAAGCTGCTTCCTCAACTCGATACGCCCGTGGGCGAGGTCAGCGTACGCGCAGCCGCATACGAAGTCGTCAACAACACCGAACGCGGTTCCGCATTCCAGCTCGCGTTAGATCTGCTGTCGAAAGGTCTGGGGATCGAGGTAACGATAGACGGCGACCGATTCGGTAACGCCATCCGCCTGAAGGCGGGCGACTTCTCCACTGTCTTCTCGGCGCTGGCAAAGGATTCGCGATTTCAGGTCATCAACAGCCCGAACCTACGCATTCGCTCGGGAGCAAGGGGCCGTCTCACCGTCGGCCAGAAGGTGCCTGTCCTCAAATCCGTGAGTTATCCGCGCGGCGGCGGTGAACCTGTCCAATCGGTCGAATACCACTCGTCCGGCGTGATCTTTGAGTTAGCCCCCACGGTCAAAGATCGAATCATCGACTTGCACGTCACGCAGCAAATCAGTGACTTCGTGAAGACGACCACGGGCGTCAATAACTCCCCGACACTCAACACTCGCGAAGTCAGCACCGAAGTCAGCCTGCACGACGGTGACGTGATTCTCATGGGCGGTCTCACGACCAACAAGAGCACCGACAACCGTACAGGACTCGCCTTCCTGCCGCGCTTCCTCGACAGCCATAGCGACGCCTCGTCCAACACCGAAATCCTGCTGATGCTCCAGGTGCAACGTGTGAGGATGACTAGCGTCGGGAGTGTCGGCGCCGATGCCGAAGCCGAGGTCGCCCACAAGCCAGACCGCGAAGTCCGGGCTGATGACGCGCGGCCCAGCGCGACCCGCGCGACCGAGCAGTGGGTAGCACCGCCGACGTCCGCCGAAGCCTCGCCATCGACCACACTTGCCCTCACTGAAAACCGCCCTGCCGTCAGCCCGGAACGTGAAGTGGCGCTGAGGCATGAAAGGGCAAGCGACGCGGCGCTCCCGCCGCCCGCAGGGGCGAGGACGGCGGGGGCGCGCGAAGCGCGCCCCTAGATTTATATCAGTAACACTTAACGTACAGACACCCGCTCAAGCCCGCCAATCAAGGCAAGAACACTCCCCCCGAAAAAGAGAAGGCCCCGAACGCAGCAACGAACGGGGCCAGCACATCAACACGACAATCTGGAGTTGCCATGCTTGAGAACAGTGTAGACGACTATCCGTTCCGCCGCGAATGGGTCATCGGAGGCCGAGACTTTGGTGAGGGTCTGCATGAGATCAACGCCACCCGGTTTGACCGCTACATGCGCGCTCAGTCGCTGTATCGAATCCCGAAGGCGAAGCGCGGGGAATCGGAAAAGAAAGAAGACAACCGGCTAGCGTCGGCCAAACGCGCCCGACGGAATGTGAGGCTGCGTTGTAAAGCCATGCAGGCGGACAGGATGATCACTTTGACGTACCGCGAGAACATGCAGGACAAGCAGCGTCTCAAGCACGATTTCGACGCCCTACGTCGACGCTTGGGGAAGTTTCTGGACTTTCAGTACATCGCAGTCCCCGAACGGCAGAAACGCGGTGCGTGGCACATCCACGTCGCGGTGAGGGGGCGACAGAACTACCGGGTACTTCGCGCTATCTGGCACTCCATCGTCGGCGCAGATAACGGCAACGTCGACGTGCGTAACCCGTTCCGCCAGAAAGGGCTTCGCCACAAGCTGGCCGGCTACCTGAGCAAGTACATCACGAAAGACTTCGCGGAACATGAGGCCAATGAAAAACGCTACTGGACCAGCAAGGGCATCGCGGTTCCGGAGCGGCAGCCCATCGCCCACATTCTGTGCGACGACCCAGTCAAGGCCATCGTGACCGCCTTCGAAGCGGCAGAGGCGGCAGGCGCAAGCCTCGACCATTGCCAGGTGTTCTGGAATCAGGATCTGGGGTGTTTGTGGTTAGCAACTAGGGAGAATTAACGTGGCATCTAACCTCATTTCATACGATGCGCTGGTCGAGATAACCGGCATGAAGATGCCCAGCGCGCAGGCACGCTGGTTCAAGCACGAGTTCGGCGTGGAAGTCCCACGAAGGTACGACCGTAAGATCGTCCTAACGTGGTCAGTGTTCGAGGCCCTGCAAGCCCGGAAACTCGGCCTCAGCACCATCGCCCCGATCGTCGATCGCCCTGAAGTTTGCTCTCCATTCGCATGAACGCAACACGAAAAAAAGCAAAGTATCCCCGTGTCTACGCGAGCGATGGCTCGTGGTATTGGGTTGAACCCGTCTCGGGAAAGTGGATTCGCCTTTGCCGAATCACGGACAGCGAGCACAGATTGCTCGCACGACTATCCGAGGCAAAGAAGCGGTACGCCCGGCCAGAAGGTACCGGTGACGCTCGCATGCTAATCGACGACTACGTCCGCAAGCATAAGGCCCGCCATCGGGAGAAGGCATGGCCAGCTTACGGCCGGTATGCGGGAAATGCGCTGCGGAACGTCGACGTAGCAGAGATCGACGCAACCGTCGTGATGCAAGTACTTAAGCACTGGAAAGACAAGTTGCATATGCAGCGCGTCATGCGGGCGTTTCTGTCCGGCTTTTTCCGCTGGTGTATCGAGGAAGGACGAATGAAGACAAATCCATGTAACGAGTTACGGGGGTGGCTGAAGCGCCCTAAGCCGAGCGCTGTATATATACCGGACGATCACTTTTCGGCGATCCGTAGTGCGCTCGTCCGATATACCTACATTCGGAAAGGCAAACGGCTATCCGGCAAGGTCAACTCAGGTCCGATGATGCAGTGCTTCGTCGACCTCTGCTACCTGACAGCCCAACGCTCGACCGAAATCCGGACGCTCAAATGGTCGCAGATCGACTTTTCGAAAGGCGTCATCCACTTCGTTCCCAGCAAGACGGTGGACTCAAGCGGTATCGCCATCGACGTGACAATCACTCCAGAAATCAGGGAGGTGCTGAAGCGAATTCAAGCGTTGGACGGGCGCGAACGGATCGGCAACTTGAACGTCGTCCATTCACTGTCATTTGAGCAATACGAGTCAAACGGCATCCGCACGGCATGGAACCGTGCAGCACAACGGGCCGGACTGGCTGACCGGGGATATACCGTCAAATCGATCAGAGCGAAGGCGCTTACTGACGCCAAGCGGGCAGGGTATGACCTCAATGCCCTGCAAACAGTAGCAGCACACAGCACGCCCGCAATGACCAAGGACTATCTCAAGCTGCGTGATACTCCGACCACTTCGATCAGGCTCAAACTTCCCAGTGAGTAACGTTTGGACTTAAGTTTCCACCGCGCTGGCAGAATCGTCAGATTTGCCCGCTGGTTTAAGGATTGCAGGCCGTGGCGGGATTCTTTCTGTCAGCTTCTGCACACCATATTCATGGACGTATAGTGACTCAACGATGTGTTCCATGACGTCGACCAATGTTTCCAAGTCGTCCGCACTTGGAGTATGCCCTCGATGAATCGTTGCGCTTCCCGCGTCGAGCACTTTTTTGAGCCGATCTCGCATGAGCATCGAAACGTGACCTTTTTCGAAAAGCGCATTAAGGTTCGCGTCGAATCGATTTAGGTCCCCGCCGATTTTGTCGATCATCACGAGTTCGAGAACCGACCTGACACCCATCGCCGCTAGATGTGGCTGGTCATTCTGCAATGCGCGGTACACCTCTCTGCAGATCGTCATCGCTGGCTTGTCCCCGTCAGCAGAACTCATCCACCACCGAAACATCCATGACGGCTCCTTACGAATCACGCGAGCTGGGTAGTGCGTGAGAGCAGGCTCCGGCATCCCCGAGGAATCCCATTCCTCAAGCAGTTTCACTGCTCGACATCCGCAGCATTGAAGCGTATAGAAAGTCGTTGTCTCGAAGTAGTTATACCGCTCATCGTCAAATCGATTACCGGTGACATGCAAGACTCGATGCCATCTATCACCACCGCATCGGTTGCAATGACAACTAACTTCATCTCCGATTTTGTTCATCACCACCCCATTTCTTTTCTTTGTGAGGGAGATTTGAGCGTGAACTACGGCACCATGAGCCATGAGACGGCTCAACAGTTATTAGGGAAATGCCAAGGAAAAGATTAGGGACAATAGATGCTGCCTGTCCCAATCCCTTGAAGCTAGTGGTCGGAGCGATAGGATTCGAACCTACGACCCTCTGATCCAAAATCAGATTTACAGCACTTCAATGCAGATCATCCGCGTTCACAAAAACACTCAACCGTTTGATATATAATGATTTTTCTTACTCACAAAGATTTCCTGATCTAACAAAATCAACCCACATGGTAGCAATAGGGTAGCAATAGAATGGGCCACTCGAGCAAGATCTCACTGAACTTCACCAAAGCAGCGATCGAGGGACTTCCCCCGCCCGACACCGGCTGGAAGTACTACTACGACACGAAAGTGAATGGTCTTGCCGTCGGCGTCGGGGCCAGCGGAGTCAAGACGTTCGTCTTGTATCGGAAAGTCAATCGCAAGCCGGAGCGCGTCAAAATTGGGCGATTTCCCGATCTAACGATCGACAAGGCTCGCGCCCAAGCGATGAAGCTCAACTCTGAAATCGCTGAAGGGATGAACCCTGCCGACGCAAAGCGAACACGACGTGCGGAGATGACATTTGGTGATCTCTTCGGCGAGTACTATACGAATCACAGTCTCCCGCATAAGAAAACCGCCACCGAGGACAAGCAAAAGTTCGAAAAGTATCTTTCGAGCAACACGGACGGCATCAATCTCGCGTCGCGACAACTTTCCGAGATCACGAAGTCCACGATCGCACAACTGTTCACAAAGGTCAGCAAACAACACAAGACCATGGCGAACCGTGTACTCGCGTTGGTCAGTAGCGTGTTCGGCAAAGCAATTGAATGGGGGATTTGGAACAAACTCAACCCTTGCCATGGAATCCGCAAGCACAGTGAGGTGAGTCGTGATCGATTCCTACAACCCGATGAGTTACCCAAATTCTTCGAACAAGTGCTTGCATATCCCAACCCGACCGTCCGCGATTTCATCTTGATCAGTTTGTTCACGGGAGCGCGGCGCGGGAACGTTCTAGCAATGCGGTGGGATCAGATCAATTTCGATCGCGCCGAATGGCGTATCCCGGACACAAAAAATGGAACACCTCAAACTGTGCCGCTTGTTGCCGATGCCATCGCAATCCTGAAGGCACGTAATAACGCCCGCGCCAACTCGCCATTCGTCTTTCCCGGTGACGGCGATACCGGACATCTCGTTTCACCGAAGAATGCCTGGAGGGCGATTCTCGAAAAAGCGGGCATTGCCGATCTTCGCATACACGATTTGCGGCGTACGATGGGGTCATGGCAGGCTGGAACCGGCGCGAATATGTCCGTGATCGGTCGGTCGCTAAATCACAAGTCAACACAAACGACCGCGATCTACGCACGACTGTGGCTTGAACCGGTGCGTAACTCTATGGAGGTTGCGACGTCAGCAATGCTACAGGCCGCACGAACACCCAATGCAAACATAGACACACCGGGTGAAAATAGCGACTGAACATATCGAAAGATTGCGTAAATACCTGAGATGCAAGTTGAATCACAACTTCCGGCCGATCGAAGACATTCAGTCCGATTCGACGAATGGTCGCGTTTGCGCGGATTTGACGTGGTCGTGCATAGGTGGCGTTGATTTGAACACTGAGTCTCCCCTCACTATCCAAGGACATGTTGCATGATCGACAGAGAAATCATTGTTCCCGATGGAATGGAGCAGATCGTTGAACGCGCGGGCTATGCGCCAGCCGTCAAGGTGGAAACAAGAGTCTTTTGCGCCGGACAAGTCTGGCGTACATGACCTGCCCTCGGTTTTAGTCCGAAACGCTTTTAGAGTCCGAGGTAAAAAACTGCTGCTCTTCATGCGCCCGAGAGAGCTGTGAGGCCGCTCTGTGTTGCACTCGATACGCCACGATTCAATCAAGTTCTTGGTGTGACGCAGCGAGACGAACCAGTGTTCGTTCAGACATTCGTCACGGAACCGCCCGTTGAAGCTCTCGATGTAGGCATTCTCTACAGGTTTGCCGGGTCGGATGAACGACAGCGTGATGCCGACCTCGTACGCCCAGGCGTCCAGTACCTTGCCAGCGAACTCCGGCCCGTTGTCCACGGTGATGGATAACGGCAACCCCTGAGCGCTTCCCGGGTTTGAGCTCGTTCCTTGTGAGCGTTTCCGAGGACGATATGGAGCAGGCTGGAGCCCGAGGCGTATCAAAGGATGCCGCGGCTATCGCGCAGAACACTGTGCTCTCACGTAGCTTGCGCGGAGCGCTTCCCAACTTCGTTCCGACCTTTACCCTCAAATTCGGAGATGTTAAGGAAATATCGAACCTTGAACCTCTAGTTGGAAGCGTAGCCAAGTCGTCCGCCATTCCGTCGCCAACATCAGCTGCGAGGTGGCAGCAGGAACGTGATGTTCAGAATGCTTATTGGAACAGAGCCGCGATATAGAACGCGACCAACAAGCTGCGGAAATTTCCGACAGTTGGTTCCGGCACCAACTGCGGCCCCATCTTCGATGGTTCGGTTGCCACAGGTCGGGGTCACTACGATTGACGGGCCGAAATTCATACCGCTCGCCGACCTCTATGCGCCAGGCGTTGCTTGCTACTTCGTCAACGGGAATACGATAGCGTCCGAACAAAGAAAGAGATTGAGACCCCGGTGACGACGGCTCATTGAATTGCGGTGCTCCAACATAAATCACCACATTTGCGGCTGGTGAGGGCCCGAGAAAGGTGAGATTGCGCACGGGTTGGCGAATCGTCTTGGCGCGACGAAGGCCCTTCCCGCCGATGCATTTCGCCTACTCGCCCCACAATCACCTTGATGCACGGCCCGCTCCAGACACCCTCGCCCGAAATGTTCATATATCGAACGCCGGGAAAGCAATACGCCCACTGCTTACCGTCGCCACTTCTTGTCCATCAGAAGTGATGGCAATGGCATTTTGCTCGATAGACCGCTCCGGAAACCGTTAATCGCTTGCGCCTGCGAAACGTGGAGTCCAGACATCTTCCGTGCTGGGAAGCACGAGAAGCGTCAGCACGGTGTCGTACGTGTCGGAGACGAGTTTCATCTCCCGCAAGAGCGTGCCAGGTGAGGCATCAGGGAACCAGACTTTGGCAGGCAACAACTGCCCCTGCTTCTCGCTGGTAATGGTTGGATTCGCGGCAAGCGAACCAGGGGGAACCTCAATCGTTTCCCGTCGGGTTCGAAAGAACGCTCCGGCCTTATGTGCACTGTCGCTTGCCTTCGCCGACAACATGTACCCATCACGGGAAACGACCAGAACGGCCTTTTCTTCAGTGCTATTGAGCCACTGATGGATGGTTGCCGTCAGACTTACGCCGTAGCGCTCAGCACAATCACCGAGCACTTTCAGGTCTACCGTCGACGACAGTTGGGCCCGGAAGTCATTTAGCGGCATAAGCAAGTAGGCGGCAAACTTATCGGCCTCTAGCTCAGTGCTCTTCTCACTCTCCGTCGCCAGACCAATGTCGCCGCACTGGAACATCTCCTTGGTAGCCCGGTGCAGGAGATAGTGACCAAGCTCGTGCGCTTGCGTGAAACGAATCCGCCCTTCGGATGGCAGGCTATTGTTGAAGAGCAATAGCCATTCGTTGCCTTTGCGGAAAAGGCCGCCATCAAATCCGTCGATGTCTGCACCTTGTACGGAGGTGATGAGGTCAGGGAAATTGAAGAAGTTGCCGCACTCAAGGGCCAACTTACATACATCTACGGGGAAACGCTCCCCGCCATGGACAGCGTGGAATGCGTCCAACATCTTACTCAATCGATTCGCTTCCTTCGCAGGAGAACTCGTCATCTGGTCTAGTTTTTTGGTTGGAATGTCTCCAATATTTTACGCAAACGCTCCTTCGATTCGGAGTCCAATTTTTGATAATTGCGGTAAAAGGCTTCGTCCATATGCCGCTCTTCCGGTACGCGGGTGTCCTCTTCAATGAAGAACGTGTACGCGACCCCCAAAACGTCACCTAGCGCGGCCAGCTTATCCGCCGATGGCCGCTGCGACTCGCGATTCTCTAGCTCCCAAAGATAGCTTTTGCTCATTCCAGCCGCATCGGCCAGTTTTTCGAGCGTCAGCCCCTTTTGCTTCCGAAGTTCGCGAAGCTTTTCGCCAAGTCTTGTCGACATCAAATCTCTCCTGCTAGACACAAAACTCCGAGCAAACTATACCACTTCTCCGAACTTTTTGTTTGACAACAGAGAATGGACGGGTATAAATTTGCTGCCAGTAACGCTCCTCCGAACTTTTTTTGGGTGATCCACGGGAATTGTTGGGGTGGTCGTAGTCGGGCTGCAGTGGGGCGTCGGTGAGGTCATTTTGACCTCGTTCGTTGTCTGGCGCCGCTTAGCGGCGAGTGTAGAGATTCGATATGGCACCTCAAATCACGTTTTACCCCGTCGGAAACGGCGATATGACCCTCATCCAGCTGGAAAGCGGTCGAACCATTCTCATCGATGTGAACATCCGCATTCCGGGCGACGGAGTTCGGGATGTAGCCAAAGACCTACGTGGTGTCCTGCGCCGTGACGAGCAAGGCCGCCCTTACGTCGACGTCATGGTCTTGAGTCACCCCGACGAGGATCACTGCCGTGGGCTGGTCGACAACTTCCACCTGGGCCCCCTGTCTGGCTATAACGACAAGGCCGAGGTGAAGAGGATTGTGATTCGAGAGATGTGGTCGTCGCCGCTGATTTTCCGCCGTGCGAGCAAGCTCCATACGCTTTGTGAAGACGCTAAAGCGTGGAATACGGAGGCGAAACGTCGCGTGGAATTGCACCGTAAAGGGCTGGGCTACGTGGACGGCGACCGCGTCCGGGTACTCGGGGAAGACAGCGATGGGAGAACCGATGACCTAGGGGCGATTCTCGTTCGGGAGAAGGAGAGCATCACCACCATCTGTGGGAGCCACGAACCTAACTTCGAAGGCGTTCTCCTCGCCCCGCTTCGCGCCAGCGACGAAGAGGAGGATGAAGTTCTGAGCAAGAACGAGTCCAGCGTCATCATGAACTACGCCATCGGGGTCAAGCGCGCGCCCAAGGCCGTGAAGTTCCTTTCGGGCGGCGATGCGGAAGTCGCAATTTGGGAGCGACAGTGGAACCGTCACAAGGACGAGCCGGAACTGCTGGAGTATAACCTTCTCTCGGCTCCGCACCACTGCTCCTGGCACTCGCTGTCCAGCGATAGCTGGCGTGACCTAGGCCGCAAAGCCAAGGTGAACGAATCGGCCCGTGCCGCCTTGGCCCAAGCGTTGCCGGGGGCGCAAATCGTGGCGAGCTCGAAAGAAGTGTTGGATGACAAGAAAGACCCGCCATGCATTCGAGCTCAGGAGGAGTACGAGGATATTGCTGCCAACGTGGACGGCAAGTTCTGGTGCACCGGCGAATACCTCAGTCCCGACCAGCCGGAGCTCCTGATTTTCGAAGTATCGGAAGGCGGCCTCAAGCACGTGAAGAAGCAGTCGGAACGACGTGCTGGAGCGGCTGTCGCCAGCGGCGTAGGTTTGGGCGTCACGCCGGTGGCGCATGGTTGAGCCGGAGATTCAGATGGCGGTGCCGGTGGCCATTGAAGACGCTATTCGGAGCATCGGAGCTAACGATGCTGTTAGCTCCGTTGAGTATAGCGTTCGGGAAAACGGTGAAGTCGTCGTCTCGGCGCTTATCGACACCGATTTGCCCTCGACCTGGCGAGCGCAAGGACAAAGCCCGTCAGGCGTGCGTCCGGTCGAAGAGGTGCAGTTTCAGTTTTGGCCGGATTACCCCCAAAGCGCACCCCGCATTACCCTGCGCAGTGACTTCAACAGCTCCTTGGCGCACACGCTGATGCACGCCAAGGGCGAGCGGGTGCCCCCTTGTGTCGCGTTTGGCGGTTTTTCCGAGCTGCTTTTTCAGGGCGGGATGGCATGGGTTGTGAGCCAGACCGTGCTATGGCTCCAAAACGCCGCAAACGCAGCTCTCGCCGAATCTAGCCTTGGTTGGGAGCCAACGCGTCGCGAGGGCATTGCTGACATCGTTCGCATAGATATTGCGCCCATAGTGGCTGACAAACCCCAATGGGGAACGCCTACGGCCTATAGCGTGTTCGGTGCCTGGGCGAAGGAGGGTGACGGGTCGTGGTTTTCGCAGGCTGAACGGTTGAACGGCCTGCCGGAGCTCAAGCAGCTCAAGAAAATGTATGACCACTGCGAAGAGCTGCCCAACAATACCTTGCGAGGCAGTGCTCCATTTTTCGTCTGCTGGCCGTCGGTCGACAAAGATGGCGTCATGGCGGTCAATGACATGTTCCTTCCTGACACGGTTAAGACCTTCGCCGACCTGCAGATTCGGGCCGCGGAGCTCGGTTGTGACGTAAGCCTTGGGTACGTAATTTCGAACCTTCAATCCGTGCTGAAGAAGGCGCGCGGGCTCTTGGCACACCCCGCATTTATTGTTTTGCCCGTTCGTCGACCGACCAACGTCGTCGGCTACACGACTGATATCGAGTTCTTGGCCTATCGGCTGAACATGCCCGTATCGGGCCACGTCGACGATTGGTCGACACTTCCTGTGGCGCAGACATATTTGGCGACTCCTGCGTCCAAGGAGTTACTTCGCCGACTTTCATCTATCCCCGAGAAAGACTCGAATCTGTCGTTCGGTTTCGTCGGGTGCGGCAGCCTCGGCTCAAAGATTGCCGTGCACATGGCTCGCGCCGGCGTTACTCCCGCACTCCTAGCCGACAAGGACACGTTTTCCCCGCACAACCTTGCCCGCCATGTCGTCTTTCCTCAAGACATCAAGACGACCAAAAAAAAGAGTGCCGTGCTCGCGGCGCTGCTAGATGGGTTTCCAGAAACAGGCCGGCCGGTCATCTGCACACAGGACTTCACCGGCATAAACCTTAACCACGGTGCCTATCGACGGGTGCTGACCAACGAAAACGCCGTGTTAGTCAATACGACTGCGGCGCCGGCCATCCGATATTTCTTGGAGCATGCGCCGTTTTCACCTCGAGTGCTTGAGGCGTGCTGCATGAACCTTGGCAGCATCGGCGTTATGACGCTGGAGGGGGCTGGTCGAAATCCGTCGACGGAGGACATGATGGTTGCGGCCTACGAAGAGCTTCGTGGAAAGGGGCTGCTGAAATCTCCGGCGAGTATGGCTAAGGCAAACATCGGTGTCGGCATGGGCTGTAACTCGGTGACCGTGCCTATGTCCGACGCGCGCATCTCCCTGATAGCCGCAGGTGTCGGTCAATTCGGATTGAGCTTGCATTCCTCAGGGTTGTCGGACGAAGGGCTTGTTGCCGTGGCGCAGGTCTCCGATGACGGAATGTCGGTGGCGTGGGAGCGAAAGTCCATGGGGCCGACCCAGGTAGTGCAAGTGGTCGATGAGCCAGGGTGGACGGTGCGCGTACTAGATACGGCACACCAAAAAATCACTGCAGACGTCGCGCGGCACACGAGCGTGGAAACGGGCGGGGTCATCGTCGGGCGCGTGTCGCAGGTGTCTCGAGAAATCACGATTACGGATGTCCTCGATGCACCGCCTGACAGCAAGCGCTTAGCAGGGCTCTTCGTGCTTGGCACGGAAGGGTTGACTCTGCGGCTTAAGGATTACAACGAACATGGCGCCGGGGTGCTTTGGTGCCTGGGTACGTGGCATAGCCACTTAGCGCCGATGGGCCCATCTCGCGTTGACGTCGCTTCTGCCAATCAACTGAAGGGAACAACTGCGGGCGCGGTGGTATTGCTCATTCATCGCCCCGACGGCTACTCGGCGCTCGTGCGCTCCTCCAACTCTTAGGACGAAGTATGGTTATCGGTGGACAGTTTGTTTTCGATGCGTACGACCGAAAGGCACGTTTGGTGCCTGCGCTACTGGCGATTGCCCCGCTGTTCTTGGTGCTCGTGTTGCGCATGGACGAGTGGCCCTTCCTCGCCAAGCTTGGTTCAGCGGCCGTGGCGTTGGGCGGTCTCTGGCTGTTGACGGATGTGGCCCGCTCGATGGGAAAGTCCAAGGAAGCACAGCTCTATCGCAGCTGGGGGGGCAAACCGAGCGTCCAATTGCTGCGTCACTCCAATGCAGAAGTCGATGGCTTCACGAAAATGCGATACCACGCGTGCCTTTCAAAAAAAACAGGTACCGCTATGCCGACACCTGCTGAGGAAAATGACGACCCCAGGCAGGCGGACGCAAGATATGACTCCGCGTCGCGATGGCTCTTGGATAACACTCGCGATAAGGCAAGGTTTCCACTCCTTGCGAGCGAGAATATCACTTACGGATTCCGTCGCAACGGCTATGGCATTCGCGCTGTTGGACTGCTCATCTGCGCGCTGACATTTCTCTGGGGCCTCGTCGGCGCCCCACTTCATCAGCCGGACGCCCTTCTTGAATTCGTCTCCAGGCCGAAAACCGCCGTTTCCCTACTCATATGTGTGGTGATGGCGGTTTTATGGCTCGCGTATTTCCGAGCTACAACCGTGCGAACTGCGGCTTTTACTTATGCCAATGAGCTTCTGCGAAGTTGCGAACGACTTGCTATATAGATACGAATGCCAAATTTTCGGTATCGCGCTTGTTACGCGAGCGCACGGCGTTGGCGCGTCTTCCTTTCAGCTCGCCTCAAAGTTTATTAATAGGAACACATTTCCGGGGAAGTAATGCTCCAATATTTTGAGACTCTTTGTGTGACGACGTCAGCTTGTGCGTCTGTTCTGCCCTGGGCCCAGAATACCCCCGGCGCGGTTCTGGCGTTTGTCTGCACCGCGCTCGTTGGCCGAAAAGTCTACACGCTGATGACCAATGCAAATGCGCTCGTTAAGGCTTTGACGAAGTTCATGAATGTACTGACGAAGATGATGTCATTCCTGTTAAAGCGCAAACATTCTGCGGCGACTGCCGCCCAGAAACATTTCTGTAAGATTCTGGAAAATCATATCAAAACAATGGAGGCATCCGAGAGTTGGCTAGGAACTGGCATTGGATCAGATGACGGACGATTTAGCGAGCTCGATGCTGTTGTGGAGATGAGCGGTCGCCGTTACCCGTCGCCACTAGCCCGACTATTACGGTGGAAGACAAATAGCCCGGGCGGTGCGACCGCACTTGTTTCCGCGATGGGAAAAACAGACGAGAGGCTTATCGTCCTTCTAGGAGACGCTGCAAGCGGAAAAACTGTGGCTTTGCGGCGACTCGCGCTTTGTCAGCTAAGCGCTGGGATGCGTGGTGACCCAACAGCAGAGATTCCGTTATATGCAAACCTGCGTGCATTGAACCTAGCAGAAGAGCCCTCGTCACGAGTGCGCGACAGAGAGCGTCTAAAAGAATTCATATGCCTGCAGGCAGTTGGTCAACACTTCGCGGATGCCGACTTCTTGCGAGAGAATTGGGATGAATTTTGCAGGCAACGTCGCTGGTGCATCTTACTAGACTCGTTCGATGAAATTCCCGAGATTTTGAACAGCGAAGAAGCCCCTCATATTGTCCGGCGTTATGAGCGTGCCATAGAGGACTTCGCCGATTCAATCGGATATTGCCGAGTCGTGGTGTCCGCTCGCGAATACAGGGCGCCGTCTCTAAAAAAATGGTCCCGATTTAGCATCTTGCCGCTCTCGCCTGAAAGGCAAAATGAGTTCATCAGTAAGCAGGTGCAGGACAAGCACTCACAGAAGGCCCTTCGAAGCTACGTTCTGGAGCAGACCAACAACTACTATTGCAACCCGCTACTCCTTTCCTTGCTATGCAGCGAAGCCAGTACTGGGGTGACCATGCCCAAAAGCGACTACGACGTCATCTCACGGCAAATTGAGCAGAGAATACGCAATGGCCTTTTCGAGCACGCGCCGGGTGCATCTACCGAAGAAGCAATGGCAGTTGTGGCGCTTGCGGCGAGACATATGCTTGGGACTCCAGTCAACGGCAAGCACCGTCGCGGTTTGGCAGTCTCGGCGGCGAAACTGCGTGCACAGGTAATGATGACGATTCCTTCGTTGGCTAGTGCCGATGAATTGATCTCCGCTCTTGTCGCCCTGAAAGTCCTGTTGGTTGAGGAGCTCGACGCAAAAGACGGTGGCAAATCTTATCGCTTCGTTCATCGCCGATTTCAAGAAACAATGATTGTTCGAGAAATTGTAGAAAACCGACTCCCCGTTCGGGCAGACGATTTATTACTACGCGAACCGTGGCGCGAGTATGCCGTCACGTTACTCCAATCGCAACGACAGGACTCTATTGCCCCGCTTGTAGCCTCTGCGCGGGAACTTCTTCCCACACTTTGGGAGCAGGTCCCGAACAGAACAACTTCCTTCGGTGGAGTGTCGACGCAGTACTTTGACCTGCACGAATGCGCATTTAGACACTTGCTGCAACTCCTACAGGATGGACTGCAGTATCGAGACGATGCGTGTGCAGAGCCACTTCGCGCCGCGGTTGGAGAGGCGACCAATAATCTCTGGGTGTCGGAGGACTTCGTCGACCGACAAGTTTGCCTATCCTTGTCTGTACTTTGCTCGGAAGAGCAGTTGAGCTCTCGCGTGCGTAGCTTTACTGAAGAGCCTGCCCCTGCGCAGCAAAGTGAAGCAATGGGCGTCCTAGCACGAGCAGGCGCCATCTCCAACTCTCTAATGACATGGTTGCGGGAACATTTGGCCAATCAGACGCTTGAAGCAAAGGACCGAAAGTCGCTTTGGCGCCTCGATGCTGTCGTTGCCCGCATGCCAGCCAAGGTAGGCGCAAGAGTAATTAACGCCCGATGCAGGCTGCTTCGATGGCCTGGTTACCTATGTAAGGAAGCATTATCACCGGCCCTCAGAATTCTTAGGTGGATTGCTACACCTATTCTTGGAGACCTTTTAGGAAATGAGCAGTCTGACGAACTAACGGCGTCGCGCGCAACAAAAGGTCCTCATCGAGGATTCTTCATCCTTGGTATGGCGGGTGTGGGATTGTTCGCATTTTTTAGTCTCGTTTGGACTGCGTTTAGCGTAGCGTACAACAAGCAATATGCATGGGTTTCAGCACTCATCTTTTTGCTGCTATTCGCCATGTGCGTGTATGGAACCACATCATTTCGGCTTCGTTCATACCCCGAGCGTGTTACGTGGAAAGTCGTCTACACTGAAATCTGCCTGCGGCTACCACAAACGTGGTCGGAAGTGTTCAGAATATTGAAGACGCTTGTCCAAATACTCTGTTTCACCATCGTTCTCATCGGTGTTTCAGGAGGGGTCCTTTACACGTTGATTGAGATTGCGGGAATCCCCGCAACTCTCATTTTGTCAGTGGCTTACCTTGGTCCGCTCGGCGCAGGCCTTCTTTTTTCTATCGTTAGTTCGAGGAAGAAGCACGCAAGCATTAAGTGCAGCCGCATGCGACGAGATGAGTTGGCACGAGCAGAAAAATCTCCTGCAGAGGTGCTTCTTGAGGCGCGCAACTTTGCCGAACTTCAGTGGTGGTTTGACGATGGAGGTGAGTCGCTCTTCACCTCGCAAGCCGAGGTCCGAGCGTTCGCTGCTTGGGTCGCGCGACCGGAAAGCCACAAGCGCTGGCAACGCCCTGAAAAAGAAATTTTCCTTAAGCGAATGGCGTGGGAGGCAACCGCACAAGCCGCCCAATGGCGAGACCGAGAACCAGTCGCGGAACAGGCGCTCAATGGTGATCACGTCAAAAATGACATCAGAGCTGCGTAGCAGCGCTTGATTTTTCGCCATGACGCGAACGTCCGGATCTTGGTCAATTCAACCGTCGCGCCAGGCGCAGCCACCGTTCATCACGCGGGCAATTTACGGTTCTACGTTCAAGAAATGCTTCAACTAGACTCGATATCCGGGATGAGTTGAGCACTACAATGCCTGCCTACATCTCACTTGGGCGTATTGTCAGTGAAAATCTATCCAGCTCCGGCGATCTGTAGAGCTCCTGTTCATTGAACTGAATAAGTGCGAAAGTTGGCCAGTCCGAACGCGGTAGTTCACGAGGACTCATGGCAAACGAGATTACGTAACTACCCGGCTCAGTCCGAATGGAGAACTGCGCTAGCTCTGAGCGGCCCCCAGTAAGCAGTGCCATGATGTAAGCGAGTTTTCGGCGGACTTTTTCAGTATGAACGGAGCCGTACGATGAGACGCAAGCGCTTCAGTGTTGAGCAGATTGTGGCGGTGTTGAAACAGGCTGAAGCAGGCATGCCGGTGGCGGAACTGATTCGCCACGTGGGCATTTCGGAGCAAACCTTCTATCGCTGAAAGAAGGTATATGCTGGTTTGCAGACGGACCAGGTGCGGCAGCTCAAGCAGCTTCAAGACGAGAACGCCCAATTGAAGAAGGTGGTCGCGGAGCTGACGTTGGACAAGGCGATCCTGACCGACGTACTGAAAAAAAGTGGTGATGTCCTCGCCAAGGCGCCACGTCGTGGATTATCTAAAGTCTTCCTATGGAATAGCAAAGCGGCGTGCTTTCCGCCTGCCGTTTCGCTGCTTTACGTAGATCTAGATGTCCTTGTAATTTGCCATAGCGCGCACAGATTTTTTCCGTGGTGTTTCCCATTACCTGCGGTCGTGTCGCTTGTAGATGAGATCGTCAAAGTCTTGGACCAGATGTGCTCCGAGCATTTCGTCACCTTTTGAATAGGCGTCAAACGCATCGCCAAGTAACGATTCAAGGCGCTCACGTTTGCCTTTATCGGTGGCTGAAAAATCAACAAAATTCAAGCCATGCCTTAGCTCGACAAACGCCTTCTCGATATTCATTTGCGCGTCGTCAGTCAAATATTCTCTTACCGGGAATCGATCAGGGGCGCACAAGACTACGTCGCCAATGAAATCATAAAGCGAGTCGACATCATTAACTACTGAGGCCGCCGGCTGAGGGATGACGCGGTCGTTCCGGTCAATGGACATCTCTGTTTTCCTACTCGTTGTATCCGGGCGATAGACTCTTCGTCATCAGCCTAGAATCTCGTTTTCCATTGAACCCCATGCTCGAATACCAATAACGGAGCATCGCCAGTTTTGTTTGCTCATCAAGTGGGTGTGCTTCAAGCTCTAGGATCCGTGCTCCCATCGCCTTCGCAGCACCTTCCGCGCGTCGCATGAGTACTTTGGCGATACCACGCCGCCTAAACTGACTCAAGACGAGTATTTCGTACACTTTCGCGGTGGAGGTACGGTCGTAAAAATCGAGCATGAGCAACCCGGCTTCGCAACCGTCTACCCGCGCGAGGAACCCGCTCGTCCATACACGCCACCCGAGATCTGCCCGCGCGCGCAACGCACTTTCTTCGACGTCCTCCGCTCGACAAATGCTCACAACGTCAAGGTGTCCCTCATTCATCGCGATTTCCATGACTTTTCCCGGCGGTTACGCCTGCTGATTTGCGGCCTTCTCGGGCATCACCATGTCAATACACAGAGCTTCGTAGCGGAGGGCTTCGCCGCGCAGGCTCGCTCCGTGACTCGCCATCTCCACGAGTGCATTCGCGTGCTTTGAGTCAACTACATCGTCGCGTACTAACACGCGCCTTCCATCGTCCTCGACCACCCGGATCTCGTACATCGTTCTCGTCTTTCGGTTAGTCATAGAGTTGGTGACAGGCCGTAGCGACAAGCGATGTTCGCGCACCTGGGAAGGTCACCCCATCCATCACTCGTGGGCTATCCACCATCCCTGCTGCCTCGTGGATCACACAATCGTCGCCGCTGGAATAGCTCTTAAGCGCTCGGCGGTACCAAGCAAGCGGAGGATGTTCCATGCTGAGAGCGTTGCCTCCGTAACGTGAACTACAATCTCGCGAGACCGCTACCGCAGCGATGTCATTGTTCATCGTACCTACGTTGGCAAGGACGCAATCTGCCCAACTCGTGGGCGTAACGACGACACGGATTAGGCTGTATGCGCCAGCGCAGAAAACAAGCACAGCACTGGAGATCAAGACGATACCTCGTTGCGAAGACGTGATCTGCATGTGTTTTTTCGGCTCAGTTAGTGCGCGTCGAGCGCGTCATTCCACAACTTCATCATGCGGGCCGCGTCTGCACGTGACTCGGGGCTGTCCGGCCCCATAAGCGCGATTGTGAGACCGCTACCGTCCTCACCCTCCAACATGACCCACGGCATGGTCGGATCTGCCACAGCAAACTTCGGCAGCCGTGTCGTCACCATCACCCGCCGTCGCGTGGACTTGGTTTCGTCAATCTGCATCATTTGCATGGCCGTAGTTTTTCAGCTGACGTACTCACTCCGGCCGAACTTTCGCATTGATCTCCGTCAACCCGAAGTTCTCCTGGAACTTCTTGTCCGCAATTTCACGCGGCCCAACATAGGAGGACATCCGCTTAAGCTTCCAACCGAAGCAAATCATGCCGTACTCTGCTGGGCACCGATTGGTGTCGAACGAAACATAGACGGTCTCTCCAGCCTCCACGGTCAGGATCATTCTGGCCGGATCCATATCGGGGCCCATCCAAGCTTGTCCCCAACGCTGCTCGAGGTGATACGTCCCCGGACTCAGCGTCATCCACGAATACCCGTTGCGGTCCAGATCGAATGCGGGAACATCATTAAGGTAGAACTTTGCGGTACGGCCACCAAGTGTGAACCGGTCGTATCGGTAAACGTAGACCAACCCCTTATCTTCCGGAACGTTCCTCACCGACTCGTATGCTGGTCCCATTGCACCGCAGGCTGTGAGCCACTGCGTTGCGGACAAGGCCATTACGACGGCATAGCTGCGTAAGCTGATTCCCCCGAATGTTCTTCTCATTTTTCTTCTCTAGCGTTTTGAAATTTTTTCCGTAGTCTCAGCCGCGATTCGCGAGCGCGCGCTCAATCTTCTTGTCCGTCTTGTACTGGCTCAATGCGTACACAGACCAGATAGCAGCAGGGATCCAGCCGATCACCGTGAGTTGAAGAAAAAGACAGATGATTCCCGCTATCGGACGCCGAATGGTGAAAAATTGCAGCCAAGGGAGAATCAAGGCAAGCAGCAAACGCATGTAGTTCCTCGTGTGGTTAATGTTCCGGCTTCCGGCCGGTGCGGGGCGCCATCGCGCCAGAGACTGCGACCCTTGACACGATGTGTCAGGACCTCCGAAGTAGCGCGCCAAGGCTCACCTTTGATCCGCCACATTTCGGACAACTAGGGCACATATCGTCAGGGCCTACTCGCATTCGTGCGACGGCCACCAGGTCCGGAGGTATCTCGTTGAATCCTACGTACACCGTCCTCGAACGCCCCCAGTCGTCTGATGTTCGATGCACTCGCCTTCGTGCCCACAGGCGTTGCACGTTGCTCTACGATGGTGATGTTCCCAAGACATTTCGTTTCCCCGGATATGGGGGCGATATATTCAGCATATGCAGGGATCCGGATCTTTACGTCACTTTTTTTCCGATTCCTTAGCGACCATCGACGTCACTTTGCGCCTTGCCATGAAGCGCGAACACTCCAAGTTCGCCGCTTGTAAATTCCACACGAGGCTTCGTACCCGTTGCGATAATCGATCTGACTCTGCCCACGACATCGCGATGCAATACGCCCTGTTCGGCGCGTCCGTGCGCTATGGCGCCTATCTCGAACGCCCCTCCACATGCGGGGCATTCGTACAGATAGCCGTCGCCAGCCGGCAGTGTCGATCGGCTCGCCTGGGCATTACACAGAACACAGCGGGCGTTTTCGCGCATGGCCAGTTTTTCCTAGGGATAGAGTGTTGCGCCTACTTGTCGTAAATGGCCATCTCAGCAGCAGGGAAGCCCATGTTGTGAGCCAGGTCGGCGAGGTGCCGTTTCATCTCTTGCCAGCCTGGCGTTCCGCCACCGGATCGAATCATCAAGTCCGCATCATGACGGCAAGTCTTTCCATCGATGCTGCCCTTGTGGACGTGGAGCGTCTTAGCACGTTCACCGTCCTCGCGGAAATTTTCGAACACAACAGCGGCCTTACCCGCCTCGGCTATACGCTCACCGCACACGTCGCAAAACAGCATTGGAGCGTTGATACCGCTTACCATTTGAATTTCAATCATCGTCAGTTCCTTTGGATGCTTCTGGCCCGTTTCGCGATTAGTTGACGATTGCTGCGGCAACACCGTATGCCCATTTCGCAACGTAGTCTGAGTGCCCCACCGCAGCGCGTTCAGCGCGCTCGACGTCGTCAAGCGAGGGGGCGCGACGACCCAACTTCTGTGCCTGGAAGATGGCTTCACGCAGAACAGCGTCACGCTCTGCCGAAATCCATTCTTCAGTGGACCGGCTCTTCCGCTTTGAGGCCTCGCGTCACAATGCATCGTAGATGCTCCGGGCAGGTTCTCGTGTGGGTCTGAAATGGTCCATATTTTTCCCTGGCGTCAGTCGACTGGTCGCCGCAAACCATCAGACATCGTAATCTTTCGCATCTTCTTCCGCCGCTGACAGCCACGCTTGGAAAGAGGTATATCGACAGCTCATCTCCGAACCCGGTGCACAAAAATCATGGATCACCTGCACCGATTGAGGAGATTTGCCATCCCAACAAGCTACGTCATCGCAATCCAGACGACGAGCAAATGGCACTAAGTCCTGGGCAGGAAATCGCTTTTTTCAGCCCCTTATGCCTCACACGGAGCCAATTCCCATCCAGAATCTGCCACGGCCCAATGTCGTATAGCCCCCCTCCTTGAATAGCTTTGAGGAAGTCTTCAGGATACGAAAACCATGTTGGCAATTCTTCCTGATTTAACAACTTGAGATTTATCAAGATGTGACCTTGCTGTTTTTCCGTTACGTTTTCTTGTCATCTAGCCGTATAGCGGATTCTCCCGCTACTGCGGCGGATAGTTCACCACTACTGGCTGCCACCCTTGCCCGGCCCAGAAGAACCGCGGCTGCGTAATCCGGATGGGAGACTCGGTGATCAATTCACGATACTCGTGTGTGGCGTCAGTTGACCAGTATGCCTTCGCCCTGTCGCAGATCCGCGGATAAGAAAGGCCTTCTAAGTCCCGGAACATATCCGCGTCCCCGATGTGCGTCGGGGCGCCCGGGTCACAGATCTCCGCGCTCCAGATCAGGAGTTGCTGCTTGCCCCAATATTTGGGCTCGGCCGTTCGCATCGCGTCTTGGAGGGACGTAAACAGGAAACTGGCTTTCCACCTGCTCGGCAGTTGCGGATTCGATCTCAAACGCTCGAGTTCGATTGCCTGTTCGATTACAACCCACCACGGGTCACCGCCGTTAAGCCGCTTAACGGTGTAGTCTGAGTAACCGCGAGCCCATCCTCCGGGGAGGATCTCCGTTGGCGCGTGCAGATGCGTTTGTCGGGACACAAAGTATAGATCAGGCATTTTTCCTATGCTTCCGACGTTGGGCCTGGCTACAGGGGTAGCGCCAACTCGCGTCCCGCCTCGGTCAAAGCAACGAGCCTAGACTCGTGCGGATTAATTTCAGCAAGCCCTCGCTGTTCAAGACCTTTCGCCGCTTGAACCACATGGAGGCGGCTACAGTTGATTCAATCCAACTTTACGATACGAACCCCAAGCCCCTTCAGCCTGTTCAATACATCATCCGCAAAGTCATGATCATTAATGGGCAAATCAAACTCTCGCCCCTCCGAATTTCGATAACACAACATCTCGGATACTGGGGTCTGCTCAATGAAATAGTTTTCCACTGTGAGCCCACGCCCAAACAGGAATTCATCCACTGTTTTCTGTGACATGTTCATCTCTACAGCATCAATTTTTCTGAAGCAATGGGTTCTTTCCAAAGCCCGGATAAAAGATAGTGTTATCAGTTTTTCCGATAGGTTAGCGGCTCGCCGCACGTGCTGGGCGCGGGACACTATGGACCAGCCGAGGACCGTCATGCTTCGCCTGGAGGAAATGCATGCGCCCAGACAGCACCTGCTCAAGTGACTCGATGAAGCGCAACGGTCGGTCAGGAAAATGTGCGCGTCGAACATACTCCCAGAGCAACTCGATCGCGGGCTCTCCATTTCCGGCCTTCACGTCAACATTTAGATACTGCAACCCGTGCTGTGATACGCCTGCCGGAAACAACAAATTCATGTGCTGCGATAAATCCGGAGTTGCTGACAAATCCGGTTTGATCAAATCAATTTCGAGGCCAGCTCTAAAGCGTGCTCGGCGGTCGACGTGAAAGTACGTGGCCATCGGTCATTTTTCCTGTGTGTGGACGACCGAGGACCTCACTGCGCCTTCGCCGCGTCTTCTATATTCTTCAATTCGTCGGTGCCAAGCGGGGGGAGCTCTACGCCATCGACGATGTCTTTAAATGTGCCCATGATCGCGTTGAAATGCTCAATTGCCTTGTCGCTGTATTCGACCACGTATTTTGGCTCGACACCCGCTTTGTTGCTTTCCGCGAGGTACATTGCTCTTGACTCCGCGTGGCCGATCGCACTCCAAACCGCCTTTCGTGCTTCTGCACTCAAATACAGACAGTTGTCATCCATCCAGTCCTTACACTCTTGAATGACTCCTGTGTCTTCGCGGGCAGACAGCAATTGCTTCACTCTCTTGAACGCCCTCTGGTGTGCTTCCATCCGCTTATCCGCGACCAGCGTTCGCAGCGCATGTCGCTGCTTGGACGCTTCTAGCAGATCGGTGAATTGGTGCTTTATCTCTTCCTGCTTTCGAGTGATTTCTGCAACGTCTTGCTTTGTGGCGAGGTTCGCGCCTTTCGTCACAAAATAGCTTCGGAGCAATGTGCCTGCTGCCGAACCAACAGCACTGCCCAGAAGTACGAGGAGGAACGCACTTGTACTCATCTTTCCCTTACGATTGAGCCGCAGCCGTGGCCACGTCCACTTCAGTTTCTCCACGGCTGTCACGAGTTTTCCGTCCAGTCTTTGTTTGGAGGAGAGTCCTCACGCGCTCGGCTACCCGCATGGAAATCTTGTAGCGAAGTTTGTCCTTCACCTCAAGGGCTTCGATCATAGACAAGCCATGGTTTTTGTGGAGATCCACGGCCTCCTTGAGGGTTGTCTTGCGTCTGGTCCAAACTTCGTACGGCGTTGCGAATACGTTCACGACGGCGGCTTTTTTTCCACTGTGTATTGTGTGAATCTTGCTCTACAAGGATGTAATTAGGTCCGGGAGGCAGTCCGCGAACTCCGACTGGATTGCACGCACTGAATCGGCTGCGGCGCCGTCACGAATGAGGATTGCCATGGCCATTCCAGTCATGGTGCTTAGACCATTCGAGTTTCGCAGCACCTGAACGGCCAAGGACGGTGGAAAACCGTCCGAAGCACGCCGCAAAGGATGTATGCCGCTGTGTACGAAAGAGTTCATCGCATTCCATGACTGAGCCTTGAACTGGCTCAACATCTGGTGAACCGCTAGCGGCGCATGCCCCTTGTTCTTTATCTGCTGGATCATCTCGTTGACACCCGGAATATCTTTCGCTGCCTGTTCAGCTTCCAGAGTGAGCGGCGCTTGAAGCTTTGCAATCGCGGAGTCGAGCGCAGCATACATCAGCCACAATGCCCGGGTCACAGCCTCGAACTGCAAGCGCAACAGACTCACGGCAGATATCGGCATTCCTCCGGCTATCAGTTCACGTAGCGCCCCAGCGTGCTCCAGTGCTATCCAGCACATGTTGAGCGCCAACTCATCGCGGCCGGCACCACTAACCTCAGCATCCTCCACGAGCTCATGCAAGCGCTCGTGGAGTGCATCCCCACGGTACAGCACATCCTTCAGAGCCGCTAGATCGATATCTGTCACAATGCCTTCCGGTTCGCCGGAACCTGCTTCTTCGCAACCATCTGTCTACCTGCCGTATCGGCCGCGGAAGCGGCCTGAGTCGATTCACGGATGCTCACATCGGTCAAACGGATCTTTCCGATTCGTTAACGGCCCAGGACAACTAGACCAAGGGATTCAGCCAAGTTCACCGCCTCAGCTCGAGTGTCACAGCAGTCAACCCAGAATGCCGTGCCTATGACGACGATGGCTTGTGGCAGGGCCTGGTGTACTTCATCCTGCTGCACGACAAGCACTTCCGCCCCGGATATCAGATACTTGGCCATGTCCTCGCGGCACTCAGGAAATACCTTGGCCACGTGCGCAACTTGCGCCGCGGTCAGCCCGTTGATCGAGTATGGAGAGTCCCGAGATTTCATACAGTTTTCCCCATGTGTTACCAGCTAGCCCGCAATCCGGCTGTATTGCACACTCGCTTGAACACCTGGAGGTTTTTAGGGTGCATCCGTTTGATCGGATTTGCCTCGACCGGAAGTGATCTTGGCTCGCTCTGGAGCGATTCAATGTCGCCAAAAGCATCAATCTTCAGCGTTGCACTCCGGCAGTCCAGAAGGTTTCTTGTGTAGCCGGTGGTTTTCAACATGGCCTGCCGCTCAATGAACACCGCAGTCGAAGCTGTCACTGCTCGAATCATCGGCTGACCATCGGGAAAGTTTCCGAAGATCACATAACCCATTACAGGATTCTCGTTCAGAGGTACGTCCTTTAGACGAGCGAACAAGGGCAACTCTTCAGCCAGAACAGGCCCAGCAAACAGCACCGCAGTCAGTGCGATGAGCAGTAAAAATCCTCGACGAACGTTCATCGTGTCTCCGTTTTTTCGATCACGTTGATGACTTCACTGGAGAGAGCATCTGAGACAGACGCGAATAATCGGCCGCGTACGACGCTCTTGTAAGCGAGTCAAGATGCTGCCAGAGGTCGAAAATAGCGTTAGCCACACCTGTCTGGTAGACCTCACCGTAGCATTTTCCAGCTTCACTCTCTCTTGCTGCGGCGTCGAGGCGGACGCGGATTTCTTTTCTCGGCAGTCCGCGTAAGCGTCGTGTAGCTGAGTGTCTTCAATTTTTTTCTGTGTAAATCCGGTCGCAATTCCCTCATCACACTCCACTGTTGCCAAGCCGGTGCCATCCTTCGCGAAACTCATCTCTATCGTACGCCTTGGCACTCAGCCAGAATGCTCCACCATTTGCGTCTTGAGTGGATAGTGCCCTCACTTCGTCCACCGTCATTACAAAGCACTCCGGGCGATCGCTGTTCGCGTGAATCGTGACGATCCACCATGGTGATCGTAGCTTATCGAGCGATTTTCCCAATGGAACAGCGTGCCGCTTGCTTAGTGCCTTTGATTGGACGCCGAAAAACCGGGTTTCCTCTGCGTCAGTTACAATCAAATCCGAACCGCGGGCATTGCGGATAGTCGGCATGGCGTGCCAACCTCGCCGGGAAAGTTGCCACGTTACGTAGTGCAACCCTGCGTTTCCGGTCATCGAGTTCTTGTAGGAGCCGGAAAGTTCACCAACGAAGTTCTCAGGTACGTTCAACATCAGTGTTTTTTCCGTCGTATTAGTGCGCGCCGGCACGAAGCGCGTTACGCAGCTCGTGCAGCCAGCCTTTGATATCGAACTCAGCTCTATACTGCGAGTGTGCCCGCCGGATCGTTTCGGCTGCCACGTTTATGGCCACCGAATCTTCCGTTTCCAGCGCGTCCAATGCCTCCTGAAGCCAGCCGTCTGGTGCAACTGGCACCTCACGCGGTTACTCTTGCGCGGTGAGCACCGCGCACCGTAGTGCATCTTCAATCGATACGTGCCGGTCCATGTCAGTTGTTCCGTTGACCCTCAGTTACATCTTCTTCCGCCTGGACTCGCTACACTTTGGACACTTCTCGCCAGGCTCCAAGTTGGTCCAATTTTTGCAGCCTTCCCGTTCACCGTTTTCGCAAGGCTTCGGTTGTTTGATTGCTTTATTCATCAAGAAATACGCAATAGCTCTTGCGATGTCTTCGTCGCTAAAGTTTGGTCCTGACATTCTTTCCTATGCGTTGTAGCGAACGCCACCAAGGAGTCGGGCGACGCCGTTATAGGCCAAGCTCGCTAACATTGCCCAGATAGCACCCAGCATGGCTAGGCCAAGGGGCATGAGAATCCACAACCCCCACCAAGGGGCTGGAGCGGTCAAATCGGCCCGCTGTGGATCGAATTGCTGCAAAAACCGCATGATTGCTGCGATGGGGTACGCAAGCAAAAGCAACACCAATGCCGCGTGAATTCCAGCGCTTGACGGGGAAACCGAAGTGAGGCGTCTTTCGCTCATCGCTTTTTCACGTCTACTTAGCAGAGGGCTGCGACTTCTCAGCGGCAGCCGGGGCTGTTTCCTCATCTTTCTGTGGGGCAAGTTCCAGTGCTGATTCAACAAATTCTCGTTGGATGAAGCGCCTACGCTTGTCAGTCAATGTGCAAACGACCTTCCCCGGAGACGTAGCGACTCGGCCACCACTCATCGAGGACGTTGCAACGCCAGCATCCCCCTTTACCGTCATCTTCTGGGTTTTGCCGATCTCTTGAACCTCGTCGCCAACCTTAAAAATCTTCATGTCGTTGTTTCCAGGCTATTTGCTGTCCGATGCCAAGCGAGGAATTTCGTGAGACTCGACAGCACTCAGTTTGACGTCTCCGCTTGACTCAATAGCTGCGCGTACTTGTGCCATCTCACCCCGCAGGGCTTCAATGTCACGCTTGTAATGCTCTGCGATCTCACGCCACGCCTCTTCTTTGCCTGCTTGGCGAGCGGCTTCGATAGGATCTGAATCCACCTTAGCTCGACTTGCTGCCCCTGCAGCATCCGCCTTTTGCTTCGCCTGCTCTGCCCGTTCTCGCATAAGATCGCTGACGAATTTTGATATCCGATCGAATGCGATCTTTAGAAGGTCCGCGATGACGTCTTTAATGATCGGTCGGAGGAGCTTCCAAACCATCTTCAGAATTTCTGTTCCCATTTGTCTAGTTCCTTTGGGGTTCCGTGTTTTTCCTAGGCATTCGTCGCGATAGCATGCTGGGCGAAAATCTGCTCAAGCCGTGCGATCACTGATTTCGCAAATTGGACGACTTCCAATTCTGTCCCGTCGTCCCAGCGCACCCACCGTCCTCCCGAGGCGTTCAGCGCAATACTGTTGAGTGCCGCGCCTCCAATTGCCCCCGATATTTCGTAGGTCGACGGGTCCGGTCTACCACGCGTAAGTGTCATGTGCTTCGCCTTGTTGCACACGTCGGCACAGTGCTTCATCACAGCGTCATTCAACACCGCTCGATGGTCCGCATCGGACAATACCGGCTTGAGGTAATCGGTTACGTGGTAAGCCGTGGTGAAGAGGTTATAAACGTGGTCAATCGATTCCTCCGCTTCAAGTCTTTCTAGTTCCCGTTTCGCCTTCGCCAGCATCGCACCCGCAGTGCTTAGTTCGAAGAAGCTCATCAGCAGTTTTCCGTTTCAATGAGGAAGGGCGCGAGCAGCTCGGTGAATGACGCTCCGAACACCCTTACCCTCCATATAGAAGCCGTTACACCAAATCTCGAGGCCTCCCATGCGACTGATCCTTACCGGCTGACCGTCGAGCCCTAGTCGCTTGCGTGCATCCGGATCAGACACCATCGCTGCAATTACCTCCGCGGCGAACAGCCCATCAACAGTGACCACCCCGGACACGCCGTCATCGGATAAGTCTTCGGCGCCGACAATTTGAAGAGCGCGATCGACCTGCATTTCAGGAGTGCCTACCGTCGTTGCTTTCATGATTTTTCCGATCATTGGCCGTCGACGAAGAGCACGTCCAAATCCCCCGTCTTTTCACGAACAAAATCGACCACCTCCCGCGTGTCATTAACGATCCCGTACACCTCGCCGGTAACTTGATCGACGACCTTTAATTTCCCGTCTACCTGCTTCTTTACCCAAACCGAAACCATGTCATACCCCTTGTTGTCTTCCGCTGGTTCGCTAAACGTTCTTCATTATTCGCTTCTGATCGCGTTTTCCTGGTGCCGGCCCCGCCGGCGTCCTACTCGCGTGGTAGCCAGTGCTTCGCGTTTCGCGACGGCAATGGCTTGCCCTCTGCGAGAAGTTTTGCCGTAACCTTCTTCTCGAGGTGCGGTGCCCACCCGTCCCAGTTTGCATTCCAACAAGGCATGCAGACTGTGATTTTGTATGTCCGGATAGCCTTGCCATCATATCGATGCGGACCAAACTGGAAAGACCTTCCGCAAACATCGCAATTGAGTAACACCGGGTCTGGTTCCATGACCGTCTTTCCCTTGTTCAATCGGGTTGAGCTTCCGTCCACTCGCGAGCCTGCTCATTCAGATCTGCGACGGAGCGATGCGACAGCAACACGCGAACGTCAGTTGTGCCGATCAGGATTAGATCGTCCGCAATCTCGTTGCACCCGGCATCTTTAAGCATCGCGACTTCGGCTTTCGAGGGCTTTGCCATTGCGTTTCTATGCCCCTGACAGTGCTTGCGCCCATTGACGTGGTATCTGGTCCCACATAGCGCGATTCGGTCCTTTCACCAGTGGGCCCGGATGTGCCGACTTGATGGTCCGCAACCCCGCTTGCCGAATCAAAGATTCCGCGCGCTGCGCTTTATTGCCTACAAGTACAACGGTGTTGACACGTGGTAGCAAACTCAAGAGATTTGTCAGTTCTTCAATTCCCGCTCCCGTCTCCCCTGCTGCAATTTCCCTCTTGCCGTTCCAACCCGGTATGGTGTTCCACAGCACCGTTCGCTTGCGATCAATGCCCGCGTCCTGCATGAATAAAAATGTCGCCTCAGCAGTTGGATCGTTGTTATCCCGTGAGATGAAGCCGGATCCCTTTCGCTTATGCTGCGGCGAAGTCATCGGCCCCGGTTTTTCAAAAAGAAATAGCAGGTTAGCGTCCGTACCGCCGTCCATGGGGTCGAAGTCCGGGAATTCCCAGCCAACGTACTTTGTGCGGAGTGTTGAGACATACTCCGTCAACGGGCGAATATGTGGCGCCATGAGGAGCGCTCTTCGTGCTTCAATCGCACTCGACTCTCGCAGTGATCGTGGCTCGCACATTCGATTCATTTTTCCTACTCGTTGGTCTTACCGCGATCAGGCCTCCGTTTCAGACCCATTGCGGACGTTGGAAAGAAACTGCTTTTAAGTTGGTCTGTCATGTTTGACCGAGTTGCAGGCGCGCCGATTGCCATTCAGGCCAGACAGCCTCTGCAACAATGTCCGGGTAGCCGCGTTTCTCTTCCATCATTGCAGCTTTTGAAGCGGGCATCGCCATGCAAACCGCTGTGTCACGAATGGCAATGACTTCAGCCTCAGTCAATGGCCTGCCCTGTGCCTTTTCAGCGTGTAGAAGAACGGTCACAAGCGCAGGGATGAAAACCAAGCAGAGAGGGTCTTCGGACGGGGACGTTGGCGCTTGCCGTTTTCTGAACATTCCAAACATTTGGCGTAGAAAAGAAAAAAATAATCAATCAAAATTTTCGCAAAGACCGCTTGTGGCCGGAAGCGGTCTCCCGCGACTGGCTTTTTCCTTGGCTTAGCGGCCCTGCTTCGCGCGCTCGAAGCCGTCTTTGCGGGCCAATTCCGTATGGCGCAGCATTTGCGCTTTGGTAGCGCGACCGCATGCCCATGCCCGTCCGAGTCGGGCCAGTTCAGCTTTCTCTTTCTGCGTCATGGTTTTCCTTGCTCAGAAGCTGCGCGGTTGCCTGTGGCGATCATGCTGAGGCTGAGATGTTGAATCGTACCGACGACGGCGGGATGGCCCGTCCGCTGGATGCACTGAAACCAGCCATAAGTGCTGCGGCGCGGATCGGCCTCACGCTCGACGACTTCGAACTCGTCACCGCCCACGACGACCCGCTCGCCGGGCTGCGGGTTGATGCGCTTCTGGCAGGCATCGGCCAGTGCAGCGGCTTCGTTTGCCCACGGCGTACCCGCTTCTTCCTTCGCGGCATTGCGCAGGAAATGCATGGCATCTGCCCAATCGCCCTTCGCGATGCTGCTCCACGCGAGTTGGCAACGCTTCACTTGCTCATCCGGAGCGCTAAGCAGCAAGTCATAAGCAGTTTGCGGCGCAGTCTTCATTTCGCTTCCCCAATCCTGTAACGGCAGTAAAGCCAGAGAGATTAAGGAAACTATATATACTCAATGAGTATAGTCAAGCTGATTTTCTGTCGTTATCCAAAATTTCTCGGATGAACTTCCACGCCATGTCCGGCATCGACCGATACTCCTTCGAGTCGTTCGGAAGAAGCCAATTGTCCAGGCCGCGCTTCTTCGTCCCGATGCGATCGGCGAACTCTTCACGAGTCATCCCTAGGCGATCCATCGCGTCGCGCAGAAACTCTTGCTGGGTCTTCGGTGCTGTTTTACTCACCCGTGTGTCCTTCCATTCAAATATACTCGTTGAGTATCATAGCCCAACTGGCCCGAAAACGCGTCCTCTCATTCTCTTAGTCCCAACCGTCTCCTAAAGCTGCCACGGCTTCGCTCGCCTCGCGCGATGTCACTTCCAGATACGGTGACACGTGATCGAGATGAGCATGGCCGAGCAATATTTGTACGGTTTCGATTGAGTGCCCTTGCGCCAGAAGGCGGCTGGCAAACGTGCGTCGACCGGAGTGGCTGCTGTACCCCTTCCCAAGCCCTGCTGCGCGGTACAGGCCGGTGACATAGCTCTGCAAGCTGTCCGCAGCCAGGTATTCGACTTGCTCTCCGCTGTCGTTCGTCCGGCGCTTGACGCTCAGCCCGTAACGGCTCCCCTTGTGAGTCAGGATCAGTGACGTCTGAGGCATCAAGCCCCGCCACTTCTGGCGATCCATTGCAGTGCCTTTGCTCCGCTCCCACCGCCATTCGATGTAGCGATTGAGTGCGGCAAGCGCCTTCGGATGGCTCAGGTACACACAGCGCTGGCGGCAGCCTTTCGTGATCGCCGCCCGCAGGCTCACCTCTTCTCGAATCAGTCCGGACGGCTGGAGCACGTCGGCCACTTCGATGCGGGCAATCTCGGAGATCCGCATGCCGCAGGTAAAACCCAGCAGCAGAACGAGTGCGTCACGCTCCGGGTGCCGACTGGTGGCCTCGGTCACGCGGAGCAGGTGGCGGATTTGGGCAGGTTTGAGCGTCTTGGCGCGTTTGATGTGCATGGTTTCTCGGTCCTCGTAATGCGCTCGAAATTGAGCTTGTTACGAGAGAGAAACGCCGGGCGCTCCTTTTCATGATAAACGCCCGTGATTCCTACCGTCATCGGAAAATCGCGTATCGACGTCGCGGAGCACTCTCGAACTCGCGATTCTCGGTTGCACACTCATCATGACGGTATTCGGCTGCTACTACCACCGGGCTGACGCTAGCAGCTCCTTAATTTTGCGGGGTTTGATGAGACTGGCTTGCAAAACCACGGCTAGACGTGGACTTCAACCTGGCACCGGCGCATCGATCTAATGCGCATGGCACATGCGTAACAGCCCGATACAGCGTTTGCGATCTTCGACGACATTGCGCATACAGGTTGACCACTACAACCATCCCCAGCTACTTAATTAGCGATGCAACCAGGAACTTATTAGTAAGCACTCGGCCGTCAATGTTAAGTCGGAGCTGCGCCTTCTTCTCGGAAGCGTACGTCTGCTCACCGGACTTACGCAGTGCCCTGCGATACGCCCGGTAGCTAACACCGAAAATCGCGGGATAGAACGGAAACATCAGCCACTGCGACGACGAGCTTTTTTCAGTCCGATGCACTGTCATTGACGCAAACCCCGCGAGCATCGACAATGTGCGAAGTTGCTGCGCGCCCATGAGGAACAGATGCCCGTAGTACCTCCGCTCGCCGGACTCACCCCAAACGCTTTCCATCGCACTCGCTGGCGTTCCTCGCAGAATCTCGCTTTCGAAGCAGAGATACGCAAGCTTTGACGCCAGCGAGCTTCGATTCGGCGTGGTGAGGAACAACTCCCCTCCCGGCTTGAGGATTCGACAAATCTCCTGAAGCGCCGACAAATGATTGGGAAGATGCTCGATCACCTCTTGCAGGATGACGACATCAACAGACTCACTTGCGATCGGCAATCCCTCCATGATGTCGGCGTACTGTGCGCCCCCTTCCAGCAGGCAATACTCCGGCATGATGTCATAGGGGGCTACATTTGCCCCTAGCTCACGCAGAATGTATGTCGTGCGTCCATCGCCGCACGCGAGATCCACAACCGACTTCCCGCCCCAATCGCCCCGGCTTCTCAGGATTCGGTCAACATTGCGCCCAATGCCTGCGCCCATTTCTCTTTCAAACATGGTGATTTGTTATTTCTTCTACGGATCGTCAAACTCCGCGTGATGCGGCGCCGAGCTAACGTCGCCCTAGCAAAGAACGAGTAGCAAGATCACCCCAAATCACGCAACGACTCACGGCCCTTCAGTTGCGCGCCCTACCACCGCCTTCTGACGCAGGGTGTACCCCGCCGGTAACAGCCGTCGTAATAGTCGGTGATCTGTTTGCCCCTGCCGGGATCGGTGACGTTGTCCTCATATATGTCCTGGACCATCGCTGCCATATAGCCTTGCGCGGAGGTTGGCATAGCACCGACAAAAGCCATCTGCTGAGCTTGGGAAAGTCCGCCGTTGCGGCAACGAATAAACCGCTCGGCAATACTGACTCGCTCGTCAACAAGTACCGGGCAAGCTGAAGCGGCACGCTTTGCCGCTTCAAAGTCATTTTGTGCATCTCTCTCCGCCCCTCTCTGTCGCGCCGCATCGGATGCCGCTCTTTCGGCTCGAGGCAACGGCGACAGATCCGACGGTGCCGATGGAATTGGATGTGGCGACGTCAGACCGCCAACAATCGAGGCTGCGTCACGCGCTGACTGCACCAGACCGGATAGTTGGTTGATTTGCGCGTGCCCGGCCAATGGTGTGAGCGCAACGACAAAAACTAAAAAACGTCCTGATTTGATCATGCTGTTCCTCATATTTTCTGCATCGAAGCTCTTACCTTGAACTGCTAGCGCAAACTTGGAGTGGCTTAACCTTACTGATCGACCCGGCCTGACTTCTCGATATGCTCCACGCACTCTCGGAATAGCCATTCACCAAGCAGGCCACTTCGCCTCAAAATCGCGAGGCGACTGCTACGAATCTCCATGCAATGCGATTCATCCCCCACAAGCGTCAACACTGCGCGCACCAAATCCCTCCGGACTTTCCGGCGAGCCACGAGATACGGCGCAGCAACAAGAACACCTAGCCCAGTACACGCAAGCGCCCATAACCCCACCGGGAGCCAGATTCGGTTGACTCGAAGGAGGCGCATATCCACTGCGATCGCCACTGCAACTAAAACGCTTGCTACCGCCCACGCTAATGCCAGCGCCTTCATGAAGCCCCCCCCCTAGCAACGTAAGCCTGTATGCGCATTTCGCATATGATAAATGCGAATTTAGAATTTTTCCATGCCTCATCCAATCCACGATCCTCGCTACCAACTAGTCGCAGCTCGTCTTCGTGAACTTCGCGAGGCGCATGGCTGGTTTCAACAGGACGTCGCTGATCGCCTCGGGCGCAACCAGACGTTCGTTTCGAAATATGAAAGTGGCATCCGCCGTGTAGATGTCATCGAATTGCTAGACATCCTTCGCGTGCTCGAGTCGGACCCACATGAATTCCTCGATTACCTCAATGACTCACCGATGAAAGCACTCCCGCGATAACACGGCATCCAGATGCACTCGCGATCTTCGGGCCATACACATTCCGATCACAGAAGCGTCGAGCCAGGGGGAGCGTCCATCAACAGTTTTTCATTTCATCGAACAGGGTGGGCAATCACTGCCGTTGCTTAACGCCATAGCCCTGACACTGTCCGCGGTAGCGCTTCCTCATACGCCGGCTCCCCCACGCCCCACGACTGTCGCGTCGCAAAACTGCAACAAAATTCCAAAAACACATAAAAATAAAGAATTTCCCATCGAATTTTTATAAAAATTCGAATTTATCACCGAAACATCCGATTTCTTGATATATTTACCGTGAGCCGATCAAAATCGGCTCGGTTGCCCCTTGGGCAGCATGTTCATCCGTCGCAAGTGTGAGTTCGCACTTCACCTAGTAATTCACACGTAGTCAGCATCTCGTTTCACGGCGCCGCGCCTGGCGTCCTCTCCAGCAGTAACCTCGGTTGAAATCCCCTATTTCTGTTTGACTTATCCGCATACGCGGAGGGCCTCCTTTCGACCATCTTATTTAGGATACCTACATGAATATCAAACAAGGAAAACCACCCCTCTTCCCAACAGGGACCGTCCTGGCCACAGCCGGAGCTCTCGAGCTGATCGAAAAAACAGGGACAAATGCAGTGGAGTTGCTCATGCGTCACGTAAGTGGCGACTGGGGAGCTGTGTGCGAAACGGATGCGTTGTTGAACGACTTGGCCGTCGTCGCCGGGGAGCGAGTTCTCTCTTCGTACGTAATCGGCCCATCACATGAACGAATCTGGGTCATCACAGAAGCAGACCGCAGCTCGACCACGTTGCTCCGGCCCGAGGAGTACTGATGCCGTTCACCGTGCAAAAGCTCCACCCGGCACTCCGGGCCGGTCTACGGCTGACGATCGCTGGATCGAACGCTCCGATGTTTAGCTTTCAGGGGAGTTTCGACTCATCATGCGCGCTGCATGCCGCGGCGATGGCGCTTACCGTGCATCAATGCATGCCCAACCCCTTGCGTCCTTCATCAAGACATTCTGCAGACCAGCAGGAGTTTCTGCACCGCATAGGACAGTTCTGGCAATCAGGAATCACGCTGGTGCAATTGTCCAATCTGCTTGGGAAATTGCGTCTGGGCTTGAAACCGACGCACTTCGAAGGGGCGCACCCCGACGTCATTCAGTTCTGCGCGCAGCAAATGCTCGAAGGATGCCCGGTCATTCTTTATTTTCATGAATGGCATCGCACGGTACAGCACGCAGCACTCGTCGTCGGCGTTGAAGGGGACCAACGACGCGGGGCATTGTGCCCCCACACCCTTCTGCTAATCGACGCTGCCGAATGCGAGCCGTGCTTGGCTGCGTACAACGCCAGATTGACATGGTGCTCCGAGGACGCGTCGGCGAGCACGCGCGCGCTTTACGAAACCGCATTCCAGCGAAGCAAGATTGTTGCAGTGGGTGCGATCGCTGTCAAAAAGCGCCGCCCGAGTACGGACAGACGCGACAAGCCGCCATAACGCTGATCACAACACAGCCAACCGCACCGGGTCACTACTGCCCAACAAGTTTCGAACCGCAGCGTCTCGTTGATCGATCACATTTTCAAACTCTCAAGGATGTCAAAATGACTCATCCCGCTGAAAACAATGACTCACAAGAATCCACTTCGCCCCAACCACGTCGCAGTCGTATCGGGCGATGGATTTGGGCCATCATTTGTGTAATCGTCGCATTCTTTGCCGCGTCGGTCTATCTGCCACACCAATCGCACGCTTTTGCAATCAAAGTTCTGAGTCTGTGGATGGCCGGAAGTGTTCTCGGCTACATCGGCGTGCGCCTTGGCGACGGGGTACGACGCGTCATGCAGCCGGACGTGCTAGTCACAAGCGCTAGGATTTCCGAAGCTATGTGGACGCGCATCTGTTGGGCAATCGGTCCACAGACCGTTGGGTTGTATCTGGGTGCAGTGACCGGTACGAGCATCTTGGCTGACTGGATCAGTTGATCCGCAACGAGATGCTGAATTTGGCTGTCAATTTGTCATGACGAAAGCATGGCTTCGGAAGCATCTATGCGCAGCAGAAATTTGATCAAATGACAAACTGATATGTGGCTACTCCCCCCGCGAATCGGTGACTCGTGGGGGACACACTGCGAATGTGACCGAACGTTTGTCGAGCTTCCTGCTTACAGCGCGACAGGATGCCAACTTGTCTTGCATACCGGATGTCAGAATGACATGGTCCGTCAGGGGGAACAGAATACGCAGAAGACGATGACAAACTGGGTATACAGAGCATGCCGCTACAGCCCGACCGATACCTGTCATCCGGCGACGACAAAAAAGCTCACCAGAATGTGGGGGCTGAAATCCGTATCACTTGGGACAAAGGGGGCTGACGGCTAAGCTAGGCCTCACGGGTTCCAGATGCCCACTTCTAGGGAAATCCCGCGCATGTCGACTTCAAACGGTGGATCCATTAGATGGCCAGCGAATCGCATAACATCGATCAACAGCCGACCAACCGCCGATCAATCGCCACGCAAACCTCTTCGATGAGGTCTGCTTTGATCGCATCGAGCTCTTCCGTTTTCGCCAATTTGAGTTTTCTGACACCGAATGACTCGATCAACTCGACGCCATCGAACGGCGTGACTTCGATAGTCACGTCCCACAAAGTCGCGCGCTCGCCGATAGTGATGTCAACGGCGCACCCGCGATACAAGAAGTTGATGGACGACATGATTTGAGCGGCTTCCTGGAGTCGCCAAGTGTCCATGATAGTACAAACGAAATTCTGCGAATCACCACAAGAGGCTGAGGATGGATAGATGAGCAGCTATCTCTCCATGCTCGAACTCGCAAAGCTGACCGCAAGCAACGCTAACCGACGGGGCCCCATGTGCCGCACGGTCCCACTCACACATCTGCTTCTCGTCTTCAATGACACTCGCAGGCACCGCCCAGTAGGACTTGAGCACCCTCTCCTGCCCATCTTGTACGTACGCCAACGCATGTGAATTTGCGGCCACATAGGCTCCTGGCCCCGGTTCCGGGAGATTTATAATGTATAAGTTACCCCTGTCATTGCTCGCGCGATAGCGTCCACAGATTGCGCTCGTCGCCGAAACGCTTCTCATACTTCGGAGCAAGCGCGGCACCAACGTCAATATCAGCTCGGTGGCAAGACGCAAGACGTTTCCGATCCACACGGCCTACGTCGGCACCAAGTTCGCGGTGCATGGACTCTCGGAGAAGCTTCGCGAAGAACTGTCGACCCATAACGTGCGTGTCGTGACCATCGCGCCCGGTGCAGCGGAAACCGACCTTCTCAGCCATAAGACCGATCAGAGAATCAAGACGGGCTACGAGGCTTGGAAGACGGAGATGGGCGGCAAGGTGCTGGCCGCGGAGGACATGGCCAATGCCGTCTACTACGCGTATGCCCAACCGGCCGGCGTGTGAATTCGCGAGATCGTGCTCGCGGCAACGCGTCTGCATGCCTGACTCGCACGCCCCCCGTGCTACTCACCCGCGTTGCGAACGGCCCAACGCCCCCCGGCCAATGCCGTGAGCGTCAGCAGCAGTGCAAATGATGTCACGGCACCCGCCAATCCGACGACATCGATCAGATACCCGGCCATGACCGAAAGAAGGCCCGCCGGAACGTAGCCACCGATACTGAGTACGGCATTGGCTTGCGCGCGATTTCCATCGTTCACGTGCAGGCCGATCAAGCTCAGACCGCCAAGCTGCCCCAGTCCCTGGCCCATCCCGGCGAGCAATGCGGCCAACACGAGCGCCGGAACCCATGACAGGTAGATCGCGCCAAGGAGGCAGATCATGGACAGCATCGTCGCGAGCGCACTCGTTGCAAAAAACCTCCGAACGGCCCATTGCCTCACCAAAAACTGTATGCCGACGGCCGCAAAGAACATTGCACAGGCCATACTTCCGGCCAGCAAGGGGCTTCTCATGCCCAGGAGTCGAGCCAGGAGTGACGGCCCAAGCGCCAGGACGAACGAGGTCGCCGTAATACCGGGTCCGAACACGGCAATGCCACACAGCACCTGAACGCGATTCTCTGCGGGCACGCGCGGCAAACGCAACGGTCCTGAGCTGGCCCCCGCCCCCTCACCCGCTCTTGATACGGATGCCGACGCGTTGTGGCGACGGTCCACTACCCGCAAGGCCACCATCAATGCGCTGACCAGCACCAACGACTCGACGAGGAAAATGGGACCCACAGGCTTCTCCAATTTCTGCGCGAGCGCCCCGGCAAGCAACGGCCCCAGCCCTGCGCCCAACACCATGGCGATGGAAGCCAGCAGCGCGGCATGACGTTTTTGCCGCTCCCCCCGCCGCGTCGACCACGGCAGCCATTCCCGCCGACACAATGACCCCAACGGCCACACCTGCCAGCAATCGCCCCAAGGCCAGCATGTAGACCGACGTGGCGCTGGCAAACAGACCGCAAGCGACCAATGCGGCGATGAGCCCCGGCACCAGGACAGGCTTTCGACCGTAGCGATCGGATAGCTGCCCCGCGACGAGAAGCGTGCCAAACAAGCCCGCGATGTAGAGCGCGAAAATGACCGTCAGCACGCCGGAGGAAAACCCCATTTGCGCTTGCCAGTACACGTAGAGCGGGGTCGTCGAGTTCGACAACATGAAGACGGCGCTCACCATCCATGCCGCGCGCCACATGCGCGATGCCGAGGGCTGTTTTGCCGATACCAACAAGGGAGAGGTCATGACTTCCTTCAGTACGAGTTTTTTCGAACTATACGTCAGTTCGAAAAAACTCGTACTGGTGTATAGTTCGAAAGATGAAGAAAACCAAGCTCCCCCTGGCACCGACGACCGTTGCCGAAGATGAACGTGCCGACCTTCCACCGCCACTGGATGAGCCGGCGGTCGAAGCACTGCAACTGGAAGCGATTCTGGGTGCGCTTGCCGACCCGCTGCGCCTGACCATCGTGCACATGCTGCTTTTGCACTCGGACGCCTATGACCACACGTGCGGTTGGTTCGGCTTCGACCGGCCGAAGTCGTCGCTAACGCATCATTTCAAAGCGTTGCGAGAGGCCGGTCTGATTCGTCAGCGTCAATATGGCTTGGAGCGTCGCAGCCGTCTGCGCACAGAGGATCTCAATGCCCGTTTTCCCGGCTTGCTTGCATTGGTGGAAAATTGGCAACCGCCGGGTCGGACGCCGGCGTCCCTCGGGCCGACACCCATCGCGCGACGAGTGCCGTCATGAGCGGCACGCCGATCGTCGTCACGACCACACACGACGCCACGAGCAGCGTTGCGCTTTTCGCAGCCTCTGCATAGACCGGATTGGCCGCAGCGACAATGGCCGGCACCGCTGCCGCATTCCCCGCCGTGCTGGCAGCGGCCACACCGGCGATGCCATTGCCGCCGGTGAGTCTGTCGGCAATGAAAAGCACGATGCTCCCCACCACCAGTACGAACACGCCGAGGCCGATGCCCAACAGGCCCGCGCGCCAGACGTTATGCAGGTCGAGCCCACCGCCTAATGCGAACGCGAAAAACGGCAACATGACCGGCACTGCGGCGCTCAAGAAACGGCGCATGTCACGATCCAGATTGCCGAGCACCATCCCGGCCATCAGCGGCAGTATGCTGCCCACGAGCGTCTGCCACGGAAAGGTCGACAATCCGGCAATACCCAGCGTCACCATGGTGAGAAACGGTCCCGACTCAAGTGACATGATCGAGTAGGCCCCCACGTCTTCCGGCTTGCCGTACTGGCCCATCAGCGCCATGTAGAGGCCGCCATTCGTGTCGTTCATTGCGGCCACGATCGCCAGTACGGACATACCTGCCAGCCAGCCCGCCGCGACAGGCTGTTCGCCCCACAACCGACCGAGCACTACGCCGCAGGCGATGGCGATGAGCACCTTCGAGCCGAACAACACCCCGCCCTTCTTGATGACGTAAGGCGTGGAACGCAGGCTGATGCCGGCCCCCATGCATACGTAGAAGACAGCCATGATCGGCAGCGCGCCGGTAAAAAGCGCGCCGGTAAATGAGCCGAATGCCTTGGGCACGTTGGGAAAGAAGGTAGCGACGATGGAGCCGAGCAACAGCGGCACGATCATCATGCCGCCGGGAATGCTTTCGATGGAGGCTTTGATGGGGATGTTCTTCATGGGGGACTTCCTGATTGGATAGCTTTACGGTGTTACTCGCCGGCCGAGCCGGCGGTGTGCGATGTCAATGCCGACGGGAACGTCAGCCCATACTGCGATTCGAAGGGTGCCAACGAGGCCGCGATGGCGGGATGCAGGCGCACGCCGCGGATCAACTGATCGCGCTTGCACTGCTGCCCTGCATGTCCCGGCATGCGCACCCGCGCGGTCCCCGGCACGGGTGGGTTGCTCACGCAGGCGTCGATGATCCAGTCGATCTGCCGCGTGAATTCAGGCATCCCCGCAAATGCGTCGATGTCGTAGAGCGTGAGGCACACGGCGGCACCCGGCCCCTGCGGCGGATCGGCTCGCCCGAACCCACCGAGCGCCGCCGTCAGCGCTTCGACCAGCAGCGCAAGCCCGAACCCCTTATGGCCCGATGCCATGCCGCCCAGCGGCAAAATGGTGCCCGGCGGTGTCTGCCTGAGCACGCGCGGATCGGTGGACGCCTCGCCCTGCGCATCGAGCCAGCAGGGCTGCTCGGCCGTCTGGCCTTGCGCGATCATTCGTGCGCTCATCGCGTTCGTCACGATCGATGCGGAGATGTCGACAAGAATCGGATCGCCACCGGAGGGAATGCCGATGGCGAAGGGGTTCGGCGTGAAGACCGCCTTGCGCCCGCCGAATGGCGCTACGCTCGCTGACGGCGGATAAGGGTCCGACGTCGCGAGCAACAGCACGAATCCGGCCGCCGATGCGCGGGCGAGATACGCCGCCAGGCAAGCGATGTGATGACTGCGACGAATGACGAGCGTCGCCACGCCGTGTTCTCTCGCCTTCGGCATGAGCGCATCGAGTCCTTTATGGACGAGCCACGGCCCAGGCAGACGCTGTCCATCCCAGAGCAGCGTCGCCCCCCGCTCGGCGACGACGACAGGCTCGCCGGTGCCACGCATGGAACCGCTTTGCAGCTCCCTCAGATAGCCCGCCAGTTGCGCGAGACCATGCGTATCGTGTCCGAGCAGATCGCCTTCGACCAACGTACTGGCCACGGCATCGGATTTCTCAGGTTCCATACCCGTGGCGCACAACAGGCGCGTGGCATGTTCGGTGAGCGCAGCGGCGTCGTACAGCGGGAGATCGCTCTGGCCGCGCGTCGAATCCAGGGTGGGGGAGGCATTCATAAGCAACGTTGAAAAAAGCCGGGACGCCCGACGCGTTCGACGGCACTCGCCATCGAACGAGGACGCCGCGGGGAAATCACCGGTTCACGACAGCAGCCGGCAGCCGAAAAATAAGGAGCGCGCCGATCGTCATGCAGGCGCAGATGAGACCGATGCCCAGATGAGTGCTATGGGTCAGATCCTTCGTGTAACCCATCAGATAGGGACCGAAGAAGCCCGCAAGATTGCCCAGCGAGTTGATGAGTGCGATCCCTGCCGCCGCAGCGATACCGTCGAGGAAAGCTGCGGGCAGGCTCCAGAACAGCGGCACGGTCGTGAGCCCGCCGGCGGCCGCAAGCGCGAGCCCGACCATGGCGATCACGAGGTGATGTCCGAACACAGCGGAGATGATCAGCCCCACGATACCCATCGCTGCGGTGAGGGCAAGGTGCCAGCGGCGTTCGCGACGGCGATCTGCGCTACGCGAGATGAACACCATGGCCGCCACGGCGCAGGCATAAGGCACCGCAGTGAGCGCGCCGACCTGCAATGGGTCCGTGATACCGGCCGTCGCAATGAACGAGGGCAGCCAGAAACCCACGGTATAGAATCCCGCAACCATACAAAAGTAAATCAAGGTGAGCAGCCAGACCCGCTTGTCGCGGAACACGGCACGCAGCGACACATGCGCCTGATGACGCGCATCGGCCGCAACCTCGGCAGCGAGCAGGCGCTTCTGACTTTCGCTCAGCCACGTGGCGTGCTCCACACGATCGGTCAGCCAGAAGAGTGCCGCGACACCGGCGATCACCGAGGGAATGCCTTCAAGGACGAATAGCCACTGCCATGCGGAAAACGGATGGGCGTCGCGAAACGTGTGCAGCAAATAGCCGGAGATCGGCCCGCCGATCATGCCCGAGAGCGGCACACCGAGCGCGAAGATCGCAAACATCTTGCCGCGTCGATGCGTGGGATACCAATACGACAGATACAGGATGACGCCGGGATAGAAACCGGCCTCGGCAACGCCCAGCAAGAATCTCATCACGTAGAAACTCGTGGGCGTGGTGACGAATGCCATGCCGGCGGAAATCACCCCCCAGGAGATCATGATGCGCGCGATCCAGACCCTGGCACCGACCTTATGCATGATGAGATTGCTCGGAATCTCAACAAAGAAGTACGCCAGAAAGAATATCCCCGCGCCGAGTCCGTACACGGTATCCGAGAACCGGAGATCGGCCATCATCTGCATCTTGACGAAGCCGACGTTCACGCGATCAAGATAGGACAGCAGATAACAAGCCAGCAGAAACGGAAGAATTCGCCAGGTGACCTTTGCATAGGTACGCTCGACGAAATCCTCGGCAGCAGGTGCCAAAGTGAGGTCAGCCACGGGTGTCTCCTGATTATTTTTTTGGATGTTCGGGCGTCGGGGGTTCGGTAATGCGCGCAACGGGTGCGACGTGCGCCGGCGGGCCGGGTCGATCGTCCCGGCCCGCTGACATCACGTCGATCCGATTACACGATGACGCTCAATTGCCACGGCACGAATTCGTCCTGGCCGTAACCGTGAATCTCGCTGCGAGTACGTTGCCCGGATGCTGTCGCCAGCATGAGTTCGAAGAGTTCTGCGCCGAGCGCATCGATGGATTTGCCACCGTCGAGCACTTCGCCGCAGTTGATGTCCATGTCGTCGCTTTGACGCGCCCACAATGCGCTGTTCGTGGCGAGCTTGAGCGACGGCGAAGGTGCGCAGCCATAAGCCGAGCCTCGCCCGGTGGTGAAGCAGATCATGTTCGCGCCACCGGCAACCTGCCCCGTCGCGGAGATCGGGTCGTAGCCTGGGGTATCCATGAAAACGAGCCCGCGAGCACGCACCGGTTGTGCGTACTCATAGACCTCCACGAGGTTCGTCGAGCCCCCTTTCGCGATACCGCCCAGTGACTTCTCCAACACCGTGGTCAGTCCGCCCGCCTTGTTGCCGGTCGACGGGTTGTTGTCCATCGATGCGCCATTGCGCGCGCAATAGCGCTGCCACCACTCGATGCGCTCGACCAGTTTGCGGCCGACATCGGGCGACACGGCCCGACGCGTCAGCAAGTGTTCGGCACCGAAGATTTCCGGTGTTTCCGACAAGATGGCGGTGCCGCCCTGCGCGACGAGACGGTCGACCGCCGCCCCCAGCACAGGATTGGCGGTAATACCCGAGTAACCGTCGGAGCCACCGCATTGCAGACCGATGGTGAGATGACTGGCGGGCACGGTCTGGCGTCGAACCCGGTTTGCGCCCGGCAGCATCTCCCGGATCGCGGCGACGCCATGGGCAACGGTTTTCGTCGTCCCCCCTGTGTCCTGAATCGTAAATGCCTGCAAGCGTGCCGACGCAGTGAGCCCTTGCGTTTCGAGCAGGCGCGAGACCTGATTCGTTTCACATCCCAGACCAATCACGAGCACCGCTGCGAAGTTGGCATGGCAAGCGTAGCCACCCAGCGTGCGTTGCAGGAGCGCCAGTCCCTCGCCCTGCGAATCCATCGCACAGCCGGAACCGTGAGTGAGCGCCACGACACCGTCGACGTTCGGATAATCCGCCAGCGCTTCCGGGTGGATGTCACGTCGGAACTGGTCGGCAATGGCTCGCGCCACGGTCGCCGAACAGTTCACGGACGTGAGAATGCCGATGTAGTTGCGGGTGGCAACGCGCCCGTCTTCACGCACGATGCCCTCAAAGGTGGCCACCGATGCGCTAACGGGCGTCACCCGTGCATCTTGCGCGAACGCATAGTCGCGCGAGAAGTCGTCGATGACGAGGTTGTGCGTGTGCACGTGCTGCCCCGGACGAATCGGTTGGCTGGCAAAGCCGATGATCTGCCCGTAACGATGCACCGGCTGACCCACGACAATCTCGCGCGTCGCCACTTTGTGCCCCGGCGGAATCAGGCCGGAGACGGTGACCCTTTCCGACTCGATCACTGCGCCCGACATAAGCTGGTCGAGCGAGACGACCACGTCGTCGTCGGCATGCAGACGAATCACACGTGCAGCGGGCAACGCTGCGGGTTCGATGACGACGCTCATGCGCAGACTCCTCGGACAACGCGTTGAAAGAGAGCGCTCGACGACATCCGCCGACGACGACAGATGCTCTGCGAAAAAATGCCTTGAATCATGATGCGAACCTTAATAATGACTTTTGCCTTCATTGGTCATTAATATAAATGACTTTTGTCAGCCAAAGTCATTATGGTTTTCCCTGAGCGAATATTTCCTAACGATGCGTGTGTCCGGCAAAATACGTGTCATGAAGCGAAACTCCTCTTTGTCCATGCCGCTTGACGACATCCCCACTTCGTCCGCCGCCGCGCCCGACGCCGACTCGCAGGTACCGGTCTACGCGCGGGTCGCGGGCATTCTGCGCGACGCAATCGGCCAGGGCACGCTGGCACCGGGCATCGTGTTGCTCGAGGAGCCGTTGTCTCAATTGCTGGGAGCCACGCGCACGCCAATCCGTCAGGCACTCCAACAACTGGAGCAGGACGGTGTGGTCAGTCGTTTCGACGGGCGAGGCTATCTGGCGGGCGCACCGGGTGTCACCGTCCGACGCGTGGCGATCACGCCGGACATGCTCGGTCTGGATGGCGGGGCGAGCCCGATTCGTAAAGTGCCGCGCTGGGAATTGATCTACAACGAGGTCGAGCGCGAGCTGATCCACCTGTCGGTGTTCGGGCGTTACCGGGTGAATGAAGTCGAGCTGGCACGTCATCACGGCGTGAGCCGAATCGTGGCGCACGACGTGATGCTACGTATCGAGAGTCTGGGGCTAGCGGAAAAGGACGAACGGCAGCGCTGGGTCGTCAGCCCGCTGGACGACGCGCGCATCGTTCATCTGTATGAACTGCGATGGCTGCTGGAGCCGGCGGCCTTGCAGGCGGCTGCCGCTCACATTCCGGCAACGGAATTGCGCGAGATCGCCGCACGGCTTCGCAGCGCCATGCGCGACTATACGCATGCCACGCGGGAAACGTTCGACGCTCTGGAGCACGATTTGCACGTGCGCCTGCTGTCCTATTGCCCGAATGCAGACCTGCTCAAGAGCCTTCAGCGCACGCGTGGTGTGCTGATGCTGAGCAAGCACGTGCTCGGATTCACGGCACCGATGCCGCCCCGCAAGGACACATTTCTCGCCGAGCATCGCGACATCCTGAACGCCGTTCAGGAAGAGGACGTCCCGCTCGCCGCCGCACGTTTGCGCGAGCACCTTCAGGCGTCTTGCGAAAAGGTACTGCTGCGCGCAAAACACGTTCGCACGCATTACGCGCAGCCGCTGCCCGGCTATGTGACCGAGCGATAAGCACGCCAAACGCATGCCATAAGCGCGCCGGCTAGAATCTACGCCGGCATCCGTTCCCGCATTTTCAACACGTAGTGCGTGCACAGGAACGCACATGCGGCGGCAATCGTCACCGTCATTGCCGGAATGGCCTTGTTGCCTGTCGCATGAATCAGATAGGTCGTGATGGCCGGCGTGAAGCCACCGAGCACGAGCCCGAGACCGTAGGCGAAGGAGAATCCGCTGGTTCGCACGTGCATCGGCATGACTTCCACCAACGTGACGATCAGAGTGCCGTTGTACATACCGTACAGGAACGAGAACCAGAGGTCTGCGATCAGCAGCCGCTCGAACGATGGTCCGCCGACGAGCCAGTGCATGACCGGATAGACCGTCAGGACAGCAAGCACGGTCGTGCTCATGAGCATCGTGCGACGGCCGAACCGATCCGACAGCGCCCCACTCATCGGTTGCCAGAGAAAGTTCGTGAAACCCACACACAAGGTGACGAGCAGCGCAGCGCCATCACTCAACCCAAGCACGTCGCGTCCGTAGGTCGGGGTATAGGCCGTGATCGTGTAGAACGACACCGTCGTCATGACCGACATACCGATACTGCCCAGAATCAACTGCCAATGCTGCGCAATGGAACGCAGAATCTGACCGAAACTGGGATGATGCTTTCGGGAGAGGAACGCTTCCGTTTCTTGCAGCGAGCGACGAATGTGCAGCAGGAACGGCACGATCAGGCAACCAACGAAGAATGGCACGCGCCATCCCCAATCGTTGATCTGCTCGGTGGACAACGTACGGTTGAGCAGCAGCCCGGCGAGCGCCGCCACCATCACGGCAATCTGGGTGCTGGCCGACTGCCATGCACAATAGAACCCCTTGCGCCCCGGTGGCGCAATCTCGCTGAGATATACCGAAACGCCGCCAAGTTCTACGCCCGCAGAAAAACCTTGGAGCAAGCGCCCGAGCAATACGAGCGTCGGTGCCAGCACGCCGATACTCGCATAGCCCGGTACTGCGGCCACGAGCAGCGTGCCCAGCGCCATGAGCGAGAGCGTGAGCATCAGCCCTTTGCGCCGTCCGTGCCGATCGACGTAGGCCCCCAGAATCACACCGCCCAGAGGTCGCACGAGAAATCCCGAACCGAACACCGCCAGCGAGAGCATGAGAGACGCGAATGAACTGCTCGCCGGAAAAAACGTATGCGCGATCTCCTTGGCGTAGTACCCGTACACCATAAAGTCGTACATTTCGAGGAAGTTGCCACTGATCACCTTGATCGTCGCACTCAATCTCGACCCTCGGGCCGCCTGCGGTGCGGCGACATCGTTCGTCATTACCGGCAAAGTCTCTTCCATGTCTGTCTCGTCCTCTTGGCTGCTTTTCGATTTTTCTTGTCTTGTCATCTTGTCTTACGAGTCGGCACGCTGACGCTTCAGCGCAGTCCGTCTCGCGGAAAATCAGGCGGCTGCACCGCAATCGGTGCTCGGTCGATACACCGCGTTGATCGCGCTCGCTTGCCGGGCATTCAAGCATGTCGCCCCACGAAACCCCAACGATCGCGAGCGTTGCAGCATCTCGGTGAAATGTTCGATATCACCGAATGCCTTCACCGATCCGAGATGACCGAGAGGCACGACGCCATTGGCGAACGCCGCGACGATCATTCGCTCCTTGACCCGCACTAACAGGTCGCTGTCGCTGGGAATTGCCAATTCGGCGGCAAGATCTTCCGCGCCGACGTTGATGGCGACGACGCGCGCGCACGCCCCCGCCACAGCCTCGATGTGCGCGATCGCGTCCGCTGTTTCGATCATCGGAATGAGGCCGATGCCACCGATGGGCAGGCCACGCTCACGTTCGAGGAAGCCGACGAATTCGTCGATGAACTGCACGTAGGCGGCACTGTTGACTTTGGTCAGCATGATCGCGTCGACGCCTGCGATCACTGTCGCCTCAAGATCCCTTACCAGTAGATCCAGACGACGATTCACCCGCACAACGACGTGACGCTGCGCCCGGCGAACCGCAGCGATATCGGCGTCGACGTGCGCACGCGCGTGTGACTTGCGCTCGGCGGGAACAAAGTCTTCCAGGTCGACGATGATGGCATCCACCTCGGTGTGACATGCCTCGGCAAGCTTCTGACTGTCTGCGCCCGGAACGTAAAGCAGCGAAACCCACGTCGAAACGACATTCTTCATGATGCGTGAACCCCTGGGGGGAATGGTGAAGCACGGAGGCTTACGATAGAGACTTCACGCAATGCACGAAAGCTAATAGTTTTCACGATGGGGCGTGAAAAATTTTCCACATGCACCGATGTCCATGAGTACGTACAGAGGCAGTGGACGTGCAGGGCTCACGTCACGCACAGCGGCGGCGGCGGCGGCGGCGCGCAAATTGGAATATCCGGCGACGTTTTAGCCGCGATGGCCCGAAACGATGCCGGGGACGCTGGTGAAATCGGCAAGACGCATTACGATGCCCTTCATCACGCTGATGATGCGGCGGCTGTCGTCTCGCCGCCAGTCGATGCAATAGCGCATGTCGGGTAACGGCGGAACGCTGGTGAGTTCCACGAGATGCCCGCGCTCGACAAGGGGCCTTAAGTAATGACGCGGAAACACGCTGATGCCGACGCCCGCGATCGTCAGCTCGGCGAGTGCATGCAGACTGTTGCATGTCAGCGCGTGCGGCAGTTCCAGCTTGTGTTCGGCAGCCCAGCGATGGACCAGGGCACTCAGATGCGCCTCCGGGGCGAGACTCACGACCGGATGCGCCAGAAAATGCGCCGGCGTGAGCGTCGTGCCGGAAGCCAGACGATTGGGCGAGGCCGCCCACGAATACGCCAGTTCGCAGATTTCCTCACTCGCCAGGCGGGGTGACGACGGCGGCCCGGGAATGATCGCGAAGTCGAATTCTCCTCGCTCCAGACGCTGCTCACAGCGATAGGTCAGATCGACGTGCGGTGCCAGCACCAGCTCGGGATGCTGTGCCCGAACATGCGTGACGAAGCGAGGAAACCACGTGGTCGCAACGAGTTCGCTAATGCCGAACCGGCAGGTGCCGCGCAAGGCATCGTCAAGCAGATCGTCGCGAATGCGGGTTTCGACGTCCAGCATCTGACGGGCATGACCGAGCAGACGATGCCCCGCGTCAGTGAGCGTTACGCGAGGCGTCGTGCGATCGAACAACTGGCGGCCGATATCGGACTCCAGTTCCTGAATCCGTTTGGAAAGCGACGACGGGGTGACGCTGAGCCGGTTGGCTGCCACGGCAAAACTGCCGTGCGTAGCGGCCCAGTAAAAAGCTTCGAGTTGCTTGAGCGTCATGTCGTGCCGGGTAGTGCCTGAACGTCCCTGCGGCGAACTTGAACCGTACATTGAGAACTCGTGCCGCCCCTGTCCTCAACCATCGCATCCGGCGAGCGCCGGACGCTCGATGATAGTCCCGACGCCCTTGTTCGCACAACGCATCGCCGCCCTCGCTCCTCTCGACACCGCTATCGCTGCGGTTTTCCCAACATGCATTTCCCATACATCACCCGGTTGCTTCCCGACAAACCGGGGCATCCTCACGCCCGAAGCAAGACGCTTTCCTGACGCTCAACTGCGTCGGCATCGAGCCATTCGCGCAACGCCGCAGGCGTCGCGAAGCGGCCCGCAGGGAAGCCGCCCTCGTCGGCATGCGTTGGTGTATCGCGCGTCACGCCGAGGCTGGCGAGGGTCTCGCAAACGTCTGCCATCGCTTTGGCCGCCGCTGACGGCAACCACTGCGGCAAGCTGATCCGACGCACCCCCAGGCCACGCAGACGCTCGATCGATTCGCGCAGCGTGGTGCTCGCCCTTAACGGGTGCTGCGTCGAGACACTGATCGAAATCGGCACATCTCGGGCGGTATCGACGAGCGATGCGATTTGGGCGTCGTCGATGGTGCCCATCGGCAGAATCACGTCGGCACCGGCGGCGATGTACTCGGCAATGCGCGCACGCGTTGCGTCGATCCCTTCGACAGGCAAGGCATCGGTGCGCACGATGAGAATGAAATCGTCGTCGCGACGCGCCTCACATGCAGCCTCGATCTTGCGAACCATCTCCCGCACAGCGACGACTTCGGCACCGCTCCCGCTACCCCAGCGACGCGGCGTTACCTGATCTTCCAGATTGACGCCGGCGAGCCCCGCTTCCTCAAACAACCGAATCGTGTGAAAAACGTTGAACGGATTTCCGTAACCGGCATCGGCATCGGCGGTGAGGGGAATGTCGATCACGCGGGCGAGACGGCGGCAATGCTCGACGTTTTCCGTCACGCTCAATACGGCAACGTCGGGCAGCCCCAGCAACGCATGAGAGAGTACGGCACCGCTCGTGCATGCGCTGGGGAAACCGGCCGTCTGGACGATCTTCGCCGCATAGGCGTCATGAATGGCGGGGGCCACGATGAACTGCCCGCTGTCGAGCAGCGCTCGCAGTGACTTTCGTTTTTCGTTCAACATTGAAGTATCCGGCATGTGGGCCGCCGAAACGCGTTCGGCGATCCCGGGATCAGGGGTGATGAATCAGGGAGTCGGCGATCAGGGCGATGCCGTGAGCGACGGGCGGGCATCGACATGAGGAGCCGCATCGGGTTTGCGTGTCCTGGGGACGAAAACCATGAAGCAGATCACGCCCCCGAGCAGCATCAACCCAACCGTGGCGAAGCCGCCATAAAGATTGCCGGTCACCGCATTGGCGCGCGCCACGATCAACGGGCCGGCCGCGCCACCGAACTGCCCTAGTGCGCTGATGAGACCGATGCCCAAAGGGGCAATCCGGCGGTCGAGCCATGCCGGAGGAATGGTCCAGAACAGACTCAGCACCCCGTAGCCACCGATGGTGCCGAGCGAGAGCAGGACTGCCGTTAGCGCGGTGCTGTGCCGGGTGAGCGCTATCAGCAAATAGGCCGCAGCGGACAGCGCGCCACAGCCGATGATGTGCCAGCGACGCTCCTGAAGGCGGTCCGAACTCTGACCGACCAGAAAGATGCCGAGGGTCGCACCGACAGACATCGCGCCGCTGATCCAGCCAATCTGCCCAAGCGATGCGTGGCTCACGTTGCGCAACAGCGTGGGCAACCAAACCTGGTTCGTATTGAAACTCGTGACGGTGAAGTAAATCAGCGCGAGCAGATAGATGCGTGGGTCGCGAAGCACCTCGCCGACCGTGGCCGACGATTGGCTGCGTTGCGCCCGATCCTGTGCCAGATCTTTCGCGACGGCGCGCTTCTCGTCGTCCGATAGCCAACGCGCGTGCTCTGGCGAGCGTGGAAGCACGAACAGCGCGAGTACTGCGGCGACAATCGCAGGCGGGGCCTCGCACAGGAACAGCCATTGCCAGCCGCGCAGCCCGTGCAGGCCGTCGAAACTCTGCATGATCCAGCCGGAGAGCGGCCCGCCGAAAATGCCCGAGAACGGGATCGCAATCATGAACGTCGTCATGGCACGTCCCCGATAGCGATCCGGGAGCCAATAGCTCAGATACAGCACGACACCCGGGAAGAACCCCGCCTCGGCGGCACCGATTAGAAAGCGCAGCGTATAGAGCCAGTATTCGTGCATCGTGAACGCCATGCCCGCGGTGAAGATGCCCCAAAGCAGCATGATCCGAAACAGCGTAGCGGGCGCGCCGATGCGCGTAAGCAGCAGATTGCTGGGCACTTCGAAGAGCACGTAGCCGATGAAGAACACGGCAGCCGCGATGCCGAACACGGTTTCATCGAGATGCAGATCGTGCAGAAACTGAAGTTTGGCGAACCCAATGTTCACCCGCTCCAGATAGTTGATGACGTAGCACAGGAAAATGAATGGAATGATCCGCCAGAGGATCTTTCGGTAGGTCAAATGCAGCGGGGTCAACGCGTGTCTCCGGACTTTTGGCGATAGCCTTGTGGCGCTTGCGCGGTGACGGTCAAGACCGCAGGGCAAGCTGTGCCGACAAGGTAGCCGCGCGTATGCGCGTTGCCAACCGAAGAATTCTCTCGATAACGTGTCGTAAAAGGAAACCAGCACGCCGGGGGCCCTATGACACCCGAGAACACCCGATAACGCCGTATCCACATGCGTCGCGGTCATATGCTGACGACTCTATCGTCAACGTGAGGTGCAATGGCGACGCAACTTAAGACTTTCCGAATGAATGCACTCAGTCGGCCAGTTCCATGAGCCATTTTTCCGCGTAGTTCTGCCCGTATGCGCGAGCATCGCACCGCGTTGCAAACGTTTTCTCATAAAGCTCGCGCCGGTAGCACGACTGTCGACAGCCGACGCGCTCCCTTCCGAGCTTCGTCATAGGGATTAGCGCACGCTTCTCGAACCGATTCCGGGCCTTGGTTCACGACCTCGGATACGCGAAACAGACCTCGAACGAAAAAGCGCGTCGAATGCTGGGATGGTCGCCGCGCGCCCCTCGCGAAGCCATCGTTGCTGCGGCACGGGGCATCGTGGCAAGTGACAATACCGGCCAGTAGCCAATACGCTAGAGGACATCAGTCCACGGCAGCGCGCTTGTGTTGTCTCAATCCCACCAAGACGACAAAAAGCGAGGGAATCGACAACCCTATTGAACGGGGTTGTTCGGTCGGCGGCATCAGTGGCGCGGCAAAAGCTACGCCGCTACGCAAACCGCTTGGACGCGCTCTCGCCGCGTTCTTGGCGGTCATCGAGTGTAATGTCGGGGCGCATGAACGTTGTCATGACGATCCCTAGCGCGAGCAAGCCCAGCGAGCCGATGAACGGCAACGTCCAGTTGCCTGTTCGATCGACGACAAAGCCGAAGACGATCGGAGAGAAAATACCCGCCAGCGCCGACCCGGCGTTCACCAGCCCGCTTGCAATGCCGACATAACGCGGCGTAATGTCCATCGGCACCGCCCAGATCGGTCCCACGGTCATCTCGAGGAAAAAGAAAGCCAGACTGATAAATACCGCCATCAAAGGCAACGACTTGACGAAAATCACGGGCACGAGGCACAGGAATGCCCCGAGAAACGAGAACATGATCACGTTGCGGCGCGCGGCCACGACATTTCCCGTCAGCTTGAGTACTTTGTCGCTGACGACCCCGCCGACCGTGTTGCCAACGACTCCGGAGAGAAAGACGCCAGCGGAAAACAACGCCGACTTCGTTAGGTCAAGCCCCCTGCCATGCATGAAAAACGTGGGTAGCCAGGTGAAGAAAAGCCACCCGGTCCATCCGTAGCAGAAGTAGACGAACATGGTCGGACCTACCCGCTTCACGAGCCGCAGCCAAGGAACCGGTGCACGCGCCTGATCGCGGACAGCCGGCATGGCGGGCGGCAGCGTGGCTTCCTCCGAGGACGTCATGTGTCGGTGAGCACGCGGGTCGTCCTTGAAATACCAAGCGCACACAAGCACCCACACTAGCGTCAACGCACCGACCATCAGGAACGACGCGCGCCACGAGGTCAGCGTCGTGAGCAACGCGACGATCGGCGGCGTGAGTGCATTACCCAGCCGCGAGAAGGAATGCGTGAGCCCTTGCACGAATCCCCGACGACCGACCGGGAACCAGTTGGTCAGCGCGCGCGCTTGCGCCGGAAGCGCCGCCCCCTCACCCACGCCTAGCAACATACGCGCGCAGAAGAGCGAAACGATACCGCCGGCCAACCCGGTAGCGACGGTCGCGACGATCCAGATCGAGGCGCATAGCACCAGCGTCACCTTCGATCCGAACCGGTCGCTGACCCAGCCGCCTACGATCTGAAAAATCGCGTAAGTGTAGGAAAACGCAGCGAACACGAAACCGATTTCCGTATTGCTGAGATGCAGATCGTCACGAATCAACCCGGCCGCCGCCGAGAGGTTGACCCGATCGAGATACATGATGAACGACATCGCACACATGATGGCGAGTATCGACCGACTGACGTTTCGTTGGCGCAGCATTGTCTCTTCCTTGTCGTTATGTTCAGCACGTTTTGGGGCCACCGGCCGCCTGTCAGGTGCCGACTACCGTGCGGGCCGCCCGAGCGGCGACGGCAGACCGATTCGATAGACCTCGCACGCCGTATCGTGGAACAGCGCGCGTTGTTGGTCAGGCGTATGGCTGGCCACAAGGGACTTGAAGCCGGCGTAGATGTCGTCGTAGCTCGCACAAAGGCTATCGACCGGAAAATTGCTGGCGAACATTACGCGAGGCGCACCGAACATCGCAATCACTTCGCGCACGATCCATGCCTGATCTTGCGCACGCCACGCCCGACCGGCCTGTCCCAGACCGGACACCTTGACACGCGCGTTGGGCATTTCGGCGAAACGCCCCATGGCGGCATGCCACGCACTCAACCCCGCCTCACTGCGCTCGGACGGCAAACCCGCGTGGTTCAACACGATCAGCGTTTCGGGGAAATCGCGGGCGAGCAGCACCGCATCGTCCAAATGCCACCATGGTGTTTGCAGATCGAAGTGCAAGCCGTACCGGTTCAGTAGCGCATACCCCCGGCGCCATGACTCGCTGCGCATCAACGACGGCTGCGTGGCGGCGTCTTGCGGCGTCGATGCGCGCCCCGGTTTATGTCGCACGCTGCGCACCAACGCGAAGCGCGCCTGCTCATGCAGCACAGCGTCGATATCGTCGCGATCGAGCCATGCCTGTGCGACGACGGCGTTGGGCAAACCGTAACGCGACGCAATATCGTGGATGTATCGCGTCTCGCCGATCGGGTCCTTGGGATTCCACTCTGCCTCCACGTACACCGTACCGACGATCCGGTGATGTCCGGCATCTGCCAACAGGTCCGGTGGGAGATACGGCCGTTTTATCGCATCGTAGTTGCCATATCGAAACGCAAGCCTCGCCTGCGGCGCGAGCCAGGGAAGCCTATCGCCCTGCGGCTCCCAGAAGTGCTGGTGTGCATCGACAATCGGTCCGTCATAAATGGACGGCACGTCGCCAGCGCCCTGATGTCGTGCGTTCATCGTGCGGCCCCGTAAGCTTTGGGCTCGTGAATCGTGATAGCAACGCTTGCCAGCACGTAGAGCGCGGCGCACGCGGCGAAGTAAAGGAACATCGCCGTGTAAGTGCCGGTGATCTGCAAGATGAAGCCGGCGACGATCGGTATCGCGATGCCGCTAGCACTGCCGGCAAAGTTCATCCAGCCACTCACCATGCCCACGCGATGCGGCGGCGCGAGCAGTGCGGGCAGACTCCAGTAAAGACTGCCGAAATACAGCAGGAAAAGCATCGTGCATAGCACCGCGACGGCAACGACAACATTCGACAGAAACGGCAGCACCACGAAAGCGCAGAGCGTGCCGACACCGCTGATCGACAGCAGACTCTTGTAGACGACCGAGCGTCGCATGCCGCGAATGTGCATGGTGTCCGCAAGCCATCCACTGCAAAGCGAGCCCAGCATGCCGGCAGCGAACATCAGAAACGTCACCCCGCCCAGTTCCTTCAGATTCATATGCCGGGCCTGTGCGAGATAGCTCGGCCCCCAGGTCAGCAACCCGAAATTGATCATGGCCCACGCCGCCCGGCCAGTGAGAATTGCGCCCATCGAACGCCGAGTCAGGACGAACCCGGAAGCGTTGCTGTCCATCACGCTAGGCGCTTGCGATCCGATCAGCGAAAGCTCTTGCTCGTTGACCCCCGGATGAAGTGATGGCTTGTCGCGCAGATATCGCCATGCCACCAGCCCCAGGACCATCGTCGCCAACCCTGCGACCGCAAATGCCGCACGCCACGAGTTCAGTTCCGAAATGAGCCACGCAATGATCGCCCCGCCGATGGCCGCTCCCAGCGGCGCGCCGCTATCAAGCAGCGTCGCACCGCGCCCCCGCTCCCTCGGCGGCAGCCAACTGGCGCTGAGCTTCGCCCCTGCAGGGAAGAGCGGCGCCTCCAACCCTCCCAAGCCGATTCTGCAAAAAAACAAGGACATTCCCCCCGTGGCGAATGCCGCGAGCGTCTGAAAAAAACCCCAGCCCACGGTCGCTCCTGTTAGGACCGCGCGCGGACCGTAGCGATCCAGCAACCAGCCCCCGGGAAGCTGAAGCAACATGTAGCTCCAGAAGAAAGCGCTGAGTATGAGCCCCTGCATTACCGGCGTCAGCCCGAACTCCGCAGAGATCGTTGGCATGGCAACCGACAAGGTGGTCCGATCGACGAAGTTGACGACCACGACGGCAAAAACTACGAGAAAGATTCGCCATCTCACCGATGAAGGCGCTTCGATGTCTGCGAGCCCGACGCCTATCGGGTTCTCCAGCTTGTCGGATACCGGTTTCATTGCTTGTCTCCTATGACCCGATGCGGGTTCTTTTAGGTATTTTTGGATTGTCTTTCGCGCAACAACGACCGCAATATCAATGATTGTCGCGAGGAACGCGCGAACCACTGCTGCCTGTGAGGAAATCCAGATCGGCCCCCTCGTGCGCCTGAGTAACGTGGTCGATGTAGAGTTTCACGTAACCCCGGTCCGCATGCGGTGCGGGCGGTTGCCAACCGGCGCGTCGACGCGCCAGTTCGACATCGTCGACAAGGAGCTCCAGCGTGCGCCCGGGCACGTCGAGCCGAATGAGGTCGCCGTCGCGCACGAGCGCGAGCGGCCCTCCGACGGCCGCTTCGGGAGACGTGTGCAATACGACCGTGCCGTAAGCCGTGCCCGACATCCGTGCGTCCGAAATCCGGATGAGATCCTGAATTCCCTTGCGCAAAAGCTTGGGCGGCAGTGGCATGTTGCCGACCTCGGCCATGCCCGGATATCCCTTGGGCCCACAGTTTTGCAGCACCATCACGCAGTGCTCGTCAATGTCCAGCGCGTCGTCGTTGATCCGCTCATGCAGATCTTCGATAGATGAGAAGACGACGGCCCGACCGGTGTGTTGCAGCAAATGGGGCGATGCGGCCGACGGCTTGATGATGGCGCCGTTGGGGGCAAGATTCCCATTGAGCACCGCGATACCCGCCTCGGGTTTGAATGGCTCGTCCGACGCGTGAATAACTTCGGGACGCCAGCACTTGGCGTCTGCTACGTTTTCACCCAGCGTCCTGCCGTTCACCGTCAATGCATGTTTGTGCAACAACCCTTTCGATGCGAGTTGCCTGAGCACGACCGGCAGCCCCCCCGCCTCGAAGAAGTCCTCCATCAGATACTTTCCCGATGGCATCAGGTTGACAAGGCAATCCACCTCCCGGCCGAGGCTGTCCCAATCGGAGAGGGTCAATGCGATGCCGACACGTCGGGCTAGTGCCAGCAAATGCACCACAGCGTTGGTCGATCCGCCGATGGCTGCGGTCGTGCGAATCGCATTCTCAAACGCCTCGCGCGTGAGAATGCGCGAGAGCGGCACGTCCTGCCGGACCAGATCGACGATTTGCCGCCCCGCCGCACGCGCGAGCACCTTGCGCCGCGAATCCACCGCAGGAATCGCGGCATTGCCCGGCAGGCCGACGCCCATCGCTTCCACGAGGCATGCCATCGTTGATGCGGTCCCCATCGTCATGCAATGACCGTTGGAACGGTTCATCGCAGCCTCGGCCTCGTGAAATTGTTCGAGGGTGATGGTCCCTGCACGCAACTGCTCGCTCATGGAGATCGTGTTGGTACCTGAGCCAATGGTGTGCCCCTCGTAGTACCCGCGCAGCATGGGACCGCCAGACACGCCAATGGTGGGAATGTCGACGCTCGCGGCGCCCATCAGCAGCGCCGGTGTTGTCTTGTCGCACCCCATCAGCAGCACGACGCCATCGAGGGGATTCGCGCGCACGCACTCTTCGACATCCATCGCGGCCAGATTGCGATACAGCATTGCGGTCGGCCGCATCATCGTCTCGCCCAGCGAGAGGACCGGAAACTCCAAAGGAAAGCCCCCGGCCTCGAGAACCCCGCGCCGCACATGCTCGGCAATATCCCGGAAATGCGAGTTGCACGGTGTCAGTTCGGACCAGGTGTTGCAGATACCGATTACCGGTCGGCCTTCGAACTGATCCTGGGGAATGCCGTTGTTTTTGAGCCAGGAACGGTAGTAGAAGCCCATCTTGTCCTGGCGATCGAACCAGGCGCGACTACGCAGAGGTTTTGAAGCTGTCATGAGTCTTGCACCGCAGTGAAATGTGTCATCGATGGCTGGTTCAGACGTGCGATCTCGAGCCACAGCCCGCAATGATCGACTTCGCCCGAGCGCGCCACAAGTTCGTGAAAAAGACCAGTCACCGTCTGAGCGGTGGGCGCTGAAAAATCGTGCTGCGCGGCGACCTCCATCGCATTGCGGAGGTCCTTCAGCTGCATCGTGGCTCTGGCCCTCGGCGAAAAATCGCCGTCCACCATGCGAGTGCCGTACAGTTCGAGCACCCGACTCTCGGCAAGACCGCCGCGTATCGCCCGCACCACATTCCCGGCGTTCGCACCGCCACGCGCCGCGAGTTGCAAGGCTTCGGCAACGGCCGCGATATTGACGGCGACGATCATCTGATTGGCCAGCTTTGCCAATTGGCCGCAACCGTGCGGCCCGACATGCGTTGCCCGTCCCATAGGTTCGAACACCAAATGCAGCGCTTCGACGTCGACGGCATCGCCTCCGACCATAATGGCCAGCGTTCCCGCCTGAGCCGCCACCACGCCGCCGGAGACCGGCGCATCCAGGTAGCGAAGTCCCATGCCCATCAGGCGCTGCGCGTGATCCCGTGCTTGCGACGGCTTGATCGAGCTGGTGTCGATAACGATTGCGCCCGGCTTCAGTGCTTCAGCCACCCCGTCGCCGAACAGCAACTGCTCTACGACGTCGCCGTTTTCGAGCATCGCAATGAGCACGTCTGCGCCACGCGCAGCTTCCGCCGGTCCGGCCGCCACGAACGCGCCGTCGGTCGCCAGAGGCAGCGCCTTATCAAGCGTTCGGTTCCAGACGCGCACATCGTGGCCCGCCCCTAACAAGCGACGAACCTGGTGCGCCCCCATGAGACCGGTTCCCAGGAATGCAATCTGCATAGACTGTTATCTCCTTGAGACGAACGTCACTTCGACGCGTCAAGCCGCCATCTGGCTCGATACGGCGACTCGGGTACAGATGTCGAAAGCGCGTTGCAGGCCTTGAATGTTGGCAATGCCCTTGCCCGCGATGTCGAACGCGCTACCGCTCGCCGAAGTCGCCACAGGAACGGGGAGCCCACCGTGGAACGTCACGCCGTGATCGAAGCCCATCAGCTTCATCGCGATTTGGCCCTGATCGTGGTACATGCACACTACGGCGTCGAAATCGCCGCGCTGCGCTGCGAGAAACACGGTGTCAGAAGGGTAAGGCCCCGATGCGCCGATGCCTTGCGCCTGCGCGTCGCGAATCGCCGGTGCGATGACTTCGATTTCCTCCATGCCGATGGAGCCACTGTCTCCCGCGTGTGGGTTGAGCCCGCAGACGGCAATGCGCGGTTGTGCAACGCCGGCACGCCGAAGCGCCGTGTCTATGATGCGCGCAGCCTCCAGCACGCCCTCGCGCGAAAGATGACTTGCCACGTCCCGCAGCGGTACGTGCGAGGTCACGCGAGACGTCCATAGGGCACCGGTAATGTTGAATTCGCACACGAAACTGCGCACACCGAACCGGAGTTGCATATGTCGCAGTTCGTCTTCCGCCTGAAGTCCTCCCAAACGAAGCGAATGCTTGTTGAGCGGCGCGAACAAAATACCGCTGACGGCTTCTTGCACGGCCAGTTCGACAGCATGCTCAAGCGCTTCGAACGAGGCTCGCCCTGCCAGCTCGGAGCATTGACCCAGCGCCGGCAACTCGCCTTTCAAGGCATCGATATCGAGCAACGAAACCTTGTCGCGCTCGTAGCGAATATCGGCCAGCGAGCGGGCCGTCAACGTGTCGACTCGCGTATCGGCGATGCGCTGCGCAGCCTCCCAGACGCACGCGTCACCAATGACCAGCAAGGGCATGCGGGCACGATTGCCGGCATCGGACAAAAGGCGTGCCGCCATTTCAGGGCCGACACCGGCCGGGTCGCCGAGCAATATCGCCAAAGGTTTGAGAGAAGGGAGCATGGATTGGGGCATGAATGACTCGATTGAGAAGTGACGTCGGAAGACCTCATTCATGGCCTGGATGGCTTGGACCTCAGGCCGCATGCGGCAATGACTGTCTCCGTTCGCTTTCTAGGGAAAGGCTCGTTATGCGACAGAGGTTATCAAGCCGTATCATGTCAATTCAAATGAAAACTCAGACCATATCCATATACTTTTATATATGATAGACAACACGGATATCCGAGCCCAAAGCGACACGCAGTTGCTATTGCGTCTGCGTAGCCGGCAACTGCTCCTGATTCGTCTTCTGGATTCGGAGCGCCACCTTGGGCGCGCGGCCGCAGCGTTGAGCATCAGCCAGCCAGCGGCGAGCAAACTGCTAAAGCAAGCGGAGGCCGTGCTTGGCGTTACGCTTTTCGAGCGCAGCCTGAAAGGCGTTCGGGCAACGGCGGCGGGCGAAGTCGTGGTGCGTCATGTGCGCTCGATGCTCAACGACTTTGGCGTTATGCGCGAAGAGCTGGGGGCGTTGGATTCGGGACTCACGGGGAAATTGCGTATCGGGAGCGTGCCGGGAGCGGTCCCTCAACTGCTGTCGCCGGCACTGGCCGAGTACAAACGCAAGCACTCGCGTGTGCAGGTCTCGGTGTCGGTGGACACGAGCAACGTCCTGCTGCATCAGCTCAGTCGGGGCGATCTCGATATGGTGCTCGGGCGCATTACCGACGAGCACGCGGGCGGGGACTATGACGTGGTGCCGATTCTGGATGAAGCATTGGTCCTCGTTGTGCGCCAGGACCATCCGTTGAGTCGGCGCAGTAGCGTAACGTTGAAGGACCTGAGCGGCGCAGCATGGATTATGCAGCCGCCGGGAGCACCCCAACGGGTTCGACTGGATGCCGCCCTGCGAGAGGCGGGAATCGCACAACCGCTCAACGTCACCGAAACGGCATCCACGGTGATGATCACATCACTGCTGCAAATCTCGGACATGGTAGCCGTCATGCCATTATCTCTGGCGCAGCATTACGCGGGCCTCGCAGCACTACACGCGCTCTCACTGGACGTGCCCATGCATGTGCCCGCCATCTGCCTGATTACGCCATCAGGCCCGGCGATGAACGCCATGGTGGCGCATCTTGTTCCCTTGATTCAGTCGAAACCGTGAGTTTCCCGGGTACTGGAGCGCTGTGGCAATCGCCGCCCGCAACCGTAGCAGATGCCGCTCAACGCAGCAAGGTGTGGCCGTCTACCGCTCGCACACGCGCTGGACATCATCAGGAGTTTCCGTCCGTCAACGGCGATTGCATCGCGGATCAACTAAGCATGGAAGATATATTCACTCTCTCCGACTGGGCAAAGTACACCGATCACAAGGCGCTGGATGATCTTGACCTCCCGGGAATCTATTGCCTCGCGCATTTCGAGAAGCCGCCAACCACGGCACCATCGGTAACCGCAAAAGAAATCATCTATATCGGAGAAACGACAGAGCAGAATATTGCTAGGAGGCTGTATCAATTTGGGAGAACCGCATTCAAGCGATATCCGGCGCACAGCGGAGGATCCCGATACTCAGACACCTACCTGATGAGCATCCCCGTAGATCGCCCCCCGGAAAACTTATATGTGGCGATCATGGCATTCAGATCATCCAATCCGGAAGAGACGAAGGTTTATATCAAGTATCTTGAGCGCGCGGCGATTTGGTCATATTTTCAAACGAACCACGCCATTCCGAGCTGCAACGCCTGCTGATGGATGATTTTTTCTCTCGAGGCAGAAGTCAGACGATCGTCGGGGTGTGCCTCCGAACCTCACGCCCGGCATGACCTTTGCAATGGCAAGCCGTTACATCACCAACAACTCCATGGACCATCATGAGCAACAAGATAAAAGTCGGCACGGCGCTGGAGTTCCTCACCTATGACGAGAACATTTTCGTCGACACGCTTATTTCAATGGATAAATCGGAGGAGTCGATCGTCGATCAGGTAAAGGCGCTCAGATTCGGAAAGCGAATCGAGAATCTCAAATTTCTAATGAGAAACGCCGGATATGACGAAACCCGAACCAACGAACTCATCGAACAGAACATGGCTGAGCTTCTCTCAACGAGAAGAATGGAGGACATATTGAAAGCGATCCGATCGGCCAATCCGATTCAGGGCGGCAACGAAATGTGATTGCTGTCGTCATTGCTCCCGGCGAAGAAAGAAAACGCCATGGTGCGCGCCATCATTTTTGCGCCGAACGATCGACATATTCGCTAATGGAACCCAGCGAGAGCGTGTAATCCACCTCTTCCTTTGCGAATTGGGCCAGCGCCGAGATAAACGTCCGGGTATCGTCAGTGCGCCACTTGAAACAATATTCGACGTTGGGCAACTCGGGCACCATGCGAAACGCATTCAGTTGCCCCGCTTCGATGAGGTTACGCATGAACAGACTCGGCAAAAAGCTGATACCGACATCCGCCACAGTGAGCCCCACAATGGCGCTCAGACTGTTGCAGGCAAGGAAGCGCCGCGCGTGAATCTTGTTCGACGCAGCCCATGCCTCGTAAGTTGCAGTGAGGCGAGATTCCGCAGTCATCGTGAGTATGGGATGCCGGGCAATGTCTTCCGACTTGAGAACAGTGCCCGCAGCAATGCGCTTGGGCGACGACATCCAAGCGAACTCCAGCACGGCGAGCGGAACCGACGTCAGCATGGGATTGTCTTCACCGCTTTGCGGAAGAATCGCGAAATCGATCTCACCCCGAACCAGACGACGCTCCAGTCCTGCCGCCAGATCGACGTATGGCTCCAGCGACAGATCGGGATGATTGGTCGTAATGCGCGCCACAAACTTCGGGAACCATGTCAGCGCCGTGAGTTCGCTCACCCCGAACCGGCACGGGCCGGACAGACGAGGCGCCACACCAAGCAGTTCGTGGATCTCACCTTCGAACTGAAGAATCTTGTGAGCGTGGCCCAGAATGCGGGTGCCATGCTCCGTAAGGACCGAGCGCTGCGCCGAGCGGTCGAACAGCGGCACGTTGAGCGCTGCTTCGAGCTCCGCGATGCGCTTCGAAAGCGTGGATTGCGTGACGTGCAAGCGGGTGGCGGCTATTGAGAAGCTACCCAGGCTAGCCGCCCAATAAAAAGCCTCAAGCTGTTTGAGCGTCATATTGCGAATCACCTACAAGGACGCCGCGACGTCACGGCATCTCATTATAGGGGCCGCGCTCTGGTGCGATGAACGCTTACCGCCATCTTGATTTCACGCATTTCGCCTGGTGAGTTGCGTGTTGTTGCCGCCAGTGCGCTTCTTCGCGGGAAGCGGCGCCTCCCCCGCAGCATCGCTTCTCGGCTCCACGATGCTCAGCAATAGCAGGAAGGTCGTCGCCGAGCATGCCGCCAGAAAGGCAAACACTGCGGGCCAGCCGGACGTATCGAGGATGAGCCCGACCAAGAAAGGCGCGAACGCACCGCCGAGGGAGCCCCCGGTGTTGACGATGGACGCAGCGAGCGGCACCTTATCGCGTGCAGCAATGCCCATCGGATAAACGAGGAACGTCGAGTACCCGAGATTGAGCAGCACACCAGCGACGAAGAACAGCAGCGCGAGCCCCACCGGGTCGCTCGGTGCGAACAGCAGCGCATACATCATGCCCACTGTCGCTACCGAAGTGATCATCATGACGGGCTTGCGTCGCCGGGCAAATACGGTGTCCGAGAGCCATCCGCCAAGTAGGTTGCCAACGATCGCCCCCATCCAGGGCGCAGATGCCACCGCGCCCATCTTCAGCGTCGAGAAGTGTTTTACGCTGACCAGATACGTCGGCACCCAGGTCATGATGGCGTAAGTGATTCCGACCAAAAAGAAGTAACCGAGCGCACATCCCCACACGTTCCAGGAGGTGAAGACCGCCCGGCTCGTCGCGAGCAATGGGACCTGACGGGTTCTGATCAGACGGTCCACCCAGAAATGCCCGACGGCCGCTGCCCTCGGCTGTGCTGGCGCGGCAGCCTGCGGCGACGACTTGATGTAGTCGATCTCGCCCTGCGACACGAAGCGCGATGCCTTGGGTTCGTCGCGAACCAGCCAGAACCACAACAGCGAAGTGATCAGCCCCGGCACGGCAAAGATAAAGAACACTTCTCGCCAGCCGAACCGCAACAGCAGCAAGGCGCAAAGCGGTGGTACGAATGCCGGGGCAAATTTGATGGCAGAGATGAAAACGCCTGTCGCCAGCCCCTTTTCCTGAGGCGGAAACCAGCGGTTGATGGTCGACACAATGCCGATGTTGATCGGACCTTCGGCAACGCCCAGAACGGCCCGCGCCGTTTTGAGCTGGACGACGCTGCCCGCCAGCCCCATGAATAGCGTGGCGAGTGAAGTCAGCACCATCGAGCCGACCATCAACCCGCGCACACCGAGCTTGCCGAACAGATAGCCTGACGGGATCTGCACGATGGCGTATCCGAAATAGAACAGACTGGCCATAGCCCCGACGTCGGTGTTGCTGAGATGATATTCGCTCCGAATCGTCGGGATAACCACACCGAGGTTGGCCCGGTCGGCGCCGGCAATGCAATAGGTCACGAAAATCATGGCGAGAACGACCCACCGGTAACCGGTGCGCGCTGTGGAAGGGCGATTCATGCGTGTCTCCTATCTCCGGTGCTACCGGTGACATGTTCTGGTTCTAGTTCTGCGAACGAGGGCCATCGTAAGTCGTCTCATCGCGCCAGGCATAGCGACTTTTGTCGATATTCCAGCATTCCATTTTCGACTTGCGGAATAACCCTCACGCATTCGGTCGCACCATTGCCATGACACGCTGCGCGCTGCCCGACGCCTACCCGGCAGCGCGTGCAGAGCACCCAATCCGGGTTCGCACCGACAGTCGCAAACGGAATGCACCCAGGTCGAAAAATATCGCTACGTACGATCCGAGCGCCGCTCTTATGCTGAGTCCCGATACTTTGACAATCGCCCGCCCCAAGACATGAACGTTTTCGTCATGGACCCCATTGCCCCGAGCGCCGTTGAGCGACTCAGGAAGGCTCATACGGTCGTGGACTACCCGGAATCCCGCGCCGCCGACTGGCATGCTCATGCAGATGCCGTGGTGGTGCGAACCTTTGAAGTCCGTGCGTCGGATTTTTCGAAAGCGAAGAAGCTAAAGATCGTCGCGAAGCATGGCACCGGTGTGGATAACATCGACATTCCCGCAGCGAACGACGCCGGCGTACTAGTGACGAACACGCCCGGCGCCAATGCCAACGCAGTCGCGGAATACGCGCTGGCGATCACCCTCGCGCTCGCCAGAAAGGTCTGTGTCGCCGATCGCGCGTTACGCCACCCGCACCCGATGCAACGTCATGCGGGCATCGAGATCTCCGGAAAGGCCATTGGCCTGATTGGCTTCGGCGACATCGGGCGAAGAACGGCGCGGCTCTTCAAGGCGGCGTTCGGCTCGGCGTTGCTGGTCTACGACCCGAAAGCCCCCGATGCCGCTCTCGAAGAGTTGGGGGCGGTGCGAATCAACACGCTTCACGACCTGCTGCCGGCTTGCGACGTCATCAGCCTGCACGTTCCGTTGCTGGCCTCGACGCGGTATCTCATCGGCGCATCCGAGTTCGAGCTCATGCGCCACTCGGCGCTTCTCGTCAACGTGGCGCGCGGCGGGATCGTCGATGAATCTGCACTTTACCGGGCGCTAGCGCGCGGGCGAATCGCCGGTGCAGCGAGTGACGTGTTCGAAACCGAGCCGGTATCGGCGTCACACCCATTGCTAACGCTCGATAACTTCGTCGCATCGCCACACATTGCTGCCAGCAGCGAGGAGTCGCTCGTTCGCATGGGACACGCCGCGGCACACGCCGTCATCGAAGCCTTGGCGGCACGCATCCCACCGCATCGGATCGTTGACGGCCCCGACATTACCCACATCAACGCCTGAGATCATTCGCCATGAAGACGAACCGTTTCAACAATACCCCCAATTTCGAACGCGTCACCCCCGAGCAGATCGAGCGCGCGAGAGAGTTTCAGGCGGCCGTTCTTTGCGACGTCGCGGGACGTCGCGGGGCATTGCACGGCGACATTCAGCCGCTCGCCCCCAGCATGGTGGTCGCTGGCCCGGCGTTTCCGGTCGAGGTCCGCCCGGGCGACAACCTCATGTTTCACGTTGCACTGGCAATTGCGAGACCTGGCGACATCATCGTCGTCGACGGAAAAGGCTATCAATCGGCGGCGTTGTTCGGAGAGTTGATGGTGACGCAGGCGATCGCTGCAAAACTGGGGGGACTGGTCGTCGATGGCACCGCTCGCGACGTTGCGACGCTGCGTAACAGCAGCCTGCCGATTTTCGCAAATGGCCGCAATCCCGCCGGCCCCACGAAAGGTCTGGACGGGCGTATCGGCGTGCCAATCTCTCTGGGTGGCGTATCCGTCGAGCCGGGGGATCTGGTCATCGGCGATTGCGACGGTGTCGTCATCATCCCTCGCACCGATGTCGACAAAGTGCTCAAGGCCGCGGAGAAAAAGCTTGAAGCAGAGGCACAGCGCCTCGCAGAAATTCGTGACGGCATACTCGTTTCACCGTGGCTCGATAACGCGTTGCGCGCGGCGGGCGTCATCAGTGCGACCGAAACGCTCGAATGAGCCCCCCGTCTAAAGAGATGCCGCGGCCAGGCCGCCTCCTGACGAACGTCGTGAAAAGCCGATAGCGCGCTGCAACTACCGGAGATGACCGCCGAGCAGAAGAAGCAAGGCGATCAGGCCCACGCAGCTAACGCCAGCGATCAATGTGCTGCGCAATTCGGCGTCGTCCCGATCGGGTATGCCGGAACGCCCTTTGGGAGGGATGAAATAGGTCGTCGCCCCAACGATGATGCACATCGGGAGCATCGCCCCCACAATCGTTCGAATGGTCACAGTCATTTCAGTCCCCCCTGTTGCGATACTGCAGGCCCGACTTCGTGTCGGTAATGCCGACGTCGACCTATTGAAATTGATAGTACGCGGCGATAACCTGACGATCAATCCGAAACACCCGTTTGAGCGATACGGAGGCATGCTGAGAGGGGCCGTCACGCCCCGAATATCTTGCCCTCGATTCGTGAGCGCGCTCCGGCGAGCCCTCGGAAATTGACGGGGGCGCCGCGTGCTCGGCCCACCGGAGGCACGTAAGCGGTGGTCTGCGGGTCAGTACCGGTAAGCCACGCTGAGTCCTGCACTCCAGTTTCGACCGGGTGCGGGCTCGAAGAATCGGCCATTGCTGTCGTTCACGATCACCGAACCGGCGTAGTGCCTGTCGAATACGTTGTCTACGCGTGCATAGGCACGCGCTTCCCAGGGACCGATGCGCCACAGGTAGCCGGTACTGAGGGCGGCGACGAAATACGCAGGGGCGGCATCGGAATTCGCGTCGTCCACCTGTACCCGACCTAGATAACGTCCCTCGACGCCCGCCTGCCATCCCTGATCGGGCGCCCAGCCAAGCGCGATGTAGGCTGCCTGCTGCGCAGTGCCCGGGATGCGGTTACCGGCGTTGATCCCACCAGGGACCGAGTCCCGGTAGCGGGCGTCGAGCCACGAATAGGCGATCTGTGCGCGCATGTGACCGGCAAATCGCGCGGTCCACGCCAACTCCGCACCGTCGCGGCGCGTACGTCCGCCGTTGCGATATGAGGTACGCCCATCGGTACTGGCCGTCGGGACGATCTCGTTGCGCGTATCGCTGCGAAAAAGCGCAACGGTCAACAACCCGACCGGTGTGCGCCACTTCGCACCGGCTTCCACGTTATCGCTAAGCGAGGGCATGAGGGCAAAGTTCAGCCCCGAACTGCCATCGGGGCGATACGATATCTCATTGAGCGTCGGTGTCTCGAAACCTCGTCCATAGGAGATGTAGAAGGTCGTCGCCGGCGTCGGCGTGTAGCGCAATGCAGCCACCGGCAACGCTTGCCGATATCGTGCACTGCCGCTGTCGTCCTGGTTGCCCGCCGTGATGTAGTGATCGTCCGAGTCAAACGACACCATGCTGTAGCGTAAACCGGCGTCGAGCGTCCAGTCCGGGGTTGCCTGCCACGATGCCTGAACGTAGGGGTCCGCGCTATACACCTTGTTGGTCTCATCCCGGCGCAACGCACCGCTCACACCAAGCGTGGGTGACGCCGGGCTTCCCAGAAAGTTCTGATAACCGCGCCGATGCTCCGTCAATGTGTCGTACGAAAGGCCGGCGATCAGCGTCATGGGCCGATTCGCCACGGTGAGCTTCGAACTCACACGCAAGTCAGCGCCGCCGTACTCTCGCGAGAGGTCGATAACACCGCCGGGATTGCCGGGGGATAACTGTGTCGCCACCGGAATCGACTGATATTGCGTCGTTTGCCGTTCACCGTAATACACCATGCCGCGCAATGTGCTCCCGCCCCCGAGATCCCGCTCGTAGACGAGCCCTCCCTGACTTTGTTGCACCGACTTGCGCGTGTTGAAGCTAGCGGCCTGTGTGACAGCACTGCTCGGGTCTTTCTGAAACTGCGCCCTCGTGAGACCCATCGGGTCCTGTGCGCTCAGATCGACGGCATTCGCCACGATCGTCAAACGGCTGACGTCGTCCAGTTGCACATTGAGCTTGGCGTTACCGAGACTCTTGTGTGCGCCGCTGTGGTCGCGAAACCCCTGCGTCGTGAAACGACTTGCGCTAACGGTGTAGTCAGTCAGCCCGAGCCGTGCGTCGAACGCCCCGCTTGCCTTCACGCCGTATCGCCACATGCCGAAGCTGCCGGCGGCGACGTCGACGGCGACTTGCGCAGGCAAGGCGCCGTCCTCGGTAAACACCTGCACCACGCCCCCCGACGAATTGCCGTACAACGCCGAGAACGGGCCTCGCAAGACCTCGACCCGATCTGCTGACGCAATGTCGATGTTCGACGTCTGCCCCTGTCCGTCCGGCATGGTGCTCGGGATGCCGTCGACATACAGGCGTACGCCGCGCACGCCGAAGCTGGAGCGCGCGCCGAACCCGCGTATCGACAACTGGAGATCCTGCGCGTAGTTCTGCCGGTTCCGAATCTGGAGACCCGGCACGCCCGCCAGCCCTTCCGAGAGGTCGATGCCGGGCTGGCGAGCGCGCAACTGCTCGCCGTCGACGATGTCCACTGACGCAGGCGTGGCGAACAAGGGCGTGCCGAGTCGCGTGGACTGAACGGTCACGACCGGCAGCACGGTAGAGGTGCTCTCCTGCGCCGCAGCCCCAATCGGGAGCATCAACAGCAGGAGGTGAGAGCGTCGCAAACGCCAGGGGGCCAACACGCGAAATGTCCTCATTGGCGTTCGGAATCAGCGATTGTCGCCCGGCGTTGCCGCGGACACGCGCCAGACCGCGTTGCCCACGTCGTCTGCCACCAGCAACGCACCGTCGGCGTCTTCGGCCAGTCCGACCGGCGCCCCCTTCAGGAACTTCTCATTCTCCGATGCAAACCCGGTCAGTATCGGCTCGGGCACGCCGGACGGCTTGCCATCCTTGAACGCGACATAGACCACTGCATAACCGCTCAACGGCGAGCGGTCCCAACTGCCGTGCTCGCTGATGAACGCGCCGCCACGATACCGCTCGGGAAGCCCGTGCCCACGATAGAACAGCAGGCCGAGTGGCGCGACGTGAGACCCCAGCGCGTAATCCGGGCTGATGGCTTTGGCAACGAGATCGGGACGCTGCGGCGTGACGCGGCTGTCCACATGCTGGCCGAAATAACTGTACGGCCACCCGTAGAAACCGCCCTCCTTCACGGAGGTGAGATAGTCCGGCACGAGGTCCGCGCCAATCTCGTCGCGCTCGTTGACCACCGCCCACAGCTTACCCGTTGCAGGCTCCCATTGCAGCCCTGTGGGATTTCGTATACCGGACGCATATACGCGACTCGCCCCCGTTCGCACGTCGACTTCGAGCACGTTCGCCCGGCGATACTCCACCGCGAGTCCATTCTCGGTAATGTTGCTGTTGGAACCCACGCCGACGTACAGCTTCGTTCCATCCGGGCTTGCCAACAGCGATTTCGTCCAGTGGTGATTGATGGTGCTCGGCAGATCGGTGAACTCGGCGCCAGGGTCGGACATTCTGGTTTCGCCCGGGACATAGTGATACTTCATGATGTTGTCGGTATTCGCGACGTACAGCGTGTCGCCGATCAGCTGGACACCGAACGGTGAATGCAGATGCTCGATGTACACATGTGACTCCCAGGTATCCGCGTGACCGTCCTTACCCACGGACTTGCGCAGCAGCGTGATGCGATTCCCACCCTTGCCGCCTTTTCCTGAACGATTCTTGACGATCCCGGCAATGAGTTGCTTGGGCGAAGTGACAGGCTCGGTGCCCGGGCCATTCGACTCGACGACGAGCACGTCCCCATTGGGCAGCGTGAGCAACTGGCGCGGGTGCAACAGTCCGCCCGCGATCTTTTCCACGCGCAGGCCAGCGGCAACGCTCGGCGCTTCGCCGTCCCGCCAACCGGTTCCGTCGGGCACCTGCATGGGGGGCACGAGAAAGTTCTGCGCTTTCGGCATGGGAGGATTGGGGCCCGATTGCTGCACCGGATCGTAGGTCGCTTTCTCGGAACAGGCTGCCAGGGCAATGCTTGCGGCAAGCGCGCAGGTCACCACGCGATAGGACTTATTCATGATCGACTCGCTTTGCCGCAGCGCATTGCGCGGCCAGAACCATAGTGCTCACAACGAGCAAAAGCACCGTGATGGCCGACAGCCAGACGGCCTCCGGAACCGCCGCGTACGCGTCGCGGCTGTGGACGAACGCATTGACGATGGCAACCAGGATGGCCACCAGATTGAGCCAGAAATCGACTTTCTCGAGATAAGGTGTCCTGCTCGGGGCAAGCCAGACATGCACGAGGTTGATGAGTCGCGGAATGATCGCGAACAGCAGCCCGAAGGTGATGAGCCAGGCGGCCGCCTTGACCCATAGCACGTCGCCATTGCTGGCGTAAGTGGCATCGAAGATCAGCGCACCAACGAAGAACCCGTAAGGGATGGGGTTGAGAAGTGCGTAAATGACATACGCAACGACCGAGCGTATTTGCCCAGTGTGAGTGTTCATGACGAGCCCTGCAGTCGTGGTTGAGGTGTCAGTCATTTTTGGCGAGCGGACCCGGTTTGACTATGCCCCGTTCTGCAAAGCTCATTTGCCGTACAGGGGGTTCCGTGTGCGAGGGCTCCGCGACATGATTGCCCTGGAATTGACAGGAGTTCATCATGAGCATCAGTACGGAAAAGGCGTCGGCCGCCACTGCGACGCCACGGCAGACGAAATCGGTCGGCGTTCTCGGGTTCGGCCACATGGGGCGCGCGCTGACTGCCCGCATGCACGAGGCCGGCGTCCAGACCTTCGTGTACGACCGGGACATCGAATCGCTAGCAGCCCTGATACCCCCGGGCGTCAAAACCGTCTCCGACATCAGCGGGCTGGCGAATTGCGACGTGATCTTTACCTCGCTGCCGGACGACGACGCCCTGAATGCCGTAACCAAATCTCCCGGCGGGTTGTTCAGCGTCATGCGCCCGAACACCTTGCACATCGCCACCAGCACCGTCAGCCCCGCCATGTCGCGACGCCTCGCGGCGAGCCACCATGCACTCGGGCAGCGCTTTCTGGTGGCGGCGATTCTCGGCAATCCGGACATCGTGCGCAACGCACAGGCCTTCGTGCTCGCGGGAGGTCAGGAAAGCAGCCTGATCGTTGCCGCCCCCCTGCTACGCCACGTCTCGCAACGGATCTTTCATATTGCCGAAGATCCCGGCATGGCCAGTCTCATGAAAGTTGCGTCGAATGCCCTGACCGGCGTTACGCTCCAGAGCATGGGGGAAATACTGGCCTTGCTTGCCAAAGCGGGCATCGAGCGCCGCAAGGGATTCGAGATTCTCACGGGGACGATGTTCGACGCGCGGGTACACAAGGCCTATGGCGGCAAAATTCTCGAAGAACGCTACCTGCCCGCCGGTATGACCGCACCGCTTGCAGTGAAAGACTTGCGACTCGCGATGGCCGAGGCGGAGCACTGGATGGTGCCGATGCCACTGGTCAGCATCGTCCATGACCGCCTTGTCGCCATGATGGCGCGCGGATGGGCCGACCTCGACTGGTCGGCGCTCGGCGCCCTCGCAGCCACCGACGCCGGGCTCGACGTCAATCTCGGCCACACAGCCGACCATCGGGCGTGACCATGATCAACGCGCTCTCGATCCTGATCGGCGCACAGCTTCTGGGCGAAGTGCTGCGCCAACTGCTGCATCTGCCATTGCCGGGGCCGGTCATCGGCATGTTCCTGCTCGCCGGTGCGCTCTTGATTCGTCAAGACGCCAATGGTTTGCGCGAATCGCAACTCACGCGGGTGGCCGACACACTCATCACCAATATGGGACTGCTGTTTGTGCCCGCAGGCGTGGGTATCGTGACCGAAGGCAGCCTGTTGCGCCAATACTGGTTGCCGATTCTCATCGGCCTGATCCTGTCGACGTTGCTGGGTCTGCTGGCCACGGCCTGGGTGATGCATGTCGGCTCGCAGCGACTGAAACGTTCGACAAACTCCGAGATCCAGCCATGATGACGACGCTCCACGCTCTCTGGACACCGATGACGCCAAGCCCCTTGCTCTGGCTCGCGCTCACACTCGTGAGCTTCGCGCTGGGCAAGCTGGTGCAACGCCTTTTCGGTGGACTGGCGATCCTCAATCCGGTACTGCTGGCCATTGCCATCATGGCCGTGCTGCTCAAGGTCACGAACACGTCCTACGCCACGTACTTCAGCGGCGCACAGTTCATCAACTTCCTGCTCGGGCCTGCCACGGTGGCACTGGCCGTACCGCTCGCCATGAACATCGGGCATGTGCGCAGTAGCTTCCGGGAAATAGGGCTCGCGCTACTCGCCGGGTCGTTGACGTCGACCGTGAGCGGCGCATTGGTGGTATGGCTGTTCGGTGGCGGGCGCGACGTGGCAATGTCCATGGCATCGAAGTCGGTGACGACACCGATTGCCATCGCACTGGCGCAGGAGGTCGGCGGCGTGCCGGCGCTGACTGCGGCGCTGGCGATCGCAGGCGGGATCGTGGCGGCCTCCGTGGGCAAGACGGTCCTCGGCTGGCTGCGCATCAGCGACTGGCGGGCGCATGGCTTCGCGGCCGGTGTGGCCGGCAGCGGCGTGGCCGCCGCGCAGATTGCGCCGCTCAATGGACTGGCAGCGGCATTCGCGGCCATCGGCATCGGACTCAACGGACTGCTCACCGCCCTGATCGTGCCCCTACTCGCCTTGCTCTGGCACTGACATGGCAGGTCGCGGGCGAGAGCCGGCGACCTGCGGTCCAACCGGGCAATGCGTCAGGCTCCCCAATACCCGGGGGCCGAGAGAATCTCCGCATAGAAGTCGACGAACGCGCGCACTTTGGAAGAGACTTTCTTTTTCGGAGGGTAGATCGCCCATATCGCGGCGGGATTGCGCCCCACCTGCGCCTGCCAATCCGGCAACAAGTGCACCAGCTCGCCGGCTTTCAGCGCCTCACTGACGCTCCAGCTCGGCAGCAGCGCGACACCGCGGCCTGCGACCGCAAGACTCAGGATCGACTCCGTGTCGTTCGCTCGCAATGCGCCTTGCAATCGCACCGCAATCTCTGCCGGCCCGCTTGCCCGCGCCGCATTCGTCTCTCGGTTGACGAGCAGCCACCGGTCGTCGGTGGCCAGCGAAAAACGCAGCGCTTCGTGCGAAGCAAGCTCTTCAGGCATCGCCGGCGCGCCGTGCTGGGCCACATAGTCCGGGCTAGCGCAGACGACGCGCTGGTGCTCGGCGAGCTTGCGCGCCATAAGTTGCGAATCTGCCAGCGCACCGATGCGGATGGCGAGATCGATACCGGAGTCGATCAGATTGACCACATCGTCGGTAATCACCGCGTCGATTGAAATGTCCGGGTACCGCGCCAGGAACTGCGGGAGATGCCGGACAATATGGCGACGACCGAACGCCACCGGCATGGTCACACGCAAATGCCCTTGCGGTGTCTGGTTCAACGACGAGGTGAGGTTCCTCGCGTCGTCGAGCGCCTGAAGTGAAATCAGGGCGTGCTCGCGAAATACCGTCCCCCCCTCGGTGAGCACGAGGCCCCGCGTCGAGCGGTTGAACAGCGCGATGCCCAGGTCGGCCTCAAGCTGACCAATATACCGCGACACCGTGGAAGTCTTGATCCCGAGCTGCTGGGCGGCTTTGCTGAAGCTCGACGCTTCGGCTGACGAGAGAAAAGCACGAACAGCGGTGTAGTAATCCATATTGCGACACTTTAAGGGAAAAGCGAACGTAGATACCTGCCGCAAGTATCGTCGATCGATACGTTCGCACGGAAAACCTGGCGTCTGTTCCTTGTATATTGGCGCCGCGATAAACGCCGGGCCAGCCAGCCCGGCGAAGACCGCCTCGGCACGGCGTCGACCCGACGATCGGATCGAAAACCGATCTTCTCATATTCGGGGCGCGTAAGCGTTGTACAACCGTATGCCAGTGCGCGCCCGTCGATCAGCGGCGAATATCGACGACCGGGGCACGCCACTTTCCAGCCAGAACCTCCGGCTTCGGCAGATAAAGTCGCATGACAAGGTTGATCGGCCCTGCGGCGGCAGGCAACCAGTTCGATTCGAGATCGGCGCCCGGCGATTCTTTCTGAATGTAAATGACGATATCCCCCTCGGGCGTTCGCCGCAATTGCTTCGCCATCGAGGAGTTCACGAGGTAGCGCTGCAACGGGTTGGGCACGAGCAGCTTGGTTGCGCCATCGTAGAGTGTCATCGACCAGAAGGCGTCGACGGGGGGCAGTCTCCCGCCGGGAAAACGCATCACATAGTCGTGCTTCGACGTATCGAGTCGATGACCTTGCGCGTCGGTCGTGATGATCGGGTAATAGGCTTCCTCGATGTCGTTACCGTACAAGCCACCTTTGGCCGCAAGCGCTCGTTCCCAGTACTTGTCGCGCATTTGTGCCGGGGTTCCGAACAGGCCCTTCGACGATGTCAGTCGTGCCACCCCTGCATCGATATCCTTGCGCGTCTGCTCGCCGACTTCGCGCATCATCCGTGCCGTTGTCTCGGGAAATCCCGCCGGCGGCCACTCCTGGCCGGAAGCCAGACCGAGTTGCCGGAACGACGCGCGTAGCGACGTCTCCCAAGGCAGCGGTGCCGCGAATGGCAGCAGGAAGCTCACATACGACCAGAAATCCGTCTCCGAAGTCCGACGATCGATCGCCGGCCATTGCGTCTCGGGCACGCGCTCGCGAGTGTTCACGCCGAGGTATTCACTCAGCGGGGCCACGGCATACTGTCGCTGAATGGCGACCACGTTCGGCAGATCGGCGGCGTCAAACAATTGGGTGCGAAACAGCGTGCAAGCGATCGACGTGTCGAAGCGCACGACCCGGCGGATGCCCGCCGGCGTATCGCCATTCCATGAGGGGCCCGCGAGCAGAAAACGACCACCGCCATTGCCGTCGACACGCGTGCCGAGATAGCCGACGTTGTGCGTATACAGATCGATCAGTTGCACCGAATAGTAGCGCCCCGCTTCGATTGGCGGCAGCGTAACAACGAGCGGTTCGGCACGCAGATCGGCCATCATGAACGAATAAGGCGTGTCGGAGTTGGGGGTGACGACCCCCGTGTCCTCCGGCGCAAACACTCTGGCAACGTTGCCGATGCGATTGAAGGGCGCCTTGAATTGGCTGTTGTCTCTGTCGACGGCGTACTGATAAATGCTGTAGTAGTTCTCCACCATCGGCAACGCGTAGATGTACGCCTCGCGCGCGAGCTTTTCGAGGGGGGTGAGCGTCACCGGACCGGGCGCTGTCGACACCGCTTGCGAACGGCGTGCGGCCATCGGTCCCAATGCGGCAATGGCGGCGCCGGCCTTTAGGGTCTGTCTGCGATTCACTTCGGCACTCCTATTCGGAAGGTTTCGATTGGGCGGGAGACGCAGCGGCCTCGACCGGTTGTGCGACGGGAAACTGCCACCGACCGTCCAGGAGCGCGTGCTGCGGGCGGTACAGCCGGACCATGTAGTTCCAGCCGGCGGAGATCGGCAGGCAATTGGCGGAATCGGCAGTGCATCCGCCGAATTGCACGTCGACGCTACCGTCCGGTCCATGCTTCGCCACAACATTGTTCACGGTATAGGCGTTCGCCGAGTTCGGTTCGAAGTAACCATTCGCGTTGTAGACGCTGACAGACCAGAATCCATCGACGGGCACTTTATCCGCATGCAGACGGTAGACGGTCGTGCCATCGTTGTGCTTCGGCACCTCGTTCAGATAAATCGCCTCGCGCTCCGGATTTCCGCCCCAGCCAAATGCCACGCCGATCAGGTGGCGTACGGGATCGACCTCTCCTTTCGCACCGAACATGCGTTTCGCATCGGGCAGCAGGGTGCCCAGTGCGACGAGGTGGTCGCGGACCTTCGTCTGCGTGCCTGCATCCCAGTCGGGTATCTCGAAATGCCCCGAGCGAGCTTGCGAGATGGCAAAACGGTCCTGAAGTCGATGCACCTCATCGAGATCGCGAGGGTCGTTGGCGTCTACCAGGATACGAACGGCCAGCAGCAGATATCGAGTGCCTGCCGTTTCTCTCGTGAACCGATACTGGCCGCCGGAGTGAATGATCTGCGTGGTGTAGTGATCCTCGTTGATCGCCTGCATCGCCAGATATCGGTCGCCCGTGCTCGGCACGGTGACGGTGGCGGGACCGGCGTCGAGATCGATCACCGCTGCCGAATACAAGGTATCCCGGTTGAGGCGAACGACGATCTGCTGGTCGACGCGGGGCAGCGTGCGTCGGGCATGAAACCGCCCGAAGCCACCGTCCTTCACGATGCGGCTGAAGTACAGATCGCTTTCCGCCCGAACGAAATTGTCGGTCGTCACTTCGGTCGCCGCAGACGCCGCACCCGCAGTGAAAATCGTCGCGGTCGCGGCAACGCAGGCCACTCGGCGCGCAATCAGTGTTTTCATCGTTGTCTCGCCTGTCTCGAATGAAGTGTCGGGGGTCATGGGGTCCCGTTAGGTGCCGAGAACGGTAGGGTCATCGTGAGGAACAGACTGTTGCCTTTCGCACGATTGCTGACGGCAAACTCATGGAAGACCTTCAGGCGCGCCGTGATGGGAATTCGTCCCGGCTTGAAGATGTATGCACTCGTCAGTCCGATGGCGGCCACACGCCCTTCGAAATCGCCGAGCACTGCGCCGGAACCGCTGTCGGGCGTCAATTGCTGGTAGTAGTACCCTACCAGCCCCGCCGAAAATCGGCGCGTGAAATACTGCGATGCGGACCAGTCCACGTGCAATTCCGCGCCCGTTCGGTAGTCGGTTTCCGGGTTTCGTCCATTGAACGTCACGCCGACGGTACCGGAAAGATCGAGCCCGACGTTCGGGTCGAACCAGGTGCCCGACCCGATCAGATCCGTGCCCCAGCGATGGAATGCGAGATTCGCGATATCGCCACTGCGATAGTCGCCAACCGGCACGTTGACCGACACGCCGGCCTGCCAGTACAGATGACCGGCCTGCCAACCAAGCACTGCGCCCACGGCCGGGTCGCCAACGGTGAATACATTGTCGGACGTCGAGTTGCCGAGCGTGCCGATACGTGGCCCCGCCAATTGCGCGCCGGCACTGATCCGCTTCTCACCGACCGGCACCGTGGTACTGAGGTTCAATCGCCCGCCGCCAATAACCCACGGCGTAGACCACAGTAGCGTGGAGAGGTTGACGATCGCCGTCGCATCGACATTCGCAACGACCTTGCCCCCGGTCGGCAGACCACGACCGCCATCGAGGTTGCCCGAATAGAAGTAAAGATCGTTCTGGTAGTAAAACCCCTGCGCCGGCGTGATGGCCGCGCCGGGGTTCTTCATCCCCAGCAAGTTCACCCCCGTCCCGCCTTCGGCAGCAAACACGCGCAGGCACATGGAAGAAAGGACAACGAACAAGGCGGCACGACTTTTCATACTGAACATCCCTTTCGTTTCGATTGATGGATCACCGGGCAGTGTGTCGTTCCGTTATCGCAAGCGTCAGCGTCCATTGCATAGGCGATTGCGTGAACGGCACGATGATCGTTAGCCGCCAATCGCTAACGAGTACCGAACCACTTGTCGTGAATCGCCTGATACGAACCGTCCTCGCGCATGGAGAGCAATATGCCGTTCACCTGCTTGCGCAATGGGCTGTCGACGGGAAAGACGAAACCGACGCTGTTCTGCTGAAATTCGGGACCGACTACCGCAACCAGCCCCCGGCCCTCGTGCGTCGCGTAATACTCGAGCCCGGCAGAACCCTGCACGACCGCGTCGACCTCACCGTCCAAAAGTGCCCGGAACACATCCCGATTCTGCAAATAGCGGTGGACAAGCGCACCGTGTTGCTCTAGATACGCAACCGCCGGACTTCCCGCGAGCGTTCCCACGCGTTTGCCAGGCAGGTCGCCCGGACCTTCGATCGCGCCACGGATGGTGTGAATGGTCAGTGCCGTCGTCAACTGCGCCGTGTAGGAAGCGATGAAAATGATGCCGACGAACATCCACATCACCGCCAGCAACCGCGAAAGCCACCGCCGGGGCGGCTGGTCTGCCTGAGACAGCAACGTCGTCGCGGCCCAATACATCGCACGCAAGACGCCCGGGTAATAGGCTTCGGGATGTTTCGCGTCGGAAGTCTGTCGGCGCTCCACCAACCAGACCACATGCCCAATCACCACAATCAGCAGCAACGCCACCCCGAGCCATATGGCGCTGGTACGTGAGAACAGCGACTGAATAACGCCTTCCAGCGGGCTGGAAGCCACGGTCTGCCCGTTCGTTCGCACCATCACCCGCAGTCCCGCCTCAAGGATCGGATAGGAGAAATCGAACTCGCGATCGCGCGCTACGCTATAAAAAAGCCCGGACACCGCGACATCGGCGCTCCCGGCTCGTAGCGCCTGGAAGGTCTCGGTCACACCGGGCGTCGCCAAATAGACGCTTCGTCGGTGAAGACGCGCCGCAACCTCGTTCCAGAGGTCAATACTGAAACCGCTCAGTCGCCCGTCCTGAGCGAGCACGAAGGGCTCGATGACAAAGGTACTGGCATGGATTTCAGGCGCGGGCGACTGCGCGAACGCCACCGGGCTCGCGAACAGGCCCATCAGCGCGATTCGTCCGAGCATGCACCGCAGAGCGCGCCGCCACATGTCAGATACGAAAATCGGCTGCCATGTCATCGTCGCTTCTTGCCTTGAGCAGTGCGATGGGACCGCGATCGACCTGTCCGATCGCGCTATGTGCCGAGCGCTTCGCACGGTTGCGCAATTGGCGCCCCGTGTCCTTGCGTGTCGCGATGCCTTGAATCCCCGAGACCATGGTGCGTTTCATCTCATTTATCGTTGCGATACGGCACTAGCGCCAGTCTTCCCCGCTTCACGCAACGCTATACTAGCCACCACTTCAAGCTGAGTTTGTCCTTAATCGGACAATCGACGTGTTTTTTATGACCGACTTGTCTGGCATCGACGCGGCCGGGATCATGGCCAGCAATGGCTGGCTCGCACATCTTCCGGAAGGGTTCAAACGGGAAGTGCTGACGCGCGCGATCCTGCAACGCTTCTCCGCGAGAGAAGTGATCTACCGTTTCGGCGATCCGCCAGGCGGTATCTACGGACTGGTCTCGGGAACGGTGACCGTGAACACGGCCCCGTCGACGAAAGTCCCCAGGTTGGTGCATCTCGGCGTGCCGGGCACATGGACGGGCGAAGGTGGGTTTCTCTCGCGGCAACCTCGCCGGCTGGAACTTCGCTCGGTCAACGACACGTTGCTGATGCACCTGCCGCTCGATACGCTCGACGAGATGGCATCGCGCAATCCCGAGGTGGTGCGATACGTTTCTCTCATCCTGATGACGACCGTCGACGTCATGATCCATGTGATTCACGATTTGCAGATTCGCGACACGAACCGGCGCATTGCATCGGTGCTTGCCCGCGCCAACTGGATCGGCGGGAACAACGTGCCACTGTCGCAAACGGATCTGGGGTTGATGGCGAATGCCTCTCGCAAACAAGTCAACGCCGCGCTTCAGTACTTCGGCAAGGCCGGATGGATCACGGCAGGCTACCGGGCGATCGAGGTCATCGATGCACAAAGTCTTCGCGAATTCGCTGCCGAACCCGACACCCTGTAAAACCACGGCAAAGACGCGGCACCGACGTGCGTCGGGCACTGCGTGGCCCGCCACCCTCACCCCACGACGGCGTGCTTTCAGGACCGAGTGACCAGTGGCGCCGAGCGGACTCGCAGACAGGCGACGAGCTTGACGACGATGTCGTCGACCCCGGTGGACGGGCCGAAAATGGCATCGACGCCTTTCGCAATCAGCGACGCCGCGTGCGCTTCCGGCACGATGCCACCCAGCACGACAGGCGTGTCGCAACCCACGGCATCGAGTGCCGACAGAAAGGCGGGGACAAGCGTCATGTGCCCTCCCGCCAGCGTTGAAATGCCGACGATATCCGGCGCTTCGGCCGTCACCCACTCGGCCATCTGCCCGGGTGTCGTGAATAGTGTGCCGAGCTGCACGTCGAAGCCTGCGTCGCTAAGCGCGGCAGCAATCGTCTTTGCGCCCCGGTCGTGACCGTCCTGCCCCAGCTTGATGATCGCGATACGAGGGGCTCGCCCCCACTCGGACGTCAACTGTGCCACCCCGGCGAGCGCGCTACGCCACTCGCTTGAATCGGCTCTCCCGGCGGCGTAGCGCCCACTGCCGGAAAATCGCATCGGCGTCTTCCAGCGAGGCCAGACGAGTTCCAACGCTGCGGTACATTCGCCGACGGTCGCACCCGCACGCATGGCCCGCACCGTGAGCGCGAGCAAATTTTCCTGTCCGGTACGGGCAACCGCTGTGAGCGCGTGAAGCGCTTCGCGCACGCGCGCCTCGTCGCGCGCGAGACGCAACTGCCGCAGGCGGTCGACCTGCTGAGCTCTCACATGCCGTCCGTCCACCTCAAGACACTCCTGTTCGCACGACGAAGCCTCCCGATACCGGTTCACCCCGACGACGACCGAGTGGCCCGCGTCCAGCTCGGCCTGCAACCGTGTGGCGCGCCAATGCACTCTGTCGTGCACCCAACCGGACTCGATGGCCGCAACGACGCCGCCCTCGGCCTCGATCTCCGCCAGCAACGACTGCACCGCCGTCACCGTCTGCGACGTGAGCGACTCCATCATGTAAGCGCCGGCCCATGGATCCACCACGTCGCACAAGCCCATTTCGTGCTGGAGAATCAATTGCGTGTCGCGAGCGACCGTGCCTGAGGCTTCACTGGGTAACGCCAGCGCTTCGTCCCAGCCGTTCGTATGCAAGGACTGTGTCCCGCCGAACACCGCAGCCATCGCCTCGACAGTGGTGCGCACGATATTGTTCTGCGGGCGCTGTGCGCTGAGCGTCGATCCGGCCGTCTGGCAATGCATGCGCAACTGCGTCGCACGCGCATCGGTCGCGCCGAGCGCACGCGCGATCGTCGCCCAAAGCACGCGCGCGGCGCGCAGTTTGGCGATTTCACCGAAGAAATCGCGCCCCACGCCAAAGAAGAAACTCAATTGCCGGCAGACCCGATCGACGTTCGCGCCGCGCGCGACGAGCGCGCGCACGTAAGTCTGTGCGTTGGCGAGCGTGAGCGCCAGTTCCAGAACGCCATCGGCGCCCGCTTCCTGCAAGTGGTACCCCGAGATCGACATCGCGTTGAATTGCGGCATGTTCGTGGCCACATAGTCGACAACGTCGGCGGCGATTCGCATGGACGGCCCCGGCGCGAAGATGTACGTATTTCGCACCATGAACTCTTTGAGAATGTCGTTCTGAATGGTACCGCGCAACTGTGCCGGGGCCACGCCGGTGCGTTCCGCAGCAACGATGTAGGCGGCCAGCACCGGCAGCACCGCGCCGCTCATGGTCATCGACACGGATACGCGATCGAGCGCGATGCCCTCGAACAGCCGCACCATGTCGTCTGCCGAATCGATCGCAACGCCCGCCATGCCAACGTCGGCCGCGATGTCCTCGTGATCGGAGTCGTAGCCCCGGTGCGTGGGCAAGTCGAACGCGACCGACAATCCAGTGCCACCCTGCGCCAGCGCGCGGCGATACGCAAGGTTCGATGTCGTCGCGTCGGCGTATCCCGCGTATTGCCGGATCGTCCACGCGCGCTCGGTATACATCGTGCGATGTATGCCTCGCAAGAAGGGATACTCGCCCGGCCCTGTATCGAGATGCGGCACGCCGGCCAGATCCTCAGCGGTATAACAGGCTTTGCGTGGCGCCGACGGCGGCATCCGGTCGCTATCGCGCAAATCACTCATGGGACCACCGCTTGTGTGTCACGACGTCCGCAATGCGCACGTCGTCCGAGATCCTCGATATGGAACACCAGTGAGACAGCCCGTCGTGACCGGTGTAGCGCGCGCCGAAACGCAGCCTGAGCCGTTCGCCAACGTTGGCGTTGCCATACATCGCCATTTCACGCTCGACGAGCGCGGGCAGAATACCCGTTGCCGCAGGACGCCAGTGCCATTCGGCACGCTCGACCATCGCGGCGAAGCTCACGAAGTAGAGCAGATTCGCCCCGTTGAAATCGAGCGAAGGACACGGCAGATATTCGACCTGATGCTCGATCGCGTGTGTGTGCCGCGACAGTCTGCCGTGGGTCGTCCAGTCGTCGGTCCGAAACCGCTTAGCCTGATCGATCAGCGCGGCGGCCGCGGCGGGCATCTGCTTGACGGCACCGCTGTCGAACATCGCGCGACTGACCGAATGGTTATCGGACGTGCGCTCTCGCCGCACAAACGTGGAGACCATCTCGACGTTCGCCACGCAAGCCTCGGGCGTCAACACCCGATAGCGACCGAAATGACGCACGCCCGGCACGCGCATCACCTCCGATTCGATGGCGAAGCGTTGATGCTCGGTCACGTCTTCCAGACGCGCCTCGCGGATCCGCAGCGCAACGAATGCCGCGTAGGCCTTCTGGCCCTGCTGATCGTAGAAATCAGGCGTGCTCATCCCCGCCTGCTGCGCCAGCGCGGACCAGTGTAGGTCGCCGCACGTTCTGAGCAACCACTGCTCCGACAATCCAGTGAAGACAAGCTCCGGCATGCCGGCCCGGTAATGGGTACGCGACGCGCCGTTCGATACGGGCATCAGCCCCCTCCCCTCACGCCGCGCGCGCATCGGGTTGCGCCATTTCGGTGATTTTCCCGGCAAGATGCTCGGCGTCTCGCGCCACACCGGAGAATCGTCCCGAGCCCCAGGTATGGAGCCAGGGCAAGCCGAGGAAATACAGCCCGGTCTCAGAGGTCACGCCACGCACATGCCCCGGATAACCGCGTCCGTTGAACACGGGCAGATCGATCCAGCTGAAATCCGGCCGGAAACCGATACACCAGACGATGCTCGTAATGCCGCTGAGCGCGAGATCCAGCGTCAGGTGCTGCGTCTGCTCATGCCAGACCGGACGATACGGCTGCCCCTCGGGAGCGTCGATCCCATGTTGCGCGATGAACTTGTCGATCGATGAGTTGATGCGGTTGTAAGTATCGTCGGCACTGTCGAGGCTTGCCGCCAGATCCGCCGCAAAGCGAAGTTGCCCGGCGTCGTAGTCCGTCAGTGTGCCGTAAAGCGCCATGCCTTCAGTCGCGAATTTGCGCAGATCGATGTCACGCCCGCCGTCGCGTCCGGTGACGTAGTGATTGGTATTGTCGCGAACGCCCTCGCGCAAAGGATGCGCCTCGACCGGCATGTCGTAATACTTCATGTCGGCCAGCCAGTCGACGACATCGCGACCGCGATAGAAGCGAGCGCAGCGCGGGGCGTCGCCCACGGCCAGATGTACCTTTCGCCCCGCGAGGTGAAGATCCTCCGCAATCTGTGCGCCCGATTGCCCGGACCCTACCACCAGCACCTCGCCCACAGGCAATGCCGACGCGCTGCGATAGTCCGCGGACTGCACCTGCAACACCGACGCGGGCAGACGCTCCGCCATGCGCGGAACGATCGGGGTGTGGTACCCGCCCGACGCTACGACGACCTGATCCGCGCTGAAGTCTCCGCTTGTAGTCTGCACAAAATAGCCGCCCTGCGGGCGTCGCGTTACGCGCGTGACGCTCACGCCTTCGCGAACCGGTGCGTTCACATGGCGGATGAAGCCATCGAGGTATTCGACGATCTCGGGCTTCGTCATGAAGCCGTGAGGGTCCGGGCCCCGGTACGGGTATCCCGGCAGTGCGCACTGCCAGTTCGGCGTGACGAGACAGAAGGCGTCCCATCGCTGATCGCGCCATGTGTGCGTGAGCGTGTGCTTTTCCAGCACGATATGATCGACGCCGGCTTGCGTAAGGTAATAGCTCATCGACAGTCCGGCCTGACCGCCACCGACGATAACGACGCTAAAGTGCGCCTCGGGCGTAATGCTTTGGGACGACATATATTCCTCTCCTGATACGGTAATTGGGGACTTATGCGGCGCTGCCAACGCCATTGCCAACGCTAATGACGGTGACCCTCGGCGCTTTAAGCGAACGGTATTTACGCGCTGTCTGCTCGATCGTCTCCCACTGGTCGCGGGCAGACGAACACGCGTAGCCGAACTTCTCGCGCACGCGATTCGACGCCTCGGCCAGCGCCCGATCCGCCGCGTCGAGAAAATCGTCGAGCGGATACTCACCGGGGCGCAGGAAATCGCGAACGACGCTCGACGGCGAATAGCAGCGCATTTCGACATCGTCCGGCCACTTGATGGTGAAATAGGTCACGGGCATGAGGCCTCCCTCGGCAAGCCAGTCTGTGTGGCATAAGGTTGTATCGCCCGGCGGTCGGCCGGCACGATGAACGGTTGCGTATCGAACTCCCACACAGTTTCGCAATCGCCCTGCCAGTGCAGGTCGACGCGATGCCCGGCGCGAAACCCGCCGATGTCCGCGCAGGCAATGTCGCGATCCGCGAATCGCTTGGCGACATGCGGGACATCCGCCTCACGCACCGCAAGCAGATAGCCAAAGCTCGGGAACACTTCGAGCCACCGCGCCATGGACACGCCGGCCGGCAGTGGCAGCCGTGCCAGATTGATGTCGACACCGACTCGCGAACATTCGGCGAGCATCATTGCGGTGCCGACGATGCCGGCCATGCTGATGTCTTTCGCCGCGCAGCACAGCCCGTCCTCGGCGATGTCGGCGAGCACAGCCAGATCGCCGCGCAGGCGTTGCGCGGGAGCCTGCGTAGCCGCATTCCAATAGGGATATGGCTCGACGAACGCGCCCCGCAAGTCGACCGCCATGAGCAACCTGTCGCCGGGCCGTGCGGCGAAACTCGAGAGCAACCGGCGAGCGCGTCCGAGAATGGCAACAGCGAGTTGCGTGTGATCGCTGCGCGCATTGCTGTGCCCCCCGACGATAGGCACCCCCAACTGGTGCGACGCTGCGGCCATGCCGGCCAACACTTCGCGCGCCGGCTCCACACCCTGACTCCAGATCACGTCGACCACGGCAAGGGGACGTCCGCCCATCGCACAGACGTCGCTCACGTTGACCAGCACCGCGCAATATCCGGCGAACCAGGGCATGGCGTCGATGAGATCGCGCACCATGCCTTCGGCGGCCAGCAGCAGATAGCCGTCGCCGTCGGGAATCGCTGCGCAGTCGTCTCCGGCCGCCATGACCGCCGACCGATCGGCGTTGCCCGCCAGTGCGGCGAGCATCGGGGCAATATCTGTCTTGTGCGCCAGACCACGGCTTGCTCGCACGCATCGGACGATTTCGGTCAGGGTCATGCTGCCCTCCGCTGTTCGATGGCAAAGCCGACATAAGGGGTATGACATGGCGCGTAGCAGGTCAAATCGGCCTGCATGAGGTGATGCTCGCGCCCGAAGCACACGACCTCTTCCAGCGTTCGCCAATGCAGACGGCGAAACAGCGGCGCGTTCTGTGCCTGCACGTTGGCGAGAAACGTGTGGCAACCCAACGCGTGCGCGCTACTCACGGCGAGCATGATCAGCGTGGCGCCGATGCGGCCGTGCCGCCGGAAATCGCGCCGTACGGCCAGGCGCGAGCCGTGCCAGCAATTCGTGTCGTGCGTCGCGCGATGAATCCGTACCGTGCCGACCACGTAAGGTGCCACGCTCCCGTCATCGACCACGGCCACTAGAAGCTGCGCGTGCTCGTCGATTTCGTCGCGGTCGTCGGTCTGGAAGACGCCCTGCTCTTCGCAAAACACGTCGCGCCGGATGGCATGCGCTTGCGCGACTTCCCACGGATGCCTGGCCCAACGAACCACGATGTCGTTGATGGCGGGCATTTCACGATCGGGGGCGGCGGGATTCATGCGGCCACCCGGGAGACGTTTTCGAACGAGGACAACGACGAGCAGGCACCGCACTTTCCGCAGCCCGCCTTGATGTCCGACGAGCGCATTCCAGCCTCGCGGATCATGTCGCCCAGTGGGCCGAGAATCGATTGCATGAAGGCCGGCGTGGGCGCCGGATGGTCCTCAAGCGGTGTGCCCGAGATCGGCACGAACGGCACCACGAACGGGTAGACCCCCAAAGCGAGCAGCTTGCTCGACATCTCCAGAATGGTTTGCGCGGAGTCGCCGAGTCCGGCGAGAAGATAGGTGCTCACCTGCCCACGACCGAACACCTTCACTGCCGCTTCGAACGCCTGCATGTAACGTGCGACCGGGACAGCCGCCTTGCCCGGCATGACGCGTGCGCGTTGCGCGTCGCCAATCACTTCGAGATGCATGCCGAGCGTGTCGACGCCGGCGTCGCGCAAGCGCATGAACCAGACATCGTCATCCGGCGGTTCGCATTGCGCCTGTATCGGCAAATCCACGGCACGCCGGATGGCGCGTGCGCTTTCGCACAGAATCGCCGCGCCACGGTCCGGCGTTGACGGCGTACCGGTGGTGAGCACCATATGTCGTACCTTGTCGAGCAGCACGGCCGCCCGCGCCACTTCCGCGAGCTGTTCGGGACGCTTGTGAGCGATGGTTCGCCCCGCGGCAAGCGACTGGCCGATCGCGCAGAACTTGCATGCCCTCTTGCGGCTTTCGTAGCGAATGCACGTCTGCAACACCGTCGTCGCCAGCACATCGGTGCCGTGCAGCGTTGCGATATGGGAGTACGGCACACCGTCGAGCGTCTGTAATGCATAGAAGCGCGGCGTTTTGGCGAACGACACGTTCGCGATCGGAATGGCACCTCGTCTGAGCACACTCGTGCCGGAGGCGTCCGGCTCGGAGACGACAAGCTCCGACTGGGACGCCGCGTGAGTGTGTACCGGCACCATCAGCGTGACACCGTCGATGACGAGCGCCTTGTGGTCGGACGGCCCGGCGCCGCCACGGCGCGTGAGGCCTGCCGCCGAAGGCGAGGCCAGCCGCAGTCCGCTGGACTGAAGTTCAGTCAAGAGTTGCAGGTTCGAATCCGGCGAGGTGTCGTTGGTCGTCATGGTGGGCACTCCCGAAAGGGGCGACGGGTGCATCGTCGAGGGAAAAAGCAGGGGTGGCGGGTCGCTCGTTGACCGCGAGGCTAAGCAACTCGGGGCGCGCATAGTGGCCGACCGAGTCCATCATCCGTTTGCGCTTGGTGATCAGGGACATGTCCAGATCGGCAACGACCATGCCTTCGCCCTCTCGGAGCGGCGGGGCGAGATGCTGGCCTTCTGGGGACACGATCGCCGTGTTGCTGCCGCCGCGAAGCGCCTTTTGCAGTTTCGGGTCCGGCGTGATCGATGTGATCTGCGCGTCGGTCAGCCAGCCGGTCGCGTTGACCACGAAACAGCCGGCTTCGAGGGCATGGTGGCGGATCGTCACTTCGATCTGATCGGCAAAGATCGGTCCGACCAGCGAACCCGGGAACTGGCTGCAATGGATTTGCTCGTGCTGGACCATTAGCGCGTATCGCGCGAGCGGGTTGTAGTGCTCCCAGCAAGCGAGCGCACCGACGCGGCCGACTGCCGTTTGCGCCACCTGGAGGCCGGCAGCGTCGCCTTGCCCCCAGATCATTCGCTCGTGAAAGGTCGGCGTGAGTTTGCGGCGCTTAACCTTCAGTTGGCCGTCGGCGTCATAGATCAGTTGCGTGTTGTACAGGCTGCCGTGATCGCGCTCGTTCACGCCGACCACGACGACCATGCCATGCTGGCGAGCCAGGGCGGCAATGGCGTCGGTCACCGGCCCGGGCACCACCACCGCCTGCTCGTACAACCGCATGTGTTCGGCCCCGGATTGCACCGGCGGCAGCACGAACGAGAAGTAGGGGTAGTAAGGCAGAAACGTCTCCGGAAAGACGATCAGTTGCACCCCTGTGCGCGCCGCAGACGTGATGGCCTCGCAAACGCGGGCCAGCGTGCCGGCCCCCGAAGCGAGGTCCGGCGCGATCTGCACGGCTGCAACACGGACGCTGCCGGGCGCCGCTTGTGCGGTGCTCGGCGCTTGGGTCGGTTGGATCGACATGTGGATGCGCGCCCCGTTCTCAGACCGTCCAGGTGTCGATGATCAGCGCATCGGACTTGCGATGCAGCAGCTTGAGATCGAGCACGTCGAGCGGATTGATCGGACGCACGCCCTCGATGAGCGACGCCTCACCGTGGCCGTACAGCGCCTGCAACGCGAATCGGCAGGCATACACCTTGCCGCCCTCGGCCATGAACTTGATGAGCTGATTGTTGAAGTTCAGATGTCCGGGAAACGCCTCTGCGCCAAGCGTGGGGAACCCGCGTTGCACGCCCAGCATGACGCCCGGGCCATACAGCAGGATCGAGGTCTCGAAGCCCTTGCGCTGCAAGCGCGTAGCCTGAAGCATGTTGACGAAGCCGATCGACCCTTCGAAGGCGACTGTGTGGAACGTGACGAGCGCTTTCTCGCCGGGCTCGGCTTTGACGTCCTCGAACACCTTCTCTTCGTAGTCGACGAGATAGTCACCGGTCTTGTGGGCGGGCGTGGTGATGGCGGGCATTGCGAAACTCCATGGTGGTTGAGGTGTGCCGACCGTCGGGCCGACATGCCTTCTTTCGCAACGGTCGTGCCATCACCACGGACACCTCATGCAATCAATTGCCAATCAATTCACAACGACGGCAATGATTACCCCATGAAAATTCTTGTTCGCCCCGTGTGCGCACCGTCCCTCACGGACACGGCGCTGCGCTCCGGACCCCGCATTTTCCCCACGAACGGGCGCAACAACCTGATTCGGTGCACGTACGCATCATTTCGGATCATTCGATGCAATCAGGCACAACCAATTGTTTATTTTTCATCGCACACACTGACTAGAATGATCTGACGCCGCGCATGCGAGGCGTGCTGCCCGCCGGCACTCCGGCGCCTTCCACCCGCGCCCCACCTGCGAGCCCGCCATGTCTAATCTCACCGCACACTGGCTAAAGCGCCTGTCCGAGAGTGCAAAGCCGGTATATCAAACGATTCCCGATCTGATTGAAGAAGACGTGGCGAGCGGGCGCTTGAGGCCACGCGATCGATTGCCTGCGCTGCGCGATCTTTCCGAAGCACTCAACGTCAATTACACGACGCTCGCACGCGGATATGCCGAGGCGCGCAAGCGCGGGCTGATCGATTCGCGAGCGGGCAGCGGATCGTATGTTCGCGGGCGGGCGCCCGCGGTCCCTCTGCGCGCGGGGACCGCGCTGGAAATGACGATGAACATGCCGCCCGAGCCGCCGGGCATGGCCGAGCGGCTGGCAGCATCGGCCGCAGAGATATTCGGCAGCAGCGATCCATACTCGCTGCTTCGCTATCAGGACTTCGGCGGCTCTCAGTACGAGCGGACCATGGCAAGCCAGTGGTTGCGCCATACGGTGCCGAACCACCGCTCCGATGCCCTACTCGTTTGTCCCAGCATTCACAGCGCGCTCGTAGCGCTGCTACTCCGGCTCGTGAGGCCGGGCGAAACGATTTGCACGGACTGTGTCGCATATCCGGGGCTCAAGGCCATCGTCAATCAGCTCGGCATGCGGCTGTCTCCGCTTCCGGGAGACGACGAAGGACTCGATGCCAACGCCTTCGAAGCGTTGTGCAAGGTGCGCAAGCCAAGTGTGCTGTATTGCAACCCCACCCTACAGAACCCGACCACACGCACCTTGTCGCAGAACAGGCGCGAGCACATCGCGGACATTGCGCTTCGCTACAACGTACCGATCATCGAGGACGATGCCTACGGAATGTTGCCGTTACAGCCGCCGAACGCCTTAGCCACGCTCGCCCCGGAGTTGACCTACTACGTGACGGGCATGTCGAAGTGCTTCGGTGCAGGCCTGCGTATCGCCTACGTGGTTGCGCCGAACGCGCGCCATGCCGAGCGTCTGGCGGGTGCGATGCGCGCCACGACCGTCATGGCAAGTCCTTACATGTCGCATCTGAGCGCGTACTGGATCGAGAACGGCGTGGCGGGCGACATGCTGTCGGCCATCCGTGCCGAATGCGAAGTGCGCCATCATCTCGCCGAACGTGTTTTCGAGGGAAGACGTTTCGAAGCGTCGAAGGATTGTTTCCATCTATGGCTGGAAGTCCCCTCAGACGCCGGATGGAGCGCCTCGGAACTGGCCGCGCATTTGCGAACGAAGCAGATCGGTGTTGTCTCCGGCGCGGCGTTCTCGACGGACGGCAACCCGCCCAACACCGTGCGCATCTGCCTGGGCGGCCCCAGCGATGCACTCGCGATGGAGGAGTCGCTGCAAATCGTCGCCGATATGCTCGATCACCCCGACCATCTACATTCACCGATGTTGTAACGACGCGGGCGTGCGCACTTCGTCTGCGCCACCGGTCGCTTCACGCCCTCGGCAGTGGATGTAGGGTGCATGAATGCATTTCGACGATACACGTATGAGAGAGCGAGTATCGCCGGGTACAGAGGAAAAAAATAAGCGCCCAGTCGCTTAAATTATTCAATTGCCCGACGCATGTCGCCAACTCCAGAATGACGTCCTGCAGGCCCCGATACAAAAGGGCACAGAACGTACGTTTCAGGAGACATGTATGCAATTAGTCCGCAGAAAAAACCGCATTTCGGCAATCTCTGCCGCCGTTATAGTCATTCTTTTTGGCGGGTTCGTCGCGATGTTCACATTCGGTCGCGACATCCTGGCCCAGCCGTTCATCCCGGGCGTGCCATGGAGCGCCGTCGCCGAACCGCTGCTGATCGTCGCATCCCTGTTGATCAGTGTGGGCTACGTGCTCGCGATCGGCCGCATCGAGCGAGCCGAGCATGTGCGTGGAGAAGCGTGATGAGCGCAGTACATACCAACTGGGTGGCGCTCTTTTGCTTCTTCGCCTTCCTGCTTGTCACCATCGGCGTTACCGTTTTCGCATCACGCAAGAAGCAGTCGGCTAGCGAGTTCTTCAACGCAGGCGGGCAAATCGGCGCCGGACAGAATGCGCTGGCCATGGCCGGAGAATTCCTCAGCGCCGCAGCGCTGCTCGGCATGACGGGTGCGCTGGCGTTGACGGGATTCGACGCGATTCTTTACAGCATCTGCGTCGTGGGGAGCTGGCCGCTGATTCTCTTCGGGCTGGCCCAACCGATCAAGCGCCTTGGCACCTTCACATTGACGGACGTCATTGCCTGGCGCCTGTCGAAGCGGCCAGTGCGCATCGCCGTGGTCGTCGCCAGTATCCCCATCGTGTTGTTCTATCTGATCACGCAACTGATCGCAGCGGGCGGACTGGTGAATCTGATTTTCGGTCTGCCATTTTTCCCAGCCGTGGCGGCGGTCGGCGCCATCATGCTCTGCTATGTGCTATTCGGCGGCATGCGGGCAACCACATGGGTGCAGATCATCAAGGCGGTATTGCTGCTCGGCGGAGCCATTATCCTCACGGCTCTCGTCTTGTCGAAATTCCACTTTAGCGTGCTTGAGATGTTCCGTGCCGTGTCTTCGACCTATGGCATCGATACGCTCGCACCGCGCCCGAGTCATGGCATCGCCCGTTGGGACACCATCTCGCTTTCTCTCGCCATGACGCTTGGCGCGTTGGGCATGCCTCAGATCCTCACGCGATTCCTCACCGTCGGCTCGCCGCTAGAGGCCAGGCGCTCCGCGCTTTACTGCACCGGCATCGTCGGCATCTTTCACATCATGGTGTTATTGCTGGGCTTCGGTTGTCTCGCGCTGCTTGGCCGGCAGGCAATTGCCGCAAACGGCGGCGGCGGCAACATGGCGGTGCCGCTGCTAAGCCAGATGCTCGGAGGCGACGGCTTCTTTGGCTATATCTGCGCGGTCTCGTTCTCCACGACGCTCGCCGTCGTCGCGGGACTCACGTTGTCGGCCGCAACCACATTCGCACACGACATATGGGCCGGCGTGGTACGTCGCGGCCATACGGCCAACGAAGCGCGTGTCGCGAAAATCGCCGCGACCGTCATCTCGGTGGCCGCCGTACTGCTGGCACTCGCCTTCGAGCATCAGAACGTGGCATTCATGGTCGGCCTGAGCTACTCGATAGCCGCATCGGCCAACTTCCCCGTCCTTGCCCTCGCGTTGTTCTGGCGTCGGCTCACGACGGCAGGCGCGGTGTGGGGCATCGCGGTGGGTGCCAGTGCATCGGTACTTTTGATCCTGTTTTCTCCGACCGTGCAAATCGATGTCCTGCACCGAAGCGCCGCAGAGTTCGCGCAACACTGGTGGAGCTTCCCCATGAAGAACCCGGCGCTCTTCTCTGTCCCCCTTTCGTTTATCGCCGCCATCGCCGCGTCGCTCTTGCGCCCGGAGCACAGCGCCGAATCCGGCTTCGACGACATGCAACGAACGCTTGGCAATCTCCCTCAGCGTCCCGCGATTCGGATAGACGACGAGTTGGCAATCCCTGCCCCCCAGACGCATTGAACTCACTTACGCATATGCAGAAACAGGCTTCCCCGCGCGCGAATCGCGCAAAACCCAAGTCATCCATCTCCGGATTCGTGTCGGGTTTGACGGTGCAGACCGCCTCCCCCGAAATCATCGAGATGTGTGGCGCCGCTGGACTCGATTTCGTCTGGATCGATGCCGAACACGGTTCGTTCGATTTGGAGAAGGCCGTCGACATGTTCCGCGCGGCCGAAGCACACGGTGTCACGCCATTGCTGCGCGTGCCGTCTCTCGATGCCGCGTCGGTCATGCGAGCGCTCGACGCCGGTGCGATGGGGATCATCGTGCCCAATGTGTCGAGCGCCGAACAGGCGCGCGCCGCCGTAGAATTCGCGCGTTATCGCGTGAACGGTCGCGGAACTCGCGGCGCCTGCCCAAGCACACGTGCGGCAGGTTATCTCACAGACGACTGGGCATCGTTCGTGCGCTGGTCCAACGAAAACACGACCGTATGGGCACTGATAGAGACTGCAGAAGGAATTCGCAACATCGATGAGATTCTGGCTGTGGAAGGACTCGACGCGATTGCACTCGGTCCCTTCGATCTGTCTCATGAACTCGGACTGTACGGGCAGCCATTCCATCCGGAAGTGACGCAGCAGTTCGACGCCGTGGTGGAAAAGGCCAGGGCTAGCAACGTTCCTGTCGTCGCGACCCTGTTTGCTGCAACCGCGCAGGGCATTCGCGAAGAACGCGATCACTGGCTCGGGAAAGGGGTGCGTCTGTTTAGTATCGGTGCGGATCGTGCGGTTTTCTCACGTGCGTTGCGCGAACGGACCCGCGCGATGCATGCCTCGCTCTCGCCGGATGGTGCGGACTAAGTGGCACCGGTCGGATGGTATGGCTCACGAGATTGCCGTCGGTGTAGTATCTGCGGGTAGCTTGCCGACGACAGCCCGCCATGAAATATGCCATCCCTCCGATTCATTGCCTGACGGCGTTCGAGGCCGTGGCGCGCCTTCGCAGCCTCAGCCGCGCCGCCGACGAACTGAATGTCTCGACAAGCGCTGTCAGTCACCGGTTGCGACAGCTTCAGGAGGGACTCGGCTTTCGGCTGTTCTCAGGGGCACAGGGTGAGTACAAGCTAAGCACGAAAGGCACCGAATACCTGGGCGTCGTGAAGGTGTGCCTGGCCTCGCTCAACCACTTCCCGCTGGAGACAGCCCGCACGGCGACGCGCTCGACATTGCGGATCGCCTCGCCCCCCAGCTTCGCGCGCTACCTGCTGGTCGAGCGCCTGCCGGAATTCCTTCGCCAACACCCCAGACTAACCGCTTCGTTACAGATTTCCGTTCCGTTAGTCGGGCTGAAATCGGACGATGCGGATGTCGAGATTCGGTTTGGCGACGGTCACTATGAGGGGCAGGACACGGTGCCATTGCTTCACGAGCCGGTTTTTCCGGTATGCAGCCCCAACTATTTGTCTCAGCACGGTCCGTTTCCCGATCCCACCCGTTTGGCAAACGCCACGTTGCTGCGCAGCACGCTGGAGCCGTGGCGCCCCTGGTTCGACATTGCCGGACTTGACCGGCCGGAGCCTGCGGCCGCCGTTGACTATTTCGACATGGGCCTACTGCTTCAGGCCTGCGTAAACGGGCAAGGCATCGCACTCGCACGCCAGACCATCGTCGCCGATTATCTGAAGAGCGGCGCGCTCGTGCGTCTGTCCGAATTAAGTGCGATGCCCCCCTATGGCTACTATGCGACGATGCTGCCGGAAAACGCATCCCGGCCGGAAGTCGCGAGCTTCATTGCATGGCTAAAGGAGACGTTCGGCAACGTATCGCAATAGCCCTTCCACCCGGGCCGCATGACAAGAGCACTCCTCCGCCGCTCAACATCGTACGACAGTGGGCAGCGGCCCCTCATCAAGGTGGCCGCGCTCGCCCCCCCGCGCTGACCAAAATGGACTGGAACAGCGACGCCCTTTATGACCCTGTGCCGGTGACGATCTGCTATCCCATGGTCGCTCTCAAGACAAGCCGCGTGTAGCCGATAAGAAGATATCAATTAAAAAAGCGGGGAGTCATGTTTGTCTTAAAGATTCTAGCCGGCGCAATAATGATCTTGGGCCTCCCATTTGCCACTGTATATGCGGTAAATCTGACCGCAAAAACGTTGGCTCCGGCATTCCTATTCCTATTTCGAATTACCAGAACCTTAGGTGAGCGGCATCACCTGCCGGGAAAGTTCAACCGGGTGACAATTCAGGTTGCACAGTTTTTCTCTGTGCCCGGGATGGTTGTAGGGCAGACGGCCCTGGCGCTGCTTAGCGCATGGATTACAGCTCACTACATATCCGAAACCGACATTTTCAACGTGCTTTGGCAATTGACCCTGCTAGGGTTAATGCCGCTTGCTTGGCTAGCTATCGCACTCTGTGGGAGCAGGAAGGTACTTCAAGCCCTAGATTGCCCGTTCTGCGTCGTTATCCGGTGGGCGCTCTTGCTCATTCTCGTATGGATCGCGCATGCACACACGGCCGACGATCTCGCGCTTCTGTTCGGTCCGGCCGCGTCCCGCTTGCCGGTAGCTTCTGCTCTTGGAGCATTTCTCCGGGCGATCGGATACCTCGCGTTGCCAACAGCATTCTTGATGCTTTCATGTCAGATTCTAATGATGGTCGCGTTCGGCACTGTTTCTATCGGAAAGCTTCAGGTGCTCGGTCGACGCAGATTCGTCGCGCCGTTTATTTCCGCAGTATCTCTGCTATCTGTAACGGTATGGAATAGCGCGCAGTTCGTATTGGTCACGTCCCCTCTGGAGCGGTTGCTTGTAGCCCAGGTGGCGTTTGAAAACGATATGTTGAGCGAGGAGGCCTGCAATGGAAAAAATACTGCTCGACGGGTGGTCTATTTTGACGGCGATCAGTCCCGCGCGTTTGTATTCTCACCACAACGCAGCAAGGGCGAGGCAAAGAAGAGGAATGAAGCTATACGGGAACTCAAGACCGACGACGTGAAAGCGCTGATTCCGACGTACCAGGGCGTTATCGCTTGCCACTGGCCAGCCAAAACGTCCGCTGATTCTGGCTGAAAGGGGGCTTAGAATGCGGTGGGCATGAGGAACAATCGCTTTGAGCCGGCGTCGATATTGAGGGTGGGGGCGACGATAGAAACTATGTCGCCCCCGCGTGCCCAGATCAAACGTTTATCAGTCGAAGGCCGAGATATTCGTTGCGTTTCTTCCTGCGCTTTTGTTCCAGTCCGAGGCTAACCATACGGGCTCTGAAGAACACTGGTATAGGCCTGCTCCCGACCCGGAACGGCCCTCCAGGGGAGCGGCGATGGCGCTCCCCTGGATGCCTCAATGAGGCTGACAGATGCAGATCACTGAGCTTTTGTTCTCAATGTCCTCGCGCCGTTCGTACAAAAACAGTATCGAAGGAGTTTATCGTGCTTAGTAGTCTGCCGGCGCTTATCGGCGATGTTTTCAGTTGCTTTTCGCTTCCCGGTGGCGGAGTGGCTGGCGAAGCGTTGAAGGCGCTCTTTCGTAAGCGTATCGACGATGCGCAGGAAATCATGCTGACCGCCATTTCGCGTGGCGACATCCGATTTAGTGAGACAGACGCGGAAGAGTCGGTTGCGATTGTCTACCGCTACCTACGTGCGGCGCAAGAAGGTGCCGCTCGGGTCAATCTGCGGTTGCTTGCGCAGGTATTCTGCGGTCAAGCGCGGCTTGGCCTGATTAAGGCGGACGAATTCCTGTACTACGCCGATGTTCTTACACCTTTACGCCGTGATGAGATTCTTTTGCTGGGCAGTATTCTTCGGTATTGGAATGAGGCCATTGAGGAGGAGCCAATACAGCGCATGCGAAGCGCTACCGTAAGGTCACAGGAGGCACTCATTCCGAAGGTCTTCGACGATCATGCAGAGTTCCGCGCTGTCGCAGATGGGATGAGGCGAACCGGTTTTTTCAGCACCCAAGCAACTGCGGGCGGCGGAGACCTTTTGGGGCCGTCCCCTGTTCTTATGCGTCTTGCGCGTCTCACAGACTTTGAAGCTGTCGTTGGCTAGTTGTTCTTGAATCGACACAGGGAACCGCGGACGTTAAGGCCGAGCCACGAACCGTGGCTTCCAAGACCGAAAGTCGTTCCTTACGGCGAATCCGAGCCTTGCGGCTTCGTTGATTCAATGAGCGGCCGCTACCTGACTGGAGCAGGCGGCAGAATGCCATCTGCAGCGGGTATTTCTGGAAATAAACCTAATAGGTCAACGTCGTTGCTTCCACGCCAAAAATCCGCGCGGACTCAGCATTGGTTGCTCGGTTTCCGGGTCAGGGTGCGTGATTTCGAGTAGCGTTGCTACTCTCAACTCGCAATCGATCATCGTTTAGTGGTGTGCTAATTCCTTAGAGATGAACCAAGACTGACGTTGCGGTCACGGCAACGTCAGTCTTGGTGAAATGTCTGCGTCATGGGAAGCGAGCAGGCATTGCACTGGACGGCTGAAGTGGTTCGTGCGGCAAGGGCACCTCACGAACTACTTCGTGCTCACTTACGGGTAGCGGCGAGCACGAACGCCAACCGCACACGCCGGGTAACTGCTCGCCCACTTAGGAAAATCCGGCCGCATGTTATCAACGGAGAAAATCTCCGCCAAAGGCAACGGATCAATCATCGGGCGGTCTAGAAGGATGTCGATGCCCGTCGCTTTGCGGATCGCTCTACGGTGACGATCAAAAGTCGACACTGGGCAAATCGATCTGACTGGAGCATCACGCGCCCACAGCTCAAGTATGTAACGCAGGTGCTTGTCAACGCCGTCGACCTTGTCGCGCAATTGCTGAAGCGGGACGTACGACTCGAAGCGAAGGTGCGCCATTTCCTCCCAGAACACTTCGTGCACCCTCTCCTCCGTCCATGCCGCTCCGCGAGTGAGCTTGTGTTGCGACAAATACTTCTTTTCCAGCTTGAGTTCGGCACGAACACTATTCGAGGCAGAGAAGTTCAGGCCCTTCCAAATTTTCTCCACGTATTTGTCGCCAACGACCGCTCGAAGATACTTGAGCGAGCGCGTGCGCTGATCGGCCAATTTCTGTGCCTTGTCGTAGAGCAGGAACGCTGCGTGACGACGCGGGGCTTCCACACGAACGCCAGTGCCCTCAGATATCACCGCCGGGCGAAACTCCCACGCCGAGTTTCGGAGGATGTGTTCGAAGATTCGCTCTTGCGTAAGTCCGTCAGGCAAGGCAAACCGTTGCGTGATATCGAGAGCATTAAGTGCGAAGTGGCCTGCTTGCCACGCTGCGCATTGCTGCTCAGTGAGTTGAAACGTCAACGCCTTGAGCACAGCGCAGATCAACGTCGAACACAACATGCGAACGTTGTTCGACCCGAACACGTTGTGCCCTTGTAGCGGCGTGAGCGGTGTCGTGCGGATGTTGATGGCGGATCCGCTGTCGAGTGACGTTACCTGAACGGGAATTCCGCCTTGGTGAAGAGAAACTCTTTTGCTAAAGCGCTTCGACACGGGCTGCGCTGACGCGCCGCTCTCAGCTACCTTAATGCGTTCGGTGCCGAACGGCTTGTGTCGAAACGGAAATGTGATGTCGACCAGATCGATCACGTGAATCCTTCGTGCAAGTTGAGTGAAAGGGAACTGCACATGCCCTTTACAACTTGCTGGATTCGAGGTCGCGGATGAGGAGAACAGCGGGGATTTCAGGGGATTTGCTTAGGGAGCCTAGTAGTAGACGTAGATGAGGGGATATAGATTAGTATTCCCTCTCGTGATCCATCGACTGTCATGATGCAATGTAAAACGCTGGTTACGCACGCGCGGTGAGCTGCACTTCGCACCACAATCTCGACGGCAAATTGGGCCCCAGCACCGACACGCGCACCAAAAAACCGCTTTCCAACGGCAGAACGCAAAAAACGCCGAGAACAGTTGCCCATTCTCGGCGTTGCACAAGTTGCATGCGTTGCGATGCGCGGACGCAACGCTAATCCAAGTCGATCAAGTCGTCGTCACCGACCTTCAGCGGGTCATCAAAAAAGAGCTCATTGAAGTACTGCTCTTCCTGAGCCTGGGAGAACGCCATCGGATAAACCGGACGCATCTGATCCAAACGGCGCTTGACGGTCGACTTGTACTTGGAGATCAAGCAAGCAATATCACTCAGTGACTTGCCAGCTGCCCGCAGTCTCCAGATGTAGCGGTCAAGTAACGACTCAGCAATAAACGGCTCGAAAAAGCGGGTGTAATGGTCCTTATGCCAGACGAGGTCGCACATCAGCTTTCCGTAACCAAAAATGTGAAGATCGCGGAGTCGCATCGAGCTGATCGAGAAGGACTTATATGCGCCCGGGTTAGGTTCGCACGCGTCGACTTCGAAGTACTCGTCGCAAAAGTCGCCGATATTCGGCAACTTTTCACGATCTGTCCAAGTGACAAACATCACCGCGTAGGCCAACGACGTTTGAGCCACGCTGCGAATCTCATGCACTGCCGCGATCAGTTGCTCGCGGGAAACCGAGTTGCTGGACTGGGCGAACGTAACGCAACTGTTCTTGGCGGACTCGATGATCGGCAATAGCGAATCCAGTCCTTCGTCGATGACGAAATTAAAGTTACGGCGAGTGCCATGAAATCGGAAGGTACGCTCAATTTTAGCGGCGACCACGTCTTCAAGCACCGCAAGCATATTGAGTTCGTCTTGAGCGTTCACACCACCCGAGTGGAGCGAAATAAGAGATTCGGGTTGACCAACGGGAATTTCCGCCAGCTTCCACTGCCGCATGTACTGCGCCTCGACCTCTGCTCGCGCGAAGCGGCAATATGCCTCCGGAACAGAAACAATGGTCAGCCCGACGGGAGTCGGGCTGATCGCTTCACGGGCGCGTGCAAGTGCTTGCATGTGTTCATGACATACATAACGCGGCACAACTTTCCGACGGCGCGGGGGATTAGTGCGTTTAATCGGCATTACGCACCTCCCTTCACATTGCTCTTAGCATCGCGCTCCGCAATGCGCTGTGCGATGTACGCCTGCACCTCACTCAGCGGCCACGCCACCATGCGTGCGCCGGTGCGTACGCCCTTCTTGAACTCACCGTCAGCGATACGCTTGTACAGCGTGCTGTTCGACCAGCCCATCATCGCGAGCACTTCACGCTTGCGAATCAGCGCCTCGTGCAAGAAATTGCTCATAATCCAACTCCGTTCAGATTGGTTCGGATGGGTCTCGTCAGACCCGGTTCGGTTAACCTGAACGGATTGAACAATGTGCAGGAGTAACGCGTCACCGTGGAGACGGCGACGACGGGAGCGTCCGCGAACGTCCGGTTATGCAAGACCATGTCGGTGATCGCTGCCATCGAGGCCGCCACATAGTGGTGGCCGCTAACGGACACCGCCATGGCGCCGGCCACCGGTCGAAGGGAATTAACGAATGCGCTCTGGATCAGTTGCGGGTGATCCGGCGTGGCCAAAGTGCGTGCCGACGGAGCCATTACTCGCCCTCCGAGGTGGCGACGCCGCCAACACGCATCTTCGCGATGAACGCGTCAACGTCTTCGCGGCGGTAACGTACGCTACGGCCGAACTTGTAGTACGGCAGTTCGTCCGTGAACTTGCCGAGATAGCGCCATTGGGCCGGCGTCTTAGGGCTCAGGGAGAGCTTCGACGACAGGGCGTGGTCGTCCAAGAACTCGCGCAGCAGTTCGACGACAAGAGGGGAAGGGGTAACGCTCTTTTCGATCATTGTGATCTCCTAGTGACATTCAGTTGCGCCAATAACTGCTTGGCATCGTCAATCTAGGTAGATCCGGTGAGCATGAAAACACGAAATGGTCCCAGGACCAAAACGTATTGTTTTAGGATTTTTTTGTTTTTGTTCTTCCCCCGGGTTTCATTCTCGCCACCAAAACGTGATCACCGCCGGAAAATAAGTATGCGTTGTCAATGTAGGTATAGACATATCGAGGATCAAAGCTCCCTCTTGCTACCTGATTAAATTTGAAGTACTTCCGTACCGCGGAAGCCAATGGCTTACGCAAACGCCAATGTTCCTCAAGATAGTGACTTATGCTATGAGTCGAACGCGAATCGATGAAGAGAGCTTGCTTTTTAACCGAAATTGGAGAGAAGCTTGAATCCCAGCGCGCCTCAAACTCCGCCTCAAGCGTGCCCGCTTCGAGCGAAGCAACCAGATCTACCATGCGCAATGTGCTTTGAAGCGACAGGTATTTAGAGGGGCTACTGTTCCAGGTAGGCTTAATCGCGAGAAAATTCTCTAAAGCATTTCGTTGCTCAGGGCTGGGAGGGCACCCCAATCCTGTCGCAATATACGCGTCGAACTCCTCACGACTCTTTTGAACTCTAGATCCACTGCGCGTCCCCCCCACAAAATAGTTACCAATCGTCCGACGCAGCGATTCCATTTGCACCTCGAAGTTACCGGTGATGTCAAGCCTGACCAGAACTTCGGTGCCGGTGCAGTAACCCGAAGCGAGTAGCAACAGGGAGCGATGCGAAAGATAACTTTTCGAGGACCAAGTCGTTGGAGAATTGAGCACCTCCGGGGCCGCACAAGGAAATATTTGAGAAAGCCTGTTACGCCAATCATCACCCGGATACTGCTTTTCGACTTCTTTGGCCAGCAGAGTCGGATCGACAAGAGATTTGATCCTCCATCGCTCGCGCATGACGTCTCGGACGGGACGAACTACGCCATTTGGATATGCAATTTTGTACTTTTCATAAGTCATATCCGGCTCAGGCTTCGGGTCACAAAAATACCCTTTGAGCGACTGTCTCGGCAACGGAACCGGTAGCACATCAAGCATCGAATCGTGCCACTCAGCATAGTCGCTCGCGTACGAACTGTTTCGGCGTAGAAACTCCCAAGCCCAAATTGAAGGATCAAAGCACTCATCGCTTGGGTAGGATGCAAGATCTCGCCAATCCGCTCGAGCGATAAACAAGCGAAACTCTTCAGGCACACACGTATTTGCCATCGTTCGAAGCTTCCCTATGGACATCTCCGTTGATGGTAGCAAAGAAGTAGCAATGAAGAGAAAAGCGCAAAACAAAAAGGGGTTAGCCGAAGCTAACCCCTTGATCCTGCTGGTCGGAGCGATAGGATTCGAACCTACGACCCTCTGATCCCAAATCAGATGCGCTACCAGGCTGCGCTACGCTCCGACGAAAGAGGACGCATTTTAGAGGGTTCTTTGCGCCGCGTCAAATCGCCGCGCAGATTCCGAGCATTTTCCCGATATCGGCTGCACAATCATCGGGCGTCACTCGCCCCGCCGACGGTCACGCCGCCGCCACGAAAACCCGCCATAGTGGGAGGTTCACCATGTCAGAACCCGTGTCGATGAACCTGATTCTCTGGCGTCACGCCGACGCCGAAAACCTGCCCGCCGCCCTCGCCCTCAGCGCTCAGGCCGATCTCGCCCGCGAACTCACCGACCGTGGCCGCAAACAGGCCGAAAAGGCCGCGCAGTGGCTTCGCCCCCGTCTGCCCGACGACGCCGTCATTCTCTCCAGCCCCGCCATCCGCGCCGTCCAGACCGCCCAAGCCCTCACGCCCACCCCACGCATCGTGCGCGACCTCGCCCCCGGCGCCAACGCCGTCGCCCTGCTCGGCGCCATCGACTGGCCAGGCACCGCCCAGACCGTCGTGCTCGTCGGCCATCAACCCGCCCTGGGTCAACTTGCCGCCCTGCTGCTCAGCGGCCAGGAAGCCTACTGGACCGTCAAGAAAGGCGGCATCTGGTGGCTCGCCTCCCGCCGTCGCGAAGACGAGAGTCAGGTCGTGGTGCGCGCCGTCGTCAACCCCGATCTCATCTGACAAGATTTCACCACTGCACCAGCGCCCCCTAAAAACGTCGCAAACCCCCGTCGTTCGGGCAATGTAAGGCGCCATATTAAGGAGTTGCCTCATGACAACGGACGTTTTGTCATAGAATTGTCGCCTACCGTTCACGGAATCGACATTGATGCTTTTTAAAGTACGTCGCAACGCGACCGTCACAAAAAGGGCTTTTATGCGCGACCTGCCGAACCCCACCATGCCGCTCTCTTCGCTGACCCCCACGTCGCGGAGGCGTCTTCCTCGCCCTGAAACGCCTGTCAAACCGAATCTGGCTGTGGCGTGGGCACGCGACGAAAGCGAGCTTCGTGAAGCGCAACACCTGAGATATCAGGTCTTCGCCGAAGAAATGGGCGCGTCGGTCAAAGGTCCCGCAGGCCTCGACGTCGACGAATACGACCAATACTGCGACCACCTGATCGTGCGCGATCAGGATTCGCTCAAGGTCGTCGGCACCTATCGCGTATTGCCCCCGTCTCAGGCCAAGCGCCTCGGCCGTCTGTACTCCGAAGGAGAATTCGACCTCTCGCGCCTCGACCATCTCCGTCCGAAGATGCTCGAAACCGGCCGCTCGTGCGTGCACACCGACTACCGCAACGGCGCCGTCATCATGGCACTGTGGAGCGGTCTGGCCGAGTACATGCTGCGTAACGGTCTGGAAACCATGCTCGGTTGCGCCAGCGTGCCGATGGCCGACGGCGGCCACTATGCGGCCAGCCTCTATCGCAAGCTGCAAGACACCTCCATGGCGCCGTCCGAGTACCACGCCGTGCCCCGCATCGCCCTGCCGGTGGACGAACTGCAATCGACGCTCGACGTCGAACCGCCCGCACTCGTCAAAGGCTACCTGCGCCTCGGCGCCCGCATCTGCGGCGCACCCGCCTGGGACCCCGACTTCAACACCGCAGACTTCCTCACGCTGTTCCGTCTGTCCGACATGAACCCGCGCTACGCGCGCCACTTCCTCGGCCCAGACCTCGTGAGCAAACTCCAACAAGCCTGACAGGCAACGATCTCCCCCCAAAGTATTCAGTCCCGAGGCCAGACCAACAGGGACAAAAAAGCCCGGCAAATGCCGGGCTTTTTGTTTCGAACCACCGTCTTGCAGTAGCGCTCGTCAGCGCCTCATGCGTACACCACCTTGTAGCGCATGCCGATCTTCTCCCACTCCTGCGCCTCGCGCTGCAAGCTATAGTCGGTGAGCGGGTTGGCATCGATCCACTGACGCGGCACGGACACCTGAAAGCCGTCGGCAAGGCGCTCGACGTCAATGCTGTCGGGCAAGGCATCCGTGCGGCGACGACAGAACAGCACCGCAAGTCGCAGGCAGAACAGCAGTTGCCAGTCGACCTGCTGCGCCTGCGACGCCAGCTTGCCCAACTTGCCGACATGCCCCAGCAGCAACTCCGCCAGACGCGCCTGATCGGGACGCGAAAAGCCCGGCATATCGGCATTGCTGCCGATGTAGGCCGAGTGCTTGTGGTACGCGCTGTGGGAGATCGACAACCCCATCTCGTGCAGCGACGAGGCCCAGTTGAGCAATGCCTCGCCTTCCTCGCGTCCGTCGTCCTGGGCGTCGTCCGACGATCCGCCAGCCGCCACGTCGACCGGCAATTGACGATACAACGAGATCGCCAGACGCCCGACCCGCTCGGCCTGCGCACGATCCACGCCGTAACGGCGTACGAACTGCTCGACCGTCACTGCCCGCATGTCCTGATGCTGCGTGCGGCCCAGCAGGTCGTACATCACGCCCAGACGCAGCGCAGCGTCGGTCGTCTCCATATGGTCGACTTCGAGTTCGTTGAAGACGGACAACATGATCGACAGACCACCCGGCAGCACCGGAATACGGTCCTGCTTTAGCCCGGCCAGCTTGAGACGGTTTGCGTTCTCCGCCTTGATCAGCGCGCGCTTGAGGCGTTCGAGTCCGCCGCGCGTGAGACCATGCACGCCGCCATCGTTAAAGCCGTTGGCTTCGAGCAGTTCGGCCAGCGCGCGCGCCGTGCCGGACGAGCCGATTGCCTGCGACCAGCCCGCTTCACGATACGTTGCCGAAATGATCTGAATTTCCCGACGCGCCGCCAGTTCGGCCTGCTTCATCGCGTATTCGTCGACATTGCCGCTAGGAAAGAACAGACGGCTGTGACTCACGCAGCCGATGTACAGGCTCTCCATGATCAACGGCTCGTAATCCTGCCCAATGATGAATTCCGTCGAGCCGCCGCCGATGTCCACCACGAGACGATTGCCCGGGCACGTGGGCACCGAATGCGCCGCGCCCGCATAGATCAGACGCGCTTCTTCGCGTCCGGCAATCACCTCGATGGGAAAGCCCAGCGCGCGCTGCGCTTCACCCAGAAAGTCCTGTGCGTTCTTGGCGACACGCAATGTGTTCGTGGCGACCGCACGTACCTGATCGGGATGGAAGCCGCGCAGGCGTTCACCGAAGCGCTTTAGCACGTCCCAGCCGCGTTGCTGCGACGGATGATCGAGATACTTCTCAGCGTTCAGGCCAGCCGCCAGTCGAACCGGCTCGCGCAGCGCATCGACCTGATAAATCTGCGTGCCGGCGGACGTTTCTTCCACGCGGCCGATGATCAGGCGAAAACTGTTCGAGCCGAGATCGACGGCCGCTAACAAGGGCGATGGGGTACTCATGTGGGGATGCGCCTGAGCGAAGAATGCCGAATTACCCGATGCATAACTTTAAAAGCATGACGAGCACTCGACAAATAAATGACGAATAAGTTACAAATCGAATATGACACGTCGTTGACAAATGTGAATGTCATATAACTGTAACAATACGGATGAAGAATTCACGCCAATCCCATGTCTTTCGCACGTTCAATATGAATTACCCGTTGCTCAACCGTGAGCTCGGCATTCTTGCGTTCAACGAACGCGTGCTTGCCCAGGCGGCCGATCCGGCCACGCCCTTGCTGGAGCGCCTGCGCTTCGTCTGTATCGTGAGTAGCAATCTGGATGAATTCTTCGAGATCCGCGTCGCCGGGCTGAAGGAGCAGATGCGCGAGAATCCGGGCATGCTCACGCCCGACGGCATGACTTTTCAGCAAGTTTACACGCAAGTCTGCGCACGGGCACAGGCACTCGTCGAAAAGCAGTATGCAATGTTCGACAGCCTCCTTCCCTTGATGGAAGTCGAAGGCATCGCCTTTCACCCGTCCGGCAGCTGGAACGACGCCCAGGTGGAGTGGGCGCGCGACTATTTCATGCGCGAACTCGTGCCGGTGCTCACGCCCATCGGGCTGGACCCGGCGCACCCGTTCCCCCGCGTGCTCAACAAGAGTCTGAACTTCGCCGTCGAGCTCGAAGGCAAGGACGCTTTCGGCCGCGACGCCGAACTCGCCATCGTTCAGGCCCCGCGCGCCCTGCCCCGTCTGGTGCCGATGCCGCCGGCGCTCGCCCCGCTGCCCAACAGCTTCGTGCTGCTCAGCTCGCTCATGCTGCGCTTTTCGAGCGAACTGTTCCCGGGGCTCACCGCCAAGGGCTGTCATCAGTTCCGCGTCACGCGTAACAGCGATCTTTTCGTCGACGAGGACGAAATCACCAATCTGCGCACCGCGCTGCAAGGCGAACTCCCGGCGCGTCACCTCGGCGACGCCGTGCGCCTTGAAGTCGACGCCGGCGCCCCTGCACGCCTCGTGCGGCGCCTCCAGACGGAGTGCGGGCTGACCGACTCGGATTGCTATCGCGTCAAGGGGCCGGTCAATCTGGTGCGCCTGATGCCGCTGCCGGAAATGGTCGACCGCCCTGACCTGAAGTTCGTACCGTTCGTGCCGGCGCTGCCCAAGCGCATGAGTGCGTCGCCTGCGATGTTCGATCTCATCGATCAGGGCGATCTGCTGCTGCATCATCCGTACGACAGCTTCCAGCCCGTACTTGAACTGCTGCTGCAAGCCGCGCGAGACCCCGATGTCGTCGCCATCAAACAGACCATCTACCGCACCGGCAACGAATCCGCGCTGATGGACGCGCTCATGGAAGCGGCACGCAACGGCAAGGAAGTCACCGTCGTGGTGGAACTGCTCGCGCGCTTCGACGAAGAGACGAACATCAACTGGGCCGCTCGTCTCGAAGCCGTCGGGGCGCACGTCGTCTACGGCGTGGTCGGCCATAAGTGCCACGCCAAGATGCTGCTCGTGGTGCGCCGCACCCGCCAGGGCAAGAAGACCCACCTCAAGCGCTACGTCCACCTCGGCACGGGCAACTACCACCCGCGCACCGCGCGTCTGTACACGGACTTTGGCCTGATGACCGCCGACGAAGCGCTGTGCGCCGATGTGCATGTCGTCTTCCAGCAACTCACCGGCATTGGCCGCCAGACCCACCTGAACGGCCTCTGGCAGTCGCCGTTCACGATGCACTCGCACCTGCTCGAAGCGATTCGCCGTGAGACGGAAGCGGCGGCGGCCGGCAAGAAGGCCCGCATCATCGCGAAGATGAATGCGCTGCTCGAACCGACGATCATTGCCGAGCTTTACAAGGCGTCGCGCGCCGGCGTGAAGATCGATCTGATCGTGCGCGGCGTTTGCTCGTTGCGTGCGGGCGTGAAGGATTTATCCGAAAACATCACCGTGCGCTCGATCGTCGGACGCTTCCTTGAACACCATCGCATCTACTATTTCTATGCGAACGGTGACGAGCATGTGATGCTCTCGAGCGCCGACTGGATGGAGCGCAACTTCTTCCGGCGGGTGGAGGTAGCGTTCCCGGTGCGCGACAAGCGCCTGAAAATGCGCGTAATTCGCGAGGGACTGATGGTGCATCTGCGCGACAACGCGCTGTCGTGGCTGATGCGCCCCGACGGCAACTACGTGCGTCGTAAGCCGGGCAAGACGCCCTACAACAGCCAGATGGTGCTGATGCAGGAGATCGCACAGCACGTGCAGACAGGCAATTGAACGAGTGCCTGTCATGGGCACTGGCGGCGCAACGAGAAAGGGAGCGGAGAGTAATCGCTCCCTTTTTTATTGCCCGTTGCGTCGCCCCGCCAGCCCTCACGCTCGACAAAAAAGGCGCTCGACCATCCGATCGAACGCCTTCTCTACGACTGGCTCTGCGGAATTTAGTCGTTCACCGACACTTGCGACGGCGTGTCGACCGGTGCCCGATGCACCACGCGTGTGGGCGGGAAATGGATGGCGAACGTGCTGCCGTGCCCTTCCTCGCTCGTCACGCGCAAGTCCGCCTGGTGACGCGTGAGCACGTGCTTGACGATGGCCAGCCCCAGACCGGTGCCGCCCGTATCGCGCGAACGACTGCGATCGATGCGATAGAAACGTTCGGTCAGCCGCGGGATGTGCTCGGCCGGAATGCCCAGACCGGAGTCGATCACGGCAAACCGCGCGCCGCCATCGCTCGTCGGCCCCCATTCGATGCGGATCTTGCCGCCCTGCGGCGTATAACGCACGGCGTTGCTTACGAGGTTGCTGAAGGCGCTGTGCAATTCGCCCTCTGCACCGCGCAGATCGACGCCTTCGGCGCCCGTCACTTCGATCACATGCTGCCCCTGCGAGAGCCCTTCCGCGTCGCCGCGCAGGGAGCGCATCTGCATACCCATGTCGATCCGGTCGTCCGACGGCGGCTTGCCGCTGCCTTCGAGCTTCGCCAGCGTGAGCAGATCGTTCACGATGTTCTGCATGCGCCCGGCCTGCTGACGCATGATCTCGACATAGCGCTGAATCTCGTCTGGCGACAGCGGCAATTCGCCGACGGTTTCCAGAAAACCTGACAGCACCGTGAGCGGCGTCTTGAGTTCATGTGAGACGTTGGCCACGAAGTCGCGGCGCATCGCATCGGTACGCTCGAGATCGGTGACGTCCAGCGAGATGATCAGCTTGCGGTTATCGCCGTACGGGAACACCTGCATCGACAGCACGTTGTTGCGCTTCTCGCCCATGTGATGCATGAGCAGCGCCTCGTCGTAGCGTTCGGAGGACAGGTAGTGCACGAAGGCCGGTGTGCGCAGGAGATGGGTGATCTGTTGACGCAGATCGCGCTTGGCGTCGATGCCGAAATGCGTCTCGGCGATCGCGTTGCACCACTCGATCTGATTTTGTTCGTCGAGCATGATCACGCCGTTGGGCGATGCCTGGATCGCCTGAATGAAGCGTGCGTGCTGTTGTTCCACCTGCTTGACCTGGTTATGCCAGCGTTTGGCCAGCTTGTGCAGCCGGTAGTAGATTTCGCCCCACAGCCCGATGGCGCTCGGCACTTCGCCGTAGACCGGCGCCTCGAGCAGGCGCCACAAGCGCTGGGCGTGATACACGTTGAAGCAGAGCTGTATCACCAGCAGGACGATCGCGGTGACGTAGCCTGCGCTCGCGCCGAATATCCAGCCGACGGCCACCGAAATGGCGGCTTGCAGGATCAGGAACGCCAGCGCACGGGCCCAGATGATGTTCATAGACGATGCACAGAAATTTTGCCGCTCGTCACCCGGCGGGTGGGAGCGGCATTGGCTCGGCAGGTGTCGACTGGGCGCGACTCGTGGGAGTTCAGACCGACTTCGTCAGACGATAGCCGCTGCCGCGTACGGTCTCGATCATAGCATCGTGCCCCGCCGGCTTGAGCGCGGCGCGAAGACGCTTGATATGCACGTCCACCGTACGCTCTTCGACGAATACGTGATCGCCCCACACCTGATCGAGCAACTGCGAGCGGCTGTGCACGCGCTCCGGATGCGTCATGAAGAAGTGCAGCAGACGGAATTCCGTCGGGCCGAGATCGAGCTTGATGTCGCCGCTCGACTGGTGGCTCGTCACGCGATGCGTGGCCGGATCCAGCTTCAGGCCGTTCACGCTCACCACGTCCTCGGTCAACTGCGGCGCGCGACGGCGCAGCACCGCCTTGATACGCGCCATCAGTTCCTTCGGCGAGAACGGCTTGGTGACGTAGTCGTCTGCACCGATCTCCAGGCCCATCACCTTGTCCTGCTCCTCGCTGCGTGCGGTGAGCATGATGATCGGCACGTGCTTGGTGCGCTCGTTCGCGCGCAGCTCACGCGCGAACGTCACGCCCGACTTGCCCGGCAACATCCAGTCGAGCAGAACGAGATCCGGCAGGACGTCGCTGATCAACGTGAGCGCCTGCTCCGCGTTGTACGCCCGGATCGGATAGTGACCCGCGTGTTGCAGATTAACGGAGATCAGCTCGGAAATCGCCGGCTCGTCTTCCACGATCAGAATGCTGCTAGGCATCGGTTCCCTCTCAAACCTTCAGTAATGTCAGGCGTCTTTTGCCTTATCGGTCTTACTCGCCCTGCACTTTGCGCTGCAAGTCTTCGCGCGAAATGTGCCGGACGTCGGTGCCTTTGACAATGTAAATGATGAATTCGGCGATGTTCTTCGCATGGTCGCCGATACGCTCGATGGCCTTGGCGATGAACAGGAAGTCGAGGCCTGCGGAGATGGTCCGCGGGTCTTCCATCATGTACGTCACCAATTTTCGCACGAAGCCGCGAAATTCATTGTCGATGGCCTTGTCGTCGCGCACGATCTCGGCGGCGGCCACGATATCCAGACGCGCAAACGCGTCGAGCGTGCGGCGCAGCAATTGTGCGGCCATATCGCCCGAGAGCTTGATTTCGGCGAAATTCACGCTCTGCGCGGCGCCGTCTTCCAGCAGGTGACGGGTACGCTTGGCGATCTTTTCGGCTTCGTCGCCGGCACGCTCGAGGTTCGTGATGGTCTTCGAGATCGAGAGCAGCAGACGCAGGTCGCGCGCGGTCGGCTGACGGCGGGCGATGATCTTGCTGCACTCTTCGTCGATCTCGACTTCCAACGTATTCAGACGATGCTCGTTGGCGATCACTTCGTCGACCAGCGTGCGGTCGAACGTGTTCAGGCCCTGCATCGCCGTGACGATCTGGGACTCGACCACGCCGCCCATTTCGAGGACGCGCGAGCAAACCTGATTCAGGTCGGAATCGAACTGGCTGGAAAGGTGTTTATCGTTCATGTCGCGGGTTTCCTCGTGGCATCAACCGAAACGGCCGGTGATGTAGTCTTCGGTCTCTTTACGGTCCGGCTTGATGAAGATCTTCTCGGTCTCGCCGAATTCGATCAGCTCGCCCAGGTACATGTAGGCGGTGAAGTCCGAGCAACGTGCGGCCTGCTGCATGTTGTGGGTCACGATCACCACCGTGTAATCGTCCTTGAGTTCGGCGATCAGCTCTTCGATGCGGCCCGTGGAAATCGGGTCGAGCGCCGAGCACGGTTCGTCGAGCAGCAGGACTTCCGGACGAATCGCGATACCGCGTGCGATACACAGACGCTGCTGCTGACCGCCCGACAGGCCATAGCCCGACTGTTGCAGCTTGTCCTTGACTTCGCTCCACAGCGCCGCCTTGGTCAGCGCCCACTCTACGCGGTCATCCATTTCCGAGCGCGAGAGCTTTTCGAACAGGCGCACGCCGAAGGCGATGTTGTCGTAGATCGACATCGGGAACGGCGTCGGCTTCTGGAACACCATGCCGACCTTCGCGCGCAGCAGCGCGATGTCCTGCTTGGCGGTGAGCAGGTTCTCACCATCCATGTTGATCTCGCCCTCGGCGCGTTGCTCCGGATACAGGGCGTACATCTTGTTGAATGTGCGCAGCAGCGTCGACTTGCCGCAACCCGACGGGCCGATGAAGGCCGTCACCTTACGGTCGGGAATGCGCAGGTTGATGTTCTTGAGTGCGTGGTACTTGTCGTAGAAGAAGTTCAGGTTCTTGACTTCGATCTTCGAGGGCAGCTTGATTTCTTGCGTCGGGTTCGTCATGGTCTGTCTCAACCTTCAGGTATGCGTTTAACTTGGCGTTATGTCGCGCGGCGCCGTCTGGCTTTGCCTTTGCCTCTACTTCTTGGCAAACAGCGTGCGCGCCAGAATGTTCAGGAACAGCACCCCGAGGGTGATGATGAATACGCCCGCCCAGGCAAGCGACTGCCACTCGGCAAACGGGCTCATGGCAAATTTGAAGATGGTGACCGGCAGGTTGGCCATCGGCTGGTTCAGGTTCAGCGACCAGAACTGGTTCGAGAGCGCCGTGAACAGCAGCGGTGCCGTCTCACCCGCGATACGCGCCACCGCCAGCAGCACGCCCGTCACGATCCCGGCGATGGACGCCTTCAACGTGATCTTCACGATGATTCGCCACTTCGGCGTGCCCAGCGCGAACGCTGCTTCACGCAGGTTGTTCGGCACCAGCTTGAGCATGTTCTCCGTGGTACGGATCACGATGGGGATCTGCAACAGCGCGAGCGAGATGATGCCGGCCCATGCCGAGAAGTGCCCCATCTGCGCCACGACCAGCGCGTAGACGAACAGACCGATCACGATCGACGGCGCCGAGAGCAGAATGTCGTTGATGAATCGCGTGATGCTCGCGAGCCACGACTTCTGACCGTACTCCGCCAGATACACACCGGCCAGAATGCCCAGCGGCGTGCCGACCAGCGTGGCCACACCGACCATCACCAGACTGCCGGCGATGGCGTTGGCCAGACCGCCGCCTGCCGTGTTCGGCGGCGGGGTCATTTCGGTGAACAGCGACAGCGACAGGCCGCCGATGCCCAGCGAGAGCGTGGTGTAGAGAATCCACAGCAACCAGATCAGACCGAAAGCCATGGCCGCGAGCGACATGGCGATCGCGAACATGTTCTTGCGGCGGCGATACGCTTGCAGACGCACACGGGTAAAGGCGTCGGTGGGCTTCACGGCAGGCGTTTCCAATTCGAGCGCTTGTTGGGTCATCATTATTTACCTTCGCTTTTCTCGAGGCGCAGCAGCATGAGCTTGGACAGCGCCAGTACGACAAAGGTGATGAAGAACAGGATCAGGCCGAGTTCCATCAGGGCCGCCGTATGCAGGCCCGGACCGGCTTCGGCGAATTCGTTCGCGAGTGCCGAGGTGATGCTGTTACCCGGCGAATACAGCGAGATGTTGTCGAGCAGGTTCGTGTTACCGATCACGAACGTGACGGCCATCGTCTCGCCGAGGGCGCGGCCGAGACCCAGCATGATGCCGCCGATGACGCCCGTCTTCGTGAAGGGCAGCACCACGCGCCACATCACTTCCCAGGTCGTGCAGCCGATACCGTAGGCCGACTCCTTGAGCAGCACGGGCGTGACTTCGAACACGTCGCGCATGACCGAGGCGATGTAGGGAATGATCATGATCGCGAGGATCACGCCGGCGGGCAGGATACCGATGCCAAGCGGCGGGCCCTGAAACAGCGCGCCGATGATCGGCACGTTGCCGAGCAGCGCGCCCAGCGGCTTCTGGAAGTACTGGCTGAAGATCGGGGCGAAGACCAGCAGGCCCCACATCCCGTAGACGATACTCGGAATGGCGGCGAGCAGCTCGATGGCGGTGCCGAGCGGACGGCGCAGCCACACGGGCGAGAGTTCAGTCAAAAACAGGGCGATGCCGAAGCTCACCGGCACCGCAATGATCAGCGCGATGACCGACGTGACGATCGTGCCGTAGATGGGCACGAGCGCGCCGAATTGTTCTGCGGGAGGATCCCATTCCTTCGTCCACAGAAAGGCGAAGCCAAACTTCTCGATCGACGGCAGCGCGCTGATGATCAGCGATACGATGATGCCACCGAGCAACAGCAGTGTAATGAGGGCGGCGGCGCGGGTGAGCAGCGCGAAGAGCACGTCGCCAACGGAAGACGGAGCGCGCTGTGCGCCTGGTGTTGCGAGGGGGCTGGTGGCTTCTGCCATGATGTCGTCTCAGCGTGAGCGCGCCGCCAGCCGTTGCCAGATCATGCTTCGGGCTTCGGAACAGGCGGCGCGGGTGTTGCCGGTATCAAAGCGCCTGACAACGCGGCATCGCATTGCCAGGGGCCTCATTGCTGGGCGCTTTAGACGCCAGCCTTGGCGGCCGACTCGGCAACCTTCGCCTTCCAGCCAGCACGGATCTGCTTCAGGACATCTTCCGGCAGCGAGATGTAGTCGAGCTCTTGCGCCGTCTGGGCGCCGTTCTTGAACGACCAGTCGAAGAACTTGAGCACGTCGGCGCTTTGCGCTTCCTTGCCGGCGTCAGCCTTCTGATGCACCAGCACGAACGTGGCAGCCACGATCGGCCACGAATCGGCACCCTTCTCGTTCGTCAGGATCTGGTAGAACGTCTTCGACCATTCAGCCTTGCCAGCGGCAGCGGCAAACGTCTTGGCGGTCGGCTCGACGGTCTTGCCGTCGGCGTTCGTCAGGGCCGTGTACGTCAGCTTGTTCTGCTTGGCGTAAGCCGATTCCACGTAGCCGATAGCGCCCGGCAGACGTTGCACGAAGGCGGCGACGCCGTCGTTACCCTTGCCGCCCGTACCCGTCGGCCAGTTGACCGTGGTGCCTTCGCCAACCTTGCTCTTCCACTCGGCGTTGACCTTCGACAGGTAGTTCGTGAACACGAAGCTGGTGCCCGAACCGTCGGCGCGGCGAACCACGGCGATGTCGGTGTCCGGCAGCTTGGCCTTCGGGTTCAGCTTGGCGATGGCCGGGTCGTTCCACTTCTTGATCTTGCCCAGGTAGATGTCGCCCAGCACTTCGCCCGACAGGACGAGTTCGCCAGCCTTCACGCCCGGCACGTTGATCACCGGCACGATGCCGCCAACCACCGTCGGGAACTGGAACAGGCCTTGCTTGGCGAGTTCTTCATCGGTCAGCGGAGCGTCCGAGCCGGCGAAATCGACGGTCTTGGCCTGGATCTGCTTGATGCCGCCCGACGAGCCGATGCCCTGGTAGTTGACCTTGTTCTGGGTCGACTTCTGATAGGCGTCAGCCCACTTGGTGTAGATCGGTGCGGCGAACGTGCTGCCAGCGCCCGTAATCTCGCCCGCAATCGCGCCAGCGGCGAACAGAACGCCAGCCAGGCCGGCAATCGCAGTCTTCATCAGCTTCATGGATCTCTCCGAGTTGGTGTGGTACAGCGTGTGGATGGCTCGAAGAATAGATTCCGAATGTGACAGTAATGTGTCATTTTCGAAAGCTCACAACCGGAATGTCATGGAGTCGCCTCGGAATCGTCATATTGCATGCGAGTTGCCGGACGAACCCGATTTTCGGAGAGATCCAGAGTTGGCGCGGGTTTCGGAGTGATCCTAATGAAATCAGGGCGTTGGCAACCCTCAATTTCGGCCCGTGTCAGCGATGTGACAGTGACGAAACGGTGTCGGAAATCCACCGACGAAGCTCAGGTGATTGTCACAAATGTGAACGCCTGGCGATGCCGATTACCATCGTGGGAGAGGTGTAGGCAGGTACGCTGGGAGGTAGGTGGCGACGTCTGGACAGACGTCGCCGGAGGGTAAAACGCGGGCGTATATCAGGCGCGTGTTACGTCGGCATCACGCCGCCGCTTTGACGACGTTCGCCAGATGCTGTGCGAAGCCGGATGCCTGCGACTCGTCGCGCGCCTCCACCATCACACGCAGCACCGGCTCAGTGCCCGACGCGCGAATCAGCACGCGGCCGGCATCGCCGAGCTTTGCCTCGATGGCCTCGCGCTCGGCGCTCAAACGCTTATCGGCCTGCCAGTCGTAACCGGCCGGCGTGCGCACGTTGATCATGTGCTGCGGGAACAGGCGCACCCCTTCGAGCAGCTTCGCGAGCGGCTTGTTGTCCGCGCGGCGAATGGCCGCCAGCACCTGAAGGGCCGAGACGATACCGTCTCCCGTGGTGTGCTTGTCCAGGCACAGAATGTGACCGGACCCCTCGGCACCGATCTGCCAGCCGTGCTTGTACAGTTGCTCCAGCACGTAACGGTCGCCGACCTTGGCGCGCACGAACGGCACGCCCAATCCCTTGAGCGCGACTTCGACCGCCATATTGGTCATCAGCGTGCCCACGGCGCCCGCTACGCCGCCATTGTCCAGACGGTCCTTGACCAGCAGATACAGCAGTTCGTCGCCGTTATAGAGACGGCCTGCGCCGTCTACGATCTGAAGGCGGTCGGCATCGCCGTCGAGTGCTACGCCGAGGTCGGCGTGGTTGGCCCGCACGGCGCGCATGAGTGCGTCCGGGGCGGTGGCGCCGCAGTCTTCGTTGATGTTGAAGCCGTTGGGCTGATTGCCGATGGCAATGACTTCCGCACCCAGCTCGTGGAAGACGTGCGGCGCGATGTGGTAGGCCGCGCCATTGGCGCAATCGACCACGATCTTCATGCCACGCAGGTCGAAGTCATTCGGGAACGTGCTCTTGCAGAATTCGATGTAGCGACCCGCAGCATCGTCCAGACGACGCGCCTTGCCGAGTTGCTCGGAACGCACGCAGGTCATCGGATTTTCAAGCTCGGCTTCGATCGCCAGTTCGGTCTGGTCCGGCAGCTTGTTACCGTCTGCCGAGAAGAATTTGATGCCGTTGTCGTGGTACGGATTGTGCGATGCGCTGATCACGACGCCTGCGGCCAGACGCAATGCCCGAGTCAGGTAGGCGACCGCCGGCGTCGGCATCGGCCCGGCCAGCATGGTGTCGACGCCTGCTGCCGCGAAACCGGCTTCCAGTGCGGCTTCGAGCATGTAACCCGAGACACGCGTGTCCTTGCCGATCAATACCGTGGGACGCCCCAGCGTCTGATTGCCTGCCAGCACACGTCCGGCCGCGTATCCCAGCCGCAGCACGAATTCCGGCGTAATGGGGCTCTCGCCCACCGTTCCGCGAATCCCATCGGTCCCAAAATAGCGTCGTTTCATCGTTGCATCGTTCCCAGTTGAAGCGTCGCGCCAGTTGACGTTCCGTGCGCGCGCATCCATTTATGCGTTCTTTGTCGTGCTTTGTGTGCCTTGGTGCTGCTTTCGTCTGCCTTTAGACGAGCTAGCCGCAGTCGCCGCAGAGCCGTATTCACCGCCTAGACTGCCTTGATCGCCTTGATCGGCCGCGGACGCCTTACTCGGCGTCCCGCACGGCCTGCCAGACCTTGAGCGCATCGACCGTCTCGGCGACGTCGTGCACCCGTACGATGGCCGCACCGCGCTGAGCGGCGCAGATCGCAGCCGCCACACTTGCCACCTGGCGCTCCTGCGGCGTCTGGCGTCCCGTGATTTCGCCAAGCATGCGCTTTCGCGACATGCCAACGAGCAGCGGCAGCCCATCGCGCGACAGCACCCGCAGGTGTTTGAGCAAGGCGAGATTATGAGCGAGATTCTTGCCAAAGCCGAATCCCGGATCGAGATACAGACGCGACGGCGCAACACCTGCGGCGAGCAGCGCGTCTACACGACCATCGAGGAAGGCGGCGACTTCGGTGACGACGTCCGTATAGATCGGCGCGCGCTGCATCGTCTTCGGGTCGTTCAGCATGTGCATGATGCACAGGGCGGCGTCGCTCTCGCGCACGGCATCGATCGCGCCCGGCTGCTGGAAGCCCCAGATGTCGTTGATCATGTCGGCCCCGGCAGCCAGCACAGCGCGCATCACACCGGGCTTGTAGGTGTCGACGGAGAGCGGCACGCCGCAATCGCGCAGCGCTTCAACGATAGGGACGACGCGCTCCAGTTCAGCATCCTCCGGCAGCGCTTCCGCGCCCGGGCGGGTCGATTCGCCGCCGATATCGAGAATGTCTGCGCCGTCGGCAATCAGTTGCTCGGCATGGCGCAGCGCCTCGTCACGCGCAACGTACTTCCCGCCGTCGGAAAAAGAGTCGGGCGTCACATTCAGAATGCCCATGACGTGTACCCGACGGGCATCCAGCGTAAAGCGGGGACCGAGCGCCCAGGTATCGGGCGGTGCGGCAACGCCGGCAGCGCCCGCCGGCAAGACGATGTCGTCTGCCGGTGCGGCGCCGGGGGCGGAAGGAGGAAGGGATTGCGACTGCTCGGTGGACATTCGAAAGCTCGTAGCTCAGTAAGACCCATATGGCGGCCCGAACGGGTAAGCCGGTCCGGGCGCGACGCGTCCGCGGCAACGGACGCCTTTATGGCCGTAATGTTACCGGAATCGACTGTCACATCGACCACGGAAACACTCCGTAACACGGAAATTCACGGTCGTGAACGAGATGGATTGCAGGACCTGAGCGCCGACCTTGAGCGTCCCGGTCGCGCCTCATCGCCCCGGAGTCAGGCCAGAAAGCAAAAAGGCCGGCAAGATGCCGGCCTTTCTGGGTGGCAGCCTCTCGGCTGCCTTGGCGTCCGTCAGACGGTCGCCGGGGTATTGCTGGGCTTGAGCGGCGGGTTGCCACCCGAAGCACCGCCGTTCGTCGGGCCCCCCTTCGGCGGCCGCGGCGGACGGTCTTCCATGATGTCGCCGATTTGCTCGCCGTCGATCGTTTCCCATTCCATCAGGGCTTCGGTCATCGACTCGACCTTCGAGCGGTTGTCTTCCAGCAGCTTCTTGGCCAGCGCGTACTGTTCGTCAAGAATACGGCGAACTTCCGTGTCGACCTTCTGTTGCGTCGCTTCCGACACCGACTTGGAAGACATGCGACCGAACATCGAATCCTGTTCCGTGTCGACGTAGACCATCGGGCCCAGTGCATCCGACATACCGTAGCGGGTCACCATGTCACGCGCCAGCTTGGTAGCACGCTCGAAGTCGTTCGATGCGCCCGTCGACATCTTGTTGATGAACACCTCTTCCGCTGCACGGCCGCCGAACAGAATGGCGATCTGCGTGAGCATCGTGTCGCGGTATTCCGAGTACTTGTCGTGCTCCGGCAACTGCATCGTCAGGCCAAGTGCCCAACCACGCGGGATGATCGTCACCTTGTGCACCGGATCGGCGCCCGGCAGCAGCATTGCCACCACCGCGTGACCCGACTCGTGGTAAGCCGTGGCACGGCGCTCTTCGTCGCGCATCACTGCCGACTTGCGCTCCGGGCCCATGAAGATCTTGTCCTTCGCGTCTTCGAAATCGAGCATTTCGACGATGCGCTTGTTACGGCGCGCGGCGAACAATGCGGCTTCGTTCACAAGGTTCGCCAGATCGGCACCGGACATCCCCGGCGTGCCGCGGGCGATCACCGAAGCGTCGACGTCGTTGGCGATCGGCACCTTACGCAGGTGCACCTTCAGGATCTGTTCGCGGCCACGGATATCCGGCAGACCGACGTAGACCTGACGATCGAAACGGCCCGGGCGCAGCAGCGCCTTGTCGAGCACGTCCGAGCGGTTGGTCGCGGCAATCACGATCACGCCCGAGTTGGCTTCGAAGCCGTCCATCTCGACCAGCATCTGGTTGAGCGTCTGCTCGCGTTCGTCGTTACCGCCGCCCATACCGGCGCCACGATGACGGCCGACCGCGTCGATTTCGTCGATGAACACGATACACGGCGACTGCTTCTTCGCGTTTTCGAACATGTCGCGCACACGGGCAGCGCCCACGCCCACGAACATTTCCACGAAGTCCGAACCCGAGATGCTGAAGAACGGCACCTTGGCTTCGCCGGCAATAGCACGTGCGAGCAGGGTCTTACCGGTTCCCGGCGGGCCGACGAGCAGCACACCACGGGGGATACGGCCACCCAGCTTCTGGAATTTCTGAGGATCTTTCAGGAAGTCGACCAGTTCGCCGACTTCGTATTTGGCTTCGTCGCAGCCCGCGACGTCGGCAAAGGTGACCGGATTGGCATTCTCGTCGATGAGGCGCGCGCGGGATTTACCGAAGGAGAAGGCACCGCCCTTACCCCCGCCCTGCATCTGTCGCATCATGTAGAACCAGAAGCCGATGATCAGCAACGTGGGTCCGAGATAGTAGAGGGCGGACATGAGCACGTTCGGTTCGTCATCGGCCTTACCCGAGACCTGAACGCCGTACTTCATGAGATCGCCGACCATCCAGATGTCGCCGGGCGACACGATGGTGTATTTCTGGCCGTCGCTGGGCGTCACCTGAAGGCTACGCCCCTGCACCACCACGTTCTTGATCTTGCCGTTCTTGGCATCGTCCATGAACTGGGAGTACGTCACGCCCTCCTGGACGTGCGGCTTGTCGAACTGTTTAAAAACAGTAAACAAGACCAGCGCGATGACTAACCACACCGCCGCTTTGGAAAACATATTATTGTTCAAAGCGTTGCTCCTTCATGAAATCGCTTCGCGCCAGGAATTCATTCTAATCCACTCGCAGGCGCACCGCTATAGTGATTCTCTACCGCCACCATAGCGCCAGTGCGCTGGTTTGACGGGCATCAAGCCGGATTTTTCAAACCCCGACCCAGAATGAACGTTTCGGAAGATTTGTCCCGCGACGCCTTTGGCTTGCGCGGCGCCACGGTTTTGAACTGGTGTTTGAATTTTTCGACAATCTGGCTATAGCCACTGCCGTGAAAACATTTGACCAGTAACGCTCCCTCCGGTTTCAGGTGTCGCTGTGCAAAATCCAGCGCCAGATCGCATAAATGCTCGATCCGCGCCGCATCGGCCGACGCCACACCGGACAAGTTGGGGGCCATATCGGAAACTACAAGGTCGACTTTGCGCCCGGCCACAATTTCTTCGAGCTGCTCGAGAACGCTGTCCTCCCGGAAGTCGCCCTGGAGGAAGTGGACGTCGGCTATCGGATCCATCGGCAGGATATCCAGCGCGATGATCGTGCCGTCGATACCGCCGTCGACACGCTTGCCCGCCGCCAGCTTGTTACGGGCGTACTGGCTCCAGCTGCCGGGCGTCGAGCCCAGGTCGACGATCACCTGGCCGGGCTTGATGAGCCGGTCCTGCTCATCGATCTCCTTGAGCTTATAGGCTGCGCGGGCCCGATAGCCCTCGCGCTGCGCCATTTTGACGTAGGGATCGTTGATGTGATCGTGCAACCACGCGTGGTTGAAACGGTTTTTTGCCATAATTCTTCAAAAACACTGCGAATTTGCAGGATAATACGCCCTTGCGCGCCCAAAATCCCTTAGTCGGCCGGCGGTCGCTTCCGACGCTCCGGCCCGGGTTTGCGGGCGCATCCTAACTCGTTTGTCTCGTCTGTCTTCTATGCCCGCTTTGACCCTCACCCCAGCGCAACGCGCTGACTTGCGCTCTGCCGCCCATGCGCTGAATCCCGTCGTTCTGATCGGCGCCGACGGCTTGACGCCGGCGGTGCTCAAGGAAATCGACGGTGCCCTGAAGGCCCACGAACTGATCAAGGTGCGTGTGTTCGGCGACGAACGCGACGCGCGCGTGGCCATTTACGAATCCATCTGCGACCAGTTGGGCGCAGCGCCGGTGCAACACATCGGCAAGCTGCTCGTTCTGTATCGCGAGACGCCGGACGAAAAGCCGATGCCGGTTCGCGGCAAATCCGGCAGCACCGGCACGACGGTCAAGGGACGCGCACCGCGCACCGTGACGGTCGTCAAAAGCAGCACCAATGCCGGACGTCGCCCGACCGTCAAGAAAGTGACGGTTGCCGGCAACGAACGCATGACTGCCGGTGGCATCGTCAAGCGCGCCAAGAAGCGCCAGACCAGCGTCAAGCGCCAGCGTAACGACTGAGCCAGCATAGCCAGCGTAACGTCGAAGCCTGGACGAAGCCTGTCTAACGACTGCGTCGCGAGCGGCGGCGGATGTCACACTATCCGCCAGCGCTCAAGAAAACGCGCCCTGACATTGTCGGGCGCGTTTTTTATTGGGCGAAGTCACGACGCTGGTTAATCACCCGCCGCCGCTACCGCTACCCGGTGCGGCATTTAGCCGCGCACCGGCTGACGCCAGATCAGCGCAATGCCGAGCAGACTTTGCAGCAGATAGATACCGCTGGAAATGCCGTGAAGCATACCGAAGCGCGCCGCATAAGCCGATTGGCCGATATCGACGCCCGATGCTTCCGCCTGTTCCCGCAGCGACGCCATGAACGGCTGCAAGCCGAACGAACTGATCAGCACGCAGACCATCATCGCCACCGCCAGCCAGCGCAGCATGCGATAGCTGCGAGCGGCCGACGCATCGGCCGCGCGCGAAATCAGCGCTGTCGCCAGCCAAACCAGCAGCACGCCACACACCAGACTGATCCAGGCTTGCGTATGAAACAACCGCCCCGCAACCGTGCCTGCAACCATGCGTGACTCCAGCACGGCGAAGAGCGTGGGGGCGACGATGTAGCCGATCGCCCACTGGCTTCCGCACCAGACGGTCGCAATCAGACGGAACAGTCGTTCCAGCCGGGGCGCACCGCCGGCAGACGTCACTTCAGACGTAGCGGACATCGATGATCTCGTACTCGCGCACGCCGCTCGGGGCCTGCACTTCGGCCACATCGCCTGCGTACTTACCGATCAATGCACGGGCAATCGGCGAGCTCACCGAAATCTTGCCGTGCTCCAGGTCAGCCTCGTCGTCGCCGACGATCTGATACTGCACCGTGCCGCCGTTCTCGAGGTCTTCGAGTTCCACGGTTGCGGCAAAGACCACACGACCTTCGGCGTCGAGCGCCGACGGGTCGATGATCTGTGCTGCCGAGAGCTTCGACTCGAGATCGAGGATGCGACCTTCGATGAAACCCTGTTTTTCCTTCGCGGCGTCGTACTCCGCGTTTTCCGACAGATCGCCCTGCGCACGGGCCTCAGCAATCGCAGTGATCACGTTCGGACGTTCGACGGTCTTCAGGCGGTGCAGCTCATCCTTGAGCAGCTCAGCGCCTCGCTTGGTCAGAGGAATGGTACTCATGCGCGTTGTTCCGAAAGACAAAAAAATTGCCGCAGCTAAGCCGCATTCGCACTTTTTGCGAACGCCGCTCGACCGCGGCTGTGACACCTATGTTGCGCTAGTGTAGCAGAGTTGCCGACGCTGCCAACCGGAGGACGGGCCGCGCGGCGCTGTGCCACAGACGAAGCGCATTTCATACATGCTTAAAGCATTTGGCGCACCCGCCGGAGATCAGTTCCCCGGCGGACGCGCCATGATTTTGCGTTTTCCCCCGGAGCCGCCGTAACAGCCGGCCGCTCCGGGCGTACCGCATCAATCTACCGTCGACTTCGTGAAATTACGCCGGCAGTTGAGCGTGCAGCCCCTGAAGGTCATAGACCTCGAGGTTTTGCAGATACTTCAGGCCTTCCACGGCGGCACGGGCACCCGAGATCGTCGTGTAATACGTGACCTTATGCGCCTGCGCCGACATGCGGATCGAGCGCGAATCGGCGATCGCCGTGCGCGTTTCGTCCACGGTGGTGAACACCAGCGCGATCTCGCCGTTCTTGATCATGTCGACAATGTGCGGACGGCCGTCCTTCACCTTGTTGACCACGCGCACCGGGATACCGGCTGCTTCGATGGCAGCCGCCGTGCCACGCGTCGCGACGATCGGGTAACCCAGCGCATGCAGCATGCGAGCCACTTCGACCGCGCGCGGCTTGTCGGCATCCTTCACCGTGAGCAGCACCGTGCCCGAAGCCGGCAAACGCGAACCGGCAGCCAGTTGCGACTTGAAGAGCGCTTCGCCGAACGTACGGCCCACCCCCATCACTTCGCCCGTCGAGCGCATTTCCGGTCCGAGCACCGGGTCGACGCCCGGGAACTTCACGAACGGGAACACGGCTTCCTTGACGCTGTAGTACGGCGGCACGACTTCACTGTCCACGCCTTGCGACGTGAGCGACTGGCCGGCCATCGCACGGGCGGCGATCTTGGCGAGCTGGCGCCCCGTAGCCTTCGAGACGTACGGCACCGTACGCGACGCACGCGGATTCACTTCCAGCACGTAAATCGTGTCGACGCCGTTGCCCTGCTGAATCGCGAACTGCACATTCATCAGACCGACCACGTTCAGCGCCTTGGCCATTTCGGCCGTCTGACGCTTGAGTTCAGCGATCGTCTCGGCCGACAGCGAGTACGGCGGCAGCGAGCAAGCCGAGTCGCCCGAGTGGACGCCTGCCTGTTCGATGTGCTCCATCACGCCGCCGATGTAGACGTCCTTGCCGTCAGAAATACAGTCGACGTCGCACTCGATGGCGTCGTCCAGGAAGCGGTCGAGCAGCACCGGGCTGTCGTGGCTCACCTTGACGGCTTCGCGCATGTAGCGTTCGAGATCACGCGGCTCGTGAACGATTTCCATCGCACGGCCACCCAGCACGTACGACGGACGCACCACCAGCGGGTAACCGATTTCGGCAGCCAGCTTCAGCGCTTCGTCTTCCGCGCGGGCCGTACGGTTCGGCGGCTGACGCAGACCGAGGTCCTGCAGCAGCTTCTGGAAACGCTCACGGTCTTCTGCGGCGTCGATCATGTCCGGGCTCGTGCCGATGATGGGCACGCCGTTCGCTTCGAGGTCCAGCGCGAGCTTCAGCGGCGTTTGACCGCCGTATTGCACGATCACGCCAACCGGCTTTTCGAGGTCGACGATTTCGAGCACGTCTTCGAGCGTCACCGGCTCGAAGTACAGACGATCCGACGTGTCGTAGTCCGTCGAGACGGTTTCCGGGTTGCAGTTGACCATGATGGTCTCGTACCCGTCTTCACGCAGCGCCAACGCCGCATGCACGCAGCAGTAGTCGAACTCGATACCCTGACCAATACGGTTCGGGCCGCCGCCGAGCACCATGATCTTCTTCTTGTCGGTCGGCTGGGCTTCGCACTCTTCCTCGTAGGTCGAGTACATGTAAGCCGTGTTCGTCGAGAATTCGGCAGCGCAGGTATCCACGCGCTTGTAGACCGGGCGCACCTTCTGGGCGATACGTGCACGGCGCACGGCGGTCTGATCGGTGCCGAGCAGCTTGGCCAGACGGCGATCCGAGAAGCCGCTTTGCTTGAGGAAGCGGAGTTCTTCGGTCGTCAGGCTCTCCAGCGTACGGCCGCCGAGCGCCTTTTCTTTCTTGACGATCGCTTCGAGCTGCGCGAGGAACCACGGATCGATGGCGGTCTCGGCGTACACCTCTTCCAGACTCATGCCCAGACGGAACGCGTCGCCCACGTACCAGATACGATCCGGGCCCGGCTCGCCGATTTCGGCCACGATTTCGTCGCGGTCGGTCGACTTTTCGTCCAGACCGTCCACACCGACTTCCAGACCGCGCATGGCCTTCTGGAACGATTCCTGGAACGTGCGGCCCATGGCCATCACTTCACCGACCGACTTCATCTGCGTGGTCAGGCGTGCATCGGCTTCGCGGAACTTCTCGAAGGCGAAACGCGGCACCTTGGTCACGACGTAGTCGATGGTCGGTTCGAACGAGGCCGGCGTCGCGCCACCGGTGATTTCGTTACGCAGCTCGTCGAGCGTATAGCCGACGGCCAGCTTGGCCGCGACCTTCGCGATCGGGAAGCCGGTGGCCTTCGAGGCCAGTGCCGACGAACGCGACACTCGCGGGTTCATTTCGATGACGACCATGCGGCCGTCTTTCGGGTTGATCGAGAACTGAACGTTCGAGCCGCCCGTTTCCACACCGATTTCGCGCAGAACCGCGAGCGATGCGTTACGCAGCAGCTGGTATTCCTTGTCCGTGAGCGTCTGTGCGGGCGCCACGGTGATCGAGTCGCCCGTGTGCACGCCCATCGGGTCGAGGTTTTCGATCGAGCAGACGATGATGCAGTTATCGGCGCGGTCGCGCACGACTTCCATCTCGAATTCCTTCCAGCCGAGCAGCGACTCTTCGATGAGGAGTTCGCGCGTGGGCGAGAGGTCGAGGCCACGCTTGCAGATCTCTTCGAATTCTTCGCGGTTGTAGGCGATACCACCGCCCGAGCCGCCCAGCGTGAACGACGGGCGGATCACCATCGGGTAACCGCTGCCGCCGATATCGGCCATGATCTGCGCCTGCACGGCGAGCGCTTCTTCCATCGAGTGGGCGATACCCGACTTGGCCGAACCGAGACCGATCTTGGTCATCGCGTCCTTGAACTTCTGACGGTCCTCGGCCTTGTCGATGGCTTCCGGCGATGCGCCGATCAGCTCGACCTTGTACTTGTCGAGCACGCCGTGACGATGCAGGTCCAGCGCGCAGTTCAGCGCGGTCTGGCCGCCCATCGTCGGGAGAATGGCATCCGGGCGCTCCTTGGCGATGATGCGCTCGACGACTTCCCAGGTAATCGGTTCGATGTAGGTCACATCGGCCGTATCCGGGTCGGTCATGATCGTGGCAGGGTTGCTGTTGATCAGGATGACCTTGTAGCCTTCCTCGCGCAGCGCCTTGCAGGCCTGTGCGCCGGAATAGTCGAACTCGCATGCCTGACCGATGATGATCGGGCCGGCGCCGATGATGAGGATGCTCTTGATGTCTGTGCGCTTTGGCATAACGTTCTCAACAAAAATTTAACTCAGCGTCGCGGTCGCGAGCTTCACACCGAAGCCGACGAACAACGCGCCCACGCCGCCGGTTGCCCCGGCGCTCAACCGGCGACGTTGCCGGAAGTGCTCGGCCAGGCGGTAACCGGCCAGGATCAGCGTGCTCAGATACAGGAAACTGCACGTCTGCACGATCACGCCCAGCACCGCGAACGACACGGCGGGATAGGCGTAGCCCGGATCGACGAACTGGATGAAAAACGACACGCAGAACAGGATCGCTTTCGGATTCAACAAGCTGATGAACAACGCTCGTTTGAACGGGTGATCCGCATCGACGTGCTTCGGCGCCAGCGCCGCTGCCTCCGGATTGGCTCGCGCGGCGCGTGCGTTGGCGATGGCCCCGCGCAGCATGTTCAGGCCCATCCAGCAGAGATAGGCAGCGCCGAGGTACTTCACCACGAAGAACAGCGCCGGCTGCGCGTGCAGCAACGACGCCACACCGGCCGCCGACAGCGTCATGAGGATGGTGTCGCCGAGGAACACGCCGCATGCGCCTGCATACCCCTGACGAACACCGCGCTGTGCGGCAACGGCCAGCACGTAGAGCGAGTTCGGTCCCGGCAGCAGAATGACCACCACGACCCCGGCCAGATAGGTCCAGAGGTTGAGGATGCCGATGGAGTTTCCGAGCATGATGCGCGTTCCCTTACCTGTTTCCTGATCTCGTCGTGCGACGGCTTACGCCGGCTGCTTCGCATCGGCCATCGACTGCACGAAGCGGTCGAACAGATAGCCGATGTCGTGCGGGCCGGGCGACGCTTCCGGGTGACCCTGGAAGCAGAATGCCGGACGGTCCGTCAGTTCGAAGCCTTGCAACGTGCCGTCGAACAGCGAGACATGCGAGACGCGTGCGTTTTCCGGCAGGCTGTTCGCGTCCACTGCGAAACCGTGGTTCTGCGACGTGATGACGACGCGGCCCGTCGAGAGGTCCTTTACCGGGTGGTTGGCACCGTGGTGACCGGTCTTCATCTTGAGGGTCTTCGCGCCGACGGCCAGGCCCATGATCTGGTGGCCGAGGCAGATGCCGAAGGTCGGAATGCGGCGCTCGAGGAAGGTCTTCGTCGCGGCAATGGCGTAATCGCACGGCTCAGGGTCGCCGGGGCCGTTCGAGAGGAACACGCCGTCCGGGTTCAGGGCGAACACGTCGTCGGCCGAGCTTTGGGCGGGCAGCACCGTGACCTTGCAGCCGCGTTCGGCGAGCATGCGCAGGATGTTGCGCTTGACGCCGTAGTCGAGCGCGACCACGTGGAACTTCGGATCCTTCTGCTCGCCGTAGCCTTCGCCCAGACGCCATTCCGTCTGCGTCCACGAGTAGGTTTCCGTGGTCGAGACGACCTTGGCGAGGTCCATGCCGGCGAGGCCGGGGAACGATTGCGCGAGCGCGATCGCCTTGGCTTCGTCGGCTTCTTCACCGGCGAGGATGCAGCCGTTCTGGGCGCCCTTGTCACGCAGGATTCGGGTCAAACGGCGCGTGTCGATGCCGGCGATGGCGACGACGCCTTCGTCCTTCAGGTACTGCGACAGCGTCTTGTCGGCGCGGAAATTCGAGTCGAGGATCGGCAGATCCTTGATGATCAGGCCGGCGGCATGGACTTTCGTGGCTTCGACGTCTTCACCGTTGACGCCCGTGTTGCCGATGTGCGGATACGTCAGCGTGACGATCTGGCGCGCATAGCTCGGGTCGGTGAGGATTTCCTGATAGCCGGTAATGGCTGTGTTGAAGACCACTTCACCGATGGTGTGACCGGCAGCGCCGATGGCGTACCCACGAAAGACCGTGCCGTCAGCGAGCGCGAGAATGGCGGGTGGGAATGACGGCAGCACGGGAAACTCCTGAAGGGTTCACCCCTGCTGCCAGCCCCATCGTCCGCTAGCGATGACATCAGCGCGGGCACCGGAATTGCGCGGAATATGCGCACAGCGGATGCTCGGGCGGCGGACGAGATGTCAGGCGGGTAGGCGCTAGGGTGAGGGTTAAATGACTAAAACCTTCAAAGTATAGCGCATTTCCGGTTCATCTCAAAGCTGAACGTGTGGAGCACCAGTACGCTCTGCGTTCTCCCGAAGGGGAAGCCCGCCGGCAGACGGATACGCAGAGGGGATAGGAAAGTGAATGCCCGCCCGCTGGGCCGCCAGCACGATATGGCGCTCCATTGCGGCACCTGCGGCGGCACCGTCGCGGCGGCGCAGGGCGTCGAGGATCTCCAGATGTTCATGATAGGTGGAAAGCACCAGCTCCCGCTGATAGAACGGCAGGCGCTGGCTCTCCATCACGATTTCGGTGCTGCCGCGCAGAATATCGGCGATCGCCGCGTTCCCGGCCAGACCCACGATGCGCAGGTGGAACGCGAAGTCGAGCTGGGCGGCGGCATCGACATCGCCCTCGACCAGCGCGGACCTCATCGACTCCACGTTATCCGTGAGCCACTCGATCTCGGTGGCGCTGGCGGCGAGCGCGGCGAGGCGGGTCGCGAAGCCTTCGAGCGCGTAGCGCAACTGATACGTATCGGCGAGCGAAATCTGATCGGCGAAGCGCCATGCCACGCCGATGTGCGCCGATGCGTCGTTCACATAGACGCCCTTGCCGGGCCGGATGGCGACCATGCCGAGGGCTTCGAGCGTCGACAGGGCTTCACGCAGCGAGGCGCGGCTGATTGCCAGTTCCTCGGCGAGCTGGCGTTGCGAGGGCAGCATCGCGCCGGCGGGATAGACCTGACGTTCGATGCGCTCGCGAATCGTGGCGACGGCGGCGTCGGTTACGGCATGCGCCGAGTGCTTCATGGGGCCTCACAGGGAATGCGGGTATGCGTATTGCGCATTGTACGACGCCAAATTTCTCCTCACGCGACGCCACCGTCATCCGCCGGGAAAGCCCTATACATGGGGCACCGGCCGAGGCCCATAACCCTGCCCGTCAGGCCCGCCACGCCCGCCAGGCCGTCTCCGCCCCCCTCCTTTGCCCACTTACTCCTTAAACCGCCCTCACCCGATGGGCATGATGCTCCGGACGATCGCCGAGCAGACGGCGTACCACGCCGTTGGTCCAGCCGAAGCCGTCCTGCAGCGGGTACTCCCCGCCCCCACCGCCGCTGGCACTCATCGCGTCGCTGGTGTGAAGCGAGTACTTTTCCACCAGCTTGCTCTCGCGGGCGTAGAGCGAGCCGACGGTAGAGAGCCAGCGATGGGCGATCTCGTTCGCCAGACGGTTCTCGCCGTACTTGCGCAGGCCATGAATGGCGATCCACTGCAACGGCGCCCAGCCGTTGGGCGGATCCCATTGCTGAAGACTCGACGCCTCGGTCGTACGCAATCCACCGGCGGCCAGCAGACGCGTCGCCATCGTGCTTGCCGAGCGATGCGCCTGCTCGGGCGACGCGAGCCCTACGAACAATGGTGCAGCCAGCGCCGCCGACACCTGCGCACGCGGCACGCCGAGCTTCCAGTCGTAATCGAGAAAAGCGCCCTCGGCATCGGACCAGAGGTGACGGGTCATGGCGTCCCGCCTGGCCTGTACGCGCTTTGCAAACGCCTGCGCCCCATCCGCATCGCCACCGGCTTCACAAAGCCGGGCGATGTGGCGCTCCGTGGCATAGAGAAAGCTGTTCAGATCGACGGGCAGAATGGCGGTCGTACGGATCGACGACAGGTCGCTCGCGTCCTTGAGCCATCGCGAGCTGAAGTCCCAGCCGGACGCCGCGCCCGCACGCAAATCCCGGTAGACCTCGCCCGCAGCACGGTGCGGCGCATCGAGTGCCGTCGTCACGTCTTCCAGGTACCCTTCCTCGCGCGGCGTATCGCGTTCATCCCAATAGCGATTGAGGAGCGCGCCGTCGGGCAATCGCACGAGATGACGGTGAGCCTCACCGGGTTTGAGAGATGCCTCGCCCTCCATCCAGTAGTCGTACTCACGACGCAAATGCGGCAAATAGCGCAGCGCGCGCGCCACGCCATGCGACTCGAAAAGCTCGACCATCAGTCCGTACATCGGCGGCTGCGAGCGGCTCAGGTAATAGGTGCGGTTACCGTTCGGAATATGGCCGTAGGTGTCGATCAGAAACGAGAAGTTATCGGCCATGCTTACGAGCAGATCATGGCGACCGCTACGGGCCAGCCCGAGCATTGTGAAATACGAATCCCAGTAATAGAGTTCGTGAAAGCGTCCACCGGGCACCACATAGGCGCGCGGCAGCGGCAACAGCGAGCTATCGGCCGGATGCGCCTCCGGCTGGCGCGTGAGCACGTCCCACAGCCCATCGATATGCTCGACGAGCCCTTGCGACGGGTCGGCCACGTAGTGACTTGGCGGCGTACGCTCCAGCGTGAAATAAGACGCCACGAATCGCGACAGATCGAAGCCGGGTTTGCCGGCATCTTCACGATAGCGGCGCAGTATCTCCTCTGGAGCGAGCAGCGGCGCGCAATCCACGAACGTCTTGCTGTCGGGAAAGACGCGTTGCGACTGCACTGCGACGAACAGTTCGCGATAACGGTCATCCGGGGTCATGACGTCGGCGGGCGCCGAGTGCGCGACGTCGGGCGTCATACCGCCGGAGGCAAGTGTGCGTTGCGCCGTGTCCGTCATGGTCATTGCTCCGCGTAGTTCCACAGCAGGCCGCCATCGACGAACAGCGTCGTCCCCGTCACATAGCTCGCTTCCGGCGACGCGAGAAACAGCACGGCGTTGGCAACTTCGCTGGGATCGGCAAGACGTGCGAGCGGGATATTTGCGACCAGCGCATCGAGTTGAGCCTTGTTCGCCAGCAGTTGCTGATTGATCGGCGTCCCTACGGCCCCGGGGGCGACGTTATTCACCGTAATGCCGAGCGGTGCGAGTTCGATGGCGAGATTGCGCATCATCATCTTCATGCCGCCTTTGCTCGCGCAGTAGCTCGTGAAATGAGGAAACGGCAACTCCTCATGGACCGAACTGACGTTCACGATCCGGCCACCGCGCTTCGTATCGCGCAGGTGTTGCACGAAGGCTTGCGTGAGAAAGAACGCCCCTTTCAGATTGACGTTCATGACCAGGTCGTAATCGGCCTCCGTCACATCGAGAAATGATGCGCGGCGTTCCACACCCGCGTTATTGACGAGCACATCGACGCGCCCCATTTGCGCGACCGCCTGCTCGACGACCGCGCGGTCATCAGCAACACGCCCGACATCTCCGGCGATGACACAACCGTCGCTGCCGGCGGCCCGAACGGCGTCAAGTGTCTGTTCGGCCATTGCGTTATCGAGCCGGTCTTCCACCACGATGCGCGCCCCCTCCTGCGCGAGGCGGATGGCAATGGCACGTCCGATTCCTTGAGCACTGCCGGTGACAAGTACCACCGTGTCCTTCATTCGCATGACGCCTCCCTGATAAACAAGCATTGGCGGATTCGGGGGCCTTGCGCGGCGTCACAGCGTTCATTTCCGTCCTCAATTTGACGGTCATGCCGACGCACGCCACAAGGCACCCAATGCCAATGCGACCCCGGGCAGGAAAGCGAAGTTCACACGAATTTCAGTGGATTCACCTAGTAAAACAAGGACTTCCGCACGAATCCTCCGAAGCTCGCGGCGCCTGACAAGAGATCTCGTCACCCTAGGGATTCCCCTCAAAAGACAAATCTTGACCGGACTATATTGGCTTTCTAATATTCCCCATAACACCACTGGTCAGACCGGTATGACTTGTCCGCATACACTGTCCGATACGGGTGTTGGCAACTGAATGCCGTTGCCTTGCAAGGTCGCAGTTTTGCCGTACCGCCGTACAGAATCAGCCCCCGAGAGCCGTCCATTCGATTTAGAGATCGCGAAATCCGAGAGAGTGATTTGCGCAGGCAGAGGAGACAAACCATGCCCAAGCTGTTTCGTTCGTTGTTTGGCCGAGTCGTCATTGCGTTGATAGTGGGTGTAGCGCTTGGCATTTGGTTTCCGCAGTTGGGAGAGTCATTGCGTCCGTTGGGCGATGGCTTTCTGAAGCTCATCAAGATGGTGATCGGCCCGATCGTTTTCTGTGTGGTCGTAAGCGGCATGGCCAGCGCGGGCGATCTGCGCAAAGTTGGCCGTGTGGGTATCAAGGCCATTCTTTACTTCGAGATCATCACCACCTTCGCGCTGGTGATCGGTGCCGTGCTGGCGTGGGTGACGCGTCCGGGTGCGGGCATGAACATCGACATCCGCAGTCTCGACGCCAGTTCGATGGCGGCTTATGCCGAAAACGCCAAGAGCCTGAAAGACACGGCTGGCTTCCTGCTGAAGATCATTCCCGACACCATTACCGATGCGTTCGCCAAGGGCGACATCCTGCAAATTCTCGTGTTCTCCGTCATGTTCGGATGCGCGTTGGCGGCGTTGGGTGAGCGGGGGCGGCCGGTAGCGCGTTTCATCGAAGACCTGAGTCACGTCTTCTTCCGCGTGATGGCGTTCATCATCCGGCTCGCACCGTTGGGCGTGCTGGGGGCTGTGGCATTCACCACGGGCAAATACGGTGCGTCGTCGCTCAAACAACTGGGCTTGCTGGTCCTCGTGTTCTATCTGAGCTGCTTCGTCTTCGTCACAGTCGTGCTGGGTGGCGTGTTGCGGCTTGCGGGCTTCAACATCTTCAAGTTCATCAAATACTTCCGCGAAGAATTGTCGATCGTGCTGGGTACGGCGTCGTCCGACGCCGTGTTGCCCGCGATCATGCGCAAGCTGGAGTGGATGGGGATCAAGAAATCGACGGTCGGTCTCGTCGTACCGACGGGCTACTCCTTCAACCTCGATGGTTTCTCCATCTATCTGACGCTGGCGGTCATCTTCATTGCGCAGGCGACCAATACCCCGTTGTCCATGCACGACCTGATCTTGGTGGTGCTTGTCTCGCTGCTCACGTCCAAGGGTGCGCACGGCATTCCGGGATCGGCCATCGTTATCCTCGCGGCGACGCTCGCGGCCATTCCGGCCATCCCCGTGATCGGTCTTGTGCTGATTCTGCCGGTCGACTGGTTCGTCGGGATCGCGCGAGCCATCACGAACCTGCTGGGTAACTGTGTGGCGACGCTCGTCGTGGCCGCGTGGGAAAAAGACGTCGACTTTGCCCGAGCGCACAAAGTGCTCAACGGTGTACTGCCGTACGAACCGGTCGCGACATCCGACGAAGCCATCGAAGGTGCGGCCCCTGCCAATGCGGCACTGACGCGCTGAATCGCAAAACAGAGAGGATCACGAGAGAAATCGTGATCCTCGTGGCACAAACAAGCCTTTCCAGTCGACGCCGCGTATGACGGCGTCGGCGCCTTTATCTGGAGTCAAACGCAACATGGCCCTCGCCCCGCAAGACCCGAACGCACCGGAATTCGTGCGCCGTTACGTCAACCTGGCCGATCCGCGTCTGGGTGCACAGGCGCTGGTCGCCAGCGACGAATTCTTTGCGGCCAAAGAGCGCATGCTCAACCCTGAGCCGGCCG